>NZ_JBIVQC010000022.1:0-1122 GCF_044754925.1 Pseudarthrobacter sp. NPDC092424 | reverse complement strand
GGCAGTGTGAGAACTTCCATCCTGGAAGACCTCGACGTCTATCCACGAACCAGCCGCCGACCCTCGACTACACCCTCAACTGCGAAGAGCCCCTTTAGCAGCCCAGTTCCCAGACGAAATCAGACTGTACACCGAAAGGACCTCTTCAACGTACTTCTTGTCGGGATTGTACATTTCAATCAACTGCTTCAGTCGTTCTTGCTCCTTTTCAGGCTTTGCCGAGTTTTTGACTTCCTCATTTCGCTCAGTCAACAGCTTGTGTGCATGCCTGATGGAGTCAAAGTCTGATAGTGGCCGGTCCGAGAGGACTTGGGCTACACCGACGGTCATCTTTATGCCAGGAACTCGGACCAGTACGCGCTCGATAAGCCGTATCCATGCGGGTCGGTTCATGTCTTCGAAGACCAATATTGCTCTCATCAATTGATTGAGCAGTAGATCGCGGCCAAACAAGGCATTGATGAGGTCACCGAATCTGCTCTCGATATTTACCAGCGAGGAAGTCACAAATTGTAAGGTGACGTTCTTGCGTTCTTCTAAACGGCTGACCGGGTACTTATGCGATGAAAGCTCGATGAAAGCCACGAAAATCAAGCTGACGAACAGGGAGGACCAAATGTTATCGACAATTCCCTCAAGTGATGGCGTCACAGCAGCCAACCAAGCTGAATGACTGAAGAACTCTGTCAAGACTGCGGTTAAGTTGATAACGACGACATTGTAGAGGTGTACGAGGCGCTCGGAAAGGTAGATGCCTCGTCGCAGTACTTCACGGAAGCTCCCGAGCAGCACTGAGGAGAAGGTCGCTGTGAGCAGGTAAGGGAGTGTCCAGAGTTCGGGAAATAGCTTATTCAAGAGGCCGCAGAGCAGCATTGTAACGATGAGCGGAGGCAGGTGTCTGAAGGCAAGATAGTAAAACCTGCGCCTCGGTCTGATTGCCACAAAATCTGAAACAGACAGATAGGCTGTCGAAGCGTGCAGTTGACCTTGCCTGCCCGGTTGGCCTGCTGGCCCATAGCGTCTTATAACCGGCTCTTCGGAATCAAGGGTGTAGCGAGGGTCTGAAACCTCCGGCCTCGAGCAGGCTCCTGGCTGTGTAGTTCGCGAGGTTGCGGAAGCCGA
>NZ_JBIVQC010000021.1:0-1132 GCF_044754925.1 Pseudarthrobacter sp. NPDC092424 | reverse complement strand
GTACTGCACCCGGGAGGGTGTGGGAGAGTAGGTCACCGCCGGACACACATTGGTCGAGGCCCCGAACCACCAGGTTCGGGGCCTCCCACATTTAACACCCACACCCCACGGGCGCCCCCGTCGCCCGGCTCTTCCCGGTGAATGTTCTGCGTGATGGGTGTTCATGCCGCCTGTATGTTTGCCGCGTCGTCCGCTAAGGGACCACTATGCAGAATGCTTCCGCATCTGAATGACGGATGAGGCCCCTCGGTGCCGGTGGACCGGTGGGGTGCCGCCACGGGCGCATTCCCAGCCAGTGTTGGGCGGACGCGACGTCCTGGACGGTTGGGGTTCTTCAGCCGCCCGTCTCACGTGGTAGGGATCGATGATCAGAGCGACGTCGTGCTGCCGGAGTCCGCTGCAGCTCCCAAGCAACTGGTCTGGAACAAGGAATCAGGGATCGGCCAGGGCTGGCTGACCGGGCCGGCGGCGGGTTCGCCGGCGCCCTGGGCTCTAAGATCCGGCACTGGCTGCCGAGCCCGGACGTCTGCCCCAGGAACCAGCCAGGCTTCGCGGTTACATACTCCTCATCGTTGACCAAGCCGGCGCGGGTGACCGCAACGCGAACCACGCCCGCGATTCGGTCGCCCCCGGTCCGAATCGCTTCATGCGAGCGGTTGGCCTTCGTACTTCCCGGAAACAGCGATTTGACGCCTATAGGAGCACCGTCGATGGGCATACGGCGTCCACCGGGCAGTCCAGTCCGGCCGCCGGCTGGGACGGTCCTTGTGGACGGTGCATCGGACGCCTTCCAAGCCCCCGACCGCACCCTGAAAAACCGAACCTTGGAAAAACCGCACCCTGAAACCGCGCCGAGTGCCGGCGAGAGCCCTGTGAGTCGCCGCGGCGAAAGACTGGCCGTCTTTCTGAAAATGCCACCACTGTGAGCCAGTCCATAGAAACCCGCTGTATGCCTTTGCAGTGCCGTGGAACGCGTGGGAGCACCAAATTCCGCGTCATTGCAGGGATTTTGACGTGTTGCATCAGGCCATGTGCTCGATTTGCGGTGGGGTTGGGTGGGGTGTATTGTTTTCTAAGTCGCCGCGAGGGAGACAGCGAAGAGCTGGGTACCGCGGGTGGCGAATCCCCCGAA
>NZ_JBIVQC010000020.1:0-1260 GCF_044754925.1 Pseudarthrobacter sp. NPDC092424 | reverse complement strand
TACGACGAAGACCTCGCCCAGGCCAGCTACTTCATCGGCTGCCAGGCCAACGGCACTGCCGTTGTTGTCGACGGCCGCCGCGACATCGCGGTCTACCAGGAGCTTGCCGCGAAGAACGGCATGGAGATCGTGGCCGTCACCGAGACCCACATCCACGCCGACTACCTCTCCGGCACCCGCGAACTCGCTGCAGCCACGGGCGCGAAGATCTACGTCTCCGGCGAGGGCGGTCCCGACTGGCAGTACGAATTCGACGGCGAACGCCTCTACGACGGCGACACGATCACCATCGGCAACATCAGCATCAAAGCCGTCCACACCCCCGGCCACACTCCCGAGCACCTGTCCTTCCTGGTCACTGACGGCGCGTTCAGCGACCAGCCCGGCTACCTGCTCTCCGGTGACTTCGTGTTCTCCGGTGACCTGGGACGACCGGACCTCCTGGACGAGGCAGCCGGCGGCGTTGATACCCGGTTCGAGGGCGCCAAACAGCTGTTCGCCAGCCTGCGGGACAAGTTCCTGACCCTGCCGGACTACGTCCAGGTCCACCCGGCCCACGGGGCTGGCAGCGCCTGCGGCAAGGCACTTGGTGCCATCCCCTCCTCAACGGTGGGCTACGAGCGGCTTTACGCCTGGTGGGGCCCCTACCTGGCGGCCAACGACGAGCAGGGCTTCATCAACGAACTCCTCGACGGCCAGCCGGACGCCCACGCCTACTTCGCGCGGATGAAGCGCGAAAACCGTGAAGGCCCCGCAGTCATGGGTGAGCGGGCGCCCCTGCAGGAACTGGACGCGGCCGCCGTCGTGAACGGCCTGGAACAGGACACGGTCACCTTTGTGGACACCCGCCCCAACCGCAAAGTACACCAGGGCACGGTGCCCCGGTCCCTGAACATCCCTGCCGGCAGGATGGCGAGCTACGGCGCCTGGGTTGTGGATCCGGAGAAGGACAGGAACCCGCTGGTGCTGTTGGCGCCGGACCAGGAGGCGGCGCAGCAGATGCGGGACCACCTGGTCCGCGTGGGCATCGACAACGTGGCCGGCTACGTCACCGGGCTCGAGGGCCTGCCGATGAGCACGCCGCGGCTGGTCCAGCCCGAGGAACTGGACAGCTTCGACGCCGCGCTGCTGCTGGATGTCCGGAACCGGTCCGAGCACGCCGTCGGGCATATCCCCGGCTCTGCCCAGCTAGGCGCCGGCCGCATCATGTGGCACCTGGACAAGCTCCCGGGCGAAGGGACCATCGTGACGTACTGCCAG
>NZ_JBIVQC010000019.1:0-1350 GCF_044754925.1 Pseudarthrobacter sp. NPDC092424 | reverse complement strand
TGGGCAGTGTGAGAACTTCCATCCTGGAAGACCTCGACGTCTATCCACGAACCAGCCGCCGACCCTCGACTACACCCTCAACTGCGAAGAGCCCGATATCTCATAAGCGGGCGGGGTGAGGAACCGCACCACCACGAGGCCTAAATATCCCATAATGGGCCAGGCCAGGAGCACAGGCAGGAGCTTTAGCAAGGAGCGCTTCCATAGACGCGCATCACCACGAGAGTATTTATTGATAGCACTTTGCCCTAGCGCAACGTTGAGGCTGCTTAAGGCCAACATTGGACGACGAATAACTTGGTACTCAGCCGCCGTGCGGAGCCCACTAATTGAGGTCAACAAAGAATCCGTTGCGCCGCCCAGAGCATTTACAGCCTGATACGCCACAAGGCTTGCGATATTGCGCCAAGAACCAGCAAAGAGCAATTCCCACTCTTGACGAAATGGGTGAGCCATCTTGCGCCGCCTCCTAACATCACAAAAGAGGAAAGGGAAAGATGCGAAGCTCGAGGAAATCCCGCTGATCAAGAGCAGCGATGCTGCAGTAAGCTCAGACGTAAGCGTCAGTACGGCTACCGAGGCGATGCAGAAAATGACAAAGTTAAAAAACTGTAGGCGGACAAGGGGCACCGGTGAGTCACCATAAATGCGCGTACTAACCGCATGCGAGTAGGCCCCCTGCCCAAGAAGCAGCACGCCGACGCAAGGGCCCAAGTCTGAGTCAAACAGGAGCCAGACTATCGAGACGGCAGAAGCTGCGGCAATCAGGATGACCAGTCGGCCGGCGTTGAGGAAGTTCACTGATTGGTCTTCGTCGCGATTCAGTTTCACCAGATGGGGGCGACTTTGCGTAATGCGCTGGGACGACACCCCATCGAGGAACTGCACGAGCGTTGTTACACCTGCAGCAATAAGCGCAAAAAGACCCACCTCGTCCGGCGAAGCCCGCATAGTGAAACACAAAAAAAGGATGTAAGTGGAGGCGGTGGACGCCAACACTCCGAATACGTACCAGAAGGAGCGACGTCGCAGAAGCCCGCTACCGCCGCCACTAGCCAAACGGCCTATTTTGAGGTTTAACATTCATATCTTTCACAAGAAACTTTGCATCCGCAAAATTGGAGGTTCCATCCGGCTTTACGGCACCAATAGCCAAGAGCAATATAATAGCGGTCGAAAACATCGCGCCACTTGGGTAGTTTAGTACAAGGGGCACTTCTGTGACGCACTGCAAAACTAGAATTGACCACATAACGGGCTCTTCGGAATCAAGGGTGTAGCGAGGGTCTGAAACCTCCGGCCTCGAGCAGGCTCCTGGCTGTGTAGTTCGCGAGGTTGCGGAAGCCGAGC
>NZ_JBIVQC010000018.1:0-1426 GCF_044754925.1 Pseudarthrobacter sp. NPDC092424 | reverse complement strand
GGCTCTTCGGAATCAAGGGTGTAGCGAGGGTCTGAAACCTCCGGCCTCGAGCAGGCTCCTGGCTGTGTAGTTCGCGAGGTTGCGGAAGCCGAGCGCGGAGCCGCGGAGGTGCTCGAGTCGGCCGTTGATCGCCTCTGTCGGACCGTTGCTCGTGCCGGGCAGGTCGAAGAACGCGAGGACGTCCGCGGCGCGCTGCTTCAACGTCCGACCGAGCCGGCGAATCTCGGCCAGCATCGCGGGGACGCCGCTGCTGACGGAATCGATCACCGACCGCATCATCTCCTTCGCCTTCTTCTTGTCGGGTTCGCGGTAGGCGGCGACGATGCGCTGGTAGATGCCCCAGGTCGCTTCGACCTCGACGTGCTCCTCGACCGCGAACACCGCGTCCAGCCGTGCGGTCTGCTTCTCGGTGAGGAAGCTCACGCCGGTGTGGAGGGTGCGGCGGACCCCGTAGAGCGGGTCCCCGGCGTGACCGCGGTGCCCGAGAGTGTCCTGCTGAACCCTCTGCCGGGTCCGGTCCAGGGCGTCACCGGCGAGCCGGACGACATGGAACGGATCCATCACCGGGACCGCGTCGGGGAGTTCCTCGGACGCGGCGGTCTTGAACCCACTGAACCCATCCATCGCGACCACTTCGATCTGCTTCGACCACTCCTTGGGCCGGGCGGCGAGCCACTGCTTGAACACCGCCTTCGACCGACCCTCGACCATGTCCAGCAGCCGTGCGGGACCTGTCTTGTTGCGGGCGGGCGTGAGGTCGATGATCACGGTCACGTACTTGTCACCGAACCGGGTGTGACGCCAGACGTGCTCGTCGACGCCGATCGTGGTGACGCCGTCGAACCTGGCCGGATCGTCGATCAGCCGCCGCTTGCCCTCGGCGAGGATCGCGGTGTTCGCGGTGTGCCACGACACACCCAGGCCTGCCGCGGCGCGGGAGACGGTGAGGTGGTCGACCACGATCGCCTTCAGCGCCCACCCGACCCCGCCGCGGGAGATCTTCGCCCGCGGCGCCGCCGCGTTCGTCGTGTCCTGCCGCCAGGTGCGGCGGCAGTGGCCGCACCGGTAGCGGCGCACCCGCACCAGCAGCGTCGTGGGCCGGTGCCCGAACGGCTCGTGCGCGAGCGGACGCGTCACGGTGTCGCGCGGCACGCCCTCGGCGCCGCACTTCCGACACCACGGGTCATCGTCAACGACGCGGCACTCGAGTACCGCCCGGTCGGGCTCGATCAACTGGCCGATGGCTTCGAGGCCGAGCTCATCGAGACGGCAGAACGTGGTGAGGTCAGGGGTCGCGAACGTAGGGTGGTGCAAGTCGAGGTCTTCCGGCAGATGGGCAGTGTGAGAACTTCCATCCTGGAAGACCTCGACGTCTATCCACGAACCAGCCGCCGACCCTCGACTACACCCTCAACTGCGAAGAGCC
>NZ_JBIVQC010000017.1:0-5656 GCF_044754925.1 Pseudarthrobacter sp. NPDC092424 | reverse complement strand
TTAAATGTGGGAGGCCCCGAACCTGGTGGTTCGGGGCCTCGACCAATGTGTGTCCGGCGGTGACCTACTCTCCCACACCCTCCCGGGTGCAGTACCATCGGCGCTGTGGGTCTTAGCTTCCGGGTTCGGAATGGGACCGGGCGTTTCCCCCACGCTATGACCGCCGTAACCCTTCGACCCGCACCCTGTTATGGGGTGGGGAAATCTTTGTGGTTACAACATGCTCCGGTTAGGGAGCTGTGGTGTTGTATTCAGTTATGTTCCTTCAACGGTGAACCCTGTGAAGGGTTGTTGGTTGGGAACCACATAGTGGACGCAAGCATTCTTGTTTTCTTGGTGGTGTAAGTTGTTGGCCTATTAGTACCGGTCAGCTTCACGAGTCTTTAGTCCTCGCTTCCACATCCGGCCTATCAACCCAGTGGTCTGGCTGGGGGCCTCTCACACACGAGGTGTATGGAAATCTCATCTTGAAGCGAGCTTCCCGCTTAGATGCTTTCAGCGGTTATCCCATCCGAACGTAGCTAATCAGCGGTGCACTTGGCAGTACAACTGACACACCAGAGGTTCGTCCGTCCCGGTCCTCTCGTACTAAGGACAGCCCTTCTCAAATTTCCTGCGCGCGCAGCGGATAGGGACCGAACTGTCTCACGACGTTCTAAACCCAGCTCGCGTACCGCTTTAATGGGCGAACAGCCCAACCCTTGGGACCTACTCCAGCCCCAGGATGCGACGAGCCGACATCGAGGTGCCAAACCATGCCGTCGATATGGACTCTTGGGCAAGATCAGCCTGTTATCCCCGAGGTACCTTTTATCCGTTGAGCGACGGCCATTCCACAATGTACCGCCGGATCACTAGTCCCGACTTTCGTCCCTGCTCGAGATGTCTCTCTCACAGTCAAGCTCCCTTGTGCACTTACACTCGACACCTGATTGCCAACCAGGCTGAGGGAACCTTTGGGCGCCTCCGTTACTTTTTAGGAGGCAACCGCCCCAGTTAAACTACCCATCAGGCACTGTCCCTGACCCGGATTACGGGCCGAAGTTAGATGTCCAAAGTGACCAGAGTGGTATTTCAACGATGACTCCACCCGAACTGGCGTCCGGGCTTCAACGTCTCCCACCTATCCTACACAAGCCACTCCGAACACCAATACCAAACTATAGTAAAGGTCTCGGGGTCTTTCCGTCCTGCTGCGCGTAACGAGCATCTTTACTCGTACTGCAATTTCGCCGAGTTTATGGTTGAGACAGCGGGGAAGTCGTTACTCCATTCGTGCAGGTCGGAACTTACCCGACAAGGAATTTCGCTACCTTAGGATGGTTATAGTTACCACCGCCGTTTACTGGGGCTTAAATTCTCAGCTTCGCCTTGCGGCTAACCGGTCCTCTTAACCTTCCAGCACCGGGCAGGAGTCAGTCCGTATACATCGTCTTGCGACTTCGCACGGACCTGTGTTTTTAGTAAACAGTCGCTTCCCCCTGGTCTCTGCGGCCCCGATCCCCTCCCACCAGCAAGTGGTGTTCAAGGTTGGGGCCCCCCTTCTCCCGAAGTTACGGGGGCATTTTGCCGAGTTCCTTAACCATAATTCTCTCGATCGCCTTAGTATTCTCTACCTGATCACCTGTGTCGGTTTGGGGTACGGGCGGCTAAAACCTCGCGTCGATGCTTTTCTCGGCAGCATAGGATCACCAAATCCCCCCATACGGGGGTCCCATCAGATCTCAGGCATCATGAACAGCGGATTTGCCTACCGTTCGCCCTACATCCTTAGACCGGGACAACCATCGCCCGGCTCGGCTACCTTCCTGCGTCACACCTGTTAATACGCTTGCCTCCCAGGATCAGGTCCCGCGCTCCACCAAAACCCTTCACCCACAAGGGGTGTCGGGCAGGTCTCGGGCGGTTAGTATCCCCTGTTCAACATGGGCGGTTTTTCGCCGGTACGGGAATATCAACCCGTTGTCCATCGACTACGCCTGTCGGCCTCGCCTTAGGTCCCGACTTACCCAGGGCAGATTAGCTTGACCCTGGAACCCTTGATCATTCGGCGGACGGGTTTCTCACCCGTCTTTCGCTACTCATGCCTGCATTCTCACTCGTGTAGGCTCCACCGCTGGTTTACACCGCGACTTCACCGCCCACACGACGCTCCCCTACCCATCCAGGCGCCTGAACCACAAGGGCTTAGCTAATACCTGAATGCCACAACTTCGGCGGTGTACTTGAGCCCCGCTACATTGTCGGCGCGGAATCACTTGACCAGTGAGCTATTACGCACTCTTTTAAGGATGGCTGCTTCTAAGCCAACCTCCTGGTTGTCTTCGCAACTCCACATCCTTTCCCACTTAGCACACGCTTAGGGGCCTTAGTTGGTGGTCTGGGCTGTTTCCCTCTCGACTATGAAGCTTATCCCCCACAGTCTCACTGCTGCGCTCTCACTTACCGGCATTCGGAGTTTGGCTGACGTCAGTAACCTTGTAGGGCCCATTAGCCATCCAGTAGCTCTACCTCCAGCAAGAAACACGCAACGCTGCACCTAAATGCATTTCGGGGAGAACCAGCTATCACGAAGTTTGATTGGCCTTTCACCCCTACCCACAGCTCATCCCCTCCATTTTCAACTGAAGTGGGTTCGGTCCTCCACGACGTCTTACCGTCGCTTCAACCTGGCCATGGGTAGATCACTTCGCTTCGGGTCTAGATCACGCCACTGCAACGCCCTATTCAGACTCGCTTTCGCTACGGCTCCCCCACACGGGTTAACCTCGCGACGTAACACTAACTCGCAGGCTCATTCTTCAAAAGGCACGCCGTCACAACTACAAGGCTGCTCCGACGGATTGTAAGCACACGGTTTCAGGTACTGTTTCACTCCCCTCCCGGGGTACTTTTCACCTTTCCCTCACGGTACTGGTCCGCTATCGGTCATTAGGGAGTATTTAGGCTTATCAGGTGGTCCTGACAGATTCGCACGGGATTTCTCGGGCCCCGTACTACTTGGGATACTTCCCAGGCGGCGCACAACATTACGGTTACGGGACTAACACCCTCTCTGGCCGGCCTTTCAAAACCGTTCACCTATGCACGCGCTCTCACCTCACCAGTCCGGCAGAACTGGAACGGAAAGTCCCACAACCCCGACCATGCAACGCCCGCCGGCTATCACACATGGAACGGTTTAGCCTGATCCGCGTTCGCTCGCCACTACTAACGGAATCACTATTGTTTTCTCTTCCTGCGGGTACTGAGATGTTTCACTTCCCCGCGTTCCCTCCACGCACCCTATGTGTTCAGATGCGGGTCACTGAGTCACTCGCGCGCTCAGCGGGGTTTCCCCATTCGGACACCCTGGGATCACAGTCCGGTTATCGACTCCCCCAGGCTTATCGCAGATTCCTACGTCCTTCTTCGGCTCCTAATGCCAAGGCATCCACCGTGTGCTCTTAAAAACTTGACCACAAAGATCAAAAACAAAAAACACTCGAGAGAACCACGAAACCAACCACACCAAACGATGCAGCCAGATCCAGGTTCATATCTTGGAAATTGCTTCTTATAAAAGATGCTCGCGTCCACTATGTAGTTCTCAAACAACAACCCCGTACCACACACCCCACACACAACACCCCCAAAGGAGCGAACCATGCATGATCGATGCAGCCAGGAAACCAGAAACAAACAAACCCGGGCAAAACCCGGCCCTGTTGCCTCAGGACCCAACAGTGTGCCAAACACCACCCAACAACCCGAACCGGCTTCCGTTCCACAACCAACCCCGAAGAGCCAGCCCGTACTAACCAAACCAATCCGCGCCACCAGGCACCTATTCATTGATATTCCACCCATGAGCACCCGCCGCAGAACATACGTCTGCGCAACGGGCATATACTCCTGACAACCCCACCACCAGCATGCACCGGCCATGACGTTGTAGGCGCTCCTTAGAAAGGAGGTGATCCAGCCGCACCTTCCGGTACGGCTACCTTGTTACGACTTAGTCCCAATCGCCAGTCCCACCTTCGACAGCTCCCTCCCACAAGGGGTTAGGCCACCGGCTTCGGGTGTTACCAACTTTCGTGACTTGACGGGCGGTGTGTACAAGGCCCGGGAACGTATTCACCGCAGCGTTGCTGATCTGCGATTACTAGCGACTCCGACTTCATGGGGTCGAGTTGCAGACCCCAATCCGAACTGAGACCGGCTTTTTGGGATTAGCTCCACCTCACAGTATCGCAACCCTTTGTACCGGCCATTGTAGCATGCGTGAAGCCCAAGACATAAGGGGCATGATGATTTGACGTCGTCCCCACCTTCCTCCGAGTTGACCCCGGCAGTCTCCTATGAGTCCCCACCATCACGTGCTGGCAACATAGAACGAGGGTTGCGCTCGTTGCGGGACTTAACCCAACATCTCACGACACGAGCTGACGACAACCATGCACCACCTGTGAACCGGCCCCAAAGGAGAAGGACTGTTTCCAGCCCGGTCCGGTCCATGTCAAGCCTTGGTAAGGTTCTTCGCGTTGCATCGAATTAATCCGCATGCTCCGCCGCTTGTGCGGGCCCCCGTCAATTCCTTTGAGTTTTAGCCTTGCGGCCGTACTCCCCAGGCGGGGCACTTAATGCGTTAGCTACGGCGCGGAAAACGTGGAATGTCCCCCACACCTAGTGCCCAACGTTTACGGCATGGACTACCAGGGTATCTAATCCTGTTCGCTCCCCATGCTTTCGCTCCTCAGCGTCAGTTAATGCCCAGAGACCTGCCTTCGCCATCGGTGTTCCTCCTGATATCTGCGCATTTCACCGCTACACCAGGAATTCCAGTCTCCCCTACATCACTCTAGTCTGCCCGTACCCACCGCAGATCCGGAGTTGAGCCCCGGACTTTCACGGCAGACGCGACAAACCGCCTACGAGCTCTTTACGCCCAATAATTCCGGATAACGCTTGCGCCCTACGTATTACCGCGGCTGCTGGCACGTAGTTAGCCGGCGCTTCTTCTGCAGGTACCGTCACTTTCGCTTCTTCCCTACTGAAAGAGGTTTACAACCCGAAGGCCGTCATCCCTCACGCGGCGTCGCTGCATCAGGCTTGCGCCCATTGTGCAATATTCCCCACTGCTGCCTCCCGTAGGAGTCTGGGCCGTGTCTCAGTCCCAGTGTGGCCGGTCACCCTCTCAGGCCGGCTACCCGTCGTCGCCTTGGTAAGCCATTACCTCACCAACAAGCTGATAGGCCGCGAGTCCATCCAAAACCACAAAAAGCTTTCCACCCCCCACCATGCGATGAGGAGTCATATCCGGTATTAGACCCAGTTTCCCAGGCTTATCCCAGAGTTAAGGGCAGGTTACTCACGTGTTACTCACCCGTTCGCCACTAATCCAGGAGCAAGCTCCCTTCATCGTTCGACTTGCATGTGTTAAGCACGCCGCCAGCGTTCATCCTGAGCCAGGATCAAACTCTCCGTTGAAGTAAAACAAAAACAGACACAACCGGAAACGACGGGAAAACGCCGCAACCAGCTGCACAAAATTTGAAACCAGCTGTAAAAACCATGCACACCACGGGGTGGCGGCACAGCAAATCCAACCAATTCATAAAAAATCGGTATCAATAAACTTGGCACACTATTGAGTTCTCAAACAACAGACACA
>NZ_JBIVQC010000016.1:0-24140 GCF_044754925.1 Pseudarthrobacter sp. NPDC092424 | reverse complement strand
CCGCGAAATCCCCGAACACCTCGCCCACATCGCCGAAGGCATCCAGGACTCCGGCACCACCCGCCAGGAAGCCGCCAGCCTCCTGGCCCGCTAAAATCCTTGGCGCGACTATCCTGAGAACCTCAAGCAGAAAGGCCCCATCCTTGGCTAACTCCTCTCCCCGGGTAGCAATCGTCAGCGCCCAGTGGCACGCAGATATCGTCGACCGCGCCGTCGAAAGCTTCCGTGACCGGCTCAACGAGCTGGGCACAACCGATGTTGACGCCTACCAGGTCCCCGGTGCCTTCGAAATTCCCCTGATGGTTCGAAGGCTGGCAGCTTCCGGCAACTACGACGCCATTGCCACGTCTGCCTTGGTGGTTGATGGGGGCATTTACCGCCATGAGTTCGTGTCACAGACCGTGGTGGAGGCCCTGATGCATGTGCAGCTGGAGACGGACGTACCCGTCTTTTCGGGTGTCCTGACGCCGCACCATTTCCATGAGCACGAAGAGCACCGGAAGCAGTTTTCCAACCACTTCGTGACCAAGGGGCGTGAACTGGCCGACGCCCTGGCCTCGACGCTTGCGACCCTAAAGTCCCTGTAAGGCGGACGCGCCCCCATCAAGGTTGGATCAAGAACGGCTCAATTTCAGGCAAGGTTATCGCCCCGGCCGCTCCAAACCCCTGCTGACGGAATATGCTCAGCGGCATCGCGATTGCGCGAGTACGACGTGGCAACTTGATGTGCCGTTTATGGGGATGAATGTCGACTTACCGGGGCCTTCGTGGCCTTTCCGTGCTGGCTGCCGCTTTTTTGGTGGCTTTGCTGGCTGCAGGCTGCGGGGCGCCGGCCGTCACTGAAAAGCTGGACGGCCCTACTGCTGGGAGCACGGCTGCGGCCGCCACTGCGGAGGCGAGGGAAAGCGCTGGTGGTGTGGTGGCGCCGTCGTCCGTTCCGACGCCGAAGGAAACCGCCGCGCCGCTGGATCCTCCGACGGCGGCCGCGGTGGCGGGCGCACGGGCCCCGAAGCCGCAGCCTGCCTTTGCCGCCAAGGCGCTGGGGCTCCTGGCGACGCTGCCGGTCAAGGGCCGCGCGCCGAAGACTGGATATGACCGGGCACAGTTTGGCCAAGCATGGGCGGATGTGGACCGGAATGGCTGCGATACGCGCAACGACATGCTCAGGCGCGACCTGACCGCCATCCGGTACGCGAACAGTGTGCCGTGCAAGGTGAAATCGGGCGTGCTGGCCGACCCGTACACCGGGACCAGTATCAGCTTCCTCCGCGGCGCCGGCACCAGCAGCAAGGTGCAGATCGACCACGTGGTGGCGCTCAGCGATGCGTGGCAGAAGGGCGCGCAAATGCTGACCCTGCAGCAGCGCACGGCGTTCGCCAACGACCCGCTAAACCTTCAAGCGACGGACGGGCGCACCAACCAGCAAAAGGGCGACGGCGACGCAGCCACCTGGCTGCCCCCGAACAAGGGGTTCCGGTGCCAGTACGTTGCGCGCCAGATTTCCGTGAAGGCCACTTACTCGCTGTGGGTCACGCAGGCCGAGCATGACGCGATGGCGCGGGTCCTGGGCAGCTGCGCGGGGCAGTCGGCGCCCGCGAAGTCTAAGTCGCCGGGCGCTGTGGCGCCGCCGCCTGCCGCTCCGGCCCCGGCGCCGGTTGCTCCCGCTCCCGTGGCGCCCGCGCCCGTCGCTCCCGCCGCGCCGGCTCCTGTGGCCGTGTACTACCCGAACTGTTCGGCCGCCCGTGCAGCCGGCGCCGCCCCGCTGTATGCCGGGATGGCCGGTTACCGGGCAGGGCTGGACCGCGACCGCGACGGCGTCGCCTGCGAGTAGAAGCTTCGTTCAATCCACTGTTCACATCATCAAAAGGGGGAATCTTGAAGAAGACAATAATGCTGGTGCTGCTGGGCGGCCTCGTACTCACTGGCTGCGGCGGACCTCAGGCGGCCGAACCGGTTTCGTCAGCGTCGGCCGTTGCCGTTGTCGAGGAAGGTGTCACCGTACCAAATGTGGTGGGCCTGACCCTCGATAAGGCATCCGATCAGCTCAAGGAGCTTGGACTCGAAGTCGAGCATGAAGACATCGTCGATGGAAAGTCCATTTGGAGTAAGAAGAACTGGCTGGTGATGTCACAGGACGCTGCCAAGGGCGCCCAGCTGACGAAAGAGTCGACCGTGAAGCTCGGGGTTAAGTCCCTCGAGAAGATTGCGGAGGAAAAGGCTGCCGCGGAGAAAGCCGCAGCGGCCAAAGCCGCTGCGGAAAAGGCTGCGGCAGACAAGGCCGCCGCGGCGAAGGCTGCTGCGACGAAGGCAGCCGCTGAAAAGGCTGCCGCTCAAAAAGCTGCCGCAGACCAGGCTGCGCGTGAGGAAGCAGCGCGCCTTGCCGCCGAACAGGCTGCACCCCCGGCACCGCCGGCAGTCCCCGTGGCACCGGCTCCGGCCGCCGTTGCTCCGGCTCCCGCTGCAGCTGTCGTGACGCCGGGTGCCTTCTGTTCCCCCAGCGGAGCGACCGGGGTGAGCGCCAAGGGCACCGCCTACACTTGCAAGCCGTCGGCTACTGATTCTCGCTCGCGGTGGCGGCAGTAAGTCACCCATCAACTTTGCCGGTGGCGATCCCAGTTCAGCGGGCCGCCTTAGTGGTGCCGTTTGCCTTTCGGGCTTAGATAGCCGGGGCAAGCGGCTGAGCCTGGGCTTCACAACGGGAGGCATTGCTGCCGACTGGTCCGGTGCCCAGTCCCCGCGAGCGTTAGCATCAGGATTACCTTCGCCGACGGCAGTGTCGGTGAGTTTTCCGGCCGCACCCTCAACAACGCCTATGACAAGGCGCTCGGAGGGTTCCGCGCCAAAAACGGCCTGGACGCGCGGCCTATTCCAGAAGGACCCCCGGCCGGACAAACTCGGGGCAACACCATTGACTTCGTACCGGGTCATCCCGGCATGGGATGACCCGCGCCCGTATTCAAGCTTTCTCTTGACAATGGACCGGCCGGGGTGTCTTATTCAAGAAAGCTATTGAATAGCTTGGCGTCCCGTACGGCGGCGCCCCGCCGCACAGCAGCAGAAGGTCGTTGAGCCAGATGGCAAACAGGACGGAAGCGCAAATTAACGGAATCAGCGTCGCGGGGTGGGAAGCGTTCCGCGATGAGGTTCGGCAGGACGCCTCCGTGGCCGACAGGCGTCCGTCCGTCACCGCGCACTGGCTCGGCGGGTCCCGGTCGCGCGTGGAATTTGAAGACAAGAGCATGCACATAGGCGGCCGTGGGGAATTCAATGCCATGCAGACCCTTCTTGCGGCGCTGGCTGCGTGCGATGTGGACCTCATCGCCCTTCACGCGGCCCTGCTCGGACTTGAGGTAAAAGACCTGCGCGTCGAGGCCACGGGCCACTTCAACGTCCAGGCGTATCTTGGGCTTGAGGCACCGGGTTCCGGCTACACCGGGATCTCCTACAAAGTCACGCTTACCGCCCCGGATGCCAGTGAGGAGCAGATCCGGCTGCTGCGCGAGCGGATCGAACGCTCCTCTCCCGTGGGCGACTCCCTTAGCCGGTCCATCCCGCTGACGATAGAGTTCAACGCGTCCTGACTGGTGGCCAACCCGGACGCAGGCCCTGGCGGTTGAGCGGGGGCAGCGGCTGCGGCGCGCCGCCAGTTCCCCGGCTGTCAAGGATTGCGTCAAACTGGAGACTGCACCCCCGAACGAAAGCAGCCTCCATGATCACCCTCCAGCAGGACGCCGACGGTTTCATCCGGATGGGCCGGCACTACCCGGCCAGCGTCCGGATCCGGATCGCCTTCACGGACGGCAGCACCGGAGAGTTCTCGGGCCGGACCCTCAACAACGCCTACGACGCAGCACTCGCGGAATTCCGCGCCAGGAACGGGCTGGATGCGCGGGGGTACAACCGGACCCCTGCGGGACGGACCAACTCCGGGAACAGACTCGACTTCGTTCCCGTGCACCCTGGAATGGGCGGGTAGGGGAGCGCCATGGCTGACGGCGGAGCACCCGGCGGCCCCTTTGACCGCGCCGTGGTGATCTTCAACCCGGGCCGGCCCGCGATGGGCGCACGGATCGGGACCCTGCAGCGGGAGTTGGCCGCAGCGGGCCTGCCTGTTGACCTGTTGCCTACGGACCATGCGGGGCATGCCCGTGCACTGGCACGGGCGGAGGCAGGCCGGGGCGCGCCGCTGATTCTGTCAGTCGGCGGCGACGGCGGGTACAACGAGGTGGTCAACGGTGTGATGGAAGTGCCAAGCAGCCAAGCGGTGTGCACCGTAATTCCTGCAGGCAACGCGAACGACCACTTCCGGAGCCTGCCGGCCCGGTCCCTCAGCGAGGCACTGCGGGACAAGAAGGTTCGGCACATCGACCTGCTGCGGGTGGTGTTCCGTACCGGAGACCGGGAGCAGATCCAGTACGCCCACTCCTACGTGGGTTTCGGGCTCACACCCCTGATGGCCATCGGCATCGAGCAGGGCGGCAAGGGAAAAGTGCTCGAACTCGTTTCCGTTGCCCGCACGCTCCGCCGCCTAAAGCCGTTCGAGCTCGTGCGTGACGATGGGGCCACCGCGAAGTTCGACAGCCTGATCCTGGCCAACATCTCGCGCATGGCGAAGTACGGAAAGGTCAGCGAGTCGCATTACCCGGACGACGGATTGTTCGAGGTGGTGACGCTGCCCCATGCCGGGCTGATGAAGATGTCACTGATGACGCTCCGCGCCGTCACCCTGGGACTCGGGCATCAGCCGGGCGTGGCAAGCTATGCCTTCTCCACGCGGAACGCTGTTCCATGCCAGATTGACGGCGAGGTGGTCCATATCCAGGCAGGAACCCACGTCCTGGTGGAGAGCGCCAGGGGTGCCCTCGCCACCCTCTGACCTTTCGTTACAGGAGTGCTTGGCCGGGCCCGGCCTCACGTGACTTCATCCTGATGAAATCGACGTCCTCCTGGGAAAGTGGGGTCTCGCCGTGGGGATCGCTGTTGGCGGGCTGGCCCAGGGCCGCACTGATTTCCGCGGAGAGTGTCCTCGGAAGGACCAGGCAGCCCGGGTTTTCCATCAGCCACCCAGTCACTGGGGAGGGAAGCCGGTTCCATTGGTCGCGGATGCGCAGATCTGTCATGGTGTGCCTTTCGTGGCCGCTGGGGCTGTGAAGGGGCAGGGGACCCGGGTCCAGGTCGGCTGCAGAAGAGTGGAGCTCGTTTTAGGGAAACCGGGGCGTCAGTCCCGGTGTCCCGGGATGCTTGGAGTCTACGCCTGTTGGCGGACCGCTGGGGAGCGGCCGACGGCGGGTGCCCGGGGGTGCGGGGGACCGGCGGCTTTTGGAGCCGGTGCGGTTAGTTCGTGCGGTGGGCAGCGGGGGCCGGGACGGCCCGCAGTTGCGGGTAATCCGCCGGGGCCTGCGGTTCTGCATGGGGCGCAGAAGGAGCGGGGCCGCCGAATGACGGACGCCGGCCGGACCGGTAGGCAAAGTCGATGACGGCTTCGAGTTCCTCAAAAACCGTATGGTTTCCGGGGAGGACCACGTGGGCCAGGAATTCCGATTCAAGGGTAGCAACGCCCGCCGCCACCGCACCGAGCTTGGCTTCTATGGCCAGGGCCAGGGCATGCCAGGATTTGCGGTTGGCGCGTTCCAGGATTTTCGCGTTCGCTTCGCGGAGCCGGCTGTCCGCGATGTCCCCCCGAATCGCCAGGGCGCCCTCAGACTGCAATATGGGCATAAGGATCCGGAATTGCCGGGCGTCAGCCCTGAAGGCGACGGCACTCAGTTTCCCCCGTTGCGTAAACACAACGTCCGTTGCGCCATAGTTCGCCAGCGCCTGCCCGATGTGTTTCCGGGAAGCCTCGCTGCTGCTGGAGTCGCCCCGGGTGTAAGGACCTGTCATCTCCCCACTATGCGCCTGCTGGGCACTCTTTCCTAACGATGCCCAGTGACGCCGCGGTAACTGACCTGATTCGCAATATCGTGTCAATCGGTCCCTTTCGATAAGCCAGGAAAGGACCCGCCCTCCCGCTGGAATGCGCGCACCGCCTCGCTCACGGTCGGGTAGAAGTGTTCGGGGGAGAAGCGGGACCCCATGCCGTACCGCAGCAGCCTGTCCTTGACCGGCCCCTTCATCTCCGCGAACACCAGGTCCACGCCGTGCCGTTCCAGCCATTCATCCAGCTGGACGAGCTCGTCCAGGGCAGTGGTATCGATTCCCGTCACGGGCTCGGCGGCCAGCACCACGCGTTCGGTGCCGGGCGGGGCCCCGTCCAGCTCGTCCCGGACGAAGGAACCCAGCAGGGCCCCGTTGCCAAAGAACAGCGGCGCGTCGAAGCGCAGGATCAGCAGGCCCGGGACGCGTTCACCTTCCGGATGCCGGCTCACGTCGTGGTAGCCGGGGACGCCGGGAAGGTCCACCAGTTCGGCGCGGTACGGGTCCCAGGCCCGGCGCAGGAAGTCCAGGATCGCCAGGCCGACGGCGACCACAATGCCCGGGAGGACGCCTAGGACGGCAACGCCGAGGAAGGCCGCGAGCATCACCAGTGACTCGCTGCGGCTCATGCCGATGAGCCGTCGCACGCCGGCGGGGTCGGCTATCCCGGCGGCCGCGGCGATGACGATTGCGGCCAGGGTGGTGGACGGCAGATACTCGGTGACCCCGGGCGCCGCGAGCATGAAACCGAGGACCAGGACCGCGCCCACCACTCCCGTGAGCTGGGATTTCGACCCGGACTCCACCGCCACCGGCGTGCGGGAAGTGCTGGCCGAAACCGGGAAGCCGCCCAGCAGGCCACTGGCCGCATTCGCTGCGCCCAGGGCCGCCATCTCATGGTTGCCGGAGACCCTGTCGTTCCGGGCCGCGGCCAGCGACTGGGACAGCGTTCCGGTGTCGACGAAGACAATCAGGGCAATACCCGCGGCGGCAGGCAGCAGGGCAACGACGTCGGCCCAGCCGATCCCGCCGAGGGCCGGCGCGGGGAGCCCCTGCGGGAGGGCGCCGGTGACTTTGACGTCGTCGCGGAGTCCCAGCAGGGCGACGGCGAGGCAGGACACGACGACGGCGATCAGCACGCCCGGCACCTTCCACTTCAGCCACCGCGGCCCCAGGATGAGCACCAGCGAGGCGAGCCCCAGCAGCAGCGCCGCCATGTTGGTCTCACCGGCGAGCACCTTCGGCACAGCAGCGAAGAGCTTGTCCCAGGGCGTCTCGCCGTCCACGGAGATCCCCAGGAGCGTGGGAACCTGGGAGGCCACCACCAGCAGGGCGATGCCGTTGAGATAGCCCAACCGGATGGGTTTGGACAGCAGGCCCGTGACGATGCCGAGGCGGAGGGCCGAACCGGCCAGCATGATGGCGCCGATCAGGATTGCCAGCAGGCCGGCCAGTGCCACTGATCGCTGTTCATTGGCGGCGGCCAGCGGGAGCAGCGCGGCCACGATCATGGGGGCGAGAGCCGAATCCGGGCCCAGCACCAGCACACGCGACGGACCCACGGCCGCGTAGGCAATCAGAGGCACGACAGTTGCGTAGAGGCCGGTTACCGGCGGAAGGCCGGCGGCCTGGGCGTAGGCCATCCCCGCGGGGACCAGCACTGCGAAGAGCGCGGCACCGGCCACCAGGTCGTGGCGCAGCCACTCCATCCTGTAGCCGCGGAGCGACGGCGGTACCCACCAGGCTTGGGGCATTCCGGAGCGGCGCATGCTCCGATCATTGCCCATCCTGCCCTTGCCCGCCATCCACCGTCCGGGCGAAAAGCGATTGCCAGTTCCGCCTGAACGGTTCTAGGTCTTCAATTCGGCTGCGGCGAATGATACGGCGAACCGGGCGCACCAAATGCTGACCGAGCTGTAGTCGTCCAGCACAGCGCCAGCAGGGATCGGGTAGTTCTGATTTCCCTTGTTGGCTTTGAGCGCGCCCAGGTCCAGGTACGCGCCGTCATCGAAGACGTACCAGCCGGCGACCCCCTCTACCACCGGGGCGTCGCTGAGCCAGACGCGGAGGTCAGGCCCGTCGGAAGTGTCAAGGCCCTCAAGCCGGAGAATGCGGCTGCCGTCAGGTAGCTGAAGGACCTTCACAGTCCCCGAGCTGGCGTGTTCGTGGCTGATGAGCCGGCCGGTTGCCAGTTCCCGCGGAACGGCGGGGGTGGCAATGGGCGCCGAGGGCGCCGCTGATTTAGCCGCAGGCGTGGCAACGGCCGGAACATCCTCCACCACCGTTGAACTGGTGAAAATGCGCCAGGGCTGGAACAGATACAGCCCCGCAGCAACCGCGATGACAGCCGCGAGAACCGCGGCAAGGATGACTACACGCCGCCTCATACAACATCAACGTCCGGGGACCGGCTGTCGTTCCGTCCTGGAATGCGCCCCGGTCAGGCATGTTGCCGGATCAGGATTCCACGGAAACCACAATCTTGCCGCGGGTATGCCCCTTCATGTTGGAGCGGAAGGCATCGGCGGCCTTTTCCAGCGGGAAGACCTCGGCCACTTCCACCTGGATTTTGCGGCTGTCCACCAGGTCGGCGAGCGCCTGCAGGTCGGCAGCCACGGGGCTGACCCACATCCAGGTGCCGCCATGTTCCTCCACTTCACTGTCTGCAATCGAGGCATGCCTGCCGCCCTCAGCAAGTACTGCCAGGGTCGCGCCCAGGTTTCCGCCCACGAAATCTGCGACGACGTCGACGCCGCCCGGGCGCAGTGCGCGCACGCGGTCAGCGAGCCCGTCCCCGTACGCAACCGGCTCGGCTCCCAGGGAGCGGAGGAATTCGTGGTTCTTGTCCGAGGCGGTGGCGATGACGCTGGCGCCCTTGGCCACCGCGATCTGGATGCCCAGGGAGCCCACGCCTCCGGCGCCACCGTGGATCAGCAGAGTCTCGCCCGCCTTCAGCTCCAGCCGGTTGAGAACCTGGTAGGCGGTTAGGCCGGCCAGCGGCAGCCCTGCCGATTCGTTCCACCCGAGCGAATCAGGCTTCCGTGCCAGGAGCCGTTCCGGCAGTGCGATGTATTCGGCGAAGCTTCCGCCGTGAACGTAGTCCTTGCGGCCATAGGCAATGACCTCGTCGCCGGGCTGGAATTGCCGGGCATCGATTCCTACCGACTCCACCACCCCTGCCACGTCCCAGCCGGGGATTGCGGGGAACTGCAGGTCCATGGCCGCATCCAGGTAGCCCGCCATGATCTTCCAGTCCACCGGGTTCACTGCTGCTGTCTTCACCTTGACCAGGACCATTCCTGGCCCGACTTTTGGCATCGGCTGGTCGCCGAACTCGAGGACGTCAGGGTTTCCGTATTCGCTGTAAGTGATTGCCTTCATGCCTGCCACAACCGCGCGGGGGCGTGTTGCTATTCCATGGCGTCGCAGGAAGTGGCGCATCGCACGGCCTGCGGAAGCTGTCTGCCACAGCTGCGGAATGGGGGCAGCCGGCCCATTCCACAGCGGCTTCTATTCAGCGTCCAAGGCTTCGAGCCATTCCACGAACGTCTGGCGTCCGACGGCGGAACCCGGCGCCGGGACCAGGCCGCCGCCGCGCATGGCCTTGCCCATGGGACCGGGAAGGTGCAGCGGAACGATCCGTTTTTTCTGCTGCGTCTTGGCCAGGTAGGCCCCGACCAGGTCTTTCAGTTGTTCGGTCCGCGGGCCGCCGAGGTCCGGGACGCGCCCTTTCGGCCCGGCCTCGGCCGCGTCCACCAGGGCCGATGCGACCTCGTTTGCCGCCACCGGCCGGGTGAACATCGTGGGCACGAAGACCAGCGGACCCACTGAGGCGGCGTTGATGGTCATCGGCACGAACTCGTGAAACTGGGTGGACCGGAGGAGGGTCCAGGGAATACCGCCGTTCTTGACCTCGCCCTCCTGAACCAGCTTCCCGGCATACAGTCCTGAATTGGCCTCATCGATGCCCACAATCGACAGCACCACATGGTGCGTCACGCCGGCCCTTTTCCCGGCCCCCAGCAGGTTCCGGGTGGCGCTGGTAAAGAAATCCACGGCTTTCTTGGTGGACAGGACCTGGATGCCGGTGACGTCGATAACGGTTTCGACGTCCTGGAGTGCCTGCTCGAGGCCGCCTCCGGTGACCAGATCGACCCCGTCGGTGCGGCTGAGGCTGACCACGTGGTGCCCGCGCTCCCTGGCGATGGCCACAACGTGGCGGCCCACTGTCCCGGTTCCCCCTGCAACGGCAATCCTCATGTAGGAGATCCTATGTGGGGCCTGCGACAAAGCGCCGATGCATTCGCAATGGCGTTATCCGGCCACAGTAGCCTTCGCCGCGCGGGAGGCGTTCATCCACTCGGTCAGCCACGGCGCGCGGACGGTGGACGTGATGCGGCAGTCGGCGACGAACGTCCCGTGGGCGCCGGCGTCGATCCAGTCCTGCAGCGCAGACAGGTCATCAAGCGAGCGGACGACGGCGGACTCCGCACCCAGTGCCCGCGCAACGCCACTGAAGTCAACCTCGGGAATCAACATGGGCTTCTCGGTCAGGCCCTGGGAGCCGTACTGGTGGATCTCGGCCCCGTAGGCGGCGTCGTTGTAGATCACCACGACCGCGCTGCGGGCCGCACCGATCAGCGACGAGAGGTCGGACAGGCCCATCAGGAAGCCGCCGTCGCCCGAGACCAGCACCAGGGTGCGGCCGTCCTCCACCGCACGCGCTGCTCCGACGGCGCTCGCCAGCCCCAGCCCGATCGACTGGAACGCGGTCCCCACCATCACCAGGTCCTGCGGCCGCGGAATGTTCCAGTACATGGGGGCCCACCCGATGAAGTGCCCGCCGTCCTGGACCACCGTGCGGCGCTCCGGAAGCACGGCATCCAGCGCGGCGGCCAGGGCGCGCGGATCCAGTCGGCCGTCCTCAGCCAACTCGGAGCCGGGGTGGTGCCCCGGTCCGGTGGCCAGGCGCCTGGACGCTTCGGCGCGCCAGCCCGCCCGGGCGGCCTCGCCGTCGAGCAGTGAAAGCAGCCGTGACGCAGCGGCCTTCGCATCCGCCTGAACAAACACATCCACGCGGTCATGGGTCGGCTGCATCGCGGTGTCGATCTGGATGACCGTGCTGTCCGGACCCAGCAGGTGCCCGAACCGCATGGTGAACGGGCTCAGGCTCGCCCCGGCCACCAGGACCACGTCTGCCTCGCCCATGAGCCCGGCCGCGGTGTCGGTGCCGAAACCGCCTGCGACGCCCAGATACCCCTCGCCATTGAGGAGGTTGAGCGCGAGGGCGGTTCCGGCGGTCAGTGCGCCGATTCGGTCGGCGAGTTCGCGCAGTTCCGGGCCGGCGCCGGCGAGGTGCGCGCCCCGGCCGGCCAGGATCAGCGGCCGCTGTGCCCCGCCGAGCAGGCGGGCCACCTGTCCAAGGTCCGCGCCGCCGTCGTCCGTCACCTCCACAACGGATGGCTCCGGAAGGTCCTCGTCAGCGGCCTCAACCGCGGCGAGGTCGTAGGGGATGGCAAGCACGACGGCGGTGCGGCGGGTGAGTGCGTATTCCACCGCCTGACGGGTGATGGTGCCCGTGGCATGGCGGGTGACGGTGAAGGTGGCCGCGCCGAGGCCGGCGGCGATGGCGGCCTGGTCCACGTCCTGCGGCCGGGCGCCGCTGGTGGGGGCGTCGCCGGTGACCAGCACGACGGGGATCTGCGCCTGGACGGCCTCGGCCAGGGCGGTGAGCGCGTTGGTGTAGCCGGGGCCGTAGGTGGTGGTGCCCGCGGCGAGCCGTCCGGAGGCCCGGAAGTAGGCGTCGGCCGCGGCGATGGCGGCGCCCTCGTGCCGGACGGCGGTGAAGCGCAGGCCCTGCTGCTCCGCGGCGTCCAGGAAGTAGACGTTTCCGTTGCCCATGACGCCGAAGACGTCGCTGACGTAGCTGCTGAGAACCTGTGCCACGCGGCCGGAGACGGTAAGTGAAGTCATGCAGGAATCGTGCGCCCGGATATGAGAATCGGCAACACACCTCCCCATGGCTGGGCATTTTGGCAGGAGAGAAAGGAGAAACTGAGAATGTGCGCAGTTGTGGCGCGGATCACCCCGGTTTAGTCGGCGGGCCGGGATTCCTGCTCTGACAGCCGGGCCAGGAGGCCGTCGAAGCGCGGCGGCATCAGTTCCAGGACGGAGATGGCGGTGCTGGTCCGCTGGATGCCGTCGATTTCTAGGATCTGGTTGGTGATGCGGTAGAGGTCGCTGGTGCCGCGGGCCACCACCTTGGCGATGAGATCCGCATCGCCGGCCGTGGCGTGCACCTCGATGACCTCCGGGATTGCGGCCAGGCCGTCTTCCACCGACCCGGCGCGGGTCTGGCTGATGTGCAGGGAGAGGAAGGCCGTGAGTTCGTAGCCCAGCGCGGCGGGGTCCAGTCTGCGGCTGAAGGTGCAAAGCGCGCCGCTGCGTTCCAGCCGCGCCAGCCGGGCGTGGACGGTGTTGCGGGCGACGCCGAGGGTCCGAGAGAGTGCCAGGGCGCTGGCTTCGGGGTCCTTGTCGAGGGCCAGGATGATCCGTCCGTCGAGCGAGTCGAGGGTGCGGGAGGATGCGATGGTCATATTTTCACCAGAAGTATTAGAAGTTGAGCAGAAGTCCCAATGGGTTGAGGGTATCTTGCATTGTGCGCGGCGTCACAACCATGATCGGTCCTCATGACCCCCGAACAACTCTTAGCGCCACCCGCGTTGCCCACCCTCCGCGCGGCGGTGGCCGGACTGCCGGCCTACGTCCCCGGCCGGCGCAGTGCCGGCGCGGACATCGCGGCCCTCGCCAGCAACGAAAGCCACTACGAGCCCCTGCCCGCCGCCACCGCCGCGGTGGTCGAAGCGGCAGGCACCATGAACCGCTACCCGGACAGCGCCGCCGTCGAACTCCGCGAACGGCTCGCCCGGCACGTGGGTGTCACCGCGGGGGAGATCGCGGTGGGGCCCGGCAGCGTGGGCGTCCTCCAGCAGATCATCACCGGACTGTGCGACGCCGGGGACGAGGTGGTCTTCGCGTGGCGCTCCTTCGAGGCCTATCCCATCCTGGTGGAGCTGGCAGGCGCCCGGCCGGTCCGCATCCCGCTGGACGAGGCTGAGGGCCACGACCTCGATGCCATGGCCGCCGCCGTCACCGACCGCACCAAGGTGATCCTGCTCTGCACCCCCAACAACCCCACCGGCGTGCCGATCAGCCACGAGCGCGTCGAGGCCTTCCTGGAGACTGTGCCCTCCAGCGTCCTGGTGGTCATCGATGAGGCCTACGTGGAATACGCCGACGCCGGCAGCGGCCCCGATTCCCTTGCCCTCTATCGCCGGTTCCCGAACGTCTGCATCCTGCGCACCTTCTCGAAGGCCTACGGACTGGCTGGCCTCCGCGTGGGCTACGCCGTGGCGGCGCCCGCTATCGCCGAGGGACTGCGCCGCACCGCCCTTCCCTTCGCCGTGAGCGCGCTGGCCCAGAAGGCAGCCATTGCCTCGCTGGATGCGGGGGAGGAGATGGAAGCGCGCATTTCCTTGGTGCGGCAGGAGCGCGCCCGGATGGCCGCGGAGCTGGAAGCCCAGGGCTGGAAAATGCAGCCGAGCCAGGGCAACTTCCTGTGGATCCGCGCCGACGAGCACCTCCAAGCGAGGCTCGTGGACGCGTTTGACGGCGCCGGCATCCTGGTCCGGGCATACCAGGGCGACGGCGTGCGGATCACCGTTGTCGACCCCGCCTCCAATGACCGCGTGCTCCGGCTCCTCGCAGCCCACGCGGCCTGACAACCGAACTGACCCCAACCCAACCCCGTTCCACCTACACCTAAGAGGAATCCCCATGGAACAACAGACAAAGTCGTCTGCCCCCGCCCTCGGCGCCGCCCTTAAACCCCGCCAGCTCACCATGATGGGCCTGGGAAGCGCCATCGGCGCCGGCCTGTTCATCGGCTCCGGCGCCGGCATCCAGGCCGCCGGCCCGGCGGTGCTGATCTCCTACCTCGTGGCCGGCACCCTTATCATCCTGGTGATGTGGGCGCTCGGCGAGATGGCCGCCGCCAACCCGGACAGCGGCGCGTTCTCCGTTTACACCGCCAAGGCCTACGGGCCGGTGGCCGGCGCCACGGTGGGCTGGCTGTGGTGGCTGCAGCTCGTCGTCGTGATTGCCGCAGAGGCGCTGGGTGCGGCGGGGCTGCTGGCCACCATCTTCCCGGCCCTGCCGGTGTGGCTGATGGCCTTCGTATTCATCGTGGTGCTCACTGCCGTGAACCTGACCAGCGTGAAGAACTTTGGCGAGTTCGAGTTCTGGTTCGCCCTGCTCAAGGTGGCGGCGATCGTCGGGTTCCTGCTGGTGGGCTTCGCGCTGCTGTTCGGCTTGGTGCCGGGCGTGGAGTCGCCGGGCCTGGCCAACTTCATGGGGGAGGGGTTCGCGGTCAACGGGTTCAGCGGGATTGCGACGGCGCTGTTCGTCGTGGCGTTTGCATTCGGCGGCACGGAGATCGTGTCCGTGGCGGCAGCCGAGACCGCTGAGCCGGCCCGCAGCGTGAAGAAGGCAGTCCGGACGGTGCTGTGGCGCATCCTGGTGTTCTACATCGGAGCCATCTTTGTGATCGCCGCAGTGGTCCCCGTGGGTTCGGAGGGGCTGAAGAGCCCGTTCGCCGCAGTGCTTGAAGCTGCCGGCATGCCCGGCGCCGGCACTGCCATCACCCTGGTCGCCGTGGCGGCACTGCTTTCAGCGCTCAACGCCAACCTCTACGGTGCCTCCCGCATGGCGTACTCCCTGGCGGAGCGCGGTGAGGCGCCGCGTGTGCTTGCATCCGTGTCCAAGGCCCGCGTTCCGGTGGTCGCGGTCCTGGCCAGCGTCGCCTTCGGTGTTGTCACAGTGGTGCTGGAGATGGCCTTCCCCGAGATGGTGCTCGGCGTCCTGCTCAACATCGTAGGCTCGACCTGCCTGCTGGTGTGGACGTCCGCGCTCCTGGCCCAGCTCGCGCTGCGCCTCCGCGCCGACCGCGAGGGAACGGAGCTTTCCCTGCGGATGCCCGGCTTCCCGTGGCTCACGGGCCTTGGCCTGCTCATCCTCGCGGCGATCTTCACAGTGGGCTTCATCGGCCAGGATTCGCGCCCCCAACTCCTGAGCACTTTCGGACTCGTGGCGGTTCTTGCGGTTGGGTGCTGGGTTAATCAGCGGTCCAGGAGGGTTCCGCCGGCTGTTGAAGTTTCGGACCGTGGCAAGCAGTCGGTGCTGATCGACTGAATCAGGCCGAATGAAATGCACGACGGCGGCGCCCCGGCTTTTGCGGGGGCGTCGCCTCTGCTTTCCCCATTAACCCGGCGGAACCTGCCAGAGGCCTTGGGTTTTCTGGTTCCTCCGCCCGCCAGCGTCGGTGGGGCAGCGCCCAGCTATCGCTCCGTTAACAGCCCCAAAGGCCGGTGGGACGTTCAACTCGTGTCCTGCGGGAGAACAGCACGTTTTCTGAACATCCAACCTTTCGGCAACGAGAAGGCGGCAGCCGCTGCCGGCCTTGACTCCGATGTCCTGCGGATGGGGAACCTGGATACGGACATCGCCCCGCCGCCTTCTGCCGTGGCTGTGGGCCGCCGGGACGCGAACAGCTGGCTGCCCTTCAGACGCGCGGTGCCTTACTTGAAATAGCAACATTCCTAGGAATGTCAACGCACCGCGTGGAGGCCTTTCTGCGGCCCATCCGGTCGCAGGTGACGAGGCCGAAAATGAAAGTAGGGGACTGCCCCCGGCTTTGTTGACTCCTTCACCTAGCGAGCTTGTGCTCGTGGAAGGATGTTGACTATGCCAACGGCTTATGGGGCGGAGTTCCGCCAGGATGTTATAGATGTGGCCCGCAAGGGCGAGGCGCCGCTGGCACAGATTGCGAAGGACTTCGGGCTTTCGGTCACAACGCTCAAGCGCTGGCTCGCGATCGCCGAACGTAAAGAATCCGGGGCCGGCCCGGCGGCGACGGAGTCGGCCGAGATGCGGGAGCTGAAGAAGCGCAACCGCCCGTTGGAGCAGGAGAACGAGATTCTGCGCCGGGCGGCTGCCTATCTGGCCAGAGACATCAACCCAAAATGATCTACCCGCTGGTCACGGATCTTGCCGCCGACGGTGTTTCCGTGGCGGTGACCTGCAGGGTGTTGGGATTCAGCAAGCAAGGCTATTATCGATGGCGAGCCAGTCCGGTGACGGAACGCGACTGGATCGATGCGCACCTGGTCAACGCCGCCCGGGACATCCACGCCGACGACCCGGCCTTCGGGTACCGGTTCATCGTCGACGAGCTCCCGGAGATGGGCATCGTGGCGGGTGAGAACAGGGTCCAACGCCTGTGCAGGGGACCTCGGCATCTGGTCGGTGTTCTCGAAGAAGCGGGGCCTGAACCGCAAATCCGGGCCACCGGTTCACGATGACCTGGTGGAGCGGGACTTCACCGCCGCCGCGGCGAATGAGCTGTGGCTGACGGACATCACCGAACACCCGACTGCCGAGGGGAAGCTCTACCTCTGCGCGGTGAAGGATGTGTATTCCGGAAGGATCGTCGGGTACTCGATGGACGTCCGGATGAAGTCCTCGCTGGCGGTCGCTGCATTGGAGAGCGCGGTGCGGGCACGCCGCCCGGCAGCGACCGTGGTCCACCCGGATCGCGGGTCCCAGTTCCGGTCTCGCCGCTTCGTCGAATCGCTCCGGCACCACGGGCTGACAGGATCGATGGGCAGGGTCGGTGCGTGCGCGGACAACGCCGCGATGGAATCGTCCTTCTCGCTGCTGCAAAAGAACGTCCTGGACCGTCAGCGGTGGCTCACCAGGCAGGAACTGCGCCTGGCCATCACGACCTGGATCGAGCGGACCTACCAGCGCCGGCGACGGCAAGACGGCTGGGAAAACTCACGCCTATCGAATATGAAACAATCAACCGGACCGCGCTCACAGCGGCCTAAGACCCCGAGTCAACAAAAGCCGGGGCAGTCCCTATCTTAATGCCGCGGCTTAGGCGCAGGGCGAGGTTAACGCAGCTCTTTCTTGACCCCCGGGCGGCCAAAAAAATAAGCCAGCCGGAGGCGGGTTCGAGCGAAGGTACCAGAGCGCCTCAGGATTGTAAGTCCCGTCTGAACGGATGGTGGCCCGAAGGGCATAGCCGGAGGTAAGGAACCAGTTCATTAGGCATCTGAGATCGGACTCATTCTAAGACAAGGCCTGCTAGGCCGAAAACTTTTAGCACCGCGACAGTCTATTAGGAGAAGAGAAAGGCGTTGGCGTTAAAGTTTGTCAACGAAACGTCGAATTGCAGAAACAAAACGGTTGGCTTCCGGGGCCGAGATGACACGAGCGCGATGCAGAACTTCATTACGGGCGGAAATGGCTTCTTCTATGACCTCGAATTCGCCGGGAAGATCGAAAAGACCGTGGTTCCTGGCCTCCAGCAACAACAATCGCACCGAGGCCTGCCGTCCTGGCTTACGCTCGAGGTCCTGCGCGAGGAACGCCGCTAACTTCCTCTCGAGCATTGACACGGCGGAGATCAGGGAAGCGCCGTACTCTCTCTGTGCTAGCAATCTCTCGGGTTCTCGGCGGTGCAGTCGTTCAGACCCATCTACCTTTTCGAGCCAACCACTTAAGCCATGGATAAAGGCGACGGGGTCGGCCTCCAACTTTTTAGGTCGTACCATAAAATGAGCGTTTTTGACGTCAAAAGTGGGAGGTGTTCCTTGCTCTGCGATGACTAATATCTGGTGTGGTTCCTTCCGGGCAAACACCAACTTCGCTTCGTAATCGCTCCCCGAACTTCCTCGTTCAATTACGACAACCGCGGCCCGTTCAATTAGCGCGTCCACTTTGGTCGCTATCGTTTCTTGCGGTGTGACAACATCCGCTGCAGCCACGGGGATAAGACCGTGGTGTTCGACAACCGGGAAAACCACATCCCGGTACCAACCCAACAGATTTGGTGGAACAGCAAAGTAGCACATACGACTGGGCTCATCAGGTACCCTCAGGTCAGCAGTTACGCGGTCGTCCGTGCTCACTAGGGTTCGGGGCAAGTTTTCACGCCAGAATTCTCCTAGTTCGGTAAACAGGGTCTCCAGTTGCTCGCCCACGGTTCTTCCCCGCCGTGCCGGAAGGTTGATGACATTCACTCCACGTCGTTCATAGCGGTTCACAATGTGGGAGGGCGCATCGACTTGAATCGTCCAGAGAGGGCGAGTCATCCGACCCAACCGCCGTTTGATCAGCGCGAGCAACTGTCGAGTATCGGGATCGTCCAGGCTGTAACCCACCAACACTGCCGTGTGATCAATTAGCATCGCAGTGACACTCGTGGCTAGCAATGGATAAGCGAGAAGGAACTGATCGTAATCATCCTCAGTGATGACCATGCGAGTCGGGTGATTCACGTCGCTGTGAAGCTTTATCACACGCGGACCTGAGTAAAGGTTGCGTGTGGATAGTTGGGCCTCGTCAACGATCGGAAGACAGCCTTTACCGACTCTGTCGTAGGCCTTTTCAAGGAGAAAATCAAAGTTAGTCGTTATGACGTTTGCAAAGCCAATGTGAGCAAAGGCCACATGAGCTGGCCCGGGCGCTGCGTCATGAGCGCGAATCAGCTTGGACGTTCTGTCAATGAGGTTCAGTCTGCCAAACGTGTGCTCGTAAGCAGACAGGATTTCCAGTGGACTGGTGTTGGGGTCTGCACCTATGACCTCGCCAGCCAATTCCCGGCCTAGTTCAGCCCACGTTACGGGGAGGCGCCCATCTTGGACGACGGCGTTCCTTGAAAATCCAGCGCCAATCAGGGGGAGCCACCGGCCCTGACTCAAGTCATCAAGCAACGAATTAGGTACGTGATCGATAAGCCGGCTCATGCCGGAAATCCTACCTACACCTACGTCCGCCGCTCCATCGATCCCCGCGTGGGCTTCCTGGTGGGATGGGCCGTGCTGCTGGACTACCTCTTCCTGCCCATGGTCATCTGGCTCATGGGCAGCTCGTACCTGACCGTGCAGTGCCCTGTATTCCCACCGGCGTCCGGGTGGTGGGCCTCATCCGTCATCACCACGCTGCTGAACATCCTGGGCGTCAAGATGGCGGACAAGGCCAACTACGTGCTGATGGCGTTCCAGCTGTTGGTCCTCGTGTTCTTCGTGGCGCTGGCCACAGGCAACGTGCGGTCCAAGCGGTGCCGGGGGACTGGTCAGCGGACAGCGACACCGCCAGCTTCGCCACGATCTCCGCCGGCGCCGCGATCGCCGCGTACTCGTTCCTGGGGTTCGACGCCGTCACCACCCTCACCGAGGAAACCGTCAACCCGCGCCGGACCGTGCCGCGCGCCATCATGCTCGTGGCCCTGATGGGCGGCGGTATCTTCGTTGCCGTCTCGTACGTGACCCAGCTGGTGCACCCGGGCGGCGTGTTCGAGGACTCTGCCTCCGCGGCCAGCTCCATCGCTTTGCAGATCGGCGGGGAGCTGTTCGGTGCGGTGTTCCTGGCCGGCCTGGTGGTGGCGCAGTTCGCTTCCGGCCTGGCCGCGGAGGCCAGCGCCTCCCGCCTGCTGTACGCGATGGGCCGGGACTCGGTCCTGCCCAAGGCGGTTTTCGGCAGGCTCAGTGCGAAGTACCATACCCCGGTGGCGAATCTGGTGATCACCGGCATCGTGGGCCTGATCGCGCTGTTCCTGGACGTGGCCACGTTGACGTCGTTCATCAACTTTGGTGCCTTCACCGCCTTCACGCTGGTGAACGTCTCGGTGGTGTTCCATTACGTGCGGCAGCGCCTGGCCGGGCAGCAGCTGAACCCGGTGTCCTACATGGTGGTCCCGGTGATCGGCGCCATCATCTGCGCCTACCTGCTCTCCCAGCTGGACAGCAACGCCATTACGCTTGGGGTGTCTTGGCTGGTGCTGGGCGTGCTCGTCGTGGGTGCCGGGCGAGCACAAGACCGAGCAGTGGCTGGCGCTGAACGCGGCGCGGGCGATTGAGAACAGCGTGTACGTGGCGGGTGTGTGCCAGGCGCCACCGGTGTCGCTGGGCGGGAGCGTGCTGGTGGATCCGATGCGGGTTGTTGAAATGGACCTTGGGCTGGCCGCTGGAGTTCGCGTGCTGGAGGTTTCGATGGAGACGGTAGACCGGGTGCGGGAGTGGTTCCCGATGTTCCGGCAGCGGCGGTTGTAGGGGCGAGATCAATTCAGGGGGCTCAAGGACCTTGCCCGAGACGTGTGCTAACTCGAGCTATCGATTTTGGTTTGGCCAGTCCATGCGTGCCCGTCCCTAGAAACTAACGGCGAGGGCAGGGATGCCGCCCATAGCAGGCTGCCACCATTACCGGCGTTTGTACGGCCGGCACCCTAAATTTGTTGAACACCACCAACGACCCCACCCGCCCCGGGCCGTCCTGAGGTGGGAGAGGTCTTGCAAACAGATGGACGGGACAGGAAAGAAGCCCTTATGCGTGGTCCGATCGCAACCTTGTAACAAAATGGACGTCATTGCAGCCCCGGCGTCCGCTCAGGTCTTATCGAAGTTACAGGCAGTTGAGTGCTCTCTTCCCCCCTCACTGCAGAACCCGCATTGGAGCCAAGAAGAGAAGGAAACTGTGGCAGAATTAGGAAGAGTGCGCAAGGTAACAGTTCAACGCCTGGTGATTGAACGAAGGAATACGAGACGGCATAAATCAGCGAATATTGTCGTTTGTCAAGCAACCAAGAAAGGACCCAAGCTAGTCACGCATGACAGTCCGGGACCTTCCTTGCCATTCGGATAGCAGCTACACGTCCTCAGCTTCGTAATGCACGTTCCAGCCCTCGGAAACTTCGCAGTCCAGGCGGAGCGTGAGGGGGCGATTCTCATCACCGGCCAAAAGCGTAGCGCCCGTTACGGTCGCCTCCCCAGATGTAGGCGCAGTACTGCTCTGCAACTGGATCACTGAGCCAACAGGCAGATTGATGAAACCCTCAAGCCACATCACTTGCGTATGCTCTGCCGCGTCCCAAATGAGCGTGCGCTCGTCCACTTTCACTTTCGGCACTTTATGACCGCTCACCGTGAATCTCCCTTAGTAGTTTTAGTGCCAGTCTTAATGCTGGCGCAATTGACCAGTCTAGGCAGGGTTTATACATGCACCCCGCAAGGTCCGCCCGTGTCAGCACTGAATATGGTTCGGGGCATAGTGACGCTCTCGACCTGATGGGTTCAAAGCGATGATGGCGCCGTAGACCAAAGACTCCACCTGGAACAGCAGGCAACGATGTCCGCCCGCACCCTCGGCGCGGCCCTCACCCCCAGTCCGAGATGATGGGCCTCGGAAGCGCGATCGGCGGGGGCCTCTTCATGGGCTTCGGAGACGGTACCCAGGACGCCGGCCCGGCCGTGCTGATCGCCTGCCTCGTGGCCGGCACCCTCGTCATCTTGGTGATTGGGCCCTCGGCGGAGTGGCCGGGGCCACCGTGGGCTGGCTGTGGTGGCTGCAGCTGTGGGTTATCGCGGCGGAAGCGCGGGGTGGGCAGAACCGGACCCAATCCGTGACGAGGCCCTAGAGCCGGATTACAAGTACGCCCTGCCCTTGGTGTGACTGCCGCTGTCACCAGGTGCAGCACCTTAGGAGCTACCCCCGACTTGGATGCCCAGTATAGGTTTAGGTGATGCTTCGTTGGTCTTTGAACAAAGCCATTGGCATGAAAACGGTCGGGGAAGAAGGGACCTGTTGTGGAAATGTCACAGCATCTGCCGCAAGTTTTTGTCTACGCAGATGAGTCAGAGTACAAAATTCCGTGGAAAAAGGAGGAAGCGCGGCGAATTAGTTATGTCTATGCAGTTGGCGCGGTGGTGGTTGAGGGTGAGGATTCTCTCGCCGATTTGGATGCGAAACTGAAGGAGTTACGAGAAGAAGTCGTTAACGATCGTTCCATTACGAACCATGAGGAGCGATTTAGACTTGAAGAGTCGGGATGGCATCTAACTGAAGACCAACTTTCGACTGCTTTTCCTCTTTGGCGGTTTATGGGCCAGTCCGTAGGTATCAAGTACCACTACCGCTACGTTGAGACGCTTGAAAAGGTTGATGGGCCCAAGCTTAGTCGCGTTTATGCCGTTTTGCATGCAGCCTTGGCAAAGGATCTAGTACGGCGCTATGCAGAAGATTACGTAGTTGAGTTCAACTTTGAAGAGTATACCGATCTCAATTCACCCTTTGAGCGTCTAATTCAATTCTGCGTGGATCAGAGTGACGGCTGGGATATACAAGCACCCACAGTGAATGTTGTGAAAAAAGGTCAGTCAGATCTATCGTCGATAGCAGACTATATGATTTTGGGAATTTCGCGACTTATAGGCCAGAACGAAATTGCTTGTGGCGCGGTTTTTGACTGCAGCGGCCAATGCCGAGGGACATTGTTTAACTCTGCTGGACCGGTTCTGGGCCACGTTATCTCCAAAAGCTCTGAATTTCGCAACTTCGAATACATTCGAGCAAGCATCTCTTCTATAAGCAGAGTTAGGTTGCACACGGGTGTACTGTCCTGATCGTCTGGATACGTTCCGCTCGTCGTTCGGTTACTATGGAGATCGCGGCCCCTCGCGATCGTAGATAAGTTGCCGATTCGGCACAGTGTTCACTTTTTTGTGTAGTCGCTACGGCCGGGGGGTCGCTTTGAATCCCCGCTTGGATTGGCGCAACATTGAACCAGGAACCTCTTGAATGGGACCGCTTGAAGTGGCAGCTGCAGGTTGCTACGCGTACCAACAGCCTCCTGCCAACGACCACCGCGACCTCAGAGTGGAGGACCTGGGCGCAGGCGTTGGCGCGCCCGGTGCGCTTTCGTGGGCGTGACGGATGGCGCTCCGTCGGACCTTTAGACTCTCTCCTGAAACGCATGGCCGCCGCCCTTCAGGATGTTTACGAGGCGCCCGATTGCGTCTATGGTTTCGTTCCACACCGCTCGACTTTTACTGCCGCTCAGGTTCATGTGGGTGCCCCGTCCGCGCTGGTCGTTGACCTAAAGGATTTTTTTGGACAAGTCAAGGAACAACGTGTCAGAAATGCATTACAGTGCGTGCTTGACGCAAAAGCGGTCGATGTTTTCGTTGGGTGCTGCTTACGATCGGGTGCTCTGCCTCTCGGGTTCCGCACGAGCCCAGTTATCTCCAACATAGTCTTTTTGAGAACAGATCTCGAAATTGAAAAACTGTGCGCGGCTCGTTCCATAAAGTATACGCGTTGGGCTGACGACCTAGTGTTTTCTGGTGCATCTGTAGATGACGTTTTTTTGGATGAATTGCTGTTGATATTGGGCTCACAAGGTTGGGCGCCCAATGAGAAGAAAACAAGATTCATGTCTACGAGGCGCGTCGTTCTTGGGCTCAACGTGGCTCCAAGTCTGCAACGCCCTCATGTTCCGCGGGGAATCAAGAAAGAACTCCGCAAGCAAGTTTACTACTTGAATAAATTTGGTATGGCTCACTTCTCTCGCCCTGGTGCGTGGCCGCTGCCGAGGATCTTGGGGATGATCGCTTATGTCAAGTCGGTGGACCCGAATCTTGCCACCTTGATAGAGCAGCAATTGCATACGCTTCCTAAGGACCCGCGCCTTGTGGCATATATAAATGCTGTTGGTGGAGGAAAGTGGCAAACCGTTATGCTCAGAAGGATTGGGCTTTAGGGCAGTTGCTTTACGGTATCAGTCCGGAACCTCGGGCGTTGGGCCTGCCGTCGATACGGGACGACACTGCGGCCGTAATCACGATATGTCGCTGCTAGCATAGTTAGCGAGGTCAGATGACCTTGCTGTACAGCGCCACCAAATTGCCGTGGTCCCATTGATGCGTTGGATACCCCTGTTTCTGTTGCTTTAGATATTTTTAATCCCGCTTATAGTGGCTAAAGTGTGACTTTGCTCTGCTGCAACCTAGTGTCGCTTGCTATGGTGCAGAGGGAATTTAAGAAGCTTCTGTGGGCATCGTTATCTTTTTCACTTACCGTTGTCGAAATTCGTGCTCACTGATGCATGGCTGATCCCGAAGCGCGGCTTCAGCGGCAAGTCCCAGCCTTTGTCGTCTTGAAGGAGTTGGATTGAGATCGTTATTTCGATGCTTCCCGCGGACTGAGGTGCCGAAGCGTTCGATCTGCCTTATTCGGCTCTTCGGAATCAAGGGTGTAGCGAGGGTCTGAAACCTCCGGCCTCGAGCAGGCTCCTGGCTGTGTAGTTCGCGAGGTTGCGGAAGCCGAGC
>NZ_JBIVQC010000015.1:0-26874 GCF_044754925.1 Pseudarthrobacter sp. NPDC092424 | reverse complement strand
ATGGGCAGTGTGAGAACTTCCATCCTGGAAGACCTCGACGTCTATCCACGAACCAGCCGCCGACCCTCGACTACACCCTCAACTGCGAAGAGCCCGTTAAGTGAGAGAGCGTCAGGGGGCGGGAAGGGTCTCAGAGGGTGAGGCGGGCGTGGACGCGGCGGAGCCGGGCCAGCCACCAGTCGCGCCGATCCGCGGAAGCCGCGTACCGCTCCAGCAGCCCGGCGTCGGGGACGGCGTCGCGGAGGCGGATGGCGCCGTCGTCGGCCGTCAAAGGGTCCAGGGTGACGTCCGACTCGAACAGCGACACTGTCCCCAGCCCGCACGCGTACGGCAATTCCGGCAGGGAGGCAGCGAGCGCCAAGCCGGCGCGGATTCCCACGGACGTGTCCAGCGCCGAACTTACGACGGCGGGCAGCCCGGCCTGCGCCACGACCTCCAGGGCGCGCCGCACTCCCCCAAGCGGCGCCACCTTGACCACGATCAGGTCCGCAGCGCCAGCCCGGGCCACGCGGAGCGGGTCGGTTTCCTTGCGCACGCTCTCGTCGGCCGCGATCAGCACGGGCGTGCCGGCGTCCCGCAGCCGGGCGCGCACCTCGGCCAGGCCCTCGATGGTGGGCACGGGCTGCTCCGCGTACTCAAGGCCGACGGCGGCGAGCCGGGCAAGCGCCTTGACAGCGCCAGGCACGTCCCAGCCTCCGTTCGCGTCCACCCGGATGGCCGCATGCGGGAGGGCGGACCGGACGGCCTGGACCCGGGCGATGTCCTCGGCGAGGGACTGGCCCCGCTCGGCGACCTTGACCTTGACCGCGTCCACCCGGCCGAAGCGGGCCAGGACCTCCTGGACCCGGTCGGCGGGCACGGCCGGAACGGTGGCGTTGACCGGGATGCTGGTCCGGACAGCTGCGGGGAACCCCTGCCAGGCGGCCTCGATGGCGGCGGCGAGCCAGCGGGAGGCCTCGGCGTCGCCGTACTCCGGGAATGGGCAGAACTCTCCCCATCCCGCCGGGCCCTGCAACAGGAGCGACTCCCGGACCGTCACGCCGCGGAACTTTACCCGCATGGGAAGGCTGACCACGTGCGCGCCGGCCAGGAGTTCGTTGAAGGAGGGCACCAGCAGAGGCGATGGTTGACGTGGTGGCTCGGGACGGGGCATGCGTTCACTGTATCGAGGCCCGGCGACTGGACTGCGTAACTCTTGGGCCTGCACCGAAGGCTGGCCCCTGAAATGGCGCGGTCCCGCCCGGCCACGACCGCCATAAGTGGCGCATTTCCGCCGCCTGCTCACTAAACTCGGCCCCATGGCTCTTCCCGAACACGCTCTTCCCGCGCAGACCCGGCTGGCCACCGCACCCCTCTACGCCGCCGGGTTTGTCACGGCCTTCGGCGCGCACAGCATCGCGGCCGGCCTGGGCGCGCAGAGCGACAACATCGGCCTGACGCTCCTGAACCTGGGCATCCTGCTGGCGCTCTACGACGTGTCAGAGGTGTTCCTCAAGCCCGTCTTCGGCGCGTTGAGTGACCGGATCGGGCCCAAACCGGTGATCGTGGGCGGCCTCCTGGGCTTCGCCGCGCTGTCCCTGATCGGGCTGTGGGCGGCGGATCCCTTCATGCTCGCCCTCGCCCGCCTGGGCCAGGGCGCGGCGGCGTCGGCCTTCTCGCCGTCGTCGTCCGCGATGGTCGCGAGGCTGGCGCGCGGCGGCCAGGCGGGCACCTACTTTGGTCGCTACGGTTCATGGAAGAGCCTGGGCTACATCATTGGGCCGCTGCTGGGTGCGGGGCTGATTTTCGCCGGCGGGTTCGCGCTGCTGTTCGGGGCGCTGTCCGCGCTGGCGGCCGTCACCGCAGTGTGGGTGCTGCTGGCAGTTCCGCACCTTGAGCCGCTTCCGCGCCGGCGGTACACGGTCATGGACCTGGCACGGCAGGTGGGCGAACGCCGGTTCCTGGTGCCCACGCTGGTCTTGGCGGCGTCGACGGCGGCCCTCGGCGCGGCCGTCGGCTTCCTCCCTGCACTGGCTACGCGCCACGGCATGGACGCGGTGGCCGGCACTGCCGCGGTGAGCGTGGTGGCGCTGGGTTCCGTGCTGGCGCAGCCGTGGATGGGGCGCATGCGAGACCTCCACCGGGTGTCGGACAATAAAGGTACGACGGCGGGACTCCTCCTCATTGCCGCGGGCATCGGCCTGGTGGCGGCGGCCCCAGGTCCGGCCACCATTTTCCTTGCGGCTGCGGCCATCGGTACGGGCATCGGGGCGGCGACCCCGCTGGCCTTCGCGCACCTGGCGGACACCACGCCGCCGGACCGGATGGGCCGGACCATGGGCTCCGCGGAGCTGGGCCGTGAACTGGGCGACGCCGGCGGGCCGCTCCTAGTGGGCGGGGTGGCCACGCTGACGGTGCTGCCGTTCGGGCTGGGTGCGCTGGCCGTGCTGGTGGCAGCGGCGGCACTCCCCCGCCTCGACGCAGCCCCGGCGTCCCATGACTGAAGCAGGCTCCCGGTTTTTTGTGGCACCCTTGACCCGATGACTTTTTCACGGCTGGCACAGGTCCGGGAGGCGGCACGCCCAGCTCCGGGTTCGGCGGCGCTGTTCGCCCTGGCCACCCTGGCCTGCATTGCCGGACTGGTGGCCACGTACCATTTCTTCGTTCAGACCACCACGGGCCAGTTCATTGACGAGTCGGCGCTGGTGGAAGCCGTGGAAATCCACGGCCCGGCCGGCAAGGCGAGCACCAAGTTCCTTGACCTGCTGCCCACCATCTCGCTGGTGATGGCTGCGGTGGTGGTCATGTTTGTCACCGTGATCCGCCGGCACTGGGCGGAAGCGGCCATCGCCATCAGCGCCTGCGTCGGCGCGAACGTGGCCACCCAGGTGCTCAAGGCGCTGCTGCCGGCCCGGCCTGACAAGGGCGTGATCACGCTGGAGCTGAATTCGCTGCCGTCCGGGCACACCACGCTGGCTGCGTCGGCGGCGGCGGCAGTGTTCCTGATGGCATCCCCGCGCTGGCGCCCCATGGCCGGGTTCGTCGGCGGCACGTTCGCGATCGCGTCCGGCGTGTCCACCCTCATCAACCAGTGGCATCGCCCGGCGGACGTGGTGGCGGCGTTCCTGATTGTCGGCGCGTTCATGATTCCGGCGGGCTGGCTGATCCTGCGCCGCGGCATGTGGCACGCGTGGGAAGGCTTCGGCCGGCACGTGGGGTCGGCCCGGATCTGGCTGACCCTGCCGGTGCTGATCGGACTCGTTTCCGCCGCAGTTGCCGTGTATTCGCTGGCCCTGATCGCGCCCGGCGGAGCGCAGGCCAGCAGCACCAACTACTTCTGGGCGGGAATCGCGCTGATCGTCATCGCCGGGTACCTGGGCGCTGTGGCCACCACGTCGCTGTTCGCTTTTGCCGCACGACGGCGGGACCCGGCAAGGCGCTGATCCACTAAGGGCAGCGTCCGGGCGGATCGGAGCCAAGAGGCCGGGTCCGGTTTCGCTGCAACTGGCGTCTGACCTGCGGAAACCTCCGCAATATTGAGTGAATCTTGATGAAAACCAGCCATGTAATTTGAGGGAGCCCCGGGATAGTAGCTCCGGGGACGCCATGAGCGCGCCCAGAACCCACTATTCAATGGCCACCCTACGGGGGTGCGCCCGTCGAAAGGTACTCCTCTTGGGCATCAGCATGAAATCCACGTCAGGCAAGATCCTTGCTTCCGTCGCGCTGGTCGGCACCGCTGCGGCGGTCGCGGGGATGGGAACCTTCGGTGCGTTTACGGGCAGCACCAGCGCAAGCCAGGAAGTCACGGCGGACACGGTCAGCCTCACCCTCGGCTCAACGGAACCTGTCTCGATTACGGCCGCGGCGGGAATGCTTCCCGGCGATTCCATGGAGCGCTTCGTCACTCTCACGAACGACGGCACATCGGACCTCGCGGCCATCACGCTCACCACCGCCCTCCCGCCAGCTGCTGCCGGCAACCTCCTCACCACCGACGCCAACGGGCTCAAGCTCACCGTTGAATCCTGCAGCCAGGCCTGGACCACTGTCTCCGACGGCCCGGACGCCTGCGGCGGGTCACGCGTCGCCACCACCATTGCGAACGCCGCCATCATCGGCGCCAACAGGGACCTCGGGGGGCTCCCGGCCAAGATCTCCAAGGGCGTGTCCTTCCTGAAGATCACCACCACGCTCCCCGTGGACGCCGGCAACGCCTTCCAGGGCCTCGGCGCCACGGTCAACTTCACCTTCAGCGCCACCCAGCCCACCGGCACCGTCAGCTAACCGGGTGGCCGCACCGATGAGCACTCCAACTGAAGTTGCCAACCGCAGGCCACCCACTATCAACCGGGCCACCGCTGCCCCGGCCGGCCCGAAGACCGGCGGCCTGCTGGCCACGGGGATCCTTGTCCTCGCGATCGGGGCATTCCTCTTCCTCACTGTGGGTCCGCGCGTACTGGGTTACCAGACAGCCACCATGCTGACAGGGTCCATGTCGCCCCTCATCAACGCCGGCGACGTGGTGGTCACTGTACCCACACCGGTCCGCAACATCGGCGTGGGAGACATCATCACCTACCGGATTCCTGTGGAGGACAAGAGGGTGGTGACGCACCGCGTCACGCGGGTCTCCACCACTGCGGGAGGTACGACGACGGTACGCACCAAGGGTGATGCCAACACCTCCGTGGATCCCTGGACAGCCGTGCTCCAGGGCGCGACCGTGCACAAGTACGCGTTCACGATTCCATGGGCGGGCCATGTCATCCACGCGCTGCGGGAGCCGCTGGTGCTGAATACCCTGATGTATGGCGCCCCGGCGGTGCTGGTACTGGGAGTTCTGCGCTCGATTTGGCGCCGCGATCCGGAGGACGCGTACGGCGGGGCTGGTGGCTAGGGCGGGGGTACCAGCCGGCCGCCCGGGCAGTCCCGGACGTCCGGCCGGTCCCGGACATCCCGCCCGGTGGGCGGCTGTTGCAGCATGCATGCTCCTCGGATTCGCAGCCACTCCCTCAGCCCACGCGGCGTTTACGGGGCAGGCGCTGGCATCAGCATCCGTGGGCACGGCGACGATCGGCTCGCCAACCGCCGTCAGCGTGACGCCCACCTGTGTGAACAAGAAAAGCTTCACGCTGACGGTCAACGTGAAGGAAGCTGTGCCCTACGCGAACAACCTGGACGTCATCATTACCAGCGGAACCGACACGCTGACTGCCATCCAGGGCATCACAGAGATCAAGCAGCACCAGCTCACCGTGGTCCAGGGCGCAAAGACGGTGGATTTCACGTACACGGTCCGCGGGCTCTATACGCCGGCCAACTCCAACAACACCTGGCGCAGCTCCACCCCGCTCACGCGAACGGTAACGTGCAGCTAAACGCCGGGCGGACTATTCCGGCAGGTTCAGCTGCTCCACGATGATCCGGGCAGTCCCAGGGTCTCCCAGAATCCGGAAGTGTCCGGCCACGGGCAGTTCGACGTTGGTGGCCCCCGGCAGGACGCTGCCTTCGGGAATGTGCGGATCGAACGGCCCGTACAGCGAGGTGATCCGGCTGTTGACCGATTCTTCCCGGGCCAGTTCCCGCGTCAGTGCGCTGCGCGGCGAGAAAATCCGCAGGCTGGGCAGCAGCATGTACCGCGCATAGCGTGAGCCCGAAAAGGGCGTGCACACCGTGACCATGCGGCTGATCCGCTGCTCAGGATCCAGGTTCAGCATGGCGTACTTGCCGATCAGCCCGCCCTTGCTGTGGGCCACGATCATGGCGTCCCGCAGCCCGGCCTCCTCCAGGTGCTGGGCCACCATGCGGGCCGCCACCGGCACCTGGAGCTTGTTCCGCTGCAGCACCGTGACCACATGGACGGGATGGCCGGCGTCGTGGATGGCGTGGATGAGCGGGAGCATGAACTGCCAGTTTTCGTACACGCCGGGGATGATCACCACGGGGCTTCGGTGGCCCTGGTGGAAAGAGCCCGGCTGCACGCGCGAGAGCATCCCCCGCACCTGCCAGCCCGCGGCGTACAGGTAGTCCTGCAGCCACCAAAGGGCTTTCTGTGCCGGGCCGGGCCTGGCCTCGATGGCGGATTCAGTCATGTCTCGAGGATAACGGCTGCCCGCGCCGCGAAGCCGGGTTTCGGTGCGCAGGGACTGCCAGTGGGCACCGAGCCCGGGTCGCACCGCCCAGCACGGCGCAGATACGGAAAATCCGGGGGTCACAAACGCGCCGCGGAGGAGTAGATTTCGCCTTAGGGGCACTGTTCCGCGCCCCCAGCCACAAGGAGGTCTTTCCATGGGTGATGTATGGATCCGCACGCTGGGCAACGGGCTGGTCCGGGCAGACAGAATCACCGAAATCACGTCCACGCGGGGTTCCCTGCACGAGGAACAGGGGTACTCGTTGAAGGTCATCGTGGACGGCAAGGGCCACGCGCTCATCGACGATGCCGACCTCCAGGGCAGCCTCGCCGACCGGCTTGAGTACGCCAGGCACGTGGAGGATGCGCTGTTGTTGTCCATGGATGAGGCAAAGGACTCGGACGAGTCGATGGTCATCTCGTACGAACCGGAGCGTGAGCGCTGGTCCGCCGCCGCTGTCACGGTGCTCACCGGGCGGCTTCCGGAAACGGTGGGGTGAACGTACGACGGCGGGACGCGGCCGCCGTCGTCAGCCCACCCAGCGGCGGAGGTACTCCTCCAGTCCCGCGGCGCCCTCTGCGTGATCTCCCGTGTAGCAGTAGCCGATATACCCGTCCGGGCGCACCAGGTAATGGGCTGTGCTCCCGCCGGGCAGGTGCCAGTGCAGCAGGTGCCAGGCGGGCCCGGCGAGAACCCGGTGCAGGGTGGTGGCTTCACCGTTACAGAGGACGGGCGTGTCCGGCAGCCGGTCCCCCGCCTGCAGTCCGCCGCGCCGCCGGGGAACCCGCGGGCCGGGTCCGTTGGCAGAGAGGGGGCTGCGTCGGTAGCCGATCCCGAGTTCGGAAATGGTGCGGAAGAGACGGGCGCGCCCCCATGTTGCTTTGGCGGCCAGCGGCGCCAGCACCGGAGCAATCCGTGATCTGGCCAACCGGACCAGCGGATTGAGGGACGTTGCGATCCGGAAGGGCCGGTTGCTCAGGCGGAGCACGGCTTTGCCCACGGGCCGGCGTTCGGCCTGGTAGGTGTCCAGCAGGGCCGGCTCGCCTCTGCCGGTGAGGGCCTGCGCCAGCTTCCAGCCGAGGTTCACCGCGTCCTGGATGCCCGTGTTCATCCCCTGCGCGCCGGCCGGGCTGTGGATGTGCGCGGCATCGCCGACCAGGAAGAGCCTGCCGGACCGGTAGCGGGCCGCGGCCCGCAGGTGGATCCGGAATTCGGTGATCCAGGCGGCGTCGTGCAGCCGCACACTGCCGTCGGTGTATTCATTGACGACTTCCTGGACCTCCGCCAAAGCGGCGTCCGGAGCGCCCGGCGGCCGGGCCGCCGTCGTCCGCTTGATGGTCCGCTTGATGGCCAGAAGGCGCCACGTAGCCGGGGTGCCCAGCGGAAAGAAAAGCAGGATCCCGTTCGTGGAGACGAAGGCGTGGGCGGCGCCGCGCTCCAGCCCGTCGGCTTCGGCGTCCGCGAGGAGAAAAGTCTGCGGGTAGGTGCTGCCCCGGAACGGAATGCCTGCGAGGCGGCGGACTGAGCTGCGGGCGCCGTCGCACCCCACGGCGTAGGCGGCGCGCACCGTCTCCACCCGGGCGTCAGCATCGGAGCCGGCGCGGCGCAGCACGGCCGTGACGGAATCTGCGTCCTGGGTCAGGTCCGCCAGCTCCACCCTGCGCTCCACGGTGATGCCGAGCCCGGCCAGCTGTTCCTCGAGAATCCGCTCGGTTTCCGCCTGGGAGAGGAACAGCAGGTACGGGTATTCGGTGTCCTCGAGGCCAAGGTCGAACAGCGGCAGGGACAGGACCCGGCCGCGGAGGTGCAGCCGGACCTCCACCGTGCGGTTGCCGGCGGACACGAGCCGGTCCGTCACGCCCAGGCCGGCCAGAACCTCCAGCGAGCGCGGCTGGAGGGCGAGCGCGCGCGATTCGCGGACCCGGTCAGCGCTCCGGTCGACGACCCGGATCCGCACCCCGAGGCGGGCCAGCTGCAGGGCAAGGGTCAGGCCCGTAGGCCCGGCCCCTACTATCAGTACGTCGATTGGATCCTGCTGCATCCGGCCGCCCCGTCCCCGTGTAGTCCCCCCATTGTGCGTCCGACGGTCCTTGCGGCCATACCCCCGGATATCGCCATCCAATGTAATAAACGCCCGGATGTTGCGCAGGTCACATTTGCTCCCTACTCTGATTGAGGCTGATGCAACCGGCCAAAGCAAGAAGCTGCAGCGTCGCAGCCAATGCAGGGAAGGTATTTCCGGAATGAATTCGAAGCTCAACATTGTGGTCCGGGTGGATCTGGACCACGCCAAGGCACAGGTGATTGCAATGGGGCATGTCACCGTCCACAGCGTCAACGCACTCTATGTAGTGGCCAAGAGGGCAAACTCCCTCAGGAACGGCCTCGATCTGGAACTGGATGTCTCCCACGCCCGCGTGGATGCGGCGGCCCTGGAAATGCTCCAGGCGTCCTGCGAGACCCACCACCTGCCGGTCAAAATCGATCCCGGACAGGCACCGTGTTCCATCAGCGTCCTGGCTCCACGCCGCGCCACCGCGCAGGCAGCCGCGCCGCTCGCCGCATAGACGATCCGGCTCCCGCCGCGCCCACCTTCGGGCCCAGGGAAGCCCACCATTTTGGCCGCAGGGCCGTGCTTGAAAACCTCCGAAGTGCAGCTGTACCTGAAGATACGGGTGGCTGCACTTTTGGGTTTAAGGGTCACCATCAGTACATCGCAGGCTGTACTCTGAAAATATGGAGACTTTGACCCACGCGCCGGTACTGGCCCGGTTCGGCTATGCCGTCTCGGATCCCACCCGGGCGCGGATCCTGCTGGCACTGGCCGATTCTGCCGCGTACCCCTCGGACCTCGCCGAGGACCTGGGGGTCTCGCGGCAGAGCATGTCCAACCACCTCACCTGCCTGCGCGGCTGCGGGCTGGTGGTGGCGGTTCCGGACGGCCGGCGCACGCGCTACGAGCTGGCCGACGGCCGGTTGGGCCACGCCATCCGTGACCTGATCGGCGTCGTGCTCGCCGTGGATCCGGCCTGTTGCGCTCCGGACGGGGCGTGCCGCGCATGAGCATCACCCGGGACGTACGACGGCGGAACCTCCTCACGCGCCGAATCCGCCTTTTCGCGGCGCTCACCATTTCGTACAACCTGGTCGAGGCGGCGGTGGCACTGTGGGCGGGCAGCGAGGCGGATTCCGCCGCGCTGCTTGGGTTTGGACTGGACTCGCTGATCGAGGTGGCGTCCGCCGTCGCGCTTTCCTGGCAGTTCGCCGCCAAGGATCCGGAACGACGCGAACACCTCACACTGCGGATCATTGCCGTCTCGTTCTTTGCCCTGGCGGCGTTCGTGGCGTTTGATGCCGCGGGCGCCCTCATCGGCGGCGACCGGGCGGAACATTCCACGCCTGGCTTGGTCATCGCCGCACTCAGCCTGGCAATCATGCCGCTGCTGTCCTGGCTGCAGCGGCGGGCGGGCCAGGAACTCGGTTCGCTGACGGCCGTGGCGGACTCCAAGCAAACCCTGCTGTGCACATACCTTTCAGCCGTGCTGCTGATTGGCCTGCTCCTGAACAGCTCACCGGGCTGGTGGTGGGCCGACTCCGTGGCCGCCCTGGCCATCGCCGCGATCGCCGTCCGCGAGGGCATCAACGCCTGGCGCGGCGACACCTGCTGCACCGTTCCGGCTGTGCCTGATGGCCCAGCCGCAGCGGCTGAAGAGGCCTGCTGCGAGGGTTGCAGGAAGCCGTAGCCGCAGCCCTGGCACGGGCGTAAAGTTCGGCTTATGGGCTGGGTTCAGAAACCGGCCCTGCCAGTGGGGCCGCCCATCCCAGGCATTCAAAGGGGCGGAACTGCAATGTTCGCACGAGTCAGCACATACAAGACAGGGCCTGAGACTGTCTCGGATTCGGTCCCTGACGAGACCGTCCAGGCGGTCCTGGCAATCCCCGGCTGCCAAGGCATCTATTACCTGAGCAGTAAAGACGGCAAGGATCTTTCCATCACCCTCTGGGACAGCGAGGAAACTATCGCCGCCAGCCGCGAGGCCGCAAACAGGATCAGGAACGAAGTGAGCGCGGCGGAGAAGCGGGAGATCGTTGCCGTTGAGGAATTCGAGGTGACGGCCAGCAGCCTCAGGAGCTGAAGCCACCGCCCGCTGCTGCACCGGCTGCGCCTGACGCGTCCGACTGACGGCCGGCCTACTCCTCCACAAACTCCAGCAGGTCGCCGGGCTGGCAGTCCAGCACCCGGCACATGGCCTCAAGCGTACTGAACCGGACCGCTTTGGCACGCCCGTTTTTCAGCACTGCCACGTTGGCCGGCGTCAGGCCTACCCGCTCGGCGAACTCCCCCACGCTCATCTTTTGCCGCGCCAGCTGCACGTCGATCCGGACCACAATGGGCATCAGATCACCGCTTCCATATCCGCGCGCAGTTCCGTGGCCTGGCGCAGCAGCGCGCGGAGCACCACTACCACCAGGCCCAGCGCGGCACCGGCCACCAGCAGCAGGATCAGCAGCATGGGAAGGCCCGGGTCGTCTGCATTGAGTACGACGGCGGCACTCACCCCTGCGAGCATCAGCCAGGCGGCAGCGATGGCCCATACGATCGCGTTGACCCACACCATGGCGGCCGCGGTGAAGATGCGATCGTGCCGGACCAGGGTGAGCAGCTTCCAGGTACTGATGATGACCATCTGCACGCAGGCCACCTCCAGCACCGCAAAGATAGTCAGCGGCCACTGCAGGGACGCCTTGTCCGGGTTCTCCTGGGCCATGTGGGCGAACTGGCCGGGCAGGGACATGGCCTGGAACACGAGCAGCAGCAGGAACGCCACCACCAGCACGATCCGCAATGCCGGCACAGCCAAGCGTGTCATGTTCATGGATTGAGTTTCGATCTAAAACTATCGAAAGTCAATCGATAGCTGGAATCTCGGGGCCTAGTGCCGGGCCTTCCAGCGGATCACGCCCGCGGCAGCGAGCCCGGCCGCCCCGATGGAGGCCAGCATTCCGCCCAGGGCCACAACGTATTCGGTGATACTCATTGCTACCGCTCCCTCCGCACCCGGATTCTTAGCCCTAAGGTAAGCCTGGAAGCTCAGGAACCGCCGAAGAACCGCCCAAAGGTTCGCTCAAGAAAACCGGGCGTCCCAGCCCGAGCGGACGTTTGGTGCAGCGACGCAGGGCGGATGCGACTGATCAAAAGTAACCAAGGTGTGACCCATGGCACATGGGCGTGGGCTACGCTGGAAGAGGTGCTTTTGAGAAACGGGAAAGTGGCCGCGATGAGGCGGCCAACTGTCAGCCCGCTTCGCCGCCTCCGGTCGCTGCGAAGCCTTTTCGTGTGCGTCTTGGCAGCCCTCCTCCTGACCGGGACAGCCACCTATTCGCACGGCACCCGCTACGACCTCCCCGGCAATAACCTCCCGGCGGCGGCCGCCGGGACCAGCGCTGACGAGCCCGGCGCCTCGAGTGACCCGGAAGAGCTGTCGGACGATTCCGAGCGCAGGTTCGCCCCGCGCGGTGAACCGGCACCGTTGCGCACCGGCGTGGTGGATCCGCCGCAGCTGCTCCACCGGCTGCCGGGCGACGCCGTCCTCTCCACCGGGCCGCCGGCGCAACCGGAATCCCATGCGCTCACACTGGCGGAACTTTCCATCAGCAGGACATAGACGGGTCGGCAGTGCCCCGCGCCAGTCCCTGCTGAACACACCTGGAAAGAGCAACCCATGACCCCTGTACAGCCCAGCGCCCGCGTCCATTACCGCCCTGTGGAGGACCCGCAGCTGCTGAAGATGATGGCCACCCACATCCACTGCGGCGAGCCGATGTAGCTACTCGCGGAACATCCGCCACAGCCGGCAGACGAGAACAACGACGGCGGCCCGCTCACCTACCATTGCGCGTGCGGCTTCAACTTCGACGAGGAGGCACCTGACCTCCCGGCCTAAGCCGTACCGTACCGGCGGCAGCTATGTCACGGTCCTCCCGACAATCTGCCGGGCCACCAGCGGGGCCACGCCGGGCAGATGGGTGGCACGGATGATCCAGCGGCGCATGAACCGCTGGAAGGAGTTCGCAGGAAGGAACGACGACGCCGCGCGCCTCCCGGCGGACTGCGCCTCCTCCACGACGGGCCGCCAACGTTGTTCGAACTCCGCGAGGGCGGCGCCGATGCCGGCCGGCGAACCCACCGGTCCCAGCAGGTCGGCCAGGAGCGCAGCCCCCGCGACGGCCAGCGAACCACCTTGCCCGGCAAGCAGCGACACGGCGCCGGAGGCATCCCCAATGAGCACGCACCTGCCGCGGCGCCAGGCGGGCATGACCACCTGGGCAACGACGTCGTCGTACGGATGCGCCGGACACAGCTCCAGGAGCCGGTCGACGGCGTCGCCAAGGCCCGCGAATTGCCGGCGTAGCCGCTCCCTGGCATCGTCCGGCCCGGACTCCGGGCCGCCGGACGCGCGGTACGCAAAGAACCCAGCCACCCGGCCATCCCGCAGCCCGTAGAGTCCGGCCATCCTGCCAACGGTGTCCGTGAGGAGGAAGCGGCCGGCGAGGCTGGCGTTCAGTCCGGCGTCGGCGGCTGTGAAGGCGGCGGCGCGCATACCCAGCGGGCGCAGGTAGTCCCGCTCCGGACCGAACACGGATGCACGCACGCATGAGTGGACCCCGTCCGCACCGATAAGGAGGTCGGCTTCCACCGGACGGGGCCTGCCGTCAACGGTGACGCGCGCACCGTTCGCGTCGGCCCACGCCTTGGTGACCCGGGCGCCGTAACGGACCTGCACCCGGCCGGCGGGAACATCCGCGAGGGCGGCGAGGGCGGCGCGTTCCATGTCCGGGCGCAGCAGGCTGAGCACGTTCGCGCCGGCCAACCGGGCGAACTGCTCATAGTCCAGGCGGGCCCGGGGCCGCAGCCGGGAGTCGACGTACTCCACCGCGTCCACGTGGTACGCCACATCAGCCAGGTACGGGTACAAGCCGATCCGCTCCGATGCCTCAACACCGGGGCCGAAGAAGTCCATCATGTAGCCGTCGGGGCGTGGTGCCCGGGATTTTTCCAGGACCTCCACCTGCCATCCGGCCAGGCCAAGCTGCCGTGCCGCTACCAGCCCGGCAATTCCTGCCCCGGCGATAACGGCCTTCAATGTCCCTACCGGTAACCGTCCACGATGGCCGCGGCGATCTCCTTGTAGGCCCGCCGCGTTTCGGGGCGGAGCGCGTCCAGGGTGACCAGGTCGCCGTCGGCCACTCCGCGGTCGTGGGGAACGGCGATCAGTTGGCGGCATATCCCCGCAAGGTGGTCCTCGATGGCGTCCTTGTCCACGCGGGAAGAGACGGCATCCTTGTCCGTGATCACCACGACGGCGTTGCGGGCCAGGTCCTCGTAGCCGTGGCTGGCCAGCCAGTGCAGGGTGCTGCGGGCGCGCTTGGCGCCGCTGACGGCGTACCCGGCCGCGATGACCAGGTTGTCGGCCGACTGCAGGATCCCGCGCATCGCATTGTGCGTGACGCCGGTGCCGCAGTCGGTGAGCGCCACCGTGTAGTAGGAGGAGATCAGCTGGCGGATCCGCAGGTATTCCTCGGCGGTGAGCGAATCGGACACCTCGGGGTCCTGCTCGCCGGCGATCAGGTGCAGCCGGCCGGCGTGGTGCATGTACCGGGCCAGGGCGGTGAGCGAGTCCACGGACTCGATGTTTTCCAGCAGGTCGCTGATGGTCCGGGGCGCGGACTGCTGGTAGATGCCCTCGCCGAGCGCGCGCTCCACCAGGTCCCCGGAGTCAGGGTTGGCGTCGATGGCGCAGGGCGCGTCGCCGCGGTACTGGGCCAGGGTCAGGCCGACGCCCACGGTGGTGGAGGTCTTGCCGATTCCGCCCTTGAGGCTGAGGATCGCGGTGTTGTAGTGGCCCTGCAGCTGGCGCGAGATGCGCTGCTCCAGTTCCTCTTCCTCGCGCTGCCGGGCGCCCGGGCCGAGGTTCACGGCGCCGCCGGTCAGGGTATAGAGCGCGCCGCGAACTCCGCCCATGGGCCGGGGCTTCTGCTCCTTGACGAACAGGCCGGGCGAGCTGATGAAGTCCGGCATGGGGCTTCCGGCGATGGTGTCCGCCACGGTGGGGCGGCTGCGGCGGAAGGACGGGGCTTCGGGAGCGGCGGCCGACGACGGCGGCTCCCCCACCGTCTCTGCCGCACCGGCTGCGGCGGCCGCCTCCGCCCAGGAGGATCGGCGCAGGTTGCGGTTGCCGGCGTCGGGCGCCTTGGAAGGGGGTGGGGGTACGGCTGGCATGGTTCCTGTCCGGGCATCGGCCAAGGCGCCCTCGGCGCGACGAAGGTCGCGGCGTCGGCGCAGCGGCTGGTGCCCTGCATCGTCTGCATGGGCGCGTGCGTTGTGATCCGCCGGATCAGGCATGTCTGTCCCCCCGGACGTTCGGCAAAGGTTCTGCAACACTGCTTTCGACAGTAAGTCTAGGGGTTTTTGGCATGAATGCCGTTGTCAGACGCGGATTAGCGCGGCCCCCACCACGGAGACCGTGGCGACGAGGAGTACAACCAGGACTGCATAGCCCTGCCACTTGGGACGGCCCTTATACGGGTTGATGTCGATGTACGGCATGGCTTAGGCGTGGTCCTTCTGCGGAGCGGTGGCGACCGTGACCGCGACGGCGCGGCGCTTGTGGCGGAGCAGCTGGTAAAGGACGGCAAAGGGCACCAGCAGGGTGCCCACCAGCACGCAGAGCGCCAGGGCATAGTCGTGCAAGGCCATCAGTGCCTCCAGTAGTCGCGGTCGATCCTCCATGTCGGATCGCGCATGACGCTACCGGGCGCCCGGGCGTTTGACAAGTCACGTCAAACTTCGTGACAGGCCCCACGGAGCCTTTAGTGGTCGTGCCGGGTTTCCTGCAGCCGCTTGATGAACCAGCGGGACTGCTCGGGGCCGTACGGCAGCACCGGGATGGCCTTGGTGGCGTCCGACGGGGTGTCCCGGATGGACTGCTTGGCCTGGCGGACGGCCGTGCTCATGGTGTTGGCCATGGTCTTGACGAATTGGTCGCTGCAGGGCTGGCCGTGGCCGGGGATGAGGAACTCGTAGCGGTGGCGGAGGGCGGAGATGTGCCGGAGCGCGTCCGCCCAGTCCTCGGGGAACGAGTCCTCGAACGAGGGGTGGGCGCCCTGCTCCACCAGGTCTCCCACGTAGAGGGTGGTGGGGGTGCCGACCAGGAGGTCGCCGTCTGTGTGGCCGCGGCCCAGGTAGAAGAGGGTGGCGGTGAGTCCTCCCAGGTCCACGAGGATGGGCTGGTCCTTGACGATGACGTTGGGGACCACGAGTTCCACGTTCTCGCCTTCGCCAGCGGACATTTCGGGTTCCAGGGTGCCGACGAAGCGGCGCTGCAGGTCTCCGCGCTCGTCGATTTCCGCGGCGCAGTTCTGGTGGGCCCAGAATTCGGTGACGCCGGCCTCGGCGAACACGGCGTTGCCGAAGAAGTGGTCGTAGTGCGCGTGGGTGTTGACGACGACGAGGGGCAGCTGGGTCTTTTCCCGCACCGCATCGAGGATCTGCTTGCCCTGGCGCGGCCCGCAGCCGGTGTCGATGACCATGGCCCGTTCGGATCCGACGACGAGTCCGGTGTTCAGCTGCGATCCTTCGGTGACCAGCACATAGTTGTCCGCGCCGACTTCGAGCCATTCTGACATTGTTTCTCCGTACCTCCGGCAAAGCAGTGTTCGTTCGTCTTGGCGTCGATTCTACCCACCGGGGCTTGGAGTTGCCGGGACGCGGCGCCGGGGCGGCTACCGTGCGCTGAGCGCCGCCGGGCGCTCGGGAAGCAGTTCCCAGGCGGCCGGATCCGTATGCGCTCCGTTCTTGATGGTTTCGAAGTGGAGGTGGCATCCAGTGGAGGAGCCGGTGGTGCCCACGGTGGCGATGAGCTCGCCGGGCTTCACGGTCTGGCCTTCGCGGACGCCGATGCTTGCCAGGTGGTTGTAGGTGGTGACCAGCCCGTTGCCGTGGTCCACTGCAACGTGGTTTCCGCCGCCGCCCTTGGCCCAGCCGGCAGCGCGGACAACACCCTCGTCGGCGGCGTGGACGCCGGTGCCGCAGGGGGCAGCGAAGTCCTTGCCCCAGTGGAACTCGCCGGGCTTGCCGGTGATCGGGCTGGTCCGCGGGCCGAACGGTGAGCTGGGGTTGAGGAATTCCAGCGGCGCCAGCAGCGTCCCGTCGGCAGGCCGCACCGGGGCGGCCGGGGCGACGGTCTCCGCGGCGGGCCGGGCGGGGGTTGCGGAGGCGACGGCCAGCTTCAGCTTCTTGGGCTTCGGCTTTGCCAGGGTGCGCACCGAGGTGCGCGTGTACTCGAGTGCAGCGGACGACGGCGCCGCGACGGCCACCGCTGCAACGGCTTCGGGAGCATCTACGGCGGCTCCGTCTGCGGCAGTGGCGTTGGACGGTACGGACTGCGGGGTGGCCACAGCGCCGTTGGCGGTCAGCGCGAGGGCCGAGAGTGCCACGAGTGCCGTTCCCGCGCCGACGGTCAGCCGGATGATGCTGCGCCGTTGCTGTGCCTTGCGCCGTGCAGCTGCCCGTGCCAGATGTTTCCCCAAAAAGATCTCCCATGGAAGCCGCCGCGAGGCGGAGATTTACGGTGGTTTCTTCCATGGGAGCACGATGCCGGCGGCGAAAAAGCAAAAACAGGCGCTTATGTGGATAACCTAGGCAAAGCCTTGACGGGGCTTGGGCGGGGTGGGGAAATCCTAGGGTTTTGCGGCGGGACCGCAGTCGTTCGCCTGGCGAGCGGCCCCGATGGATGACCCCCCGAGCGCCTCTTCGGGCTACCAAGCAAGCTGGCGTCGCCGTCGTGCCCGAACGGACCACACGTCCCTGGCGGGCACGAATCCCGACCAAGAGACTCGACCACTAGACAGAAGACGCACGTATGGCGTTCCGCTCGTACCGGTCCGAAGCGAGTGAATTCGCCACCTTCCTAGGGCGCATAGGACGCCCACCCCATCGGGACATGTATAGGTGCCCTTAGACTTGCAGGCATGAAGGTTTTGGTTACCGGCGGGGCCGGCTATATCGGGTCCCACACCACTTTGTGCCTGCTCCAGGAGGGACACGACGTCATCGTCCTGGATAACCTCATGAACTCGAGCAGCGAGTCTCTGCGCCGGGTTGAAGAGATTTCCGGGCGCACGGTTGATTTCCGCGAGGTCGATCTTTTGGACGCGGATGCTGTTGATGCGGTGTTTGCGGAAGGTGCCGTGGACGCCGTCGTTCATTTCGCGGGTCTCAAGGCGGTGGGGGAGTCCGTGGAGCGTCCACTCGCCTATTACCGGAACAACGTCGTGGGCACACTCAACCTCGTGGACAGCATGGAAAAAGCCGGAGTACGGCGTTTGGTGTTCAGCTCCTCTGCCACCGTGTACGGTGCCTCCGAGCATGTGCCACTCATCGAGAAATCCCCCATGGACGCCACGAACCCATACGGCAGGACGAAGGAGCAAATAGAGGACATCCTCACCGACCTCGGCGCGGCGGACCCCAGCTGGAGTATCGCCCTGCTCCGGTATTTCAACCCTGTAGGCGCCCACGAATCTGGCAGGATCGGAGAAGACCCTCGCGGAGTGCCAAACAACCTTTTGCCGTTCGTCGCCCAGGTTGCCGTTGGGCGCAGGGACAAGGTGATGGTTTTCGGCAATGACTACCCCACGCCGGACGGCACCGGGGTGCGGGACTACATTCACGTGATGGACCTGGCCGCCGGCCACCTGGCCGCGCTGCGTTTTCTTGCCCGGGCCACTGGGACGTTCAGATGGAACCTGGGCACGGGCCGAGGCTCTTCAGTACTCGAAGTCATCGAGGCATTCAGCACTGCTGCGGGACGCCAGATTCCCTACGAGTTCACTGAACGACGGCCGGGCGATGCAGCAGTGAGCTATGCGGACGCCTCAGCGGCGCTTGCTGAGCTCGGCTGGTCGGCACGACGCGGCCTGGCAGAAATGTGCACCGATCACTGGCGATGGCAACAGGCCAACCCCTACGGATACCAGCACGAACCGTCCTTCTAGGGGTTCCCTTCAATTCAGATCTCTGCCAGCAGCCCCGAGGGATTCTCAATCGCGTCAGCCACGAACCGCAGGAATCCTGCCGCCGTGCCGCCATCGCAAACGCGGTGGTCGAACGTCAGAGTCAGTTCGGTGACCTTGCGGACCGCCAGCTCACCGTTGACCACCCACGGCTTGTCGATGATCCGGCCGACACCGAGGATGGCCACCTCGGGGTGGTTGATGATCGCGGCGGAACCGTCCACGCCGAACACGCCGTAGTTGTTCAGGGTGAACGTGCCGCTGCCCAGTTCGGCGGGGGTGGCCTTGCCCTGGCGTGCGACGTCGGTGAGCCGGCGGATCTCAGCGTCCAGTTCGCGCGCGGTCAGTTTCTCCGCGGCACGGACGGAGGGCACCACCAGGCCGCGGTCGGTCTGGGCGGCGATGCCCAGGTTGATCCCGTCAAAACCGATGATCTCCTGCGACCCGTCGGACGCGGTTTCGATCCGGGTGTTCAGCTCCGGATATTTTTTTAGCCCGGCTGTGACAAATCGTGCGATGAAGGCGAGCAACCCGGGCGGCTGGGCGCCGCCCGCTTTGAGCCCGTCGCGGAGCTCCAGCAAACCGGTGGCGTCCACGTCCACCCATACGGTTGCCTCGGGAATCTCGGAGCGGCTGCGTGCCATGGTTGCGGCGACGGCCTTGCGGACCCCCTTGACGGGCGTACGCGACGAGATGCCCAGCCCGGTCCGCGCATCGGTATCCTCCGACACCGATGTGGTTCTGGGGGGCTCAACCAACGGTGCCGTGGAGGGTTCGGCAGGCACAGCTTCAGCAGTCTCACCCGCCGGGGCATGGATGGCCGCCTCCACGTCGCGGCGCATAATCAGGCCGCTCTCGCCGGAACCGTTCACGGAGCGCAGGTCAACGCCGTGTTCCCGGGCCATGCGACGGACCAGCGGCGAGATCACGGCACCGAGCTTGCCAGGTACCCGGGTGCGGAGCAGCGTGAGTTCCGGCGCCTCCGCAGGGTCAGTCCCCGGCACAACGTCCGGCTCAGGAACGACAGCCTCAGTCGAAGATACAGCCGTCGCGGCAGTCGCGGCCCGCTTGGGCGCGCGGGTGCGGCGGGTTGCTCCGTGGCCGCCCGGGGTGCCATAGCCAATGAGGACGTTGCCGGACCCGGCCTTTTCTTCCTCGCGGTAGGTTTCGGCGGCAGCCTCAGCGGGCTTCTGCGGCGTGGCACCCGCGGGAGTTACGGAGATCAGCGGCTTCCCGACGTCGAGCGTCTCCCCCGGCCGCCCGTGCAGCTCGGCGACAGTCCCGGCATAGGGGGACGGCACCTCCACCATGGACTTGGCCGTCTCCACCTCGGCGATGGGCTGGTCGACGCGGATCTCATCGCCCACCGCGACCAGCCAGTTGACCAGTTCGGCTTCGGTGAGGCCTTCGCCTAGGTCCGGCAGGAGGAATACTTTCGTGTCACTCATGGTCAGTTCTCCCACTGGAGGTCGTCTACGGCGTCGAGGATGCGGTCCACGCTGGGCAGGTAATACTGTTCGAGCTTTGGCGCCGGGTAGGGCACGTCGAAGCCGGTGACGCGCCGGATGGGCGCGGCCAAGTAGTGGAAACAGCGCTCCTGGACCCGGGCCACGATCTCGGAGGACACGGATGCGAACCCGTGGGCCTCGGCAATCACCACGGCGCGCCCGGTTTTGCGGACGGACGCGGAGACGGTTTCGTCGTCGAACGGCACGATGGAGCGTACGTCGATGACCTCCAGCGAGCGCCCTTCCTCGGCGGCGGCCGCGGCGGCGGCGAGCGCCGTGGGGACGGACGGGCCGTAGGCGATGAGCGTCGCGTCAGTGCCGGCACGCGCGACGGCGGCCCGGCCTTCCGAGCTCGCCCCGGAGTCCGCGTTGGCCACGTGCTGCCCCCGCAGCTGCTCCAGGTCCACCATGTCCTTCGACCAGTAGAGCTTCTTCGGCTCCATGAACATGACGGGGTCGTCGGAGTCGATGGCCTCGCGCAGCATCCGGTAGGCGTCCGCCACGGTGGCCGGGGTGTAGACCTTCAGCCCCGCGGTGTGGGCGTAGTAGGACTCGGAGGAGTCGCAGTGGTGCTCCACTCCCCCAATGCCGCCCGCGTAGGGCACGCGGATGACCATGGGCAGTTTCACGGCACCCTTGGTGCGGTTGTGCATCTTTGCTACGTGGCTGACGATCTGCTCGAACGCTGGGTAGGCGAAGGCGTCGAACTGCATTTCAATGACGGGGCGCATGCCGTTCATGGCCATACCCACGGCCATGCCGACGATGCCGGACTCAGCCAGGGGTGTGTCGAAGCAGCGCTGCTCGCCGAAGGTCTTGGTGAGCCCGTCGGTGATGCGGAACACCCCGCCCAGCATGCCCACGTCCTCGCCGAAGACCAGGACGGATTCGTCGGCGCGGATGGCGTCGGCCAGGGCGGTGTTGAGTGCCTTGGCCATGGTGACCGGCTGCGGCCCGGTGGCTTCGGCAGTGGCGGCCGCCGTGGCTGCGGCCCGGGCGGTGGCGGCGCTGACGTTGCCGTTCGCCTCGGACGAGGTGGTGATGGTGGGGCTCATTTCGCGGCCTCCTCTGAAGTTGCGCTCTGCGCGCTGGCGGCGTGTGCGGCTGCTTCGCGCGCCAGTTCGTCGGCGAGCATGGCGGACTGTTCGGCCAGCTGGGGCGTGGGGCTGGAGAAGACGTGCCGGAAGAGGTCCTGGGGGTCCACGGGAACATCTTCGCTAAGGCCCTCGCGCAGCTGGGTGGCCACGTCTTCGGCTCTTACGGCGATCCTGGCCTCTTCTTCCCCGTTGAGGATTCCGCGGTCCCTCAGGTAGGCGGCCATCCTGCTGACCGGGTCTTTGGCGACCCACTCGGCAACTTCGCTGTCCGCGCGGTAGCGGGTGGCATCGTCGGCATTGGTGTGCGCCTGCATGCGGTACGTATGCGCCTCGACCAGGAGCGGCCCGGATCCCTCCCGGGCGAGCTTGACGGCACGGTCCAGAACGGCGAGGAGCGCCACAACGTCATTGCCGTCCACGCGTTCACCGGCCATGCCATAGCCCACGGCCTTGTGGGCGAGCGACGGCGCCACGGACTGGTGCGCCAGCGGCACGGAGATCGCGTACTTGTTGTTCTGCACGAAGAAGACCACGGGCAGGTGGAAGACGGCGGCGAAGTTGAGTGCTTCGTGGAAGTCGCCTTCACTGGTGGCGCCATCGCCGCACATGGCCAGCACCACGGTGTCCTCGCCGCGGAGCTTGGCGGCATGGGCGACGCCGACGGCGTGCAACAGCTGCGTGGTCAGCGGGGTGCACTGGATGCCCACCTTGTGGTCGGCGGGGTTGTAGCCGCCGTGCCAGTCACCGCGGAAGATCGTCATCGCCTGCACAGGATCCACTCCCCGGGCCATCACGGCGACGGCATCGCGGTACGTGGGGAACATCCAGTCGCCCTCGGAGAGGCACAGGGCGGCCGCCACCTGGCAGGCCTCCTGGCCGTGGCTGGAAGGGTAGACGGCCATGCGGCCCTGCCGGACGAGTGCGGAGTTCTGATCGTTGACGCGGCGTCCGACGACGAGCTGTTCGTAGGCGTCCAGAAGTTCGTCGTCGCCCGGGAGCGGGTACTCGTGGCCGGGTTCGGTGCCCTGCTCGGCTTCGGCCCGGAGCCGGCCGTCCGGGTCCACCATCTGGATCATGTGCCGCGCTGGCAGCAGGTAATCCTCCACGGTGATCCCGAATTTCTTGACAGCTTCGTCTGCGGAGATCGTCATTGGTCCGTCTTTCTGTAGCCACTATTCGTTCCCAGTATCGCCCTGCGGAACGTTTCGTATCCACTGAATCACTGAATCGTGGAGATCCGCGCTGGCGTAGCCTACTCTGATAGACGAATTGCAAGTGTGAGCTGCGCTACGGGCGGGAGTTGTAGACAAATTGACCGAACCGAAGTCGGACGAAACCGTCCCCTTGGATGACGTGGACCGGAAGATCATCGCCGAGCTGACCCGCGACGGCAGGATGTCCGTGACTCAGGTGGCGGAGAATGTCCACATTTCCCGGGCGCACGCCTACACGCGGATCTCCCGGCTCACCGGGGAGGGTGTCCTGACAAAGTTCACGGCGCTCGTGGACCCGATCAGGGCAGGCCTGAAGTCCTCCGCTTACGTGACCTTGAAGGTGCGGCAGCATTCCTGGCGGGAGCTCCGTGAGCAGTTGCGGGCCATCCCGGAGGTGCACCACATTGCCCTGGTGGGCGGGGACTTCGACGTGATCCTGCTGGTCCGCGCCACCGACAACACCGACCTGCGGCGGGTCATCTTCGACCAGCTGCAATCCATGCCGGGGGTCTTGGACACGCAGACGTTCCTGGTGTTTGAGGATCTTGATACGCGGTAGGTGTTCAAGCCCTACCGACTGTGAGCGCGCTTGGGCGCTAGAAGGCCTGCCTGGCATAGGTGTGGGCACCGAGTAATGCTGGGAGTGGCAGCTGGCGTGGCAATTCAGCCCGACATCAACCCACCACGAGCTGCCGCCCGCGACGGTAATGGCCACATTCACAACAAAAAAACGAGCGGCTTCCCCCTGCTGCCGACCGAAAGAACCGACCCGACGGCCTCATATACTTGACTCACCTCGAAATTGAATGCATGCATAGGTGTCATTGTTCACCGGGCCCGGCCGAGCCATGCCTACGCCAGCCCTGCGCACATGCCTCCTTAGGGAACAGCTAGAATTGTCCCATTTGCAGATCATCTCTGGGGGAACCTTGTCTATACTCACGCGCCGTATTGAGATCATCGACTACTGCAGGTTTCTGGCCGCGATGATGGTCCTCGTGTACCACTACTTATTTGCGGGCATTGCTAACGGCAAGGTCGAGTCGATTGCGCATACGTCTAGCATAGGCTTCGCAAAGTACGGCTATCTTGGGGTGGATTTCTTCTTCCTGATCAGCGGCTTCGTTATCGCGGTATCCGTACAGGGCAAGACGGCCCGCCAATTTGCTGTGGGCCGCGCACTAAGGCTTTACCCTGCCTTTTGGGCTGCAGTGCTACTTACATCTTCGTTCGCGTTCTTTTGGGGCGGTCCTCAGATGTCCGTTACCATACCGCAGATTTTTGCGAATCTGACTATGGTTCCCGAATATTTCGGTCACGCGCCTATTGACGGGGTTTATTGGACGTTGTTAGCCGAATTGAAGTTTTATGCTCTTGTCTTTTTACTCGTTCTAATAGGGCAGGCGCACCGACTGGATTTGTATATGGCGCTGTGGGCAATGGGGATGGCTGCCTTGACATTCCTGCACCCCGCACTAGCGGAGGTCCCGTTCTTGGGCAACTATTACCTTCTATTCGCTGCTGGTGCACTCGTTGCAGCCATAGGACGCAGCGGTTGGAGCATAATTCGTACTTTGGGGCTTATAGCTGCCTATGTGGCCGCGCTGAAGTCTGAGTTGGTCAGAGCGGCCGACATCAGTTCAAGTTGGGGGTCACAACTGTCCCCCAGCGTGGTGCTAGTGCTGGTTACTGCGTTTTTTTGCATACTCCTCGCTGTACAGTGTCGCCACGTTGCGAACCTATCTCTCCCTGGGGCGGCCACAGTGGGGGCTATGACTTACCCGGTTTACCTTATTCATGCGCATATTGGATACATGATGCTAGATCGCTTTGCTACAGAAGCCAATAAGTGGCTCGTCTACCTAATACTCGTCACGATGGTCCTAGCCATAGCCTACGTTTTGCACCGAACAGTGGAGCAATATCCACGACGGCAGTGGCGCCGCCTGTTTGATCACACTGTTGGCTCAGGAGTTGAACTCGTCAACACGGTTGCATCGCGGATGGTTAAGCAAGTGCGAGCGAGTACAAAAGTTTGACATTTACCTCCAACTGACTTTGTGTTGCGATGACAATCAGCAGAGGGTTGTCAGGATCGCCGGATAAAAGCGAGGAGGGACGCCAAATTTCTGTCCGCCCATGGACTCTGTTTTGACGGCACCAGGAAAGGGTCAGCGGAGATGACTGTTGATGTTGCCTCACGACACTCTCAAAAGGATGGGACTGCTGAAGGTTTAGTTGACAGCTTGACCTGCCCCAGGGATTGGTTACCCGAAAGGGTTTGAGTTTTTGGCTCTCGCTGAGGGGCTTTCAGACATGGCAAGATCCTATCCGCCGGAATTCCGTGCACGGCCATGGTTCGGGCGGGCAAACCCATATGCCGGGTTGCCATCGAACTGGGCATCAGCGAAGGCGGCCTGCACAACTGGGGCCGTCAGGACCAGATCGACCGTGGCGAACACCAAGGGCTGACGACGCCGGAGAACACCGAGCTGGCCAAAGCGCGGAAGCGGATCCGGCAGCTGGAAACGGAAGTGGAGATCCTCAAGCGCGCAGCGAAGCTGCTCGGTGAGGACCGGCCGGACCCAAAGGGTCCACCCGGTGATCGGAGAACTTACCGGTGCCGGGTTCCCCGCGAAAGTCTGTTGTCGGCTTCTGGGCGTGAGCAGTCCCGGGTACTACAAGTACCGGAACCGGCCTATCTCACCGACGCGGATGCGCCGGCAATGGCTGACCGGGCTCATACGGGAAGTCCACACCGCCAGCCGCAGCACCTACGGTTCCCGGCGGATCCATGCCGAGCTGACACGCGGCATGGACGTTACCGTTAGCGAGCATCTGGTCGCGGAGCTGATGAGCCTGGCCGGAATTGCCGGCCTTCCCGGGCCGGCGAAGGTCAAGCGGCTGCGAGGCATAGCAACCAGCGATGACCTTGTGCACCGCAAGTTCCACCGCCTGTCGCCGAACGAGCTCTGGGTCACGGACATCACCGAGCATCCCACCAGGGAAGGCAAGGTCTACTGCTGCGCCGTGATGGACACCTTCAGCCGCAGGATCGTGGGCTGGTCGATCGGCAGCAGCCAGGACTCTGCCCTGGTCGTCAACGCCCTGAACATGGCCATCAGAAACCGGCGGCCCGTCCCGGGCGGTATTGTCCATGCCGACCACGGCGTGCAGTTCACGTCCTGGGCCTTGACCAACAAGATCCGCTCAGCCGGCCTGATGCCCTCGTTTGGGACGATCGGAGACGGCAATGACAAGGCGATGATGGAATCCTTTTGGTCCAGCATGCAGATCGAGCTGTTGAACAGGAAACGCTGGAAGACCCGCACCGATCTGGCCAACGCGATCTTCGACTACATCGAGATTCTCTACAACCGCCAGCGCGCGGCATTCGGGGATCGACTATCGGACTCCGATCGAGCACGAGCTAGACTGCCAGAACCCATCCTGAATATTTGAAGGTGTGGAGGCCAGCCGTTCTTGCCTTGGGGGCCAGTGATATTGCCGGCGGGGGCCAGTAGCCGCGGGTGTGGGGCCACCGGCTCCCCCCGACATTTACTCACTGCGTCATGGTGGCGTGTTCCCGCATGTTGTGGTTGCAGCCGGGCATACACCTCGCCCCCAGAGCTGTCGGCGATATCGTCCCACACCACTCCAGCCGCGTCGGCGGCCTCCAGCACCGCCGTGATGCTCTTCCGGGACATCCCCTGCGACGCAGCGATCGCTCGCCCTGACAGGCCCTCGGCACGCAACTGCAGCACCAGCTTTGCTCTGATCTTCCGTACCATTACTCATTACTCCTTCCGCCGTGCGCCCTATACACACGACGGAAGGAGCCTAAATCGAGGTATCCCCCAACAACGCCACTACCGGCACCCAAGACCGCTACTGCACGCTCTGCCCGCTGGCCCCCAAACGCGCAAACGGATGGACCCCAAAAGGGCGAATATTCACTATCCCAAACAGCCTGAGACTCATTCTTCACGGGGTAACCAATCCCTGGGGCAGGTCACAGAGTCAACCAAACCGGGGGCGGTCCAGGTTTGATGTCAAGCTGGCAGCATCTTCGGCCGCCGAAGTAAGCTCAAACAAGTCTCGTGGTTCCTGGTCAGGTGGAATGCGTAGGAAAGCTCATCCCAGCAGGATCACGAGCCCTTCACTTGCTACAACACGAACCCATTTCCCCGGGAACCGCGAAGAGCCCTAAATATCAAGACTCCGAAAATGAGCCGGATCGGCCGACACATCGTAAGCAGGACAATCACCACGGGGTGATGTCATAAGAGCCGAGAGTCAGACCCGCCTCACCAAAGCATCCTGTGTCCAGCAAGCCAAGACCGCACACCCGTCAAGGAAGCCAAACCAACCGGTCTACGACCATAGTGAAGAACCGTCATACTGGCAGACACGTCTCCGCACCGAAAGGAAGCCTGCACTTGGACAGCCAGTCCACTTAGTCGCCTACTCAAACTGCGATACCGCCGGAGGCTGAGGTTTGCCAGCGAGTGCGATCACCAGAAATAAGTACAGCAAGATGTATTCCAAGCAGAACCAAGTTTGCGACTACCATCGATAGGCCAATGCCTACCACTCCAAGGGACGGCACGGTAAGGAGCGCAGAAAGGACTAACACTGCAATCCTTCCCATAACGGCGAGGAATAAAGCCGTCGTCTGCATCCTAACAAGAAGGACTGTTCCAGTTATCTGTAAGAAAGCACCAACAGCAAAGGACAGAGCCAGCAGTTCAGCTGCGATCATCGATATCTGGCTCTTCGGAATCAAGGGTGTAGCGAGGGTCTGAAACCTCCGGCCTCGAGCAGGCTCCTGGCTGTGTAGTTCGCGAGGTTGCGGAAGCCGAGC
>NZ_JBIVQC010000014.1:0-37189 GCF_044754925.1 Pseudarthrobacter sp. NPDC092424 | reverse complement strand
GGAAATTCCTGATCAAGGTCGGCGGCCGCCCCGGCATTCCCGTCCAGATCGGTCTGACTTCCATCGAGGCCTCCCTGAACGACACCAACAAGCGCTGGCACGCTCCGGCAGAATCGCTGCTGGAAGCAGGCGCTCCAATCCAGGCAGAAGGTGCAGCATGAGTGCTCCGAACCGTAAAGGCACTGGGCTCGGCGACGGGCTGGGGATCTGGGTGGCCATCGGCGCAGCTGTCGTCATTGGGGGCGGCAGCTGGGTCTCGGCACATCTCGGCTCCTGGATGGCCGGCCTGGCTGCCCCACCGGCCCACCCAATTGACCTGGTGGCCGGTCTTGCCAAGGGCCGGGTGCCCTGGCCGGTCCAATCCACCATTGTCGCCTGCGTGCTGTTGGGAGTATTGCTTGCCCTGACGGTCACGGTGCTGGTGATCCGCTCCCGGACAGCGCACAAACGCACCCGGGTGGATAAGGCCGCCGTCCACATGGGCCGGGGTAAAGACCTCGATCATCTCGGCACCAAAGGGGCCACGGCCACGGCGGTGCGCCTGGGCGTGGAGAACTCGACAGGGGTGCGGCTTGGCCGCAGCGTTGCCGGGAAGCGGCCGCTGTGGGCCTCGTGGGAGGACATGCTGATCCTCATTGCCGGACCTCGGACGATGAAGACCACCTCCTATGCCGTCCCGGCAATCCTCGATGCACCCGGCGCGGTGATCGCGACATCGAATAAGCGCGACATTGTGGACGTGACGCGGCCGATCCGTTCTGAGGCCGGTGACGTGTGGGTCTTTGACCCGCAGGCCGTCGCGGAGGAAGAGCCCACCTGGTGGTGGAACCCGCTGTCCTACGTGAAGAACGAAGCCACGGCCGGAAACATGGCGCAGCACTTCGCCAACGGTTCCCGGGAACCCGGGTCCAAACCCGATGCCTACTTCGACCCGGCAGGGCAGAACCTGCTCAAAGCCTTTCTGTTGGCCGCCTCCCTCGGCTCCGCTCCGGTCACACAGGTGTACACCTGGCTGACCCGCCCCCACGACGAGGCTCCCGCAGAACTGCTCAGGAACGCCGGCTACGACCTGCTCGCGGACATGGTGATGGGCCACATCCGCGAACCGGAAAAGCAGCGTGCCGGCGTCTACGGCACCGCCCGGCAAATGGTTTCCTGCCTGACCGACCGCGAGGTCAGCCAATGGGTCACGCCCCAGCGCGGCACGACAGTGGACACGGACCCGCGACCGCAGTTCGTCCCCGAGGACTTCGTCCGCGGCACAGGCACGCTCTACAGCCTCTCCCGTGAAGGTGTCGGCACCGCCGGCCCTCTCGTCACCGCCCTGACCGTTGCCGTGGTGGAAGCAGCCGAAAAATACGCCACCTCCCAGCCCGGCGGCCGTCTCGCCACCCCGCTGCTGGGGATCCTCGATGAAGCTGCAAACGTCTGCCGCTGGAAGGCCCTGCCCGACCAGTACAGCCACTACGGCTCCCGCGGGATCATCCTCATGACCATCCTGCAGTCCTGGTCCCAGGGCGTGGAGGTCTGGTCCTTGGAAGGCATGCGGAAACTCTGGTCCGCATCGAACGTGAAAATCTACGGCGGCGGCGTCTCCGAAGTCGCCTACCTCGATGAACTCTCGCGGCTGATTGGCCAGTACAGCTACATCAATGTCTCCCGCAGCCACAGCAAGCATGGATCCTCGTCCTCCCGGCAGGAGAACAAAGACGAGATCCTGTCCGTGGCCGACCTGACGGCACTGCCCAGGTTCCGGGCCATCCTGCTCGCCTCCGGGGCCCCGGCAACGATGATCGAAACCATTCCATGGATGAACGGCCCCCATGCGCAGAAGGTCAAGGACTCCCTCGCCGCTCCGAAGCAGCAGCCGCAAGAACCGGTGACGGTTCCGGCGCACAACCCCTGGACCGACGGGGCCAGGAAATGAGCGAAGACTTCGGAGGGGACGCCTTTGCCGATGAAGAAGCGCATACTGCAGAGCCGAAACACTCCCATGGAGAGGCCGCCGCAGAGTTGGTCTATGACAACGCCATTGAGTTCTTCGCCGAGCTGCTGGCGCCGTCCTACGTCCGCGACGTCAACGAGGGTGCCGAGCTGGCGTGGTGCCCGGAGTGGTACAAACACCCCGAGGCTTTGATCCGGATGGAAGCCATGTGGCGGTCCTGGGAACACCTCCGCCTGGAGCCGGCGCTGGGGATGAGCAGCTGGTGGCTAAACCACGCAGACCCCCATATGCGTGTCCTCATGGACACCAAGGGCCCCTTCAAGAAGTGCGCCCACGACAACCGCCATGTTGCCCGCAGCGCCGACAAGACGGCACTGCCTCATGCTGTACCCGAACGCGGAATATTCGACTGAACCAGTTTCGAAGGCCGTGTGGCTCCCTCCGAGTTTCGGGGGGAGCCACACGTTTAACCGCGATCAGCCGATCACAGGGAAGACGCCCACGGTGATCATCCCTCCGATCACGAGGGCGGCCGAGATCACCGTCAGGATTTGGAGCGGCCTGGGCCAGTTATACGGCGAACCGGACACCTGGATCTTCGGGCAGAGAGCGTCGAACAGCCAGATTCCAAGGGCGATGAAGCCCAGGGCGAGGAGGGTCATGATTAGCCTTTCGGTGTGGGTATTTCGTGCTGAGTTCGGTCCCGCAGGACTCTCCCTCACTCACCAGGTGTGCGGCGCGGATCCAAAAGTGCCCACCCGGTGAGTGGCCGGCCATGCGAGCCGGTCCAATCTGACTGTGTGCGGCTGAAGCTCACGACGCGCAGATGCGGCAAAACAAAAAGGAGGACCGCCGTGGCGGTCCTCCTTTTTGCTACATCCGGTTTCAGCGTTCGAGTCCTCCGCGTTCCAGCGTTCGGCCCTTGCCACCTTGCTTGGCCATCTTTGATGTCTTGCCCAACGATGGTTTCTGGGCGACGGCGGCCGAGGGGTGGGTGCCTTGGTGCTTGTCCGCAAGGAGCCGAGAGTTTACGGCTTCGCGGTCACCTTTGCCGTCCAAGCTTTCGGCCAGCTGTTGGCGTCGTTCTGCGGTATCCCACGCCGGTTCGCTGCTGTTGGCTCGGTCCTGCCGGTTGGCGCCGGCGACAGCTGCGCCGGCCACGACCTCATCGGTGCGCGCGGCCGACGCTTTGGTCCGTTCACTGTCGGCTTCGGACCGGGCTTGCTGTGCCCGGGTAAGGGCCTCGGACACGGACGCCTCGTCCGCACCTGGGTTGTTCACGTCGATGCCGTAACGGTTCTGGACCTCTTCACTGATTTTCTCGGCGGCCTGGGCAGCTTCGGGGTCATAGGCTTTCCATGCCGTGGCCGTCTCGTGTACCCGTTCGATCATTTCCGGGGTGGCTTTGTCCCACCAGTCCCCGCGGGAGACCGGCGCCAGCTGCGCCCGGGCGGCAGCCCGCTGGGCGTCGAAACGTTCCTGCAGCTCCCGGGCATGAAGTTCCTCGGCTGTGGCGATGTTGCGCAGCTGCTCTTCGCGCATTCTGGAAAGCTGTTCGCCGATGCGGGCTGCAACCATCAGGCCGGTACGCATCGCGCCGTCCGCTGCCTCTTCGATTCCGTCTGATTCGCTCATGCTCTTCCCCTATCGCTCGATGCCTGGACTGTTCTGCCGGTGGGTCTCTTCGGTCCGCGACTGCGCTTCCTGCAGTTGGGCTTGGTCCGGTCGGGTCAGAACGGGAGGCAGCGGTGAGCCGCCTCGCGAACGTTCGACCAGGAGCCTCGCTTTGAGGGTTTCTTCGGACGCTTCCGGGTGCTGTTGGCGCAGTGTCTCCATCGACATCGGCTGTGCCCTGAGTGTGTGCGCGGTGGCGCTGGCTTCGACTGCTTTGCTGGCCGCTTGGACGGCTGCGGACAGTCCTCGGACCCGGCGCAGATCGTCGGTGGCCTTGTGCATGTCGTGGATGGCCCGGGCCGTCTGGGCGAGCTGCCTGAACATAAGCGCGTATGCGGCACGGTCGCTCTTGGACGTCGCGGCCAGGATGATCATGGTTGCCCCGCGCGCCGACGGCAAGGACACTGCGGGGCGTGCCGGGTAACGACGCAGCTGAGCGGACTTGGCAAGCTCTCTGGCGGCATCTGCCAGCGGTCCCGGCGTGGGTTCGATCCGCTTGGACCATGCCCCGAAGGCAGCCGAAGTCTCGCGGGCTGCCTGCGCCCAGGCGACATGATCGTCGTGCGGGGTGGTAGCCAGTTTCTCCCGGAGGGAACTGACGTCATTGGCGTACTTGCTCCACAGCTCAGCAGATGGCTGCAGGGTTTCACGGCCGGGTCGCACTGGCCGGCGGTTGCGCGCGGCAGCGTTCCATTCAGCGACGGCAGCAGTAGCTGACTCCGGGGTACTCTCCCACGCTGACCGGAGCTTGGGCAGGGCCAGGTCACGTCCCAGCGAGTTGCCGCCGAACCACACGGCGCGTTCACCCTTTTGAGGTCGTTCAGCCACGGAGTAGCCCGTTACGACGTCGGTGCGGCCGGCCGCATAGCGGGGGCGGACAAGCATGCCTTCCTGGCGTGCCCGCCGGACAAACTCCGCCTCATCTGTCGATGCCGCTGCGCACACGCGCACCTTGCGGGCGAGGCTGTGGCGCTCGACCTCCGGCAGTCCCTGGCGAATGGCCCTGGACTGTTCAGCCGGGGTGAATCCGCGCTCGGCGCGTATGGTCCCGAGAGCGTTTAGCCCGTACTTCTTTTCCAGGGTCCGGGCAGCCTGCTGGGCCTTGTACTTGCTCTTCCAGGCGTTCCATTTAGTGCCGTCGTCCCGGACCATGGACGCAACGATGTGGATGTGGTCGTTGCCGTTCTTGCTCAGCCCGTGACGGACTGCAACCCAGCGGGCGGGGGCCTTCCCTCCGTCCTCGGTGAAGTCCATTTCCTTCATGAAGTCGTCCGCGATCGCGCGCCAACGCTCGTCGCTGAGCTGGCCTTCTTCGGCTGCCAGACTCAGCGAGCAGTGGAAGACGTGTCCACCGTCTACTTCGGTTTCGAAGAACTGCTTAGCTCGGTCGAGCGCGTTGGCGATATCAAGGGCAGCATCGCGGTTCAGCTCGTTGTCGTCGTGCCAGGCCATGAGCGCCGAATCACCGGCAACAAGGTGCGGTTCTTCGTGCTCGTTTGCGCGCCCCGGTCCGGCGAGGTAGATCATCAGACCCGCCATGCGGTCGCCCTGGGTGATGTTGGGAATCATGGAGCAATTACCGCCCGGCCATCTCGGCGAGCTGACGGTCAATCCGGATGATCACGGAGCGTGCATGGGCGATGGAAGCGGCAGCTTCTGCAGGGACTTCCCCCGTCGCATTCGCGTGGCGCGCGATTTGGTTGATGTTGTTTGCCACGGTCCCAACGAGCCGCTGCAGCTGAGATAGCTGCATGAACTGGTCCCGCCGCTCGGACGGATTCTCTGTGCCCTCACTGAGCGCTGCCTCGATCAAAAGCCGCGGGATGGTCACGCGGTGCTTCTCTGCCAGGGCGAGGAGCTTGGCTTCTTCCTCCGGGCTGACCTTGACCTCGTGACGGTGCATCCGGCCGCCCTCGACATTCGCGCGCCGACGGCGGGACTTCCAACCGGCGAAGCCGTTGCCTTCAGTCATTTATCCCGCCCTTCGAATTTGCCAGCGCAGCGACCCCGGGAACCCGGGGTCACACTGCCAAGTGTGCCGTATCCAAGACGACAAGTCGAGGATCGAGCAAATTAGCCGTGCTAAGTTACCAGCTTGCTCTGTCACGGACTCCGAACGGTTGGCCGAGCAACGCGACGGCCCGACCCGCGCCAGCGGGTACGCCGTGGTGCCCACAGGGGCGCGATACGCTGGCGGCATGGCATCAACACTGGACGCACAAACCACTGAAACCAAGGCACGCAAGCTGCTGGACAGCCGCATCAACTCCGTGCGCGAACTGGTCACCGCGCGGCAGTCACTCGACGAGCTGCGCGAGCAGCTTGCGGCAGCTGAGGCAGCCGACGTCAAGGCGTACCGCGCCGCCCTCTCTGATGGCTGGTCAGCCGATGAGCTGCGCAAGCTTGGCCTCGATGAACCCGACAAGAAGCAGCGGGTGCGCCGCCGTCCGGCGGCGCGCAAGTCCTCGCCGTCCGAAGCCGCGAACAGGTCGCAACCGGCGGCCGCTGACGCGGCGGACGGTTCTCCTGCCACCTGACCCTCGGCCGCCATCGTTACGACGGCCGCCAGCCTGTCAAGCCCACTACGTGGGCCTCTCCCCCGCAAACTCTCGGCACGCGCTCCGGTCGTTCCTCCCTCCGCTTATTTCGCGCCGAGACTTTGCTCCTCCGAGCCCTCCGGGTTGACAGGCTGGCGGGCCGTCGTATTTTGGGCCTTTATCGGGTCAGGGGGAAGGAATGGCCTAGCCCAACACCCGGGCGCAGTGCACGGCCGAGCTGGTGACGCTCACGACCCGGCGCGGGTGCCGACCGGGGCCGTCTCGGCGGCGTGGTCGTCCAACCGGTCGAGTGCACGTGAGACCGACGAGCGGCCCACACCCAACGTCTCAGCGATCGCGTCAAGGCTCTGTCCATCAGCACGCATCCGCACCGCCTCACGTACCCGAGCGGGCGTCATCACAGTGGGCCGGCCACCGACCCGCCCCTCAGCACGAGCACGCGCCAAACCTGCCCTGGTGTTCTCCCGGATCGTGTCGACACGCAACTGAGCGAACACCGCGACGATCCCGAACAGGGCGCGGCCCATCGGCGTTGTGGTGTCGATATCCGGCTCGGTCAAGCTCTTGATCTGCACGCCTCGCTCGTGCAGGTCGTTGATCGTCTCGATCGCGAGTGTCTGCGTGCCGGCGAGCCGGTCGAGCCGCCACACAAGCAACGTGTCCCCCGGTCGTAGGTAGTCCAGGCAGGCGAGCCACTGCGGCCGGTCAGCTCGCCGCGAGGAGGTGGCGTGATCGACGAACACGCGGACCGCTCCGGCCGCGCGCAGCGCGCGCTCCTGGGTGGCGGTGTCCTGCTCGTGGGTGCTCACTCGTGCGTAGCCGACGAGGGTGCTCATTAGTCAGTCTCCGATCCCTGGTGACCGGTCGCTCATGCGCCCCGGCGGCAGCCTGCGCGTCCCTGCCTCGAATGTGGTGGGAGTGGTCCTGGTTGCCTCGGTCGCGGGCGCGCCGAACGCGAGGCGGGCGGCGTCCAGAGCAGCCCGAGGGGTGCCTCTCTCCCTGGGTCGTCGCGCTGTGGTGATCGCGTCGAACATCTCGCGCAGCGGCCGAAGGTCTGAGCGTTCCGTCGCGGCGCGGGATGCCTCGTTGTTGCGTTCGGCCGAGACTCGCCGCCAGTCCAGGTGCCACCCGGCATCACGGGCCACCCGAGACCAGAACACGCGCTGCGCGCGGCCGTTGCCCTCACGGAACGGGTGGGCGTAGTTGAGCGCGTCGTAGTGGTGCGCCAGGCGCTCGATGAACGTCGGCCGGCTCATGCTGCGCAGCTGGTTGTCGGCCCGCAGCTCTTCGAACACGAACCGGGTGCCAACCTCGATCCGGGACGCGGGAAGGAACGGCTGCCCGTCGGGCTTGCGTATGTCGACGGTCCGGGTCCTGCCCGCCCACTCGTAGAGGTCTTGGAACAGGTGTCGGTGGATGCCGCGCAGCTCGTCGAGGTCCCCGGACGGGGCCACCGGGTAGCGGTCGGCCAGCTCGACGAGACGATGCACGGACAAGTCGCCCTCAGCCTGGTCGAGGGCGGCTTGGGTGCGGGCACCGATCCGGTTGCGAAGGATGCCCGTCTCGGGGTCGGTGTACGGGTCGACGCTCTCGCTCATCACCCGCGTCGCGTGGCCGTCTTGCGGGCCGGGGCTGCACTCCCCCGCTCGTCCTCAGGCACGCCGTAGCGGGCACGGGTTCGGCGGCCGTACTCATCGAGGGTGATCCGCCCGGAGACGTACTCGGCCGCGTCGGCCGCGGCGGCCGGCGAGAGGGCGAGGCCTTCCATCCGCACGCTGTGCACGGCCTCCTCGACCTGGCGAGCCCGCTCCGCCTCGGTCGTCGACGGCGACGTGATTCGCGCTGCCTGGGTCATTGACGTCCTCCTCTGTGGATCGGTCAGTGCCCATTCTACCGGTCCGACCGATAACGGTCTAGCGGTGTTTCGGTCGAACTTGGTTTCGGTCGCGGGTTCCGGTCGAGAGCGGCCCGCGTCCTGGCGGGTGTGGCTTTCGCCTCTATATGGCGGTGTTCTGGTGGCACTCTGTGGCGGCCGCGTCGGGTGGTGATGACGATGATGACGGTGCGCTATGACGTTGTTGGTGATGGTGCGAAACTGGTCTACAAGACTGGTTTCGGCCCGGAGATTAGACAGATACCGAGGTTCGGGCGCGTCGGGTCTCGCCGCGGCCGGGGCGGAGCATGCGCAGGCCGTTGAGGATGATCAGCGCCGCGCTGCCCTCGTTGAGGAGCAGGCCGGTGGTCAGGGACATCCAGCCGGCGAGGGCGGCGACGATCAGGACGGCCACGACGGTCAGGCTCAGGACGATGTTGATCTTGATGTTGTTCCGAGCGCGGCGCGAGAGTCGGATGGCGGCCGGGAGCCGGTCGAGCTCGTCGGCCATGAGGGCGACATCGGCGGTCTCTAGGGCGACGTCGGTGCTGGCGGCACCCATGGCGATGGCGAGGTCGGCGTTGGCCAGGGCGGGGGCGTCGTTGACGCCGTCGCCGACCATCGCGATCACGCCGTGTTTCTCGCGCAGCTCACGGATTGCGGCGGATTTGTCCTCGGGGAGCAACTCGGCGCGGTAGTCGTCTAGCCCCAGGGCCTGCGCGGTGGATCTGGCGACGGTGGCGTTGTCGCCGGTGAGCATCAGGACCCGCTCGACTCCGAGGTCGCGCAGCTCGGTAAGGGTGCTTTCGGCGTCGGGGCGCAGCTGGTCGGCCACCGCCACGACGGCCAAGGGTCGGGTGTCGTCGCGAAGAACCACGGCCGTGCATCCTTCCGCCTCGGCGTGCGCCAGCGCCGGGCCTGCGGTGCCGTCAGTCCGGTCCTCGTCGGTGGGCCGGCCGATGTGCAGGGTGCGACCGTCGAGGGTGGCTTCCATGCCGGCTCCTGGCAGGGCGCGTGCATCCTGGACGGCCGGGATGGTCAACCCGCGGTCGCGGGCACCGGCCACGATCGCGGTCGCGATGGGGTGCTCGCTACCGGTCTCGACCGCCGCCGCAAGGGTCAGAGCCTCGTCCTCGCTGATCCCGTCGAGGGGCGTCACTTGAGCGAGAGTGGGCCGGCCGCGGGTGAGGGTGCCGGTCTTGTCGAAGGCGACGGCCTTGATGTCCGCGAGGCGCTCGAGGTAGATCCCGCCCTTGATCAGGATGCCGTCCTTGGCGCCGCGGGCGATGGCGGTGACCACGCTGACGGGCACGGAGATGACCAGGGCGCACGAGCACGAGACCACGAGGATGACCAGCGCCCGGTAGATCGCTTCGCGCCACTCGAAGCCGAGCAGCGGCATGACCAGGGCTACGACGATGGCCAGGGCGAACATCGCCGGGGTGTAGATGGCACTGAACTTGTCCGCGAACCGCTCGGCGCCGCTGCGGTTGGCCTGTGCCTCTTCGACCTGCTCGATCACGCGGGCCAGGACGGTGTCGTAATACTCCTTGGTGACCTTCACCCGGAGCACCCCGTTGCCGTTCAGGCTGCCGCCGAAGACCTCGGTGCCCGCGGTGGCCTCGACCGGTACCGACTCCCCGGTCACCGGGCTGGCGTCCACCCACGAGGCACCGTCAACCACAATCCCGTCGGTGGGCAGACGCTCACCGGGGCGCACCATGACGACGTCACCGGGGTGGAGCTCCTCCACCGCCACGGTCTGCGTCTGGTCACCGGGCAGGAGGCGGGTGGCGGTCGGGGGCGTGAGCTCCATCAGGGCGCTAATAGACCCGCGGGCCTTGTCGGTGGCGTATGCCTCCATCGCCTCAACGAGGCTGAAGATGACGACGAGCGCTGCCGCCTCCTCGATCACCCCAAGCGCGATGGCGCCGATAGCCGCCACCACGAGCAGCACGGTGATCGTCAGCCGCTTGTTGCGCACCGCCCGGATCGCGCTGCGCAGCGGGTAGACGCCGCCGATGAGGATCGCGGCCCAGAACAGGGCCAGGGCTACCGGTTCGGAGTGGATGGTCCACTCCACCACCAGCCCGGTCACCAGCAGCACTGCGGCGACGGCCAGGGTGACCATCTCGGGGTTCTGCCACCACCGGCGCCGGGCCGCCCGCACCACGACCGGAGCTGCTACCTGTGGCGACGTCGTCGCTCTAGCACTCATCTTGTTCTTACCTTCTCTTCATCGGTTTGCTGGGTGCAGTGGTGGAGCGTCAGACGCGTACCGGGCGGGCGGGGCCGGCAGGGGCGAGCGGCAGCCCGACCTTCTGGGCCGCCTGGACCACGGCGTCATCGCTCACGGTGCCGTCGTGGGTCACGAGGACCAGACCGGAGGCCAGGGCGTCCACCTCTTTGACCCCGGGCAGGGCCTCGAGGGTCGCAAGGTCCCCGGAGCAGGACACGCAACCGCCCTCGATGGCGCGGTACTTCGAACGGAAGAACTGGGCGGGAACGGTCATCGGTACATCTCCTGGTCGGGAAGCCTCCAGACTTCGACTGTCATCGAAGTCTTCAGCGACAATATTGCCACAGACTTCGATACATGTCAACATGTACGCATGTCGATGTCCTTGCTGCCCACCCGGAACGCGGCCCTGAGGTACTGCACGCCGCTAGCGCGCGAGCCGATCAGCCCCGAGCAGGCCGAGGGCGTCTCCCGCATGCTCAAGGCGCTCGCCGACCCGGTTCGGCTGAGGCTGATGTCGATGATCCTGTCCCACGAGGGCGGCGAGGCGTGCGCGATGTGCGACCTGACCGAGGGCTTCGACCTGGCCCCGTCGACCCTCAGCCACCACCTGAAGGTTTTGCACGACGCAGGCCTGGTCGACCGGGATAAGCGCGGCGTGTGGGTCTACTACAAGGCCCGCTCGGAAGCAATGGGCGCCCTGCGCACCCTGTTCAGCGGCGACCTCGCTGCTCCTCAGTCGGCGTGACCGGACCTAACGCGCAGCCCCCGCCTTGATACGTGGAGCCACCGACCGTGCTCCTCGCCCTTGTTCATACTGGCGCGATGGCCGCGGTCAGTCTCACCGGAACCCTGCTCGGGCTGGTTCTGGTTGGCAATTGATCGGCCCCACCCGCGACATTCACGGCTTGCCTGGTTGGGTCCAGGCCCGCAAGGCGATTAGTTCAGAAGGGAAGCCGTAATCGCCCCGGCGGTGATAGCCCCAGCAAGGAGCAGCAGTGGGTGTACCCGGCGGGCGGCAAGCCCTACGAACAAGGAACCGACAAGAAGGCCCGGGTTGATGTCGGCGACAGGGCGGGCGAGTGACGTCAGCGTGACGACGAGCAGACCGATCGCGCCCGCACCCGCATAGCGCCCGAAGGCAGGCAGCCACCACGTCTGCGACAACCGATTCACTGCGCTGGCAGCACCGATCGCCGCGAGCACCGGGAGAGCGAACACGGCAGCGGTGGCGACCGCCGCACCGCCCACCCCAGCGGTCACGTATCCGACGAAGGCAGCGATGATCAGCACCGGACCGGGAGTTGCGTAGGAAAGCCCGACCGCTGTCGCGAACTCACCCGGGCTCAGCCAACCGTGCACCCCGACCGTGAGCCGCTCCACCAGTGGCAGCGCAGCCTGGCCACCGCCGAAGGCCAGCGCACCGATCAGAAGGAACGTGGCGACCAGGTCAACCACGGTGGCCGCCCCGGTATCGGCGCACCCGGTCGACGATGACCCCGACCAGCCCGGCAAGCACCACGACGATGGCAGGGTTGACGAAGAACCCCCCGGCGGCCGCCGCCACCGCGACCGCGGCGAGGGCGAGCGTGCGCGCCTCTTTGGTCAACAACCCAACCATCGAATGCCCGAGCAGACCGACAACGGCGACCTGCATACCCAGCAGCGCTCCGTCGACCCAAGCCGCGTCAGGCAGTGCCGCGGCGCCGGCCGCTGCGAGCGTCATCAGAACTGCGGCAGGCAGGAGGAACCCGAAGGTAGCGACTAGTGCCCCCATCACCCCACCGAGCCGCCAGCCAAGGAAGGTGACAATCTGCACGACAGTGGAGCCGGGAAGCGCCTTGGTGTAGGTGAGTGCGTCCCGCACATCGGTCGACGTCAACCACCCCCGTCTAGCGACCAATGAGCGATCGAGCAAGGCCAGCGTCGGGCCAAGCCCGCCGAACGCGACGGCACCAAGGCGCAACATCGCCCACCACAGAGTCAACATTGGTACGCGGGAACGATGGGTAGTTGCGTCTGTGCCGCTCACATCCCTGCACTCCCTACCTGCGGTCGACGGTTCTTACCTGCGACCGGATGGTCAAAGCTGTGACTTTCGCCGGTGTAGGGCGGGCTGAGTGGCGGGCACGGTCAGGTGACGCCGATGACCAGGAGCGCCCTTCCTAGGTCTCGAGCAGGGCCAACGCATCCATCGGTGCAGCGAGCCGCGCGTCGGCGGGTTCCTCCGCCCGGTACAGGTGGCCCCAGGTCGCCGCTGCGCCGCGTGCGCCGGCGGATCGGGCTGTCCGCAAGTCGGTCGGCGCGTCACCGATGTACACGATGTCGGCTACATCAACTCCTAGCCGGGACGCTGCGGCCAGGATGCCGTCCGGGGCGGGCTTCGGCCACGCCACGTGGTCCCCACCGATGAGGATGTCGTACTCGATGCTGGCCGAGGCGAGCAGCATGCGCGCCGCACGGCTGCTGGCGACCGTGAAGATGACCGTCCGCAGATCCCGCGCACGCAGCGCCGCGAGGGTCTCGAGCACACCGGCATAGGCCGTAACGGTGCTGGCGTGCAGTCGGTCGTAGTAAGCGTCGACCTCGCCGTTCTTGAGTGGCCGACCGACTAGGTGCTCGAGCATCACCTCCGGCACGCCGAGGGAGTAGGCCGCAACGACCTTTTCCCGGTCGACGTCGGCAACCCCCAGCTCTTGCACCGTCGCGACGAACGCGTCAGGCACCACCGACGTGGTGTCGAGCAGTGTGCCGTCCATGTCCCAGACCAGGTGCGTCATGCGAAGCAGCCTAGGTCCGGTTCTGACGACCATGACGGACGGAAGAGCGATTCACTCGGGGGGCGTCCGGCCCGACTCGCCGAGCGACGGGGCGCGCGCCTTCAAACCCGCGATCGGCAGCGCTCCGCGTTCCAAGGAGCCGCGGTAGAGGTCCAGGACGTGGGCCCCAGGGCCCGGTCGCGGCGCGTTAGCGGCGTATCTCAAACGAACGATTCCGCTACACGCGCCGGAGGGCCGGGCGGCGCTGTCGTTTTCACAAGTCGACTGCACAAGCGCCCGCGGAATTCCGGGGTTGTGCAGACGAGTATGGATATTGAAATGTCAGAAGTGCCCTGCACGAAACTGCATTCTGCTCAATAGTCCTCTGCACCAACAGTCATCTTTTCGGAAGCCGCCTGCACCAACCTGCAGGAACTACTTCTTTGGTGCCTGGGTCGCTCCTGTTGCCGGGACCCATCGGTAGAGGGTGGGTACGGAGACTCCTAGGGTGTCGGCGACCTCCCGCGGCGGTGTTCCTTGTTTGAGGAGTTTGCGAGCTGAGCGGATCTTGGCATCTGTCATGATGCGTTTGCGGCCGCCGACCCGTCCTTGTTGACGTGCGGCCTGTAGGCCGGCCTGCGTGCGTTCGACCATGAGTTCCCGTTCCATCTGGGCCAGGGATGCCATGACGTTGAAAAAGAAGCGTCCGGAGGCCGTTGTGGTGTCGATGGCATCGGTGAGGCTGACGAATCCTATGCCGCGGTCGTTCAGTCCGCCAGCGAAGTCCAAGAGGTCTTTCACGCTCCGGCCCAGGCGGTCCAGCTTCCACACCACCAGGGTGTCACCGTGGCGCAGGTTGTCCAGAGCCTGGTCGAGGCCGGGGCGTTGGGACTTGGTGCCGCTGATGGTGTCTTTGTAGATCTTGTCGCATCCGGCCTTATTCAGGGCTTCGACCTGCAGGTCCAGGTTCTGGTCCCGGGTGGAGACCCGGGCGTAGCCGATGCGGTGTGTGGCCATAGGGTGTTCTCTTCTCAAAACTCGGTTCGGGGTCTTAGTTCGACTGTACCGTTTTGAGAACTATTTGTGAGAGCCGGGGCCCGGGCTGCTCCTTTTTCTTCCTCGCCCCAATTTTCCGGGGCAGGACGTCGCGCCACTGCGATGAGCCTTTGTCCCCTGGATTCTCGATTCAAGCTGTTCTTGCAATCCTTCGTTTTAGATAATCCGCAGTCTTTGGCGCTGAATCCTGCCAGGACGGAAGCTAAGTCCGCCTTGCGCCCTGCAGACCGGGCCCTCATAGAGGCAGGTGAGCCAGTTGGTGCTAAATTGCCCCCGCACTCTCCCACTGCAACCTGCATCAGCTGCCGCCGCAAATGTCGGTCCTTACCGACTGAGTCGGGAACCGGCCAGTCCCTCGCGAGCAATATGACGTGACGTTGGTAATCTCGTGAGCTCGGATGCGTGGCGAGTTGCCCTCGGTGCAGTATCGTCATCCTATCGGGAACACTATCGGAACATATATCAAGCCTTTGGCGTTTAACCAGCGCAGGAGCATATAGAAGGATGGGGAAAGCCATGACGCCCAATCGTCAGATCGTGACTTCGAGTCGAACCACAGCCCACCGTAAGTCCGTGGAGAACAGCCTTCCAGACATAATTGGCTTTCTCGTGGATCACCTTGGCAAGGTTCTGACCTCGGAAATCGCCGGGGTTAGCCCCCAAACAGTAGACCGCTGGCGAACAGGGACCCAGCGGCCGGCCATCGCGGTCGAACGCCGCATGCGCGAGACATACGCCATATTCGTAAAGCTGTCCGTCAAGGATGCATCCGCGACTATCCGAGCCTGGTTCATGGGAATGAACCCGCAGCTCGATGATGTGTCGCCGGTGGAGGCATTGCGCCAGGACGAGTTCCGGGATGTTGCTGCCGCCGCCGATGCATTCTTGATGGGCGGTTAGTAGTTGGCCAGGTCCGTCGAACCACGTCTCGTGCCGCCTGCAGCACCGCTGTGGCGGGTTTCATACACCGGCAATGACCAGAGGTTCTCTTGGATTGATCCCTTTCAAGCTGAGAGTCGAAGAGCTGGCAACCGGTTCGACGTGCCTGGCGGCGGTGTCCTCTATGCCGCCAGCAATGCGGAGGGGTGCTTTGCGGAGACACTGGCTAGATTACGCCCTAGTCCAGCGATGTTGCGTCTTAACTTCTCGGCCGATCCGCATCATATGCCAGCTGGATCGATTGCCCGTGACTGGCGCCTGCAGAGGCGTAAGTATGAACTCCAGTTAATAGATCCTCTGCCCTTTGTGGATGTGGAGCACCGGGATACTCGCACGTGGATGAGCCGGCGAATGGGTGCGGACCTGGAACGGTTCGACATTGATGCCATAGACGTGGATGACATAAGGGGAAAGGATCGTCTGCTTACAAGAGAAATAGCGCGACGCATCTATACCGCGACCGATGATGACGGCGAGCCGCTTTATTCAGGGATCAGATACGTGTCCAGGCTCGGTGATTACGAGTGCTGGGCCATTTTCGATGGCACTGAAGTGGAAACCTATGCTACTCACTCCATCGAGCATGATGATCCTGATCTGCAACGTATAGCCCAGGAGTACTCGCTGACGTTGCATCGCTAGGCCTGTCACTCCACTTTTTACCCACCGTTCAACGAAACCTCACGGAATCAAACGCCATTCAGCAGGTCTGGGTCCATTGACGTTCCGTCGCTCGCGCGACATGATACGTTCCATGGCTTGGCTGGATGGGGCAGTCAATGGAATGATGTCGCGGCTGGTACTCGCGGGATTCACCCCTGATGAGGCGTTTTGCCTTGCGCAGACTGCCTACATTAAGGAGCAAAAACGCGCCCAGGGCGTTCCGCGCTCTGTGATGGAACGACAGCAGGTTTCGTTTGAAATCAATCAGACTTTGAAGCGTTTGGGGCAGCTTCCGATGGGAGCTGAGGCCCACCGCCAGCGGATCATCCTGTGGGAAACGGTCTTCGGTCGTGGGTCCTGGCACGAGCCCATCGATACGGAGGAGATCTACGGCCCGGGAGCAGGCCCCTCGGCCGAGAGTATCGTGCAGACCTTGAGACTCCACAAAGACGCCGATGATGCCGCGTTTCTCAAGCTGTCGTATGCCGGTTCTCAGGAAAATGAATTTGACTCAAATTTAGACAAGATAAGACGCGGTTTTCAGGCGCTGGCAGGAGGGTACTCTCTGCTCTGCACGTTCGAGACTCGCGAATCCACGCATCCGCAGGAGGGCCTGGTCGCGTGCACGCAAGACAGAATCGGCGTGTTTACGATGCAGAGTCTGGCAACAAGCGGGGACCCTTTGCCCGGCGACAGAATCATGGACTTCTCCCTTATCAGAAGCGTGGGATACACAATAGTCCCGAGTGAACTTGAAGCCGCCGAGCTCGCCCCTTTCGCCGGCTTCGACCTACCGCGCATGGCGATGAGGATCATCTTCGACAACGACGACGTGTGGGATATGGGGTTCTCAGTAGAAGGAATGGGCGGCTATGGATCTGCTCCGTACCTGAACTTCGTGAAGGGGTTCCACGACAACTATCAAGAGTGGCATACAGCCAGATTTCGGAATCGCTTTCCGCCGGAACTAACCAAGGAACCTGCGGTAACAGCAGCAGAGCCGATGACTAAAGCCCGAACAGAGCACACGGCCACGCTCCTGACCGTTGGTACAGTACTCGTTGCCGGAGGGGAGCGCGACGGTGCTTTGCGCAGTGCCGAGTTGTTCGACCCAGCAACTGGACTTTGGCAGAAGACAGCCAAGATGGCGACTGCCCGAAGTTCACACACAGCGACACTGCTGCCAAATGGAACAGTCCTGTTTGCTGGGGGATCGATTTACTGGTGGGAACCCATGGCAAGTTCCGAATTGTTCGACCCAGCAGCCCGACTTTGGCAGAACACAGCCAAGATGGCGACTGCCCGAAGTTCACACACAGCCACGCTACTGCCCAATGGGAAAGTCTTGGTTGCCGGCGGATTGGCCGAATATGGAGCCCCCTTGGCTAGTAGCGAGCTCTATGACCCAGCGGCTGGAACGTGGACTGCAACGGGCAGCATGGCAGTTGCCCGCCACGGCCACTGTGCCACCCTGCTCCTCGACGGCACTGTGCTTGTCTGTGGCGGTTACGCCAACCCCCAAAGATTGGACCCAGCCGAGCTTTACAACCCACAGACCGGAACCTGGTCCACCGTGGCACGTATGAAAGTTGCCCGCTCAAGCCACTGCGCGACCCTTCTATCCACGGGCTCGGTGCTTGTAACCGGGGGCTTCGACAGGGGCGTCGCCATCGCCACGACCGAACTGTATAAACCTGCGACCGAAACGTGGTCGGCCACGGCAGATCTGAAAGTCGCCCGCTACGATCACAGTTCCACACTGATGCCCGATGGCACGGTCCTTGTTGTCGGTGGAATGACGGGCTCAGACGAGCGCATTGACAGCGTCGAACTGTTTGACCCCCTGCTTGAGACGTGGTCACTACAGACTGGCCTTGGAGACGTCCGCAGCGACCACACGGCAACACTGCTCGCCAACGGCACTGTTCTTATCGCAGGCGGTACGGTAGGGAACGGGGACGACAGCGAACCGACCGCAAGCGCAGTTGCTTACCTCAAACCCTGCAAAGGAGTCAGCCCATGAAGTCGTGGGACTGTTCTGGACCAGATTGATAGTCACGTTGCTCTGCCGCGATCCACACCTTCGATGGGCAATCAACCCCCGATTCTCGGTTCGCTGTTTTCTCGGCATCCTTCGTTTGCAAGAATCAGGGGATCCGGTCTGCCTGAGGCGAAAGGAGCCCTGAGGTGGCGTCTGAAAAGTGCAATGTCCAACGCTAAGCCTCAGTACGCCCGGAAACGGTGGAAGCCCGATACCATGAGGCGCCTAGGCGAAGGAGGCGGGGAATGGATAGAGCGGGTCTGCCGGACCGGATTGCTGCAGGAATGCAGCTGCTCATCAGTGGGGATATGCCAAAGCCAGGTGGCAAAAGCCTCCAAAAAGGCCACTACTACGCGGACGGCGGCAATGCGTTCTGGGGCCTTCTCTACGACTCCGGGCTGACCTCCGAGGCGTTGACCTGGCAGGACGACGAAGACCTTCCGCGACTGGGGATCGGTTTGACCGACCTGAACAAGTCCGACGAACTTGGCGCCGGCCACGCACGGTTGGAGGCACTGGTGCGCGAGTTCCGGCCTCAGTGTGTGGCTTTCAACGGCAAGGGTGTTGCCGAGGATTACGTCGAGCACGCCGATCCCGGTCAGAGTGTCGAGATGGGCCTTCAGTACTGGAGAATCGCTGGTAGCGAAGTGTTCGTGCTGCCCAGCAGTTCCGGTGCGAACAGGGGCGGAGATCGGCTCGATTGGTGGGCGCGGCTAGCCCTGCATCTGGGGAGACGCAGCGACAAATTGGGGGAGTAGGCCGACATCTGGAACGGCGCCTGTATGAGCGGAGCCCCATGGCGGCCTCCCGGGCGGGTCCGTCCTCCTGAAGCGTTGATCTTTGCACGCGGTGTTTCGCGCATGGAGCCAGCCGTTACTTTGGCGCGCACACGGCAGGCGTTACACCGCGAATCCTTGGATGCCAGGGGCAGGAGGGAAAACCAAGTGCTGTCTTGCGAACGATCGTTTGCAAGATACGTTCTATTCCTCACTAAGCCCACGGACACGAATCGGGCCGACTGCGCTACAAATGTATGGATGGAAAATCACAACAGGAACAGGCGGCCCGCGCCACTAATATTCCGCGCGGGAACCGAGGCGGACTTCCCTGGATGCGCAGAACTCTGGATGAACGCCCTTGCCGTTCGTGATGGCACACACAGCGATCAACAAGTGAAGCGCAGAGCAATGGCAAAACTCACCGTCCCGGGAAGTATCCTTACCCTCGCGGAAAGCGGCTCAAGGACCTATGGGTTTGCGCTGGCAATAGATAAGACTCCGCCGGCTGCTGCACGAGCGGCTCACCTCACGCTGCTGGCCGTTGACCCCGCGATTCAGTCCCGCGGACTGGGGCGAGCCTTGCTTGCAAACATCACTCAGTCACTCGTGATGGAGGGATTCGCAGAGGCGACCCTCGGAGTGCTAAAAGAAAACCTTTCCGCCCGCAAGATATATGAAAGTGCGGGTTGGCAGGTTACCGGGCATGGGGTCTTTGAAGATTCCGGACGTCCCTGCATCCACTACTCACTAGGCCTGGCTGCCGCTGCACCAAGCGCCAACAGCGCCGTGAAAAGCCGCCATTTATCCCCGAAGGTCACACATGACGGCCATAAGGCGTCCTAGTGACGGATGGGTCAGCGCACTCGTGCCATCATTCTTGATGGCTCAGTCAGTTCTGTGAAGCCATATTGGGCGTAAAGCCCGTGAGCATCTGCCGTTGAAAGTAAAATCCGTTTCAGGCCTAGAGGTTCCAGGTCCGCCAATACACCGGCGGCGAGCATCTTCCCGATGCCTTGACCGCGGGCTTCGGGCGCAACGAACACGTCGCACAGCCAGGCAAACGTAACGCCGTCAGTCACGACGCGAGCGTAGGCCACCTGCTCTCCAGTCCCGACGTCGTAGACCCCGTAGTTCCGAGAGGCGTCGATAGCTGCATCCTGCTGCTCACGACCCCGACCTTGCGCCCAGTAGGACTGCTCGCTGAGCCACTGGTGTACGCGGCCACGATCAACTATGTCCGCTTCGGCGGAGAAAAAATATGGCTCAGACATGACCACCACCCTAGGGGAATGGGGCAATGCAGTTTCAAACCATGGAACGTCCTTCCCGATTCGGGATCCTCTTGGCGGAGACACGCAGGCCGGACGTTCGGCACTTTCAGCGGCCAAGCACCGAGTCCGCGATCTGCTGCGCAGCTTGGTCCGGCGTGATGTCTGTGGTGTCGATGACCTCCGCTTCATTGTGTAGCCAGGTACGAGCTGCGTCCGCGTATGGTTCCAAATACGAGAAGCGGAACGTCGAGGGGCCGAGAACTTTGTCGTTCTGTATGCGGTCGTGCAGCGCCGCTTGGTCGGCATGGAGCACGAAATGCCGGATCGGTATGCCGTGCTTCGTAAGACCGTCGCTAATCTCCCGCCAGTAGCTCTCGACCAGGACAGTCATTGGCATCACGAGTGTGCCTCCGGTGAACTCAAGCACGCGCCGTGCGGTTTCAACAACGAGCGGCCGCCATGGCTCCCAGTGCTGGAAGTTGCCCGTTGCGGGAAGTCCCGGCCTAATGTCCATGAGCACCTCGCCGACCTTTTCGGCATCGAGGACGCGGGAGTCGGGCAGCATTCGCTGCACAAGCGCACTCGTTGTTGTCTTTCCCGCTCCGTGGGTGCCGTTGAGCCAAACGATCATGGACTGAACTCTAGTCACACGAAGTGTCCTTGTAGTGCCCGTAAGCCGGTCCCTTGCGGGACTTGGAACCGTTGTGCAGACGACTTCTGACATTCCGTGCAGACGACTTCTGAAAATGACAATCTCGTGACTTTCTCTGCGTCCGGCGATTCTCATAACTATGTCTCGAAACCTTCTGCTTGAATTGGCGTACTAGTCATTAGTTATGAGACACATTGGAGGCAGGCGTGTCGAAACTTATTGGCTATGCACGGGTTTCGACGCGGCAGCAGTCCACGGACCGGCAGCGGGCGGATCTACTGGCCGCCGGCGTTCGACGCGATGACCTTTACGTCGACCAGGGTGTCTCCGGAGCGCGTGCGTCGCGACCCCAGTTTGATCGAGCGCTCGACGCGCTCATGGAGGGTGACACCCTGGTCATCACGACTTTGGATCGGCTCGGGCGATCCACTCAGAACATGCTTGCCTTCGCTGACGAACTCCGCAGCAGGGGAGCCGGCCTGCGCGTCCTGAACCTGGGCGGAGGCGACGTCGACACAGCAACACCGATGGGCTCTATGTTGTTCACGATCATGGCCGCCCTTGCGCAGATGGAGCACGAGATCAAGCGCGAACGCGTCACGGATTCCATAATCAAGCGAAGAGAAGCTGGCAAGGACCTTGGCGGCCGACCCCGCCGGGTCACTGATAGTCAGATCAGAAGCGCTGTTCGCCTGGTCAAAGGTGGCGAGCCCGCGGCGCAGGTTGCCCGGGATCTCGGCATGTCCCGAGCGACGTTCTACAGGCGGTCACGAGCGCTTGCCGACTAGTAGGGCGACAATTAGCGCCGTAAAAAGACCGCCATTTACCGCCAACAGTCACAGCCCGGGATTTGAAGGACTTGCCGTGCGGTCATCAAAAACGGTCGTTATTGACTTATTCAAGTGGCCTCACAACACCTTGTCTGCTTGGACGTATAGTCAATCCGTCTTGTAATGACATTTGGCTGGAAAACGCGGCAGAAGAAGGAACGCAGCTTTGAATCTGACTGGGGGCGGCGAAAGCGCCAAAGAACTTGCGGACGCAGGAAGCCAAGAAGAGGCTAAAACCGGCAACGAAGCCACCAGTCCTCCTCGTCCTCCTGACCGGTTCTTTCTGGTGTTCTGGACCTTCATCGCCGTGACTGTCGCTGCTATCGCTGGCATAGTCCGCTGGAACTTCCTGCCGCCGGGTGACCGCTACTTTTGGCCGGCTTCCGCTGATGACTGGGCCGCCTGGGGCAGTTGGGCAAGTGCTGTCGGAGCAATCGGCGCTGTTTACTTTGCCTCGCAGTCGATTAAACACACAATTGAGGCTCAAAAGGGCACCGAAAGGGAGCTGAAAGCGGATCGCGAGCACGACCGCTACGAGCGTGAACAGGAGCGGGCATTGGTCAGGGAAGAAAGGGAAGCCCTGAAGAAGGAAATCGACCAACTCGCTCTCAAAGAAGCGCGACAACTCTCTTTCAAGTACCACTGGGGCCCGCCTCCCCCTGACTCTGAATACCAGGACGTGCACGACGAGCAGTTGCAGAGGCTGCTGGAGGAAGACGAAGCGCGCCGTCAGAGCGGGATAGAGGCCGAGGAAGAAGACGACGAGCGGCAACTTCTATTCGTCCATGTAGTTATTCGAAATCGCTCAAAGGACCTTGCCTTCCACGATTTGTCCCTGTGGTTACGCGAAGAGGATCGGAAGGTCACGAGTATCTCCGTCGCGGACCGGGTGGTTCCTGCTGCACGCAGAAGCGGAGAATTCCTGGAAGGATCACCTCCAGCATGGATCTGGCGGAACGACTACGAAGACCTCTTCCCGCCAGGAACGAATCAGTGGTCACTGGGTTCAATCAAGGCAAGTAGCCAGATGCTGGTGAAACTGGAGTTTTCGACTCCACAGTTCTATGACGACTGGGCCGATATCCACTTATGGTCTAGCGTCGAAACGTGGGCAGCTCCACGCAATTTGATCCTCGGGTATCGAGACCAGGAGGCGCGCCACTGGGTACGATCCACGCGTTCCCGGCGCAATGAGCCCCAGCGGCTGCTGGACGCTAAGACGGTCTCCTGAGGTCTGACCGTGGAGTCGGTGAACTTACTTAGCTGTCCTTGAGCCGGCGGCCGCCGGGCAGCTTCTCCCCCCAAGCCGGGTACATCTCGCCCTGGTTGTGTTCAGCTTCGCGCCGTAGGGTTTCCGCTTCGATGGCTTTAGCTACGAAGTGGGCCCAGGTGTTATCCCCCTCGACGTAGCTGGTCGCCTTGTAGGCGGCTTTGGCGCGGTTACGGATGGCGGTGGGAATGCTTACGGTCATAGGCGCCGTCTCGGCGTCCTTGGCCTCTTCCTTCTTCGCGGCCGGCTCTTGCCGGCGGCCGGGCAGCATCCGCGCCAGCGGCGCATCGTTCGGCGTTGCAGCGCTGGGGCGGGGTGGGAGGCCGAGTGCTGGACGGCTGGAGTTTTGGGCGGCGCTCATGCGCTGACCTCCTGTGATTCCGTGGCGGCTATGCGCCGCGTTACTTCCATGGCGACTGCGTGCAGGTCTTCGGCGACGCTGGATGCAGATTTGGGGCCGGCGTTCGTGGCTTTGGCTTCTCCGCGACGAATCTCCCACCATTTGGGTGCTTTGTTGAGTTCCCGTTCGAGTTCGTGGGCCAGTAGCCCCCGCTCTCTGCAGGCTTGGGCGGTGGCTTCTGCGTGACGGATGCTCATGGGGAACAGGACTTGGTCGGTGCCGAAGTCGGCAATGAGGTGATCGCGGGTGACTTTGTGGACCTGTTTTGCGTTGGTTCCGGTCCCCACCAGGACAACGCCCAGGAGATCCAGTGAGGGATTGAGTCCCACGACGCTGTCCATGCGTGCTGCCACCGCAGCAACGCCTTTGCGGCTGGACATGTCTGTCTTTAGCGGCACCAGGGCGTACCGTGCGGCAGCGACGGCCGCGGCCTGCAGCGGCTCGTTACCGGGCGGGCAATCAAGTAGGACGAGGTCGTACTCCCCCGCTATTCCTGCGAGCATTTTTGCCAAGGCCAAGTGGGCTGCATCGCGGTCTTTTTGGGCTTTGGCTCCAAGGAATGCTGCTGCATCGTCCAGTTCCGGCCCGCCCGCAATGACGTCCAGGTTGGGTCGCATGCTCGACAGCAGGGTTGGCTCGGCGCCGAAGCAGAGAGCGGCCGCGAGGCTCCTGCCGCCGTCTGCCTGGTCGGAATAGCCTAGGTCCTCCGCGAGGTTGCCCTGTGGGTCAAGATCTACCAGGAGCACGCGTGAGCCCGCCTCCGCGAGGAGTCCCCCGACGTTGGCAACAAGGCTGGTCTTGAAGACCCCGCCCTTGCCGTTGATTACCGCGATAACCCTGCTGAGCGCGCCACGGTCCACATCGTGTTTCATCGACTATTCCTTTCACAAGTGTTCCCAGCGTAAACAGCGTTACTTGTTTCACTTGTGAAGCTTGCTGGCGTGTCTTTACTTTTTTCACAAGTGAATAAAGTAAAGCCAGCGATAAAAGGTTCGCTTGCAAAGCTGTATACGCAATTTTCACAAGCGATGTCGTGCCTGCCGGCAGATGAACGGGGGAGCGGCAGCCTGAGCCTTGGCCCCCAGTGGGGGAACCTTCCCCGGTCAGCGATACTTACTGAATCAGTCGCAAAAAGGGAGAAACCTTCCCGGCGTGTAGATCCCTTGCGCTGTCCCCACTGTGGGCCGGTGGAGACCGGAGGATGAATCTCAAAGCGGTCCACACTGGGTGTCAGCGCCTGCTGTCGCTGGCGGCAGCCTCCTGGCAAGCCCTGGAGCTGGTTCATCAAGCTCCCTTCGCTTTCTGCAGGAGGGCGACGCGCTCTCGCCATCCCAGGGCAGACGGCTCGTACGCCGCGCGCTCGACGCGGTCGCGCTCCCTTCGCTCGCTGGCTGCGCGCTGCTCTGCTTTACGCTGCGCCTTCTCCGCCGCCTGCTTCTGGCTGGGGGAGCGGTAGAAGCCTCCGTCGTGGCGAATCCACTTGCTGAGCCGGTAGCGGAGCCAGGCTCCAACGTTGTCGACGCCGTAATCCGCGTCGTGGTGGTATCTGGCGTCCGTGTTGGGGCGCCAATCGATGGCATGGTGCAGATCCTTGACCGTCCAACCTGCCTGCAGGAAAGGCCGGCAAATTGCGGCGACGTGCGCCGTCGAGATGCGTCGCAGGGCCAAAGACCTGAATTGAAGCTCCAGCGAGGCTAGACGCTCAGCCTCGCGGCGCTCACGCTTGGTCATGGCGTTTGTCGTCGCGTTCGGGTCCCAGAAGGGTTCTTGCCGATTTCGCAGGTGGTGATTGACCTCGCGCCGTTGTGCGGCGCGCTTGGGAGAAGTTAGCGGCGGAGCCGCTTCGATTTGAAGTTTTGAATCTTCGCCCGCCCGCGCGTGCGGGGGGTTATTAACAGCCCTAGTGGGCACCGGTACGCTACTTTTTTCCACATCCTTTTCTTCGACCCTTTCGAGCAGCACGTAGATGGCTGCTTCATTCTCGGCACGCCCGCTGGATTTAGGTGTGAACTCGGCTGTGCGGCCCGTGGCCACGACGGCTAAGGCGCCCCAATCCCGAAGTCGGCGGAAGTAGTTGGAGATGCTTTTCGGTGGGAACCCGAAGCGTTCCTGGAGTCGCTGCCAGACGGGCATGATCGTCATACTCGTTGGGTCAAAGCCCGGGCACTGGGCGAGGGCGTTGGCGAAGCGCCAGATGTTCGCTTTCAGGTCTTTGCGGGCAAGCTGGAACGCCGGGATGTCCTGGAAGCTGCGCAGCCACCGGATGACGTGCCGGGCGGGTCGGTGTCCGGCTGGGATGACGGACCAGACGGCCCGGTTGCTGCGTTCATTGGCCCTCCTGACGCGCCTGGGCTTGTGCTTGCCCTTGCGGCCTGCCCGCCGTCTGGGCCGGGAAGGGGGGTCGCTGGGTAGGGGTTCGGCGGCCTCGGGGAGGCCGGCTCCGAGAGCAGACACGTTTTCGGGGGTCAGCAGCAGCCGTTCAGGGTCTCTTCCAGCTGTGACTTGACGGCCGACACTCATATGCGCAGCCGTTGACCCGGAACTCGGTTCCGGTACCATAGGGGCAATACCTTCTTGTTGGAGGGTGTGAGAAAGGGAGCGTCCTCGCGAGAGGAAGCTTCAAAAGTTCAGATCGCTGTAACTGCCAGGAAACGTGGATCTGAACGGATACTTAGTGAAGGCCCGCCTTGTGCGGGCCTTCAACTCTTAACTGGCCTTAGCGATAGGCAAAGCCTCCGGTAGCGTGTTTCGATCCGCCCAGGACGGCAGGCCATCGGCCTCCAGTTCGAGGTGATCAAGGATTGCTTCTAGTCCCTCGGCCGCGCTCATGCCCATCAGGGACGAGACGTCTTCCAGCTTCTGTTTGCTGTGAGGGGGGATGAGGTAGTTAGTTTGCACATTGCCTATGCCTGTGCCGCGCGCGCGCCGGAGAACTTTTCCCATGTGGCTCACAGTAGCTATATGACTAGATTTAACACGCGGCGACACGCTGTGAGTCACGCTGATTCCCCCCGCAAGTGGCTTTGACGAATGGCCGGGACGCTGTATTTCCGCAGGCCAAGCCATGCACAGGCGAGTCCGGCCACCACGAAGAGCGCGGAAATGGCACTGATGCTCTGCCCCACCTCGTACAGCCCGGGCACCGCCCAGCCCACGAGGAAAACACCGGCCCGCAAGATTGCCAAGGAGAAGCCGGCCAGGACGAGGCCGGAAGACCAACGCTGGAACAGGTGGCCGCCTCTGCGCACCTGCTGGAGCAGTGGGCTCACGACCAGGCTGCAAAGGAAAGCGACGTAGAGGACCGTGACCGCGTTATAGGCGAACACCACCGGGTCGGCCATGTACGCCGCCAGGCCGGGGGAGGGTTTGTCGGTTGTGGTCATGGCGAACAGCACCATTTCCAGCCCGTAGACCAGGACAAGTATCAGTCGGCCCGGAATGGCTGCCGTCAGGTGCAGTGCCCCCTCAGCTTTGATCGGCTTGGCTATTTGGGCGACGAGTATGTTGACGGCGAGGAAAAGGCACAATTTCGCGAACAGGTCCGTGAAGTTGGTTCGCACGAACATGCCGTCGATGGCCGTGTAAACCGGGGGGAGCATGATTGCGAACGCCAGGCACAGCGATAGGCCGCACAGGAAGATCGCTTGGTTGCGGCTGCGGCTCAAGCCGGGAACGCGTGTAAGGCTCAGACCCGCGGCCACCGCGAGTACGGCCCAGAAGAGTATTTCCATTAGCCCAATGTCTCCCAAAAGTTTTGCACCGTAGCTTCGGTGTCCATCTTTTTCTTCGTTGCGCGGCGCAGCTGCTTCAACTTCGCCTCGGTGGCGTCGATGAGCGCCAGGTCGTCCATCCGGTCAAAGCTGTTCTCCCGGCAGTACAGCGGCCACCCTGCCTCCTCTGGTGTTACGAGGCCAGTTACTACAAGGCCGCTGGCAGAGGACGTGCCAGCAAGCTCTGCTGCTGCTACGGCGACTTCCGGCGGCAAGCGGTTCTCCGTGAGGAGTGCAGAGAGGTTTGCCGGTTTGATGCCGGTCCGTTCCGCGATCTGTCGCCTGATATCGCCGGGGTCTACAGCATCGAGCCATGCTCGTACCGCGTCATCGTGCGGGATCTGGCTCATCTCGTAGCCGGCCAGCCGGTGCGCGAGGTCAGCTCTCGACCGGCGCAGGAGCTCGACCATCACATCGGTATAGGTCATCTGGCTGAGCAGTTCGGCGTCGGTGGGCGGCTTGAGGCCGTCGGGGACCCCTCGGTACTGGGAAAACTCGCCCAGCGCCGTAACCGGATTCATCTGCGCCACCCTGGCTAACGCCACGACGACGGTTTCACTGACCCGGCCGCGGAGCCTCTGCTTGTTCAGCGTCGCTCTGTTTAGTCCAAGTAACTTGCTGAGTTCGGAAGTCCCGTTGGGCAGACCGTGGGACCGCAGCCAGTCATTGAATTCCTGTGCGCTAACGGCCATAACTCTGTTTCCCGGCTTCTTTTGCTTTGGGTGTTGCGACTCACTCTACTGTGAAGTGTGGGACAAAAGCATAATTTCGTATCTTGATGATATATTGAGCTTTGACAGCAGATCGCTTTGACAAGTTTGTCACGATGCTTCATCAAGCGGTGAAGTTGTGGCTTCTGGTCCTTATTTTCCTCGTAGGTAGCTGACGTATGCAGGCAGCATTTCGAACTCAACAGCATCGATATTGGCTTCATACTTCACCCGCTTTCCGTGGCGTTGGCCGCGGGGGTGGTCGGCAGTGACAGCGCCGGCACGTTCAAGGGCTTCCAGGTGGTGCTGGAGGCTCGGGCGCGTGAGCTTCTTGCCGCTATCCAGGACAATCCCGCCCAGGATCTCCCCAGTCGTCGACGGGCCGACCTGGAACAGGTACCGCAGGATCGCCGCATGCGCGCGGTTTCCGAGAATTTCGATGATTGCCTCAACCTCCTGCGGGTGACTGGGCTGGATGAGGCGCGGCATGCGTCTATCTTGCCCGATTAGGAGAACTAGCTTTCAGTTGTGAATCTAAGTGTATCGCTAAACGATCATCTTTCGTCTAGAGTCATTAGTAGGACCGGTCGGCACAAGACGAATGAATCTGTCAGCCACGACCGGTAAATCTGGAAAGACACCCAAGGGGGAGGGGGCGGATCTGATGCAGCGCAAATCGCTTGGCCTGGTGGCCATCATTGCCATCCCCGGGCTCTTCTTCGGGCTGGTCTTCTCCGTTCTCCTGCTGCTCGCACCCGCGAAGCCTGCCGCTGCCGACTGCGGCCCGACAGTCTCGGTGTCGATCAACGGGGACACGAAGGTCGAAGGCTATTCCCAGGAGCAGCTGAAGAACGCTGCCGCGATCATGGGTGCGGGCAAGGCGCTGAATCTGCCCGTGAAGGGCCAGATGATCAGCGTCATGGTGGCCCTGGGGGAGTCAGGGCTCCGTGTTCTCGACCGCGGCGACGTCGCCGGTCCGGATTCACGGGGTTTGTTCCAGCAGCGCGGGAACGGTGCGTGGGGATCGTACGCGGATCGGATGGACCCGACCGTCAGTGCGACGAACTTCATCAAGGCGCTGCAGAAGGTGGATGGCTGGGAGTTGCTGGAGCCGACCATTGCCGCCAACAAGGTCCAGCGCAACGCTGACCCGTACCACTACCAGAAGTATTGGCCCGAGGCCGTGAAACTCGTCCAGGCCCTCTCGGACGGCACGTTTTCGCTGGAAGGCAGCGGCTGCGCGATCCCAGGGCAGTCCGGGGCCGGGGATGACTACCCGTGGAAGAACTCACCGACCTGGGTGCAGGCCGGCACGGGCCCAGCGGCGGCATCGCCGCTGGGCATGTTCTACCGCGAATGCGTGGACTTCGCTCTCTGGCGGGTGAACCAGCAGATGGGGTCCACCAGTGCCCCGTTCAAGTTCCTCAACGGCACCTTCCGCCCGGACGGCCAGGGATTGGGTTCGGCCCTGACCTGGAAGGCCGGCTGGGACGCCAAGGGCTGGGCCACCGGCAACATTCCCCGGGTCGGCGCGGTCGTTTGGTACGCCCCCGGCGCCGGGGGAGCGGACCCGACCTATGGCCACGTCGCGGTAGTGAAGGAAGTCAAGGACAACGGGACTTACGTCGAAGAGGGCTACAACGGCAACCCGCCCCCGGATGACCACAACTACTACACCCGCACGGTCAGCAACACGGTTCCGTCAGCCTTCCTGTACCTGCCCACCCAAGAGGAGAAGAAGTGAAAAAATCCCTGGCACTGACCGCGGCGGTGCTGCTGTGCACGGCCTGCGCACCGGCAGCGAACACCACGCCGGTCCCGGCGACCAGCACGGCCGCCACTGCCTCGGCACCGGTCTCCCTGAGCGCGGGCAGCGGCCCGCAGGCCCCCGACGGCACCGTCCCGGCCACCATCGGCATCAGCTGGGACCAAGCCAGCAAGGACGCCGCCGTAGACACCGCTCAGAAGGCAATGACTGACTTCGCCCGCCCGGGCGTGGAGGACAAGCAGTGGGCCAACGACCTCGCCCGCTGGCTCACGCCGCAGGCTACCGCCGATTACTCCGCCGTGGACCCCGCCAATATCCCCGCCACCCGCGTCACCGGTCCTGCGACGCTGGCGGTCGATGAGGCCAACGGCTACGGCGTCATGGCAGCCGTGCCCACCGACGCCGGCACTTACACCTTGCAACTGCTCCGCACCGGCCCGGAAGCCCCGTGGAAGGTCAACCGGCTCACCCCGCCCGCGTCCTAAGCGCGCCTCACTAACCCCGTCAACGTAAGGAATCAGGTTCATGAGCACCACATCAACAGAGGTCCTGGCCTTCCCGAACATCCAGGCCATCATCAGCGAGAACGGCACCGCCGAGGTCACCGTTGCCGGCAACTCCCGCGTCGTCCCGGCAGGGGAGACTCTGCAGGACCTGCGCGACAACGCCCTGGCCCTTGTCGTGGCAGAAGCCAAGACGCTGCAGCGCCCCGTTCGCGTCCGGATCGAGGATCCCGAAGGCCACGGTGAATTGATCGTCCACCCGGACGGCAAAGTCGAATCCGTCTCCTACGAGCCCCGGCCCGCCCGCCGCAGAACTGCCGCACCCGCCAGCACGCCCGCTGCGGCCGCCGTCGAAGCCAGCGACACCACTACCGCGCCAACGCCTGCGGTGAAGCCTGAAGCCGCCCAGTCGGCGGTGGAACGTCAGCCCTGGCCGCCCCTTCCCGTGGAGACGGCGTTGGCAGAGGATGCGGCTCCGGCCGACGATGAGGCACCGCAGGCTGTTGCAGCCGATGCGCCGGCTACCCGACGCAGTTTGAAGGAGACCTCCTTCCTGGTCAGCGCCCCGGTGCTGGAGCCGGCCACGCAGGGCTGGCGGGGTGCGCTTACCCGCCTGGGCTTCCGGATGGACCCCTCAGAAGAGGAACTGTCCGAGCGTGAAGACATCCGCACCGTCAGCCAGCACTGGCCCGGCCCGCGGACCATCGCCGTGGTCAACCGCAAGGGCGGGGCCAACAAGACGCCCACGGTTGTGATGCTCTCGGCGATCCTTGCCCGCTACAGCGGTGCAGCAACGGTGGCCTGGGACAACAACGAATCCCAGGGCACCCTGGGATGGCGGACCGAGAAAGGCGCCCACGACCGCAGCGTCCTGGACCTGATCGATTCCTCCACCGAACTGCTGTCCCCGTCCACGAACGCCGCCGAGATCGCCAAGTTCGTCCACCACCAGACCGCCGACAAGTTCGACGTGCTGCGCTCGGACGAAAACGAAGAAGGCGATCACGAAGTCACCGCAGAGGAAGTGGACATCGCCCACCAGGTCCTCACCCGGTACTACCGGCTGGTCATCATGGACTCCGGTAACACCGCCCGGGCCGCGAACTGGCGGCGGATGATCGACCACACCAACCAGCTCGTCGTCCCCGTCACCGCCATCGAGGACCGCGCAGAAGCAGCCCGGCTGACCCTGCAGACCCTCGAATCCCGTGGTGGCCACGACGCAGAGCTGGCACGCAACGCCGTCGTGATCGTCTCCGAGTCCACCGACGCCAAGCGCAGCATGACCGGAGACGCCCTGAAGCGCGCCAAAGCCGAGGCACAGCGGATCGCGGACGGCTTCGAGCCCTTCGTGCGGGCCGTCGTCCGTATCCCGTACGACCCAGCCCTGGTCAACGGGCCCATCCGCTACGAAGCGCTCCAGCCCGCGACCCAGCGGGCATGGCTCGCTGCGGCCGCCGCCGTCGCCAAAGGCTTCTAGAACCATTCCTACGGAACTTGAGAGTTGAGAGGAGGAACCATGCAACAAACCCTGAACCCCTGGATCACCCGACCGGCACCGGACAGCAGTGCGGACACGGCAACTCCGGAGATGCCCGCGCCGCCGGCAGCTGTGATCAGTGCGCCGCTGAGAGGAATGGTCGAACCCGACGCCGCAGACCGGCTTGGCCGCCGCAGCGTCGCCGGCTCGGCAGCACTGTGGATCACAGGGGCCCACGGGGGATCCGGTGAAAGCCGGATCGCTGACCTCATTGTTGGGGCACGGGCCACCGGTCACTGCTGGCCCGTCCTCCAGGACGGCAGCAAGCCGCGGGTGCTGCTGGTCTGCCGTGCAGACATGCGCGGCCTGACAGCTGCCCGCGGCGCCCTGACGCAGTGGGTATCAGGTGCGGCACCGGAGCTTGAACTGCTCGGCCTCGCCGTCCTCGCGGACGCACCGGGGAAGACACCCAAACCCTTGCGGGACTTCACCGCCATTGTCGGCGGGGGAGCCCCCCGCTACTGGAATCTGCCCTGGGTAGAGGCCTGGCGGCATGGAGAGTCCACCGCTGTCCCGCCGACCCGCGAATACCAACGCTTCATCACTGACCTAGCCGCCTTGGCTACTGACACCACACCGAGCAACACCAATTGAAAGGTCTCACCATGAACTCCTTCTCCGCATTTGCAGCAAGCGTCATTCCGAACCCGACGCCCACCGTCCCCGAACAGGCCAAAGGACTGCTGACCGTTCTGAACTGGGCCTCCGGCATCGGCCTCGTCCTCGGTGTCCTGGGCGTCATCATCGTCGGCATCGGCATGGTCATCCAGCTCCGCCGCGGTGAAGGCGGCGAGTCCATCGGCAAACTTGGCTGGGTCCTGGCCGGCTGCATCATCATCACCGGCGCCTCCGGTATCGTCCGCGCCTTCGTCTAAACCAGCATCATCAACGGGAGGTTCCGTATGAGCCAGTCAACAGAGAGCACAACCGAAAGCAATCCGTTCACCAGACCTGGATTCATCGTCGCGGCCGCGCTGGTGGTTGCGCTGGTCGCGGCAGGAATCGCCATCTTCCTGCTCCCTAAAGGACAGAACAACGCGGAGCCCGCGCCAGCTTCAAGCAGCGCAGTCACCGCCAGCCCCAGCGCTTCGAGCGACGGAGGCAAGAGCATTTGTGGGCTTCCGTCTTCCTCGGAAACATCACTTGGTACAGCGCCCACCTCAAAATGGGAGTTGGTAGGCAAGATTGCGACTCCCATGGATCCCGCGGTTGGGCCGGGCAAAACCGACGCAAACGGCTTCCGCTCATGCTTCGCACATTCACCCACGGGGTCCCTGTACGCGGCAATGAACGTCGTTGCTCTGGGGTCCTCTGGTTCAGCAGAACTGGAGCGGAAGCTGGCCGACAAGCTCCTGGTGCCTGGGGCTGGCAGAGACGCAGCTATGCGTCAGGTGGCAGCGGGTTCGCGCACGACCGGCCCCAGCGCCCCCATTCAGGTTCGAGGATTCCTCATCAAGTCGTACACCCCTGACGAGGCGAACGTCGACCTCGCCTTTGAAACCGACAAAGGCGCACTCGGACGCACGACATTATCAATGCGATGGATGGACGGTGACTGGAAAGTAAAGCCAGCTGATGATGGCACCACATACATTGGTGCGACCCAAATAAGGGACCTCAGCGGCCTGATTCTCTGGTCCGGAGTCTGACATGGCCGAGTGCAAATTCGGAGACTTCGGATGTGGCTTGGGCAACGTAGTCGAAGACATAGCCAACGATCAAATCGGCAACCTGGCGAAGTCCATCATGGAGGGAATGAGCCAGATGGTGACAACTCTGTCTACCTTCTGGGTATCCATGCCGACTGTAAACCTGACCAGCGAGGATGGGGCAACGGCCAGTCCGGTCGTATCCGCTGTAAACAGCGAATTGATGCCATGGACGCTGGCCCTGGCAGTCCTCGCTGTGATCCTCGGCGGCATCCGAATGATTTGGGAGCAGCGCGGGGCACCCCTAAAGGACCTGCTCCGTTCGCTGCTCACCCTTACCTTGGTATCGGCCATAGGCCTTGGCACCATCTCGATTCTGGTGATTGCCGCCGACGCCTTCGCCAGCGTCATCATCGAACGATCCACGGACGGCAAAGGGTTCGCCGACGCGTTCCAAAAAATCTCCGCTATTCACACAAGCGACGCGGTCTTCATCCTCATCATCCTCGGCTTGATCGGATTGATTGCCTCCCTGTTTCAGATCGTTCTCATGGTTGTCCGCAGCGGCATGCTGGTGATCCTGGCCGGCATCCTGCCCACCACGGCTGCATTCACGAATACCGAGATGGGCAGGCAGTGGTTCCAGAAGGCAATTGGTTGGACCATCGCGTTCATTCTCTATAAGCCCGCGGCCGCCATCGTGTATTCGGTCGCATTCCTGTTGATGAGCAAGACCAGCGGGAAGGATGCCCTGATCGGCTCCATCACGGGGTTCACGTTGATGATCGTTGCCCTACTCGCGCTTCCAGCCCTGATGCGCTTCGTTACCCCCATGGTCGGAGCTGTCGCTTCCGGTTCCGGTGCGGGAGCGGGGGCGGCGGTGGGGGCCGTGGCCACAGGCGCTGTCTCAATGGGTCGTTCCGGCAGTGGACGCGGTAACGCGTCGCCCACGCCGGCCAGTCAGCCCGGCCAGGGAGCCGGCGCACAGGGCAGCAGGGGCGCTGGCGGCAGTAACGGCGGCAACGGCAAGCCCACCCCAGGCTCAACGGGCCCTGGAGGGGCTCCCGGTAAGGGCACCACCGGGCGCGCCGCTACCGCAGGGGCAGGGGGCGGCGCTGGCACAGCTTCTGCCGGTGCCGGGGCGGCATCAGGAGCGGCGAAGGCTGCGGGCCCAGTCGGAATTGCAGTCGCCGCAGGAGCGCAAACAGCGTCAAAGGTCTCTCAGACCGCACAACAAACCGCACAGGACTCAACCGGGGAGGGCCCCAGTGGCAGCAATTAATACCGAATACAAGGAACCGTCCTACGGCAACTGGCGGGTCCCACGTTCCGCCGGCCTGGGCAGCCTGGGCGCGATCGGCACCGGCATCGTCATGACCGGGCTGCTGGCCGGCATCATCACCTTCGCGATTTGGGGCCTGCTGCCGGGGCTGAGCGTTCTGGCCGTCGCCGGACTGCTCGTGCTGCTGCTGACGGTCAAAGACAAGCACGGACAGTCCATTGTGGACCGGTTCGCGACGAGGATGAACTTCCGCCTCGCACGTTCCGCTGGGACCAACATCTACCGTTCAGGCCCGCTCGGGGTCACCGAGTGGGGAATGTTCCAGCTCCCCGGCCTTGCGGCGAAGTCCCGGCTGTACGAGTTCAACGACTCCTACAACCGCCCGTTCGCCATGCTGCACGTCCCCACCACGAATCACTTCACCGTGGTCTTCTCCACCGAACCCGACGGCGCTTCCCTGGTGGATCCGGAACAGGTTGACGCCTGGGTAGCGAACTGGGGCGGCTGGCTCGCCGGCCTCGGGGATGAAGCCGGACTGGAGGCCGCCGCCGTGACCGTGGAGACCGCTCCGGACTCCGGCTACCGGCTGCGCAACGAGGTCGAGATGAACATTCACCCCGACGCCCCGGAGGCCGCAAAGGCAATCCTTCGCGAGGTCGTCCGTACCTACCCGGAAGGCTCGGCCACCGTCCGGGCCTGGGTGTCCCTGACGTTCACTGCAGCACTTCGATCCGGGTCCCGGAAGCGCGAACCCGAAGACGTCGCCCGGGACCTGGCATCCCGCATCCCCGGGCTCGGTGCCCGGCTGCAGAGCACTGGCGCCGGCATCGCCCGACCGATGTCGGCGCAGGAGCTCTGCGAGGTCGTGCGGATCGCTTACGATCCGCCGGCGGCTTTGATCATTGATGAAGCCCACGCCGCCGGATCCCCGGTCGCCCTCACTTGGGGCGAAGTCGGCCCCTCGGCGACGCAGGCGAGCTGGGACGACTACCGCCACGATTCCGCCTTCTCGGTCTCCTGGACCATGACGGGCGCACCCCGCGGCTCGGTAAATTCCTCGGTCCTCTCCCGACTGCTGGCCCCACACGGAGATATTGACCGCAAGCGCGTTTCCCTGCTCTACCGTCCGATGGATTCGGCCCGCGCCGCCGCCGTAGTCGAGCGCGACCAGAACAACGCCAATGTCCGGATCACCTCCGGAGGCCGGCCCTCCGCCCGTGCGCTGGTCGACGCCCGCTCCGCCGCTCAAACCGCCCAGGAAGAAGCACAGGGTGCCGGTCTGGTGAACTTCGGCATGGTCGTCACCGCCACCGTCACCGACCCGGCCCGGCTTCCCGATGCCGTCGCCGCCGTGGAGCAGACCTCCGGCACCGCCCGGGTGCTCCTACGTCGCGCCTACGGCTCCCAGGACACCGCGTTCGCCGCATCCCTGCCGCTCGGACTGGTCCTCCCCAAGCACATCCTGTTGCCCACCGAAATCAGAGAGGCCCTGTGATGCAGAAGCTCTTTCGACAGAAGAAGAAGAATCCGCTTCTTGACGGTGTGGAATCTGAGGCTCGCAACCGCCGTGCATCCACGGATCGCCCGGCCCGCTTGCGTGGCCCCGGGTCCCGTGGCTGGGCCGGCCGCGGTGGCGGGGCTGCAGCCCTGGTCCCGGCGGTGCGTGAGTACCGTGGGACCACGGTGCAGGTTTGCGGGCTGTGGCCTTTTTCCTCCGGGGCGTCATCTCCCATGGTCGGCGTCCCCTTGGGGCGGCACGAGGAAACGCAGGCGACCGTCTGCTGCGATCCGATCAGCTGGTTCCAGCGCGCTCACCTGATTTCCAACCCCTCCGCGTTCGTCCTCGGCAAACCGGGCCTGGGGAAGTCCACCCTCGTGCGCCGGATGATGCTGGGCCTGTCCGGCCAGGGCGTTCATCCGCTGGTGCTTGGGGATTTGAAGGGCGAACACGTGGACGCCATTGAGGCGATCGGGGGACAGGTCATCGAACTCGGTCGGGGACGGGGCTACCTGAACATCCTGGATCCGGGACAGGCCATTGAGGTCGCGCAACTCCTCGAGGAACGAGGACAGCACGAAGCAGCCGTGCGGGTCCGGGCCGACGCCCACGGCCGTCGCCTCAACATGGTCGTTTCCCTCATCACGATCAGCCGGAACAACCCGCCCACGGATCAGGAACAGACCATCCTGGACCGTGCACTGCGCGTCCTCGATGACTCCTTCGACGGTATTCCCGTCTTGAAAGACCTGCTTGACGTCATCACCGCCGCTCCGGACGAGCTGCGCCAGGTCGCGTTGGACCGCGGCGACATGAACGTCTACCTGCAGGAGACCCGGGCATTGGAAGCGACCCTGCTGGGCCTGACTGGCGGTGGCAAGCTCGGAGAGATATTTTCCCGTCACACCACGAACCCCATGCGGCGCGACCGGGCCGTGGTCTTCGATGTCTCCAGCATTGACGAGACAGAAACGGACCTGCAGGCCGCCGTGCTGTTGGCTTGCTGGTCCTACGGCTTCGGCACCGTGAACGTCGCCAACGCCCTCGCCGACGCGGGTTTGGAACCGCGCAGGAACTACTTCGTGGTCCTGGACGAGTTGTGGCGGGCCCTGCGCGCCGGCAAGGGCATGGTCGACCGGGTGGATGCCCTAACAAGGCTCAACCGGTCCGTCGGCGTCGGGCAGATCATGATTTCCCATACGATGTCCGACCTGCTGGCACTCCCGGCAGAAGAAGACCGGATGAAGGCCCGGGGCTTCGTTGAACGCTCCGGCATGGTCATCTGCGGCGGGCTTCCCGCGTCCGAAATGCCGCTGCTTACCGCAGCGATCCCGCTCTCCCGGCAGGAACAGCAAAAGCTCATCTCCTGGCAGGACCCGCCCGCCTGGGACTCCCGCGGCGGCGACGTCGAACCTCCCGGACGCGGGAAATTCCTGATCAAGGTCGGCGGCCGCCCCGGCATTCCCGTCCAGATCGGTCTGACTTCCATCGAGGCCTCCCTGAACGACACCAACAAGCGC
>NZ_JBIVQC010000013.1:0-51570 GCF_044754925.1 Pseudarthrobacter sp. NPDC092424 | reverse complement strand
GATGGGCAGTGTGAGAACTTCCATCCTGGAAGACCTCGACGTCTATCCACGAACCAGCCGCCGACCCTCGACTACACCCTCAACTGCGAAGAGCCTTATAACCCTGAAAAATAGATGTATGGCCACTCCGGCGAAGAGACTCATAAGGAAGGCTCCGAGGTAAAACTGCATCAGGTTAGGCCAGACTTTCTAAGGGGCAGCGGTTCCAGAAGCATAAGTGATGGCTGTCTTCGGACAAGCCTAAAAGATTCAGTCTGGTCATTCTTGAACAGCATGGATCGGCAGTGGCAAGAACTTGAACCTCAACTTCAACCTTTTTGTCCCTAACCAGGTCCACAGAGGACGCCTGATTATGAGCAAGCCAGTTGCCCATATTCACTTGCCCGTGCGCTTTCACGTCGGCAACTCGGCCCATCGTGACCCTTCCCACAAGCGGCCGCGTCTGCCACACCCGCCACCGATTAGAGTGATCAGGTGGAGCAAAATCCTTACGAACCCCGCTGGAGCCCTGCGAGTGGACTGCCCTTCCGGCCGCCTGTCGGCTACGAGCTTCAAGGATCGATTTCGAAGGACAGTGCCGCAAGTAAACTCGCGCAGGGTCCTGTCCCTTCCACACCTCCTCTTGACGTTGAATGGACGCTGGCCGGATACCTCCGGCGCTTGAACATAGACGAGCTTTCTATGTCGATTCAGAGCTACAAGCGCGCTGCTCGACGACACCAGACCCGGCCCCAAATCCGACGCGCGTTGTTCGACGTTTTCAGGGCGCCAGGAGTGGCAAACATTGTTCTACCTTTTCGTTACATTAAAATTCCGATAGGCGTGGAACTCTATCGTGCAAGGATAATCTCTGAACCAGGACAGATTATGACTCAAGATGATATTTGGATGGCTCCTGCATCCTACATTGGCGCCGGGAGACTGAATGATGTCGGTGAACCATTGCTGTACACTGCGGCAAATGGTGCGACTGCCCTGTATGAGGTGAAGGCAAAGCCCGGAGACATTGTTGCTGTCAGTCGCTTCAGAGTTGCGCATCCGTTTCGGTCCATGCAGCTATCTGCGCGCATAGATGAGCCTGATATTTCCTTTCTTAGTCAAAGGAAGCTCGCGCTAATCATCAGGTTCGTTGAGGAAGTATTCAACCAAAAGATCGAATCAGACGAATCTCACAGATATATTGCCCCCGATCTTCTCGTTAAAGAATTTTTAAACATGCCTACTGAGTTGGATGGGTGGACCTACAGATCCGTAGCTGATCCCAGGGCAAATCAACCATTCGCACTGAACACCTGCATACGGGGAGAGCGTGCCAAGACACTCCTCCGATACAGTGGAACGGACATTGTCGAAATTAGTTCCCCCGACATGTTTCGGGGTCACGTAAGGCTCTCCTCGCTAGGGCAAGTCGAGGATACGGAACTCTTAGGGCCAGTTATTTGTTGTGCTTCCCTGCCCTCTTCGACCATTCCTGATTTGCCAGCGGTTACCTTGTCAGTAACGTCAGGGCCGGGTCTTGGGGAGGTCGCGGCCCTTATAGAAAAGCGTGCGAAGTCAGTTGAAGCCGAGACGCTGTTTCAGCGATCGCTCACCCGGGCGCCTGCCACAGCCTTGGCCGAGTTGGGGCTGCGATACAAGGAACAGAATCGGCTGGACGATGCTGAAGAATTGTTCCGTGTAGCAGCAAGAAGGGGGTCCAATCTGGGTGCAACCTATCTTGGGATCCTACTTTCGGAGCGCGACGACCTAGAAGAAGCTGAAAAGTTCTTCCGTTTGGCCGCCTCGCAACGCTTCCCATACGGTCTACGGTGTCTGGGAGTACTTATGGCTCGGCTTGGGCGAGTTTCGGAGGCCGAGGCAGCTTACCGAGACGCGGCGGGCCAAGGTGACGTTCAGAGTATGAGTAATCTCGGAGCCAGCCTGTATGGCCGAGGTTCTCTTCGCCAGGCCGAGTCCTTTCTTCGTAGAGCTGCAGAAATGGGAAGCGCCCATGCAATGCTTGGTTTGGCTCGTCTTGTTTTTGACCGTGGTCACGAGGGAGAAGCGGACGATCTGCTTCGGTCTGCAGCCAAGCTGGGCGAACCTGAGGCTATGGCTTGGTTAGGCATGTCCCTAATGGAAGAGGACAATTCCGTAGAAGGACTAAAGATGCTGCGTGCTGCGGCCGCAGCCGGAGATAGCCAGGCAAAGAGTTATCTCGAGAATCTGAGTGATACTAGGCCAGACCTTCTGCAATAGGAAATCCCATCAGCGGTACCACTTGCTAACCCGTTGCCGCCTTATATCGAAAACGCCTTCTGATCGAACGATTCCTCGCTGGAGCTGCCAGTTTTTCCCAAGGATGAGGTTTTATCACGACATCGTTCACCACGAAGCTCTCGAATCAATGTTCCTGCGTCAGCAGAATCTCTTGCCCATGAATCCGCCTCGCGTAGATCCTGCAGATTTGCTGAAGCCGAGAGAGGACCGCAACGTAGCTCGCCGGTCCCTTAACCGCGGGAAAGCCGCCCCCAGTTGTGCTGGGGACGGCTTTCCCGCGGTTGTATGCCCGTCTTTCTTCGGCCTAGGCGGGGTAGGCGTATGTGAAGGTGATTTTAGGGTCGGCCTGGAAGGCCCATCCGTAGGCTTGCTGAGCTCCTACCAGCACAGGAGTCTCGCTGCCTGCGACCACATTTGCGGTCGGCTGGTTCGGCATAGCTTCGACGAGCGGAGCGTCAATCGTGCCGTTGAAGTCCAGCGGGAAGACGACGGTTGCCCCAAGACGGACGTTGCCGGCCGGAGCCAAGCTGAGCTGAGGCGCGTACATGACGAAGCGGTACTTCCGCGGGTCCCCGCCTACAGGCAGGAGCACCTGACTGGCGTGGATCCTCAGTACCTGCCGGCCCGCCGGAATTTTCAGGTCCGCAACCTTGTACTGGGCAGCGTGTGCCTCGAGCTGCTTCTTTTCATCAATTGCCGGATCCAGGGCGATTCCAGCCTTAGCCAGGATCGGACGAATGATCTCCGCGTCTTTCTTCACGATGCGCTTAAACTCAGCCGGATTCTTGAAGTTCTCCTTCGTGCCGGAGACGACCCGGGCAATGGCAGACGTCCCTGCCTCAATATCGGCGGCGAGAACCAGGCGGTATGTCGCTTCGCTGGGTGATTCGACCGTAGCCGTGATCGTCATGTTAGCCACATCGTATGCCTCAGTATCGAACCCCCTCGTAGGGGCGATGGACTCGATGTCGATGTTGATGCCCTGGTTGTAAACCACCAAGTCAGTCGTAATGGGCGTAGTCATGGGTGTCCTCCTAAAGAACACTTGACCGAAGTAGGAGCGTCACCTTTGTGGCAACTGATGTCTCCGTTAGAATCGCTAGCACCACTAATCATGGAAACTTGCGGTTCTCACCTCGAGTTGCAAAGCGGGCCCGTTCGAGCGGGTCCGCTTTTTGTGCCTTCGCACACAATCAACGTACTCGACATACTGCTTCCGCGCAAGGCTGAAGTCCTTGTACGAGATTCTCCGGAGACCCCTGAAGTGTTAATGCAAGATGAGGTGTATTCTGTTGCCATGCCCTGACAACGCCCTCGTGTAGGCTCTATTCACACCAAGGGTGAAGGCGGCTTACAGAATGCAGGTTGATTACGAGGATGAGGACCTTGAACTCCTTGCTTACGAGTCGACCCACATCACCACACGGTGGTCCCCAAGCGTTACGAAGACCTTTCGGCGCCGAATCCAGCAACTTGAAGCCGTTGTAAGTGAACAGAACTTGCTTGGGCTCAAGGCTCTCCACTTTGAAGAGCTGAACGGCGGACGCAAGGGCTTCTATTCCATACGGATTCAAATGCAGTACAGACTTATATTTAGGTTCGATCCCGATGACTACCAGCGGTTGATCATCACCGGTGCCGAACCCGCCCACGACCAGCAGAGGAGTGATACTCATGGCTCGGCAACTCGCTGAAGCGTTTCCTCCAGGAGAATCCCTCGCCGAGGAGCTCGAAACCCGCCATTGGTCGCAAAGCGACTTCGCTCAGATCCTTGGACGTCCGGCCCAGTTCGTTTCGGAAATCATCGCCGGGAAAAAAGAAATCACCAGAGAGTCAGCAGCGCAGATTGGCGCGGCTCTTGATCAACCTCCGCAGTATTGGTTGAACCTGCAGAATGCCTACCTCCTATGGAGCCAAGCGCAGAACGTAGAGAATCGCAAGGAGCTGAACGACGTTCGCCGACGTGCCCGAATGAACGATCTGGCCCCGGTTGCGCTCTTGCGCAAACGCAACCTGATAACGGGTGACACGTTGGCCGAGCAGGAAGCTCAGATCTTGGAGCTGTTCCAAATTCGGAACCTCGATGAAACTCCCAGGTTTCTGGCGGCAGCCCGCCGTTCAAACCGCAACGAAGAACCAACACCTACGCAGAAGGCATGGTTGGCCTGTGCCCGCAAGAAGGCCCAGCGAGTAAAGGTTGCCAAGTACGACAAAAACAAACTCAGGCAACTCGCCAGTGAGCTGTCCCGAATTGTCGCTGAACCTGAAGAGTTTCGAAGCCTGCCTGAGCGGTTTTCCGCCGTCGGAGTACGCCTCGTCTACATCGAAGCCTTTCCGGGAAGCAAACTAAACGGAGCTTCCTTCCTACTCGATGACGACCCTGCGCAGCCGGTCATTGCCCTGTCTGGCCGCGGCAAGCGCTTGGACGGCGTCCTATTCACGTTGCTGCACGAAGTGGCCCATATCGTTCTCGGCCACGTATCTCCGGACCAGTTATTTATCGATGAAGGCGCCGGGCCGACCGACGAACCGCAGGAACAAGAGGCCGATCGGCAGGCAGGTGAATGGCAGATACCAGGCGGCCTTCCTAAGCCACCCAATGTCATACGAAAAGGCTGGATTCAGGCTGTTGCCCAGCAAGCTGGCGTCCATCCCGTAGTGATCCTTGGCCGCCTACAGATCGACAAGCTCTTGGACTGGAGAACGGCTCTAGCAAAGAATGCACCGACTGTTGACTCATACCTTGAACGCTGGACTTAACTCGAAGAGGTACCCGTACAAAAGCCGGAGAGCGGCGTGCTGGTGGCATCAGCTTGCCCTTGCAGATCTACAACGGTGCTCTTCCTTAACTGAGTAGACAGCCACCTGTCACCCTCTTCGCTGATAGGTGAGACGCCTCACCTACCCAGGGATACGACACGACGTAAAGTGTGCAATCCCCAAATTCTCAGCTTTCCACTTCAACGGTCTTGTCATCGCCTCGTCCCTCGCGTCACTTCGTCCTGGCGGCCCCGAAGTGAGCGACGCCTTCTTCCAAGGCACGGACTTGCCAAGCAACTGGTGGTTTCCTGCCTCGTCGAGCCGTTCATGCCGTTGGCGCCATGTCTTCGATCCAGCCTGCCTAGACTGGATCTAGCTGAAGGAACCGGCATTTGAATGCAGGCGTTTTTCGCGGTGGAACCGATCAGGACGGCAATCAGCCCGGAGCGCGCGGCGGCAAAAATTCGGGCCCTTTGGCGTCGTTTTTGGCTGGACTTTGCCCCGCCACCCTGCAATTTACCTGGCTACTCGGCACCCCTCAAACCTCCGCCACAGGCGCAGCGAACTGCGCCTCGTACAGCCGCGCGTAGGCCCCGCCCACGGCCAAAAGCGAAGCGTGCGTCCCTTGCTCCACGATCTGGCCGGCTTCCATCACCAGGATGAGGTCGGCGTCGCGGATCGTGGACAGGCGGTGCGCAATGACGAAGGAAGTCCGGTCAGACCGCAATGCACTCATCGCCTTCTGCACCAGCACCTCCGTCCGGGTGTCCACCGATGAGGTCGCCTCGTCAAGGATCAGCACCGACGGCCGGGCCAGGAACGCCCGGGCAATCGTCAGCAGCTGCTTCTCCCCCGCGGACACGTTGGCGCCCTCGTCGTCCAGCACCGTGTCGTACCCCTCGGGCAGCGACCGCACGAACCGGTCCACATACGTGGCCCGGGCAGCCTCAAGAATTTCAGATTCGGTGGCCCCGGGCCGGCCGTACGCGATGTTGTCCCGGATGGTCCCGCCGAACAACCACGTATCCTGCAGCACCATCCCCATCCGCGAGCGCAGCTCGCGCCGCGGCACCGAGGTGACGTCCACGCCATCGAGCGTTATCCGCCCCGCGTCCAGCTCGTAGAACCGCATCATCAGGTTCACCAACGTGGTCTTCCCCGCACCGGTCGGCCCCACAATCGCCACCGTCTGCCCCGGCTCCGCCACCAGGGACAGCCCGGAGATCAACGGCTTGTCCGGCGAATACGAGAAGGACACATCCTCAAACACCAGCCGCCCCCGCCCGAACACCGGCGAAGCAGAAGCAGGAGGCTCAACAGATTCCTCCTCCTCGTCCAGCAGCTCGAACACCCGCTCGGCGGAGGCCACCCCGGACTGCAGCACGTTGGCCATGGATCCCAGCTGCGCCAGCGGCATGGTGAACTGCCGCGAGTACTGGATGAACGCCTGCACGTCGCCCAGCTGCATCGCCCCGGACGCCACCTGCAGGCCGCCCACCACCGCGATCCCCACGTACACCAGGTTCCCGATAAACGTCATGGCCGGCATGATCAGCCCGGAAATGAACTGCGCCCCAAAGCTCGCCGAGTACAGCTCCGCGTTCTTTTGCCGGAACCGCTCCTCCACCTCGCGCTGCCGGCCGAACACCTTCACCAGCGCATGCCCGGTGTACGTCTCCTCGATCTGCCCATTTAACTCACCTGTGTGCTTCCACTGCGCCACGAACAGCTTCTGCGAGCGCTTGGCGATCAGGGCCGTGATCCCCAGCGTCAGCGGAATGGTCACCAGCGCGATCAGTGCCAGCGTGGGCGAGAGGATCACCATCATCACCAGCACACCCACCACCGTCAGCACGGACGTGACCGCCTGGCTGATGGTCTGCTGCAGGCTCTGCGAAATGTTGTCCACGTCGTTCGTCACCCGGCTCAGCAGCTCACCGCGCTGGATCGAGTCGAAGTACCGCAGCGGCAGCCGGTGGATCTTCGCCTCGATCTCCCCGCGCAGCCCGAACACCGTCCGCTGCACCACCCCGTTCAGCACGTACGCCTGCACCCACATGAACGCCGACGACAGCACATACAGCACCAGCGCCCACGTCAGCACGTTCCCCAGCGCGGCAAAGTCGATCCCCTGCCCCGGCACCAGGTCCATCGCGGTGAGCATGTCCGCGCGCTGCCCCTCCCCGAAGGCCCGCAGCTGAGCGATCACCTGTTCCTTGCTGGCCCCGGCCGGCAGCTCGCGGGAGACGACGCCGGCGAAGATCAGGTTGGTGCCCTCCCCCAGCAGCCGCGGCCCGATCACGGACAGCGCCACCCCGGCCACCGCCGTCACGAACACCAGCAGCAGCCACGCCCGCTCCGGCCGCAGCGTCCCCAGCAGCCGTTTGGCCGACGGCCAGAAGTTCATCGCCTTCTCCGCCGGGACGTTCATCCCCGCGAAGGGCCCGCCGCGCCCCGGACCGCCTGCCGGACGGGGGATGCGTACGACGGCGGCGCCTCCCGGTGCGGAGGCGGGCGCGGCCTTGGTGCCGGGTGCTTGAGTGGGTTCCGGGCTCATACCGTCTCCTCCGCCGCCAGCTGGGAGGAGACGATCTCGCGGTACGTCTCCGACGTCTCCAGCAGCTCACTGTGCGTTCCGCGCCCGACGATACTGCCGCCGTCGAGCACTAGAATCTGGTCCGCGTCCACAATGCTGGAGACGCGCTGGGCGATGATCACCAGCGTGGCGCCGGCGGTGCTGCGCTTGAGGGCCTGCCGGAGCCGGGCGTCGGTGCCGGTGTCCAGCGAGGAGAACGAGTCGTCGAAGATGTACAGCTCGGGCTGCTTGACCAGGGCCCGGGCGATGGCCAGCCGCTGCCGCTGCCCGCCGGACACGTTGGTGCCGCCCTGGCTGATGGGCGCGTCCAGGCCCCCGTCCATCCGCTCCACAAAGTCCCTGGCCTGGGCGATTTCCAGCGCCTCCCAGAGCTCGTCCTCGGTGGCGTCCGGCTTGCCGTAGAGCAGGTTGCTGCGGACGGTGCCGCTGAACAGGTAGGGACGCTGCGGGACCAGACCGATGTGCCCCCAGAGCAGGTCGGGGTGCAGCTCGCGAACGTCCACGCCGTCGATCCGCACCGAGCCGGTGGTGGCGTCGAACAGCCGCGGCATGAGGTTCACCAGGGTGGTCTTGCCCGAGCCGGTGCTGCCGATGATCGCCGTCGTCTGCCCTGCCTGGGCGGTGAAGCCGATCCCGGCGAGGACCGGCAGGTCGGCACCCGGGTAGGCGAATCCGACGTCGCGCATTTCCAGCCCGCCGTTCCTTCGCCCGTCGGGAGACACAACGCTGCTGACCGGGTGCTGCGGCGGGCGGACGCTGGACTCCGTGCGCAGTACCTCCCCGATCCGGTCGCCCGAGACGGCAGCGCGCGGGATCATCACGGCCATGAACGTGGCCATCATGACGGACATCAGGATCTGGATCAGGTAGCTGAGGAAGGCGATCAGGGTGCCCACCTGCATGGAGCCGTCCTGGATGCGGAACGCGCCGAACCAGATCACGGCCACGCTGGAGACGTTCAGCACCAGCATCACCACGGGGAACGCGAGCGCCATCAGCCGACCGGCGCGCAGGGCGGTGTCCGTAACGTCCTCGTTGGCGGAGGCAAAACGCGCGGTCTCGATGTCCTCGCGGACGAAGGCGCGGACCACGCGGATGCCGGTGAGCTGCTCGCGGAGGACGCGGTTCACGGTGTCGATCCGCTTCTGCATCTTGCGGAACAGCGGCACCATCCGGGCGGTGATCAGGCCGACGGCCAGAAGCAGCACCGGGACGGCGACGGCGATCAGCCAGGACAGCTGCACATCCTGCCGGATGGCCATGATCACGCCGCCGATGCTGAGCATGGGCGCAGTGACCAGCATGGTGGCGGACATCAGGACCAGCTGCTGGACCTGCTGGACGTCGTTGGTGGACCGTGTGATGAGGCTCGGCGCGCCGAACTTGGTGACCTCCTGCTCGGAGAACTCCCCCACCCTTGTGAAGATGGCACTCCGGAGGTCCCGGCCCACGCCCATGGCGGCCTTCGCGGCGAAGTACACGGCGATGATGGCGCAGGCGATCTGCAGCAGCGTGATGCCGAGCATCAGCCCGCCGAGCCGGAGGATCACGCCAGTGTCCCCGGTGGCCACGCCGTCGTCGATGATGTCCGCGTTCAGGGTGGGCAGGTAAAGCGACGCGATGGACTGCGCCAGCTGGAAAATCACGACGGCGGCCAGCAGCCTGCGGTGCGGGCGGAGGTATTCAACAAGCAGTTTCCAGAGCAAGGCGGCTCCCGGTCCAGGGCCACGGGGGTGGCGCGAAGACCAGTTTACGACCGAAGGCTGGGAGAGAGTGCCGGGCGAGGCGTCGTCGCGTGCCCGGCTCTGTCCCAATTCATTCGCCGTGCACTTCACCAGCGAAGGAAAAGAATTAGCGCGGAACAGTCCACCGTTTCGGTACGGAGGCAGGAATTCAGTTAGCCAAGCGTCACGAGGCTTGGCTCTGGGGCCGTCAGCACCGAGTTGCCCTGGCACGACTGCCGTTCGATTAGTCTGACGGGGAGAACGTTTTTGCGTCGGAACCTCTTAGCCGGGGCTGAAATCCGGGACAGCACGCGTTCGGCCGCGACACGCCCGACGTTGCGGGGGTCCTGGTCGATGACGGTAACGGAAGGCTGGAGAACGTCGGCCATTGTGAAGTCACCATAACTGATGAGGGCAATATCGGTCCGCTTCAGCATCTGAAGGGCTGGAAACACACCGATCGAAAAACGTGCGTTGGACGAGAAGATCGCTGTAGGCGGATCAGACAATGCCAATAGTTTCTTGCAAGCCTGCGCGGCACAATCCGCGTCGTGGGACCCAAGCATGACTAGGTCCATGTCGACCTTCAAGCCTGCGCGGTCCAGTGCAGCAAGATAGCCGTCCAAGCGCAACTTTGTGGTGGGCACCTCCGTGGAATCCCCGACAATGGCTATCCGGGTATGCCCGTGTGCGATGAGGTGTTCTGTCGCTTCGAACGCTCCCCCAAAGTCATCCTCTACGAAGTAGTCGGCATTGAACTTTGAAGGCGTCCGGTCAATGAAGACGATCGGAAAGCTGTCCTGGAAGCGCGCGAGGTAGGACTGGTCTGCTGAGATGGGCGCGATAACGAGGCCGCCGATTTGATGCCGGACAGTTGTCTCGATGATGCTTTGCTCCAGCGACGGATTATCTCCAAGACTCGTCACGACTATGGCCATGTCCTGTTCACGTGCTGCCAGTTCGATTTCCTTCGTGACGGCCGCAAAAAAAGGATCGGCAACGTCGGGCACCGCAATACCTATAACTGCTGACTTTCCCTCCCGGAAGGTGCGTGCCAGCATATTCGGAACGTACTTAAGCTCCCGCATCGCCGACTGCACGCGTTCCCGGGTGTTCTCTGTGACATGCGGGTCATCATTGAAAACCCTCGAAACCGTCTTGGCGCTCACGCCGGCGCGTTCGGCCACGTCCTGCATGGTGGTCACTCTTCGACTCCTTCACGGTCCGCCTGAACAGCCGCCTCGTCCTGCTGCCTGACACGGTAATGTCTTCGCAAGCACCAAGATCATGTCATCGGTGACAGTCGCCTGCGCCTCCATCCTGCCCCATGTCTCAAGTAACTTCAAGCAAGCAATGTCATCGATGACATAATTTTCGGTGGTTTCCTTGACATCGATGACATGACCGCTCTAGATTTCTGTCAGGCAGGTCACACCGGAAGCTCCGCCAAGCATGCGGAAGTGCATTCCAGACCTCCGCAATTGTTTAGGCAGCGCTTCAATGGTGTAGCAGCACAGCTTCTTCACCGTGGCAGGACCAACGGAGGAGACAGCCGTGACTACCGCTGAATATCAGACTCAAACGCCGTCAGGGAGAGCAGAACCGCTGAACTGCACGCTGGACGACCTGGTCGAGCGTGCGCGTCGCTTGGTTGCCGGTGGAACCCGGGTGTTATTGGGAATTGCCGGCGCCCCAGGCGCTGGCAAGTCCACGGCGGCACAGGCAATCGTCAGCGCCATGGATGGCCAGGCAGCGTTGGTGGGAATGGATGCGTTCCATCTTGCCAACGACGTTCTTGCGAACCACGGCTCGCAGAGCCGCAAGGGGGCGCCAGACACGTTTGACCCTTGGGGTTACGCCCATTTGCTGCGGCGTCTGAAGTGCAACCAGGAGCCGGTGGTTTATGCCCCAATATTCGACCGGCACATTGAGGAACCCATTGGTTGCGCGATCCCTGTGGGCTCCAACGTGCCGTTGATCGTCACGGAAGGAAACTACCTTCTGTTAGATGCTGACGGCTGGCGGGAGGGCAAGGAGTCCATCGACCAGGTCTGGTACTTGGATACGCCAGATGATGAGAGGCAGCGGCGGCTTATGCGGCGCCACGAAGCCTTCGGAAAACCAGCGGGGGAGGCGAAGGCGTGGGCGCTGGGCAGCGACCAGCGCAACGCCGACATTGTCGAAGGCTCTCGAGAACGGGCCGACCTGATCATCAATCTGGTCGGCAGCTAACAGCCGCCAACCAGCGCATGAGCGTGAAGAGAGGAAGGCAAGAGTGACAGCACCACGAAGTGTCCCCGGTCAGCCGGCCGGGGATGAGACGACCATCCACCAATACCCGACAGGTACCAGACCATGAATACCATTCCCGTTCTTGAAGCACGCGGCCTGACCCGCAGCTTTGGCAACGTGCGCGCCCTCGACGGGGCGGACTTCGACGTCAACGCCGGCGAAGTCGTTGCCCTGATTGGCGACAACGGCGCTGGAAAATCGACGCTGGTGAAGGCCCTTTCGGGCAACCTTGCCCTCGACTCAGGCCAGATCCTTTTCGCCGGCGGTGAAGTCCAACTCGCCTCCCCAAGTCATGCAAACAGCTTGGGCATCGAGACCGTCTACCAGGACCTTGCCCTGGCACCTCATCTGAACGCGACCCAGAACATGTTCCTCGGCCGAGAGATCCTCAAAACCGGCCTCGAGGGACGGCTCGGATTCATGGACAACAAGGCAATGCGGCTGAAGTCCCGGGTGGCCTTTGACGAGCTGGGCGCCACAGTGCGCAGCCTTACGGACCCGGTCGGCAGTATGTCAGGGGGTCAAAAGCAGGCCATTGCAATCGCGCGCGCCGTGGCTTGGGCCAAAGGCGTCATTTTCCTGGACGAACCAACAGCCGCCCTTGGCGTCGTGCAGACCAGGAACGTCCTCGATACGATCCGCCGTGTCCGGGACAAAGGTGTAGGCGTCGTCTTCATCAGCCACTCAATGCCGCATGTCATCGACGTTGCCGATCGTGTACAGGTGCTCCGGTTAGGACGCCGTGTAGCCACCTATGAAGCAAAGAAAACGTCTGTGGAAGAACTAGTCGGCGCAATGACCGGCGCCCTTGATGGAGCACAATCATGACCACCACCGAAGTCACCCCGCGCACAGCAGGAACTCCCAGCGCCCTGACACGTACCCGTTCCCTTCGGGAGGTACTTCAGGTCCAGTCGTTCCAGATCCTGCTCGTACTCATGGTCATCTTTCTGATCTTCGCTGCCATGGCACCCGATGTGTTCCCCACTTGGGGCAATGTCCGCCAGATCATCCAGAACGTTTCCATCCTGGGCGTCCTCGGCATTGGTATGACGTTCGTTATCGTCACCTCGGGCATAGACCTGTCTATCGGTTCCAACCTTGTCTTCTCGGGCGTCGTAGCTGCGAAGGTCATGCAGGCCATGGGTGACGCAGGATGGGGAACGGCACTTGTTGGCATCGTCGTTTCCATCGGTTGCGGACTCGGATGGGGCCTGGTCAACGGCGTGCTCATCGCAAAGGCAAAGGTTCCGCCCCTGATTGTCACACTGGGCACGCTTGGTGGCGCCCTCGGACTGGCCCAGGTCATTACCGGCGGCGTTGACATCCGGGAAGTTCCCGCCGTACTCCAGGACACCATCGGCTATGGGAACGTCCCCGGAACCACGTTGCCGACGATTTCCCTCATCGCGCTGGTGCTCATTGTGATCTTCGGAATCGTTCTGCATCGAACCCGGTTTGGCCTCTACACCTTCGCCATCGGCTCCAATGAAGAGTCGGCCCGTCGAGTGGGAGTGAAGGTCGACCGCCAATTGATTTCCATTTACGCCCTGTCTGGCGCGCTGGCTGGCGTCGCGGGCATTCTTTCACTGGCCCAGTACGGCACAACGGCGATCGCCGGGCAGTCGGCAACCAACCTGAACGTAATCGCTGCCGTTGTGATCGGTGGTACTTCCCTTTTCGGCGGCGTTGGCACCATCTTCGGAACCGTCGTGGGCCTCTTTATCCCGGCCGTGCTGCAAAACGGATTCGTGATCGTCGGAGTCCAGCCTTTCTGGCAGCAGGTCGCCGTTGGCGCAGTCCTCGTCGCCGCCGTCTACGTCGACCAGCGGCGCAGAGCGGCGGCAGCGCGGGGCCATTCCGTCAAAGAAAAGGGCAAGAAGAGACTTTTTGGTCCCCGATCCAACTAGACACCCACTTATCCCCACCACATCAAAGCAATGAGGAGCTAGACAATGAAGTTGACCCCTAAGATCACCCTGCTCGCTGCGGGCGTACTCGCCGCATCGTCGCTCTCAGCCTGCGCCAGCAGCAACGCAACCACAGGCGCCTCCGGAACGACACAACCTAAGCTGGCATTCATCCAGGGTGTCGCCGGCGATGAGTTCTACGTCAGCATGCAGTGCGGGATTGATGCCGCAGCAAAATCCGCGGGAGCCACCGTCAACACCCAGGGGCCGGCCAAGTTCGACCCAACGCTGCAAAAGCCCATTGTTGATTCCGTTGTGGCGTCGAAGCCAGACGCGATACTCATTGCCCCCACTGACGTGGCAGCGATGCAGGCACCTCTCAAGGCAGCTGCTGCGGCCGGCATCAAAGTTGTCTTGGTTGACACGACGGTACAAGACCCCTCCTTCGCATCGTCCTCAATCGCTTCAGACAACAAGGGCGGAGGCCTGGAGGCCTTCAAAGCGATCAAAAACCTCAATCCCAACGGCGGAAAAGTACTCGTGATTTCCACCGATCCCGGAGTGTCCACAGCAGATGCCCGGGTGGCGGGGTTCGAGGAAGGAGCGAAAGCCGACTCTTCTTTCCAGTATCTGGGGGTCCAGTACAGCCATAACGATCCTGCAGAAGCCGCCAAGCTCGTCTCCGCCGCTCTGGCCAAAGATCCAGACATCGTAGGCGTCTTTGCCGCAAACACATTTGCGGCGGAGGGAACAGCCACGGGTATTCGTCAGGCAGGCAAGCAGAACCAGGTCAAGATCGTTGGCTTCGACGCCGGACCGGCTCAGGTGAAGCAGCTTAAGGACGGCGTCGTCCAGGCACTGATCGCCCAGGAGCCGTCTTCCATTGGAACCCAAGGCGTGGAGCAGGCCCTCAAGGCAATCAAGGGGGAAACCACGCAACAAGAAATCCAGACGGGATTCAAGCAGATCACGGCCGAGAACATCGGCGGCGAGGGCGCCCAGTACGTCTACAAGTCCTCCTGCTAGCAGCTAAATCGCAGGGGCTGTTGCCCGCATTCACGGCGGGCAACAGCCCCCAAACAACCTTTCATGAAGGAAAAAAGACATGATGTCCCTGAACGAGGCTTCCCTCCCAGGACTTGCCGATCGACTGCCAGTTCCTTCGTATAACCGCTCAGCCGTCAAGACCGGCATCGTCCACTTCGGAGTGGGCGGGTTCCACCGTTCCCACGAGGCCATGTTCATCAACAGACTCCTGAACCGGGGCGGCTCGAGGGACTGGGGAATTTGTGGTGTTGGCGTTCTGCCTTCAGATGCAAAAATGCGCGACGCCCTCCAAGGGCAGGACGGCCTCTACACCCTTGTGCTCAGGGCGTCCGACGGCACCGAAACCGCAGAGATCATCGGTTCAATTACGGAATACCTGTTTGCCCCCGAAGATCCCCGGGCAGTCATAGCTAAACTCGCTGATCCTGCTACACGCATCGTCTCCCTCACCGTTACAGAGGGCGGTTACAGCATCAACGACACCACAGGTCAATTCGAACCTCATGCCGTGGACGTCCTCCAGGACCTGCAGACCGATGCTGTCCCCTGCTCCGTGTTCGGCCTCATCACCGCGGCCCTGATTCGACGGCGCGAAGAAGGAACGCCCCCCTTTACCGTCCTGTCCTGCGACAACATTCGAGGAAACGGCGATACCGCACGGAAGGCCCTGGTGTCCTTTGCTCGGTTCAAAGACCCTGAACTAGCAGACTGGATCAGCGAGAACGTCACGTTCCCAAACTCGATGGTTGACCGCATCACCCCCGCAACGACGAACGCCGACCACGAATCCGTCTCCAGCAACTACGGGTTGATGGACGCATGGCCAGTCGTGGCCGAACCTTTCGAACAGTGGGTCCTTGAAGACAGCTTCGCAAACGGCCGCCCCCCGCTTGAAGAGGTGGGAGTGCAAATGGTGGACAACGTCGAACCATACGAACTGATGAAACTACGGTTGCTAAACGCCAGCCACCAGGTCATGAGCTATCTCGGCTATCTCGCTGGCTATCGGTACGTTCATGAGGTCTGCTCGGATCCACAATTCACCGAATTCATCCGGGGCTACTTGGAAGAGGAAGCAACACCAACTCTGCACCCTGTTCCCGGCATCGATCTGGACGCCTACCGGACAGAGCTGCTCCATCGCTTCTCCAATCCGGCCATCCGGGACACGCTGGCCCGCCAGATGGTTGACGCCTCCGAACGAATCCCTAAATTCCTTCTACCTGTAATCCGTAAGCAGCTCGAACTCGGAGGACCCATCGACCGTGCTGTCCTCGTCATCGCGGCTTGGTCACAGTTCCTTGAAGGCACCGACGAACAGGGGGCACCAGTCGAAATTACCGATCGGCGGCTCGGCGAACTTCAGGCAGCTGCCCGCGCCAACCAAGTCTTTCCGGGCTCTTTCCTCAGTCTGACCGATATTTTCGCCGACTTGGGACAAAACGAACGCTTCACCACAGCCTTCCGGCAAGCCAGCGAAGCCCTGAAAAACTCCGGCGCCCGGATGGCCGTCCAAAACCTCACCGACCTTTCCGTACCAGCAAGGAGAACGTCATGAACTCAAGAACCAGTAACAGCCCCGAAGAGCACGAAAACACGATCGGCTTTGATGGCCGCCCTGTTCTCGTGACCGGAGCAAGCGGGGGGATCGGAGCCGAGACCGTCAGGCAGCTTACGAAGGCTGGGGCCAAGGTTATCGCTTGTGCACGGACCCTCGACTCACTCGCCACCCTCTGCGACGAAACAGGTGCACAACCCTTGGCCTTCGACCTAACGGATGAGCACGGCATCAGGGATGCCATTGAAGGCCTGGATCTGTGGGGAGTCGTGAACTGCGGCGGGTTCGGCGGCGAAATCGCTACCCCGCAGGACACCGATATCGACGTCTTCGACAAGGTCATCAACATCAACGCCCGTGGCGCCCTCCTGGTGATCAAATACGCCGTACCCTCCATGATCCGACAGGGCAACGGAGGCTCCATCGTGAACGTTTCAAGCCAGGCTAGCCTGGTCGCCCTTCCCGGCCATATCTCCTACGGCTCATCCAAGGCTGCCCTCGACAACATCACCCGGGTTTCCGCGTTGGAGCTGGGCAAGCACAACATCCGCGTCAACAGCGTCAACCCCACTGTGGTAATGACACCGATGTCCGCTTGGTACTGGGGAAGCACGGACATCGAAGGCCCCTTCCTCGAACAAATGCCTTTGGGGCGGTGGGCAACCGTTGAGGAAATCGCTGCACCCATCGTCTTCCTGCTCAGTGACGCGGCCTCCATGATCACCGGCGTCTCGCTGCCAATCGACGGCGGATACTCCAGCCGCTGACGCCGGCACAGCAGACAGCCCCATGAAACGACCCACCAGCAAACCGAACGGACCCTACTCCCATGTCAGAAGAACCAACCGGCCAAGCGATCGTCGTCTGCGGAGTTCCCGCCAGCGGAAAGACAACCTTCGCGCAGGGGCTCGCCCATGAACTCCGGTGGACCTATCTCGACCTCGACACACTCACAAACCCTTTGTTCGAATACATGGGCGGGGAGTTTCTGGTCGACGTGCCGACGTCGGAGCCCCCAGTCCGGGCAAGCGTGAACGACATCCGGTACACGTGCCTGTTCGACACCGCCCGTGAGAATCTCAGCTTGGGCAACAGCGTCGTGGTGGTGGCCCCTTTCACCTCTGAACGCACCTTCCCGGCTGCATGGACCCGGCTCGTTGAACGCCTGGCGATTCCGGACTCACGCGTGCACCTCGCCTGGATGGACACTCCCGCGCAGGAGGTCGTAACCCGCATGAAGCTCCGCGGAGCCGCACGCGACCTCGAGAAGATCAAGGAACCCGAACGTTTTCTCTCATCCGATGTAACGCGCCCTCCCGGTGTGCAACACATCCGGATCGACGGGCTACTCGCCCCGACCGACCAGATCAACAACTTCCTGGAGGACCTCGTCATTCGGGAAGCAGTGCACTGAGCTTCCGTGCAATGCCACACCGGTAGTCCCCTGCGCCGGGTCACCAAAACCCAGCTCGGTGGCTCACTTGCTCAACCTGGCTCCCCCATACAGGCGGGCCCCGAAACACCACAACCATCAAAACAGGAGTACCCAGTGAACGAACTTACAACCCTTGAACGCCGCGGAATGGCTGCCATCTCGACATCGAACGGCAAAATGCTCATCGTCGCCGCCGATCAGCGCAACGGCATGAAGGCCGTCATGAACGACGCTCCGGGAGGACCGAACTCAATCACCGCGCAAGAACTCTCGGATGCAAAAGCAGACCTGGTGCGCTTCCTGGGAAATGCCGCACCGGCAATTCTCCTCGACCCCGAGGTCGCCCTCCCCCGTGTAGCGGATGAGGGCATCCTCGCCCGCGACACTGCCCTCGTCGTCGGTCTGGACGCCTCCGGCTTCGAAACCGTCGACGGCCTGCGCTTCACGAAGTTCGTCCCGGGGATGACCCCGCGCAAAGTGCGGGAACTGGGTGGCGATGTCGCCAAGATGCTGTGGTACATGCGCCCGGACCTCCAGGACACCACGTCCCGTACCGCAGAAGAGATCCGCCAGCTGGTCAGCGAGTGTTCCGCCGAAGGCCTCCTTCTTATCGTCGAAATCCTTGTCTACCGCCTCGAGGACGAAAGCGAGGACGAATACGCCGCAAACTTCCCTCAACTGGTAGCTGACGCGGCACGTCTTTCCGTTGAGTGCGGCGCCAAAGTCCTTAAGCTCCAGTACCCAGGATCAGCCGAAGCCAGTGCGGCTGTCACGGAAGCAGCCGCAGGTGTGCCCTGGGCTGTCCTCTCCGCGGGCGTTGACCACGAAACGTTCATCAGGCAGGTTGAGATCGCCGTCGCCAACGGGGCGGGCGGCGCCATGGCCGGGCGCTCGCTCTGGAAGGACAGCCTGGCGCTCTCGGCCGAGGTCCGCGAGCAGCTGCTGACCTCACGAGCACTGCCGCGCCTCCACGAACTCGAAGGCATTGTGGACGGCACTCTCGTCGTTTCCTAACCACGGACAAGGTGCTGGCAGCTACATGAAAAGACCGTAGCTGCCAGCGCCCAAGGGCATTTTTAGCATCGGTCGTGGCGGACAGAAATTCCTCCAAAATCGAAGCAGGTCCGTTCCCATCTCCGGGACGGCTTCGCGCGAGTTAAGCACGCTGTTGGCCACGGATTGCTGGCGCGGTTGTACATTGTGTCCATGACCACCCTGACCGATCTGGACCGTCAGCTTCTTTCCGCCCTCCGCGAGGACGGGCGCGCCCCGGTTGCCAGCCTCGCCCGCAAACTCGGCGTTGCCAGGGCGACCGTGAACAGCCGCCTGGAACGGCTGCTGGCCGCCGGGACCATCGTGGGATTCACCGCCAGGGTCCGGGATGAAGCCGATCCGCTCGCCATCCGCGCCGTTACCCTCATCGAGGTGGAGGGCCGGTCGGCAAACAACGTCATACGGGAACTTCGGGGATTCCCCGAAATCACGTCACTTCACACCACCAACGGAGGCTGGGACCTCGTGGCCGAACTGGCCACCGAAAACCTCGGCGCCTTCGACAACGTCTTGGGCAGGATCCGCAACGTAGACGGAATCATGAACAGCGAAACGAGCCTGCTGCTCAGCTCGGTCCTGAGGTAACAGCACGCCCGCGGCGAAGTCTTGCAGAATGCCAAAACTACCGCAGCTAACTGTCCAAATTTCCAGCAAAAGATAGGCTCATCGCTCATTGTGGTTGCATATCGGCGGCCAATACCGTGAGGACAGCAATTTGTTCACACTGAAAAAGGAGCGCAATGACGCGTTTTGTCGATGTTCACAACATGGTGCGGTGGGCCGCCCGCACCGGAACCGAAACCATCATCTCCGAAATGATGGACTACCTGGAGGACGACTTCCGCCGCTGGGAATCCTTCGATAAAACTCCCCGGGTAGCCAGCCACACCCCGTTCGGCGTCATCGAACTCATGCCCACGAGCGACCACGAGACCTACGGCTTCAAATACGTCAACGGCCATCCCTCCAACCCTGCCCGGGGGTTCCAGACGGTCACCGCCTTCGGAGTCCTGGCGGACGTCCATAACGGATACCCCACATTCCTCACCGAAATGACACTGCTGACAGCCCTGCGGACGGCAGCCACCTCCGGCATGGTCGGCAGAAGGCTTGCCCGGCCAGACTCCACTGTGATGGCAATGATCGGCACGGGCAGCCAGTCGGAGTTCCAGGCACTGGCGTTCAAGGCGGCCCTCGGAATCACCACCCTCCGGGTCTGGGACACCGACCACGCCGCCATGGAGAAGCTGGTCCGCAATGCATCGCCGCTGGGTTTTGACGTCTACATCGCGTCTTCGGCGGCAGACGCTGTCCAGGGCGCCGACGTCATCACCACGTGCACCGCGGACAAGGCCAACGCCACTGTCCTCAGCGCAGACATGATCCGTCCGGGCGTCCACATCAACGCCATCGGCGGAGACTGCCCTGGAAAGACCGAACTGGACGCCGCCATCCTGGAACTGGGCAAGGTGTTCGTTGAATTCACCCCGCAGACCCGGATCGAAGGGGAGATCCAGCAGATGCCGGCGGACTTTGCCGTGACTGAGTTCTGGCAGGTCCTGACCGGGGAAGCCGCCGGGCGCACAGCATCTGACCAGGTCACCATCTTCGACTCTGTGGGCTTCGCCATCGAGGACTTCTCCGCCCTCCGCTATGTCCGGGATGCGGTGAAGGAGTCCGATTTCTTTGAAGAGATTGACCTCGTGGCCAACCCGGAGGACCCCAAGGACCTCTTCGGCCTGGTGGGCGCCCTTTCTCCGGTCGGTTCCTAGCGCCGTGTCAGTCCAAGCCCCTTCCTCGGTCATCCTCATCAGGCCGCACCGGTTCATCCCCAACCCGGAAACCGCGGCGGACAATGCCTTCCAGGCCACCGGGGAGCATCTGCACACGGACATGCTTGCCGCTGCGGCGTATGAGGAGGTAACCAGTCTGGCCCAGGCTCTGGAGGCCGCAGGCGTCGTGGTGCACCTGTTCGAAGACCAGGACCATACCCGCCCGGACAGCGTGTTTCCCAACAACTGGCTGTCCACCCATTCGGGCGGGCACGTGGCGGTCTTCCCAATGTATGTCCCGAACCGGCGGCGCGAGCGCCGGTCGGACATCGTTGAATTCCTGAAGAGCCGGTACCGGGTGCAGGATGTCATCGATTATTCGGGTTTGGAGCCGGACGGCGTGTTCCTGGAGGGCACCGGGGCCATGGTTCTGGACCACCAGGACCGGGTAGCCTACGTCGCCAGGTCCCACCGGGCAGATCCGGTGGCCCTGGAGCGGTTCTGCACGAACTTCGGTTATGAACCCATGCTGTTCGATGCCACCGATCCGGACGGCACCGCCATCTACCACACGAACGTCATGATGTGCGTGGCCACGGACTTCGCGATGGTGGGCCTGGACCTGATCCGCTCCGAGGTCCGCCGTCAGCAGGTGGTGGAACGCCTGGCGTCATCGGGGCGTGCCGTCGTCGACCTGACGCCTCACCAGATCAAGGAATTCGCCGGGAATGCCATAGAGCTGCAGGGCAGGGACGGACTGGTTCTGGTCCTGTCAGGCAGGGCCTACAGGAGCCTGACCGGGGACCAGAAGGACGTGATCCAGCGGAGCTGCACGATGCTCCCCGTCGACGTTCCCACGATCGAACTGGCCGGCGGGTCGGTACGGTGCATGATCGCCGGTATCCACCTGAGCCGGAGGGAAGCGCTGGAGTACCCGCTCGGACAGGGTCTCTCCGGCCGGCTCGCCCAGCTAGTTTAGTTCGAGCACATGCAGGCCCAGCCACAGGACCAGCGTGTCCTCGGGCTGGTCCAGGTCCACGTCGAAGAGCTCGCGCAGTCGCTTGAGGCGGTACCGAAGAGTGTTCTGGTGCAGGGACAAGGCCGCCGCCGTCCTTGCGGAATCGCGGGAGCAGTCGAGGTAGGTCCGCAGCGTCAGCGCATATCCGGTGCCGTGACCGGCGTCGTACTCGTTGATCCTCCGTGCGGCAGCGGACAGAAGGTGCGGTGCCGCACGGAACGTCGAAGCCAGCTGCAGGAGGGTGAGTCGGCTGCGGACCTCCCCTGCACCGGCGTACGTACCCAGGGAACCGTCCGAAGCGAGCATGAGAAGGACAAGATCCGCATCGTGCCGTGACCGGCTGACCTCCGAGACGGCGTCGACGGCCGGTCCCGCCGCCGCCCGCAGCTCCACGCCCAGCGACGCCCTGGCACGCTCGTTGAGCCTCCTGGAAAGGACTTCGATTGAGTTCACGGACAAAGCATCCACCGCGGGGAATATTGCGTAGATAGTGGAACCCACCTGGACGCACTGGCCGCCCTGCCCGTGGGCTTCGCACTGCGTGGTCACCAGATCCACAACCCGAGCGAGCGTAGTTTCGGCTGCCTGACCTGCCCCAGGCTGGAAAGCGACCACCGAAAAAGGGCCCGAATTCCGTAGTCCCAGCTGTTCGGCAACCAGAACGGCGTCGTCCCCGCCCTCAAGCAGCCTGCGCAGCAGCTCCGCCCGTTGCTGGCGTGCCAGATCATGGCTGTAGCGGGCCCTGAGCATGTGGAGGGCGGCGATGTCCGCGGCACGCTCCAGGGCCTGTTCGGCATCCGCATCGAGGTCGCCTTTGGCGTCAACCACCCAGATGGACCCCAGGGGCTCCTTACCCGCCCGGACCGCTATGGCCATCCTGTCCATGGCGGGACGCACGCCTTCGATCCGAACCGCCCCCGACGACCGGAAAACCGACGCGTACTGCACGGCATTTTCAGGCAGGTAGGGAACCTGCCTGCCCAGGATTCCCCGGCGCCGGTCGTCATCGATGGGCTGGTCCGCAAGCGTGGAGTATGCCAACACCTGTTCCTGCAGGTCTTCAATGCTGGTGGCCCCGCCGACCATCGCCGCAATGGCGTTTGCCAGGGCGAAAAGGTCCCCCACCCCCAGCGGTGAAACGGTGCTGCCGGCATCTGCGGAGGCATTGAGGGCTGAATCCAGGAGGGCGTTGAGATGCCGCCACCGCACGTCGTCGTCCAGCACCAAAAGGGCGATGCCTGCACCGTCCGCCACCTCCGCGAGCGGTCCGATGTCCTGCTTGAGCTTCTTGACCACCACTGCGGCAAAGCCGGCTTGCGCCGCATCCCGGATCACGCCCGCAGTGCCCGGCTGGGCGGGGTGCAGCCCGATCCCGAGCAGAACACCTCCCCGCAGCCCTTCCAGCGGCACGAAGGGGTCGTAGAGGGCGGGACTCATCAGGGATATCCGTGGCGGCACCGCCCCTGAGGCCAGCACCAGTCCGGTGTCTTCAAGCATCCTCAGCAGGTGGTTGAGGTGGACGCTGTCGTTTCGACGGGTGGCCTCGATCATAAGACCCAAGCTTCACATCCATAGTGCCGGGACACAAGAAGAAGAGCTAACGTTCGTTGTTCGCACTGAAGCCGCCACCTGCCGGCGCAGCAGATAGTTGACGCATGTCACTTACTCTTGACGCTGGCCCGGCCGCGCTTCAGGCCTCAGAATCAGCAACCGCAGCAGCATCCAGGGCAGGTGTCCTGGTGGTGGACGAACACGACCGCGACCGGCTCCGGGACGTGGAAGCGCTGCTCATTGCCATCTGGGGCATGTCACCGCACGGAGCCCCCATACCATTCGACCTTCTGCGCAGCATTTCGCATGCCGGGTGCAATGTATCGGCGGCCTACAACCAGGCACGTCAGCTTTGTGGAGCGGCGGTGGGCATCGTGGCTCCCGGCGGAAGGACAACCTACTCGCTGATCGCCGGCGTGCTTCCGGGCACCGGCGACAAGGGGGTTGGCTTCGCCCTCAAACAACACCAGCGTGCCTGGTCCCTGGCCCGGGGCATAGACACCATGACCTGGACCTTTGACCCATTGGTTAGCCGCAATGCCCGCTTCAACCTCACCAAGCTTGCAGCGACCGCATCAGAATATGCCCGCAACTTCTACGGCGAGATGCAGGATGACATCAACGCCAACGACGAAACCGACCGCCTCGTGGCGGTATGGCCACTTACCTCCCAGCGGAGCACGGATGCCTCGCTCGGCATCCACGCCGAGCCTGAACTTCCGCCTGACCACCTTGCCCGCGTCCTCGAATACGGCCCCGACGCTCAGCCTGTCCTCCTGGAATCCGGCGGAACCCTCTGGTGCCGGGCTCCGCAGGACATCGTGGCACTCCGCAGCTCGGACCCCCACGCCGCTGCCCGGTGGCGCGTGCTCGTGCGGGAAATCTTAGAACATGCCTTCGCCTCGGGCCGTCACGCATCGGGCGTCACGCGCAGCGGCTGGTACAAACTGACCCCGCCAAACCAGGCCTAACCCCACCCCAAGAGGAGCACCATGCGCATCACATCCCGACCAGTAACAGCCCGCACGGTCGCCTTTGCCGCCGGCCTTGCACTCGCAACGGGGCTGACCGCCTGCTCGGCAGGCGCGACACCTGCCAGCGACACGAACACTTTTTCGGCAGGAGCCGTTGATCAGGCTGCCGCGGCCGCCCTGCCCGAGCGATACAAAAGCGCAGGCGTCATCAACGTAGCCTCCGACATTCCGTATCCGCCCATGGAGATGTTCGACGAGAACCAGCAACTCACGGGCCTGGACTACGATCTCGCCCAGGCCCTCGGAGCCAGGTTGGGCGTGCGCCTGGAGCTCCGGACCCAGGCATTCGACAGCATCATCCCCTCGCTTCAGTCAGGCAAGAACGACATCATCATGTCGGGGATGAACGACACTCCCGAGCGCCAGGAAACCCTTGACTTCGTGGACTACTTCCACGCAGGCTTCTCAATCCTGGTCCCCGAAGGAAACCCCGGAAACATCACCACCGTCCTGGACCTCTGCGACAAAGACGTCGCCGTGCAAAAGGCCACGGTCCAGGCCGAAATCCTCCGGACCTATGACCAGCAGTGCCGGGACAAGGGCTCCCGCCCCATCAGGATCTCCGAGCTGCCGCTGGAGACCGACGTCCAAACAGCCGTCCGTTCAGGAAAGGCCGCGGCCGACGTCGTCGACTCGGCGGTAGCCGCGTATGCCGCGACGACCGCCGGCGGTGGAAAGATCTTCGACATCGTCAAAGACCCTTCGAACCCGGCCGGATACAACCCCGTCTACACCGGCATAGGTGTCCTCAAGAAGGATGCCGATCTTTCCAAGGCATTGCGCGCTGCCCTCCAGTCACTCATCGCCGACGGCACTTACGACGGGATCCTGGCCAAATACAGCCTGTCCGATTACACCGTCAAGGAGGCAGGACTGAACCTGGGCGGCAAGCCATGAACCCCGCCGTCGCAACACCCCGCCAGCAGCCTGCCGCCTCCGGAACCACGCCTGGCCAGGGCGGCGGCCAGGACGACGTCGTAGCCGTGCCCCTCCGGCACCCCTGGCGCTGGGTGGGTGCTGCCCTGCTTGCCCTGGGCGCCGCCGCACTGGCGTCCTCGCTGTGGACCAACCCGAACATCGACCACGGCACCATCGGCACTTATCTGTTCCATCCCCGGATCCTCGGCGGCGTGGGCCTGACCATTGTCCTCACCGTGGTGTCCATGGTGGTGTCCACGGTGTTGGGCGTGTTCCTCGCCGTGATGCGGCTCTCCAGGAATCCGGTGATGAACGCCTTCGCCTGGTTCTACGTTTGGGTCTTCCGGGGCACCCCGCTGCTGATCCAGGTGGTCTTTTGGGGCTACCTGGGACTCTTGTATTCACAGATCTCGCTGGGCATTCCCTTCACAGATTTCACTGTCTTCTCGGTGGACACCAATACCCTGGTCCCGGCCTTCACCGCCGGCCTGCTGGCCATGACCCTGAACCAGGCCGCCTACTCAGCGGAAATCATCCGCGGCGGGATGCTCTCCGTGGACGCCGGCCAGCACGAGGCCGCATCCTCCCTGGGAATGTCCCCGGCCTTCACCCTCTTCCGGGTGGTCCTGCCCCAGGCCATGCGGGTCATCATCCCGCCAATGGGCAACGAGACCATCTCGATGCTGAAGAACACCTCCCTGCTCTCGGTCATCGCGGTACTGGAGCTCTATACCGTGGCCACCCAGATCTCGTCGCAGAACCTGCGCCAGGTGGAACTCCTCGTCGTGGTCAGCTGCTGGTACCTCTTCCTCACCTCTGTCCTGTCCGTTCCCCAGTACTACCTGGAGCGCCACTACGGCCGGGGAAACGCCCGGCAGCAGGCTCCCACTCCACTGGCCAGGATCAGGGCAATGCTGGGCAGGCCACCTGCCCCCGGCCCCGCAACGGCCCCGAAAGCACCGAAAGGACACCAGTCATGACCGAGGCACTGATCTCTCCCAGGCCTGGCCACGGCCCGGCACTGCAGCCGCTCCTCGTGGCCAGCAACGTTAGGAAGCACTACGGCGGCGTTGAAGTGCTCAAAGGCATCTCGCTGACCGTCAACAGCGGTGAGGTCATGTGCCTCCTCGGTCCCTCCGGGTCAGGCAAGTCCACCTTCCTCCGATGCATCAACCACCTGGAACGGATCGACGGCGGCCGGATCTCCGTTGCGGGCGAGCTGGTCGGCTACGCACAGCGCCAGGACAGAATCTTCGAAATGAGCCCCCGCGAAGTGGCCAGGCAACGCCGTGGCATCGGGATGGTGTTCCAGCGTTTCAACCTCTTCCCGCACATGACCGCCCTGGAGAACATCTGGGCCGCGCCGGTGGGGGTCAAAAGGATCCCCAAGGCAAACGCCGTAAAGCGCGGGATGGAACTGCTGGACAGGGTGGGTCTGGCCCACCTGGCCAAGGCCTATCCGGCGCAGCTTTCGGGCGGGCAGCAGCAGCGCGTGGCCATAGCCCGCGCACTGGCCATGGATCCCCAGCTGCTCTTGTTCGACGAGCCGACCAGCGCCCTTGACCCGGAACTCGTCGGAGATGTGCTGGACGTCATGCGCACCCTGGCAGCAGACGGGATGACCATGATCGTGGTCACCCACGAAATCGGCTTCGCACGCGGAGCCGGGGACAGCGTGGTGTTCATGGACGGCGGCGTCGTGGTGGAGTCAGGGACCCCGGAAGAGGTGCTGGACAACCCTCAGAACCCGCGGACCATCTCCTTCCTTGAAAGCGTGATGTAGCACCGCTTCCTTGCCTCTCTCCCCCTCCGAACCGTCTTCCCTCTTCGAACTGTGAGCCACGAATTGAAGATTTCCCGCGCCACCATCACCCTTATCGAGCTTCCGCTGCTGGAACCGTTCGTGGTGTCCTACGACAGCTACTCCTCCATGCCCAGTGTCATCCTCACTTTGGAGACCGACGACGGCCTGACCGGGTACGGCGAAAGCGTCCCGGACGGGCACATCACCGGAGAGACGCCCACGGGAACCGTCGAAGCGCTGCGGACCGAACTGATTCCAGCGGTGCTGGGGCTTGATCCGCGGGATATCACCGCCGTCCACCAGCAGCTCAACAGGGCGCTCAAGGGCTGTGGAGCCGCAAAGGCCGCCGTCGACATTGCCTGCTGGGACCTCGCCGGGAAGGCGGCCGGCCGTCCCATCTACAGCCTGCTCGGCGGGCGCCGCCCCGAACAGCCGACCATCGCCCGGGTCATGAGCATCCTGGCCCCGGACACCCTCGCCAGCCAGGCAGTGCAGGCGCGGAGCCAGGGCTACCGGCACCTCAAGATGAAGCTTGGCGGCGGTGATGGCCTGGATGTTGAACGCGTGCGGGCTGTCCGGGCAGCGATCGGAACGGACCTGGCCATCCGGGTGGACGCCAACCAGGGGTGGTCCGATCCCGCAACCGCAAGGGAGATGATCACCGCGCTGGAACCCTTCGGGATTGAATGGGTGGAACAACCTCTCCACGCGGACGATATCGATGGCTTCAAACTGCTGCGCCAGGCCACCGGTGCCCGCCTCATGGCCGACGAGTCCGTGGTGGACGCCGCGGACCTGGTCCGGTTTGTCCGGGACCGGTCCGTGGACATGGTCAACCTGAAGCTGATGAAGAGCGGCGGAATCACGCCGTGCCACCGCCTTGCCACCCAGGCCGAACTTGGCGGCATCAGGGTCCAGATCGGTTCAATGCTGGAAACCAGCATCGCCTCAGCCGCAGGATTCCACCTCGCCCTGTCGCACCCCAACATCGTGTCCACCGAGCTCTCCGGACCCGTGAAGTTCGCGCGGGAACCGGGGAACCTTACCTATGTCCTGCCGGAGGTCCGGGTTGGCGAGCGCCCCGGGCTGGGTGTGGACGTGGACCTTGACGTTCTTGCCGATCTGGCGGTCAGTGAGTGCGGGGTAGCTGCGTGACCAGTGAGGCCGCGCGCCGCCGTCTTCACGGCAGCGAAATGCAGGCTTAACGTCGTTCCCCCGCGCACCCCTGTCCATGTTCAAATGGGAGGGTTGAACCGGCCGCCCGAGTCCGCGCCACGGCCTCGGCCACTTGGAAGGAACCACATGACCGATCGCCCGGAACACCCTCCGGTCCCCGCACCCGGAAGCGCCCAAGGCCTGGACAGCAAGGCCAGCGGCGGTTGCCCGGTGGACCACAGCAGCGTGACCTCGCACGGCAGCGAGAGCGAAAACCCGGCCATTGATTCGCCGCAGCCCAAGGCACACCGGCCCCGGACCATCGCGGACTGGTGGCCCAACCAGCTGGACCTTTCCGTACTCCACGCCCACAGCCCAAAGGGCAACCCCCTGGGCGCGGGATACAGCTACCGGGAGGAATTCCAGAAGCTGGACCTCGAGGCCCTGAAGCGGGACATCACCGATGTCCTCACCACGTCCCAGGACTGGTGGCCGGCGGACTTCGGCCACTACGGCGGCCTGATGATCCGCCTCAGCTGGCACGCTGCCGGCACCTACCGCGTCCATGACGGCCGCGGCGGCGCCGGGGACGGCAGCCAGCGGTTCGCGCCGCTGAACAGCTGGCCGGACAACGCCAACCTGGACAAGGCCCGGCGCCTGCTGTGGCCCGTCAAGCAGAAGTACGGCCAGAAGCTCTCGTGGGCGGACCTGCTGGTCCTCGCCGGGAACGTAGCGCTCGAGTCGATGGGTTTCAATACCTTTGGCTTCGCCTTCGGCCGCGAGGACGTCTGGGAGCCCGAAGAGATCTTCTGGGGCCCGGAGGACACCTGGCTCGGCGACGAACGCTACGTCGCCGAAGGCCAGATGGCCGAGGACGTCGGAGCCACCGAGATGGGCCTGATCTACGTCAACCCCGAGGGCCCGGCCGGCAACCCGGACCCCAAGCTCGCGGCAGCGTTCATCCGGGAGACCTTCAAGCGGATGGCCATGAACGACGAAGAGACCTTCGCGCTGATCGCCGGTGGCCACACGTTCGGCAAGACCCACGGTGCCGGTGACGCCGACGCGCACGTCGGCCCCGAGCCTGAGGGCGCCAACCTCGAGGCGCAGGGCCTCGGCTGGCTCAGCACCTACGGCAGCGGCAAGGGCGGGGACACCATCACCTCCGGCCTCGAAGTCACCTGGACAGACAAACCGACCCAGTGGAGCAACCGCTTCCTGGAGATCCTGTTCGAGTACGAATGGGAGCTGGTCAAGAGCCCCGCCGGCGCCCACCAGTGGGTTGCCAAGGACGCCCCGGAGATCATCCCGGACGCCCACGACCCCAACAAGAAGCACCGGCCCACCATGCTCACCACGGACCTGTCCCTGCGCTTCGACCCGGCCTACGAAGCCATCGGACGCCGCTTCCTCGCAAACCCGGACGAGTTCCAGCTGGCCTTCGCCAAGGCCTGGTACAAACTGCTGCACCGCGACATGGGCCCCGTCGGCCCGCACATGCTGGGGCCCTGGGTCCCCGAAGCGCAGCTCTGGCAAGACCCCGTTCCCGCCGTGGACCACGAACTGGTCAACGACGAGGACATCGCGGTACTGAAGGCAAAGCTCCTGGACTCGGGCCTTTCCGTCTCGCAGCTGGCAACCACCGCCTGGGCTGCCGCATCCACCTTCCGGAAGACGGACCGCCGCGGCGGCGCCAACGGCGCCCGTATCCGGCTGGAGCCGCAGCGCAGCTGGGAGGTCAACGAACCCGAGCAGCTTACGACGGCGCTGGCAGCCTTGGAGCGCGTGCAGCAGGAGTTCAACTCCGCCCAGCCCGGGGGCAAGAAGGTCTCGCTGGCTGACCTGGTCGTCCTCGGCGGCTGCGCCGCCGTCGAAAAGGCAGCGGCAGATGCCGGGTTCCCGGTCACCGTGCCGTTCCGCCCGGGACGCACGGACGCGGCCCAGGACCAGACCGACGTCGAGCAGTTCCAGTACCTGAAGCCGCGGGCAGACGGATTCCGCAACTATGTGCGCCCCGGCGAGAAGCTCCAGCCGGAAACCCTCCTGCTGGACAAGGCCTACATGCTGGACCTTTCCGCGCCGGAAATGACGGCGCTTATCGGCGGCATGCGGGCGCTTGGCACCAACATCGGCGGGTCCGGCCACGGCGTGCTGACGGACAAGCCGCAGGTCCTGACGAACGACTTCTTCGTCAACCTGCTCTCCCCCGGCACCAAGTGGAAGGCGTCGGAGTCGGAGGAAAACGTCTACGAGATCACGGACGTTTCCACCGGCGAGCTGAAGTGGACCGCAACCCCGGTGGACCTGGTGTTCGGCTCCAACTCGCAGCTCCGTGCACTGGCCGAGGTCTACGCGAGCGATGACGCCAAGGAGAAGTTCGTCAACGACTTCGTGGCCGCCTGGACGAAGGTCATGGAGCTGGACCGCTTCGACCTGAAGTAAACCCTGGCACGCCCCAACGCGGGGTCACTTCGGGGCCGATAACCACCCGTTATTGGACCGGAAGTGACCCCGCGTTGCTGTGGTCAGAGCGTCAGTCCGTCTCGGGCTTTTCCAACCCGTGCGGGACTTCCTCCGGTTCGAAGGTGTTCTTCGTGTCATCGGCGCCGAGGCCCACGCCGCCCGCACCGGCGGGGATCCCGCCGTCGTTCTCCGCATCGGTGGTGGCCGTGATGTCCTGCGACTCGCCTTCGGGCAATGAGTCCGGGGATTCAATGGTCATGGTTCCTCCTACAGTGGATGGGCCTCCACGCTAACAGCCCGCAGCCGGAAAAGCGCCAGCTCCGGCCCGCAAAAATTTGATCGGATCTTGAGGGATTCCTTGCCTCCCTTTGCACTTCCGGGTCCACGCTGGTGCCATCAGACAAACCAGCAATGGGGAGCAGGAAGTCATGGGGATCGCGGCAGGTTTTGAGGCAGAGGTGAGCACGGTAGGTGGCGTCCTCACCGACCCGTACCCGCCCGATTTCCGCACCCTGGGGCTGGCCGGCTGCATTAACCGGCTCGCAAGGCCCCTCCGGGAGCAAGGAACCGCAGTCCGCTGGGACACTCCGCACTGGGGCATTGAGATACCGGCGGACTGCGCGTTCCTCCTTTACCAGTCGGCGCGCGAGGCCCTCAGCAACACCTACAAGTACGCGCACGCGGAGCACGTGACGGTGCGGCTTGCCGCCGTGGACCACGGCATCCGCCTGGTGGTATCCGACGACGGCACGGGCTTTGACTCCCAGGTTGCCGTCAGCGGGCGGCACCACGGGTACGGGCTGCGGCTGATGTCGGTGGCCGTCCGATCCGTCGGCGGCACCGTCGACATCTCCACCAGCCCGGGACACGGTGCACAGGTAAGCGTGACGCTTCCGCTGGACTAGCCGGCTGAAGCAGAGACTCGGGTGCCCGCCTCAATGGCGTGGCGGGCATCCGGAGGTTGTGCGGGGCGGGCCGGTTGCGACCGGCCCGCCCCGACGGCTAACGGCGGCTAGCGGGTGAGCTTGGCGGAATCCGTCTGCCGGTCGCCAATGTGGCCCGGTGCGTTGGCGGCGAGGACGCGGGCAACGAAAGCCTCGTACTCCTCCATGTAGTGGCGCAGGAAGCTCGCCGTCCCCTCGTTCTTGATGTCGCCGTCGTCCGCGAACACTGCGGCGTCGAAGTGGACGTAGGCTTCCGGGGCATTCAGCTGCGGCGCATCCAGGAAGCTCAGGACGCTGCGCATCGAGGACTGCATCACCGCGGTGCCGATGCTGCCGGGCGAAGCGCCGATGATGCCCGTGGGCTTGCGGGCGAAGGAGTTGGTGCCCCACGGGCGGGATCCCCAGTCGATGGCGTTCTTCAGTGCGCCGGGGACGGAGCGGTTGTACTCCGGCGATATGAACAGGATCCCGTCGGAGGCCTCGATGGCTTTCTTCAGTTCGCGGCCTTCCGCGGGGAAGTCCGCGTCGTAGTCGGGGCTGTAGAGCGGGAGGTCCCTGATGGGAATTTCGGTGAATTCCAGGTTCTCCGGGGCGAGCTTAATGAGTGCCTTGGAGAGGACCCTGTTGATGGAGTTGCTGGCCAGGCTGCCCACAAAATAGCCGATCTTGTACGGTGCCATTTGGTTTCCTTCCACTGCGCCGGCATGCCGGCTGAGCATGATGACTGGAAAAGGTGCCGCCCGTGGACGGCGGTTGATGCACTGCACCCCCAGTCCAGCACAGAACCTCAAGCCCGGCCAGAGAGCCTCTGGAATCCATCGCGCGCGGAAGGTATGGTAAGCATACTGATGAATTGTTGAGTGTTCGTCAGACCCCCGGTAACAAGCGAAGGAGACGTTATGAGCACGAAGGTGGAAAAACGCATTCTGGTGAACGTACCGGTGAGCACGGCCTATAACCAGTGGACCCAGTTCGAGGAGTTCCCCCACTTCATGGGCGGCGTAAAAAGCGTCCAGCAGCTGAGCGACGACCGGCTGGAGTGGGTCGCGGAAATCGGCGGCGTCCGCAGGCAGTGGCAGGCCCGCATCCTGGAACAGGTCCCGGACCGCAAGGTGGCCTGGGCAGCCACCGAGGGTGCCACCAACGCCGGTGCCGTGGAATTCGAAGACGTCGGCGGCGGCCAAACCTCCATCCGGCTGACCCTTGAGTACGAGCCCGAGGGCGTCGTGGAGAAGGTAGGCGACAAGCTCAACGTGGTGGACCGGCAGGCCGAAGCGGACCTCAACCGGTTCAAGGAATTCATCGAGGACGAAGGCTACGCCTCCGGCGCCTGGCGCGGCACGGTGAACCCGGGCGCCACCGTGGGCACACCCGGCGTCGAACACGCCGCCGGATCCCTCGGCGACTCGGGCAAGGCCGGTGTTTCCGGCAAGGTGGCCGCGGCGGGCGTGGCAGCTGCAGCCGGCGCAGCCGCTGCAATGAGCGCAGCCAGCAACAAGGACGCCTCCGCAGCCGCCGATGAAACGGTGACGCCAGTCGCCGTCGGCGAACCGGCCACGGTCACCCCTCTGACGACGGACACCACAGCAGCGCCGGAACGCACGACGGCGGCAGCCGGCCCGTCCGGTTCGGTCGCCGACCTGGGCAACGACCGGATCGGCCACGCGTTCGACCAGACCAACGGCCTGGTGGACGTGGAAGGCGAGTCTGACGAGACCCTGGAAGGCGAAAACCTGAGCGCCGGCGAGCGCCGCGAGCGCGGGGCCCGGGACGACGGCGGCGTCCCGCCCGTCGGCGGCAACCTCGGTCAGCACTAACCCCCATCCCCCTGCAACGCGGGGTCATCTCCGGCCGCATAAACCCCCATTAGTGGGCCGGAGGCGACCCCGCGTTGCCTTGTGTGCGGAGGGTTCTGCTTACAATCGAAACCTCAAACGACTACTGAGGGAACCATGAAGAAATTCGCCACCACCCTGATCGCTGCCGGCCTCGTGGCCTCCGCCACCGCCTGTTCCCCGTCCAACCAGCTCTCCAACGCTGAAACCTGCGAGCGGGTCCAGGTGGTCCTCTCCAGCCCGGCCAACGCAGCCGGCAAGACGGGCATGAACATGCTGGCCAACCAGATCCGCCCCATCCACGCGGTCGCCTCGGACGACCTCAAGGAGCCGCTCGGCTCGATCCTGGAATACACGGACGAACAGGCTAAGGAAACGCCCGACGAGGACAAGCTCGCCGAGCTGACCCCCGGCTACCAGGAAGCCAGCAACACCTTCAGCAGCGTCTGCCGGTAGCCCTGCCGGCCGGGTTGAAATCCGGACTTTAGGCGTCGCCGTCCCAAGTGCCGGAGTCATCAAGGGCTTCTTCGGGCTTGGGCTCCTGCCCGGGCTCCCCGCTCCCCACATACGACGGCGGTACAGTCCCCGGGGCGTGGGCCTGCTGCTCCTCGCGGATATTGGCCGCTTGGGAACGTTCAGGGTGCTGCTTGTCGGGAGTACTCATGGTCCTGCCTTTCATGGAAAAAGCACAGGGCGGGCGGAGCCGAAAAGGCCCCGCCCGCCCTTCCTGCTGCCTATCAGTTGGACATTGTGGGTGACGGCGAAACCGTCATTGCGCCTTCAGTTTCATCCCCGGTCGGGGCAGGCGAGACGGTGACGTCAGGCGAGGGTGACTCAGTGGACCCCGACGTCCCGGTGGCTTCGGGGCTGGAAGTGGCGCCGCCGCCGTCGGCCTTCGCGAGGACCTCGTTGACCAGGTCCTCAAGTTCCTTCTTGTCCTCGTCATCGAGGTTCGAGCCGCTCTTGGTGGCCACGACCAGCAGCCGGCCTTCCGCGGCGGAGACCTGCATCAGCTGCTCCTGCTCGGCACCGGTCCTGGTGCTGGTGGTAGCGAAGGTTTCCTCAGCGTCCGTCTCGGCGTCGAGCTCCTCGCTGGTGACCTCATACTTCTGGCCCACCGCTTCCACGGTGAACTTGGCACACTGGCCCATCTTGCCGCTGACCTCGCGCAGGGCCTCCACGGCATCCGGGCCGTCACTGCCGGACTGCGCGGAGAGGCTGCGGGGCTCGTCCCCCTCGGACAGCGCAACGGCCACCGAGCCGCTTTCCACACTCTCCAGCAGGCCGGCAGTGGCGATGTCCTTGCAATCGGCCGGGTCCACCTTCGCCGTGCCGAGGAGGAGCTTGGCCATGTTGCCGCCCTGGTCCACCTGTTCCTTGGAGTAGAGCTTCAGCTCGTTGCCGTCCGCGTCCTGCATTCCTGAGATCAGCTCACGGAGTTCGTCCTCCGAGTAGACCTTGGCGTCTGCGCCTTCCGTCTCTGCCGGCGCCGACGGGCTGGCCGAACCGCCGCCACCGCCGGTGCAGGCCGCCAGTGCCAACAGTGCCGCAGTAGTCAATCCAAGCGCTGGTACTTTTCGCATCAGGTAACACCCCTTCGAAATAGGAAGCATGCTTAGTGTCTATAGATTAGCACCGGTCCCCACGATGGCAATGTGTAATAATCCGTTGTACTGGTCCTCTCCGGACCGCTCCACGAAAACGAGGGACCGAATTGGCGGCATCAATCAACAACTCGCAGGTCCCCAAGCACGAGCAGCTGCGCCTGATCATCCTCAAGCTGGCCAAGGAGGAGCTGGAGCCGGGCGCCCGCCTGCCCAGCGAGCGCGCCCTCATGGACGCCTACGGCGTCAGCAGGATCACGGTACGCGCCGCACTGGGGCGCCTGGTGAACGAAGGCCACCTGGTGCGCGTTCCGGCCAAGGGAACATTCGTGGCCGATTCCGCGGTCCAGTCGACGCTGCACCTCGCCTCTTTCACGCAGGAAATGGAAGCGATGGGCCACGTTCCCAGCACGGTGGTCCTGGCGGCCGAGACCACGCCGGCCCCCGAGGACACCGCAGAGGCCCTTGGCCTGGCCCCGGGCGCGGATGCCATCCACCTCAAGCGGCTCCGCCTGGCGGACGGCCGTCCCGTCAGCGTGGACGACGCCTGGTACAACCCCGCACACGCCCCGGGCCTCCTGGACATCGACCTCACCGGCTCCGTATACAAGGCGCTGGCCGCGCAGTTCGGCCACCAGATCGACCGGGCGCGCCAGACGGTCCGGTCCGAGGGTGCCCCGGCGGACGTCGGGGCACTCCTCGGCACCGGGACCGGAGCGCCGGTCCTGGCGTTTGACCGGGTTTCCTACTCCGGCCCGCTGGCGATCGAGCACTCCCGCTCGTGGTACCGCTCGGACCGGTATTCACTCACCATGGAAGTGCGGCTCTAGGAGTCCAGCGTGAACAGTCCTGCGCCGGCAGCCACAGTGCCGCTGGCGGCGAGCGTTGCCGTGTCCGGCTTGGAATCGAGTACGACGACGGGACTCACCATGGAGTACCCCGCCGCCAGCGCGGCGGCCGGATCAACGCGCATTACCGGGGCCCCGGCGTCCACGGTGTCGCCCTGCGCAATAAGCAGGGTGAAGCCGTCCCCCTTGAGCTTGACCGTGTCGATGCCAACGTGAGTCAGGATGCCGCGTCCCGACTTCTCAACCACCACGAAGGCGTGCGGCAGCAGCTTGATCACCTTCCCGGAAACCGGGGATACGACGTCGAAGGTTTCACCGGCGGGCGGCTCCACGGCAGCGCCGGAGCCGACCATCTGGCCGGCGAATACCGGATCCGGGACCTCCGCCAGGGGGATAACGGTGCCGCTGATCGGGGAATTAACCACCAGGGAATCCGCCACTAGAGGAGGTCCTCGATGTCTTCGGCGAGCGTGTCGGCCTCGGGACCGACGATAACCTGGACTGCGGTTCCCGCCGCCAGGACACCGTGGGCGCCCGCCGCCTTGAGGGTCGCCTCGTTCACCAGCGAGCCGTCCTTCACCTCAGTCCGGAGCCGGGTGATGCAGGCCTCCACCTCGACGATGTTGCCGGCGCCACCAAGGCCTTCGATGATCTTTTCTGCTTTGGACATGACTGCCCTTTCTGCCGGTGCCTGGTCAGGCACTCCTAGACGATCCGAATCCGGTGGACCCGGTGCGACCAATGATGGCGCTCCCCCGCCGGCGGGTCCACCTCCGGGAGCCTCTCAGCCCCGGGGCCTTCCCAAAATGCCTTCTTGACAGGCACTGGTGGGGTGAATCACACTGAACTGGTCATAACCAGACAGTACCGGCTTGAATGGTCTCTTCACAAGCCCCCACCCGACCCAGCAGAGGTGCTATCCATGTCAACGTCCGACACCCAAGCCCTGGCTCCTGAAAAGAAGCCGAACCGGGCCTTTGCCACGCTGCAACGCCTTGGCCGCTGCCTCATGCTCCCCATTGCGGTCCTTCCTGCGGCGGGCATCCTGCTGCGCATCGGCCAGGCGGACCTGCTTGGCGCCATCCCCGGGTTTGAGGGCGGCGCAGCAGTCATTTCCGCCGCCGGCAACGCTGTTTTCACCTGGCTGCCCCTGATCTTCGCGGTGGGCATCGCCATCGGCTGGGCCAAGAAGGCCGACGGTTCCACCGCCCTGGCTGCCGTGGTTGGCTACATGGTGATCGATGGCGTGTTCAAGGCGATGTCCCCGCTGGTCCTCGCCGGCCAGGTGGACCCCGCCGGGAAGCCTGCCGTCATCAATTACGGCGTCCTCGCAGGCATCGTGGTGGGCCTGCTGTCCGCGATGCTCTGGCAGCGCTTCTACCGCACCAAGCTGCCTGACTTCCTCGGGTTCTTCAGCGGCCGCCGGCTGGTGCCCATCCTGACCTCCGTGACCAGCCTGGTGGTGGGCGTCGCCATGGCACTGCTCTACCCCCTCTTCAACGCGGGCCTTTCCGCTGTGGGCGAGGCAGTGTCAAGCAACGCGGTGGCGGGCGGCGGCCTCTACGGCTTCGCCAACCGCATGCTGATCCCGGCAGGCCTGCACCACATCCTGAACTCGGGCGTATGGTTCCTCATCGGCGACTACACCGATGCCTCCGGCCAACTGGTCCGCGGCGACCTCAACCGGTTCTTCGCCGGCGATCCCTCCGCGGGAATCTTCATGACCGGGTTCTTCCCCATCATGATGTTCGGCCTGCCGGCGGCCGCGCTGGCCATTTGGCGCCACGCCAAGCCCACGCAGAAGAAGGTAGTGGGCGGCATCATGCTCTCCAGCGCCCTGACCGCGTTCTTCACCGGCATCACCGAACCGCTGGAGTACTCCTTCATGTTCGTGGCCTTCCCGCTGTACATCGTCCACGCGGTCCTGACCGGAACCTCGATGGCACTGGTGAACGCGCTGGACATCCACCACGGCTTCACGTTCTCCGCAGGCCTGATCGACTTCGTGCTCAACTTCGGCAAGTCCGAGAACGGCTGGCTGCTCATTCCCATCGGGATTGGCTACGCGGTGGTTTACTACTTCCTTTTCTCCTTCGTCATCAAGCGCTGGAACCTGCGCACCCCCGGCCGTGAAGACGACGAAATCACGGTGGAGACCGAACCCGCCAAGTAGGCGCCGCCGTCGTACTCCCCCGCCCGCCCAAAACCGAAAGCAGCCTGGAGAGCATGGAAATCGTTATCCTTCCCACCCCGGCCGACGTGGCCCGCACGGCCGCCGACGCCATCGAGCAGCAGGTCCGCCGCGGCCCGTCCGTCCTTGGCCTGGCCACCGGTTCCACGCCGCTTGGCACCTATGCGGAACTCATCGGGCGGCACCGCGCAGGAGGGCTCAGCTTCGCCAACGCGCAGGCCTTCCTGCTGGACGAGTACGTGGGGCTGCCGGCCGGGCACCCCCAGTCCTACCACTCGGTGATCCGCGAGGAATTCACCGGCAGCGTGGACTTCGCCCCTGATGCCGTGCATGGTCTGAACGGCATGGCGGAGGACCTGGAGGCCGAGGCGGCGCAGTACGAGGAACGCATTTCCGCCTCGGGCGGGGTGGACATCCAGATCCTGGGCATCGGGACCGACGGGCACGTGGGGTTCAACGAACCCATGTCCTCGCTGGCGTCACGGACCCGGATCAAGACCCTCACGCGGCAGACCCGGCAGGACAACGCGCGGTTTTTCGAGTCCGCCGCCGACGTTCCCGAACACGTCCTGACCCAGGGGCTGGGCACCATCCGGCGGGCACGTCACCTGCTGCTGCTTGCCATGGGCGAGGCGAAAGCGGAAGCCATTGCGGCCGCCGTCGAGGGTCCCGTTGCCGCACTGTGCCCCGCGTCGGCGCTGCAGCTGCACCCGCATGTGTCGGTGCTGGTGGACGAGGCGGCGGCGTCAAGGCTGGCGCACCGGGACTACTACACCGACACGTTCGGGCGGAAGCCGGCGTGGCAGGGACTCTGAGCCCCGCCGTCCGCCTGCCGCAACTGGAACTCGCCGTGGAAAACGCCGAGGGCGTCCGGCTGGCCGAAGCGGTGGGCGCGGCGCGGGTTGAACTCTGCACCGCACTGGCGGAGACGGACGGCGTCACTCCGGGCATTGGCGCGGTGGAGCACGCCTGCGCGCAAGGGTTTCCCGTCCATGTGCTGGTACGGCCGCGGCCGGGCGGTTTTGCGTACACCGCGGATGAGCTTGCCGTGATTGAACGGGACGTTTCCGCGAGCCTGCGTGCCGGGGCGGCCGGGGTGGTGGTGGGGTTTTTGACCGCCGCCGGCGCCCCGGACCAAGCGGCAGCGCGGCGGATCGTCCACGCGGCGCGGCAGTCCAACCCGGCCGCCGAGGTGACGTTCCACCGGGCATTCGACGCTGCCCTTGCCGCCGGAACCGATCCGGCCGAGGCGTTGTCCCGGCTGGAACAGGCCGGCGTCAACCGCGTCCTGACCAGCGGCGGAGCCACCGACTGCGGGGCCGGGCTGCCGATGCTGCGGCGGCTGGTCCAGCTGGGCGGGCAGTCCGCCCCGTCCGTCCAGATCATGGCCGGCGGCGGGGCAACGGTGGAGCTGGTCCCTGCGCTGGTGGAAGCCGGCGTGCATGCCATCCACACCTCGGCACGGCCGCGGGCCGGCGGCGCGCCGGCGGGGCACGGCTCCCCCGCCGCCCGTCCCCTCCCGTCCGACCCCACCCTTGCCGCGGCCTTCGCCGCCGCACTCAACCAGGAAGCCTGGAGCGCATGAGCACCGAATCCACCCTTCGCGGCCGGGTCGTCACCGCCACCGCGGACATCACGGACGGCGTTGTGGCGTACGACGGCGGCGTGCTCACCTACGTGGGGCCGGCGTCGGAATTCCCCGGGCTGCTTGAACCCGGGCTGCTTGAACCCTCGGAAGGCGTGACTGCCGGGGGTGCCGGCCGGATCATCATTCCCGGACTGGTGGACCTGCACTGCCACGGCGCACTGGGCACCGACTTTTCCGAAGGCTCGCCCGAGGGCGCCCGCTCCGCCTCCCGCTACCTGCACAGCCGCGGTGCCACCACCCTGGTCGCGAGCCTGGTGACGGGCACGCCGGAGGACCTGGTCCGCAACGTCAAAAACCTGCGCACGCTCACCGACGAGGGACTGATCGCCGGCTCGCACCTGGAAGGTCCGTTCCTTTCGGAGGCCCAGTGCGGCGCGCACGATCCCGCACTGCTGCTCGCGCCGGACGCCGGACTGATGGCCGGTCTCCTCGACGCCGCCGGCCCTTCCCTGGCTTCGGTGACGCTGGCGGCCGAACTGCCCGGCGCGTCGGCACTGGTGGAGCTCCTCACCGCCCACGGCGTCATCCCGTCCCTGGGACACACCGCCGCGGACAGCCCCACCGCCGCGGACTTCCTGGCCAAGGCGGCGGCAGGACTTGCATCCGCCGGCCATGAGTCCGCCGGCCAGGGGAACGGACGACGGCGGCCAACGGTCACCCACCTGTTCAACGCCATGCCGTCCCTGCATCACCGCGCGCCGGGACCGGTCTCGGCCAGCCTGGCAGCAGCCCGCGCGGGCGAGGCTGTGGTGGAGCTGATCGCCGACGGTGTTCACCTGGCCCCGCAGACGGTCAAGCTGGTATTCGACCTCGTTGGCGCCGGCAACATCGCCCTGGTGACGGACTCCATGGCGGCCACGGGGCTGCAGGACGGGCACTACCGGCTGGGTTCCCTCGCGGTGACGGTGGACCGGGGCGTGGCGCGCGTGGACAGCAGCGGCTCCATCGCCGGCGGGACCGCGACGCTGCTCGACGTGGTCCGGTGCGCCGTGGCCGCGGGGGTGGACCTGCAGGATGCGGTCGCGTCGGCGACGGCTGTCCCGGCGTCCGTCCTGGGACTTTCGGCGCTGGCAGGGGACCTCCGTGCAGGGATGCCGGCCGACGTCGTCGTCCTTAACCGGGAACTGGACCTGGAGGCTGTGCTGCGCCGCGGGGAAATACTCCCCCGCCCGGAAGCCGCGTAACCCGCGCCACCACCTTAATTGCCCACCACGGCGCCGCTGGAAGTGGTGTCCTCGTTGAGCATCCAGCCCACCCTTTTTACCGTCCGCAGCATGACCACGCTTTCCACCAGCTCGATCCCCGGCACCTTTTGCTGCAGGGCAAGCTCGGCATCCATGACGTCGGCCAGCGACTGAAGCCACATGATGATCGTGAAGTTGGTGGGTCCGGTGGTGGAGGCGCTCAGGCGGACGTTACTGATGGTCCTGATGTCCGCCGACGCCGTTTCATGGCGCCCGGCGGGAACGTTCACGAACCACTGGCAGGTCACCGGGAAAGCAGAGTAGCGCTGGGCGATCTCGCACCGGAATGACAGGATGCCGCTGGCAAGCACGCGGTTGAGCTGGCGCTGCACGGTAGCCGGATGCCGGCCCAGTTCCCGGGCGATCTCGGCCGCTGTCGCCCTGCCGTCCCGGGCCAGGAACGGCAGCAGGTCAAGGTGGCTGGCGGGAAGGTCGCCCGCCGGGCCCGGCCGCCGGATTGCCGGAGTTGCGTGGACCCCCAGGGAGCGAAGGGCTGCCAGCTGCGTCCGGTCCAGGATGTTGAGCCGCCACTCGTCCGCACTCGTATGGAGCCGGGTGCACAGGGAGGTCTGGTACTTGGTCAGGCCGTCGATGGTTTTCAGTCGGGACACCACCTGCGTGCTGAAGTCGTCCAGGGACTTCGTGACCACAGTCAGCATCAGGTCCCGGTTGCTTGCCGCTTCCTCCACCGTGATGATGTCCGGAACCTGCGCCAGTTGGGCTGTGACGCTTTCGCGGCGGTTCATCTCGCAGTCCACGGCTACGAAGGCCAGGAGCATCTGGCGGGGGTCACCGGCGAGGTGCGCCGTGACCCAGGCAGCTCCACTCGACTTGAGGCGGTCCCACCGCGCCGCGAGCGTCGTGGCGTGGACTCCCAGCACCTTGGCGGCGTCCGCCCAGCCCAGCCGCGGCGAGGCCTGCAGGACCTGGATGAGCGCCAGATCCTCTTCGCTCAGCTCCATTACGCCTCCCGTCACAGTGCATGAATCCTGCTAAAAGGCCGGATGCAAAGGATAATTCCTGCGGTTTTCCAGCATGTGAGTCATGCCACTTCAGAATAGTCCCCAGAACGGAAAGCCACTTTTCAAGGAGTAACAAAGTGCCCATTACCGAAGATGCCAAGGAACTTCAGGACGACCTGGTCCGCCTGCGCCACGACCTGCATCGCCGGCCGGAAATTGGGCTCCACCTTCCCCGCACCCAGGAGAAGGTCCTTGAGGCCCTGTCCGGCCTGCCGTACGAAATCACGCTCGGCAAGGACACGACGTCCGTCACCGCGGTCCTCCGCGGGACCGGTACCGGCGCGGGGGCAGGCAAGGCCGCCGGCACCGCCGCAGCCGCCGAAGTCCGCCCGGCAGTCCTCCTCCGCGCCGACATGGACGGCCTCCCGGTCCAGGAAAAGACCGGCGTGGACTACACCTCGCGGACGGACGGCGCAATGCACGCCTGCGGCCACGACCTGCACACCTCCATGCTTACCGGCGCCGCCACCCTCCTCGCCGAGAAGCAGCACCGGCTCCAAGGCGACGTGGTCCTCATGTTCCAGCCCGGCGAGGAAGGCTGTGACGGCGCCCGCTACATGATCAAGGAAGGCGTCCTCGATGCCGCCGGCCCCCGGGTCCAGGCCGCCTACGGCATGCACGTCTTCTCGTCCCTGGAGCCGCACGGCACATTCTGTACCAAGTCCGGCGTCATGCTCAGCGCCTCGGACGGCCTTGAGGTTACGGTACTCGGCGCCGGCGGCCACGGCTCGGCCCCGCACGCGGCGAAGGACCCGGTGACAGTGGCCGCGGAAATGGTCACGGCCCTGCAGGTCATGGTCACCCGCCAGTTCAACATGTTCGACCCCGTGGTGCTCTCCGTCGGCGTCCTGCACGCCGGAACCAAGCGCAACATCATCCCGGAGTCAGCCCGCATCGAGGCCACCATCCGGACATTCTCCGAGGAATCCCGCCTCCGCATGATGGAAGCCGTCCCGCGCATGCTCAAAGGGATCGCCGCCGGGCACGGGGTGGAGGTCCACGTGGACTACCAACAGGAATACCCCCTCACCATCACCAACGAAGACGAGACAACCACTGCGGAAAAGGTCATCTCCGGCCTCTTCGGCGAGCGCCGCCTCTCCCGCTGGGCCACTCCCCTGGGCGGTTCAGAGGACTTCTCCCGCGTCCTGGCCGAGGTGCCGGGGACGTTTGTTGGGCTGAGCGCCATGGCACCCGGCGGAGATCCCGCCCGGTCACCGTTCAACCACTCACCTTATGCAACGTTCGACGACGGCGTGCTGGCTGACGGGGCCGCGCTCTACGCCGAACTGGCCATCTCGCGGCTGGCCGCCCTTTCGGCAGCGTCCTAGCAGCGCGCCAGCGGCCGGCACCAGCACCGCTATTCCAGCTTTTTTATCGACCTCCAGGAAGTCATCATGACCATGACAGTAACCAAGCAGCAGACTGGACGGATGTCCACCGCCAAGACCATCGTCGGAACCGGCATCGGAAACGCCGTCGAATGGTACGACTGGGCCATCTACGCCACGTTCACGCCGTTCATCGCCAGCCAGCTGTTCAGTAAGGCGGACCCGGCCTCGGCCGTGCTGTCCACCCTGGCGATCTTCGCCGTCGGGTTCGTCGCCCGCCCCTTCGGCGGCTTCGTCTTTGGCTGGATCGGCGACCGGGTGGGCCGGAAGACATCGATGACCCTCGCCGTCGGCCTCGCCTCCCTGGGCAGCCTGATGATCGGAGTCGCCCCCACGTTCGCCGCGGTGGGTGCCTGGGCGTCCCTCATGCTGCTGGTGGCCCGCCTCATCCAGGGCCTGGCGCACGGCGGTGAACTGCCGTCGTCGCAAACGTACCTGTCCGAGATGGCACCCAAGGAGCACCGCGGTTTCTGGGCAACCCTGATCTACACCTCCGGCACCGTGGGCATCCTGTTCGGCACGCTGCTGGGCGCCATCCTGAACATGTCCATGACCACTGAGGCGATGAACGCGTGGGGCTGGCGGATCCCGTTCCTGCTGGGCGCGGCGATGGGCCTGTACGCGCTGATCATGCGCGCCCGCCTGCACGAAACGGAAGCGTTCGAGGGCGAATCCACCGCCGAGAAGCGCGCCCCGATCTGGCCGCAGATTGTGCGCCACCGCCGCCAGGCACTGCAGGTGATCGGCCTGACCGTCGGACTGACCGTCATCTACTACATCTGGGGCGTCGTGGCACCGAGCTACGCCACCACCGCACTGAAGATCGACCGCGGCGAAGCCCTCTGGGCCGGCGTGGTCGCCAACATCGTTTTTATCGCCGCCCTGCCGTTCTGGGGCAAGCTGTCCGACGGGATCGGGCGCAAGAAGGTGCTCTGGTCCGGTGCCATTGGTTCTGCCGTCATGCACTTCCCCATGACCTGGCTGCTGAAGGATTCCGCGTGGCAGCTGGCGGTGGGCATGTCCGTGATGCTGGTCTTCATCGCCGCGAGCGCCGCCATCGTGCCGGCCGTGTACGCCGAGCTGTTCCCCACCTCCATCCGCACCGTGGGCGTGGGCGTGCCCTACTCCATCTGCGTGGCCGTTTTCGGCGGCACCGCGCCGTACCTGCAGCAGTGGCTGGGCACCACGTTGGGCGCGCCGCAGGTGTTCAACGCCTACGCGGTGGTGCTCCTGGCCATCAGCGCGGCCGCCGTATTTACCATTCCTGAGACAAGGGGCAAGGACCTGACCCGCTAGTTCCCGACTGTTGCGGCTCATCCCCCGGCGCGTCCGGCCGCGCCGGGGGACTGCTGCTCAACCCGCGGAATTCCGCGGTTTAAGGCGCACGACGACGGCCCTGGCGCCGCCGGCCCTTCGGCCCGCCAACGGCAGTGTGACCTGCAGCACTCAAAGTCGGGTAAACTTGGAGCGCCTTAAGCGGCAAAACCCCCGGCCCACCCCAACCAGGGCCAGAGCCTTGCCCAGTTCGCAACAAGAAAGTGGTACCCATGGAAGCGATGCCTATGGCCGTGTCTGAAGACCTCAGCTGGCTGGCGCAAGTCGAGGAGGCCATCGATGCGGTGTTCCTCCCGATTGCAGACATTTTCTCCAAGATCGTCTTTTTCCCCATCACCATCGGGGACGTGAGCTTTCCCGCCGTCGTAGCCTGGCTGATTGCCGCCGGCGTCATCATCACCGCCTACTTCGGCTTCGTCCAGTTCCGCGGGCTGAAGGTTTCGTACGAAGTGGTACGCGGCCTTTACTCCCGCAAGTCCGACCCGGGCGAGGTCCCCCACTTCCAGGCCCTGACTTCCGCGCTTTCAGGCACCGTGGGCCTGGGCAACATCGCCGGCGTAGGTGCCGCGATGGCGCTGGGCGGCCCCGGCGCCACCTTCTGGATGATCCTGGCCGGCCTGCTGGGCATGGCCACCAAGTTCGCCGAATGCACCCTGGGCGTGAAGTACCGCGAGGTCCACGCCGACGGCACCGTCACCGGCGGCCCGTTCAAGTACCTGCCCATCGCCTTCAAGAAGCTCGGCACCGTGCCGGCCAAGATCCTTACCGGCATCTTCGCCGTCTCCATCCTGATCTTCGGCATCGCCGGCGGCAACATGTTCCAGGCCAACCAGACCTTTGCCCAGATCCAGAACGTCACCGGCGGCGAGGACGGCTTCCTGGGCAGTTCCGGCGCGGCACTGGTCTTCGGCCTGGTGCTGGCCGGACTCGTCGCCGCAGTGATCCTGGGCGGCATGAAGTCCATCGGCGCCACCACCGGCAAGCTGGTCCCCGCCATGGCGCTGATCTACGTGGTCTCCTGCCTGTTCGTCATCATCGTCAACATCGACAGCGTTCCGGCCGCGTTTGCCGCCATCATCGGAGGGGCCTTCAACCCGTCCGGCATGGCCGGCGGCCTGGTCGGCGTGATGATCGTTGGCTTCCAGCGCGCAGCGTTCTCCAACGAAGCCGGCCTGGGCTCCGCAGCCATCGCGCACTCCACTGTGAAGACCCGCCGCCCTGTCAGCGAAGGCTTCGTGGCGCTCTTCGAACCCCTGGTGGACACGGTCATCATCTGCACCATGACCGCACTGGCCATCATCATCGCCGGTGCCCCCAGCCTGCAGGCCGGCATCGACCAGGTCCAGGCAGGCGAAGGTGCGCCCGACGGCGTCATCCTCACCTCCGACGCCTTCGCCACCGTCCTCCCCTGGTTCCCGGTGGTCCTGGCCGTGGCTGTTGCCCTGTTCGCGTTCTCCACGCTGATCACCTGGTCCTACTACGGCCTGAAGGCCTGGGAGTACCTGTTCGGCCGCAGCAAGGCTTCGGAGGTCACCTACAAGGCTGTCTTCCTGTTCTTCACCGTGGTGGGTACGGTCCTGACCTTCACCCAGGTGCTGAACTTCGCCGATGCCGCCCTGTTCATCTGCGCGTTCGTGAACCTGCTCGGCGTGTACATGCTCCTGCCGGTCATCAAGCGCGAAATGAAGAAGTACCTGGCCGACCGCAAGAGCGGCAAGCTGCTGGAGCTCGGTGAGGAAGAGGACGAACTCGTGAACGAGGACGTCCTCTAGGAATCATCCTTTGGCGGGGTCGGCCTCCCGAGGCCGGCCCCGCCGTCGTACCGCCCGGAAGGACCTTCGATGACGTACACCGTGAACTGCTCCATCCTGCTCACCGAGCTGCCCCTGCTGGAGCGCCCGGCCGCCGCGAAAGCCGCCGGGTTCGACGCGGTGGAGTTCTGGTGGCCGTTTGCCTCCTCCGTCCCGGCCGACGCGGAGGTCACGGCCTTCGAAAAGGCCATCACCGACGCCGGCGTCCAGCTGACCGGGCTGAACTTCAGCGCCGGTGACATGCCCGGCGGCGACCGCGGCCTGGTGTCGTGGCCGGCACGGTCCAGCGAGTTTCGGGACAACGTCGATGTGGTGGCCGGCATCGGCGGACGGCTGGGCTGCAAAGCGTTCAACGCGTTGTACGGCAACCGGATCCAGGGCGAAGACGCGGCCAAACAGGATGAACTGGCCGCCGAAAACCTTGCCGCTGCGGCGGAGGGCGTCGCCGGCATCGGGGGCACCGTGCTCCTGGAACCGGTGAGCGGCGCCCCCGCCTATCCCCTCCTCCTGGCCGCGGACGCGCTGAAGGTGATCCGGCGGGTGGAGGCGGAGGCCGGCGTCGTGAACGTCAAACTGCTGGCCGATTTCTACCACCTCTCGGTCAACGGCGACGACGTCCCGGCCGTGATCGAAAGCCACGCCGGGGACTTCGGGCACATCCAGATCGCCGACGCACCGGGCCGCGGCGCTCCAGGCACGGGAACACTGCCGCTGCGCGAGTGGGTGGCGCGCAGCCGCGAGCTCGGGTACGGCGGCTACGTGAGCCTTGAGTACAAGGAGCCGCGGGAGACGGCCTTCACCTGGCTCACCCAACCCCTCCCCTAGATCCTTGGGGTCCGCGGGAATACCGTTTGTGACGGCCGAGTTGAGGACTGTTGGGGGAAAACGCTTCACTAGATGCTTTGCCCGTAAATGACATTGCCTGCCAAAGGAAACGCCATGAGCCACACCCTGACCACCAAGCTTCAGCCCGGAACCCCGGCTCCTGAGTTCACGCTCCAGGACGCCCAGGGCCGGACCGTTTCATTGGCCGACTACCGCGGCAGGAACGTCATCGTGTACTTCTACCCCAAGGCCGCGACGCCGGGCTGCACCACCGAAGCCTGCGACTTCCGCGACAGCCTTGCATCGCTGCAGGGCAAGGGTTACGAAGTGGTGGGCGTCTCCCCCGACGCCCCCGAAGCCCTTGATGGCTTCACGGGGGACTTCGGCCTCACATTCCCGCTGCTCTCGGACCCGGACCACGCCGTGGCGCTGGCCTATGGGGCCTGGGGCGAGAAGCTGGTCAAGGGCGAGATCGTGGAAGGCATCGTGCGTTCGACGGTGGTAGTGGATCCTGCGGGCAACGTCGCTCTGGCCCAGTACCAGGTCAAGGCCGAGGGCCACGTTGCCGCCCTCAAGGCGGAACTGGGCCTGTAAGGCTATTCAGAGCTTTTTCCACCACTTGCCGGGCCAGTCGTTCTCGATGGCCCAGAGCGCCATGAGCAGCGCGTCCATGGTCATAAGTCCCGCGATCAGGTACGCCCAACCGGATACAGATCCCATTGCAATCTCCTGACTTGGTTACCCCCAGCCACTCGATTGCTTTCCAGTCTGGCACTTAATGGGCCCGGGCGGAACGGATAATTCAAGGCCGGGTGACGCGGCCGGGGTTACCTGGCCAAGGCTGCGAACCGGCCGTGGGCCTCGGTCTCGATAAGGAGCCTCCGGGTGAGCTTCTCGACATGCTCGGACACCGCAGCTCCCACCTGCAGCCGGTCCCCGGGCCAGCTCGACACCTCCCGGGATTCGGCCAGGGCTTCGGCCAGTTCCCGGGCTGCCGCCCGCACTTTCCGCGAGTGCACGTAGAGGCGAAGCAGTGCCTTGGCCTTCGCCGCACCCCTTGTTTTCATCTGTTCCATTGGCTTCCCCGCCTTCCGCGAGCTGCCCAGCCTCCGGTCCACCCGCCGTCGGGGCCTTGCCGCCTGGAGACCGCTGCTTCGAGTCTCCCCGGCGGACCTCAACCTCCTCGCAAGCAGGCGCAAAGATTTCCACAAGATTCCGCCGGGCGCACCGCGGCGTTCTCCGCCCCGGCGGCACGGACCCGGGGCCCGGGTCGCATAGGATCAGGAAGTATGGCTTCTAAACACGAACCGGAATCCGATACCGACGCCGAGGGCGGCCAGTCCGGCGGAGTCCAGTCCGTGGAGCGCGCCCTGACAGTCCTGGAGATCCTGGCCAGGGACGGTCATGCGGGCGTCAGCGAGATAGCCGAAGAAATGGGCATCCACAAGTCCACTGTCTCCCGGCTGATGGGCTCCCTGGTGACCCGCGAAATGGTCCATCAAAACAGCGAGCGAGGCAAGTACCAGCTCGGGTTTGGGATCCTGCGGCTGGCCAGCTCCATCCCCGGCCGGCTGAGCCTGGTGCGCGAGGCAAGGCCCGTGCTGGAAAGCCTGGCGGAGGAATTTAAGGAGACCGTCAACCTCGCCGTGCTGCGCTCCAACTACGCGGTCAACGTGGACCAGGCGATGGGACCCTCCACCCTGGCCACTTATGACTGGGTGGGGAGCCTGACCCCGCTGCACGCCACGTCCAGCGGGAAGGTCCTCCTGGCCGCGCTGGAGGCTGACGAGCGCGACCGGATCCTGAAAGAGACGGGACTGGCCGCCCGCACCGCGCGCACCGTCACCAGCCGCAAGGAGCTGGACGCACAGCTGCTGGAGGTAGGCAACAAGGGCTATGCAGTGGTGCGCGAGGAGTTCGAGATCGGCCTGAACGCCGTAGCCGTCCCCGTCTACAACCACCAGGGCACCGTGGTTGGTGCGCTCAGCATCTCGGGCCCGGCGTTCCGCTTTGAGCCCGAAACGATTCCGGGACTGATCGATTCCCTTAAGGAAGCTGGACTCAAAGTCAGCGCCAACATGGGCTACACCGTCCGTTAGGCGGAATCGCCGGACAAAGGCACATCACCGGCCGTCGGAGAGCCGGATTGCTTTGGTGGCGGCGTCCTTTCCTGCTGCGGAGAGCCCCAGGATCCATCGGACTGCAGGCCGTCAAGGTACACGTCATCAAGAGGTTCATGCGTCGACGCATTCTTGACTTTTGAAAGTGACTTACAGCACTCTTGTTGCTTAGCGCGAACTCTGTTGATCTTTGCGGAACACCTCCCCGAGGGGCTTTAGGCCCTGCCTGCTCGTCTGCGGCGAACACCGGTCCGTCCCGGATCCGGAAGCCTGCAGGACGCGCATTCAACGCAAGCCCATGGACTAGCCAAAGGATCCGCTTTCATGGCCATTAATAGTGAACTGACTTCCCGCAAGGCCAACGTGCCGCCCTCCGACGGCGAAACCCCCGGCACCCCGCTTGATGCCGGCATGGGAGAGAAACCAGCCGCGCCTCCCCCCGCCACCGACCACGAACAGATCCTGGAGGAGTTGCGGCTAAGCCAGACGGAGCAGGCCATCTCCCGGCGCCGAAACGGCAAACTGACGCTGGACAAGGCAACGTTCGGCATCACGGGCGTCATCGCGCTGGCTTTCGTCGCCTGGGGGTTCCTCGGCAAGGACAGCCTCGCCGCAACCTCCACGAACGCGCTCGACTGGGTGATGGAGTACACGGGCTGGCTGTTCATGGTCCTGGCGTCACTCTTCGTCGTCTTCGTGCTGTGGCTGGCCCTGGGCAAGTTCGGCAACATCCCGCTGGGCAAGGACGGCGAAAAGCCCGAATTCCGCACGGTTTCCTGGATTGCCATGATGTTCGCCGCCGGCATGGGCATCGGCCTGATGTTCTACGGCGTGGCGGAGCCGCTCTACCACTTCATCTCGCCGCCCCCCGGAACCGTCGACGGCCGGACCCCGGCGGCCATTCAAACGGCCATGGCCACCTCGATTTTCCACTGGACGCTGCACCCCTGGGCCATGTATGCGGTGGTGGGAATTGCCATGGCGTACGGCACCTACCGGCTTGGCCGCAAGCAGCTGATCTCCACAGCCTTTACGTCACTGTTCGGGATCAGGACAGTTGAAGGCCCGGTCGGTAAGGTCATCAACATCCTTGCCATCTTCGCCACGCTCTTCGGCACCGCCGCTTCCCTGGGCCTGGGCGCCCTGCAGATCGGCAGCGGCTTCACGTCCAACGGCTGGGCAGGCGAAATCGGCACCCCCGTGCTGGTGGCCATCGTCGCCATCCTGACGGCATGCTTTATCGCGTCGGCGGTTTCCGGCATCAGCAAGGGCATCCAGTGGCTGTCCAACATCAACATGGTCCTGGCCGTCGTCCTGGCCCTCATCGTCTTCGTAGCCGGACCGACGCTCTTCATCCTCAACCTGATCCCGTCCGCCGTCGGCGACTACATCAGGGACCTCGCCGAAATGTCGTCCCGCACCGAAGCCGTAGGCGATGAAACCCTGCGCACCTGGATGTCCGGCTGGACCATCTTCTACTGGGCCTGGTGGATCTCCTGGACGCCCTTCGTCGGCATGTTCATTGCCCGGATCAGCCGGGGCCGGACCATCCGGCAGTTTGTGACCGGCGTCCTGCTGGTACCCAGCATGGTCAGCGTAATCTGGTTCGGCATTTTCGGCGGCACTGCCTTCCACATCCAGCAGGAGGCGGACAAGGCCGGCACGGCCGGGCTGATGACCATGACCGACGGGACAGCCAGCATCGACTTCGACGGCGCACTCTTCAACCTGGTCCGCAACCTGCCCATTCCCCCATGGCTCATGGCGGCCGTCATCGTCCTGGCCATGGTCCTGGTTGGAATCTTCTTCATCACAGGCGCCGATTCCGCGTCCCTCGTGATGGCATCGCTCAGTTCGAACGGGACCTCCGAGCCAAAACGGGCCCTCGTGATTTTCTGGGGAGGGCTGACCGGCGCGGTGGCGGCCGTCATGCTCCTCGCCGGGGGCGACGAGCCTTCCGAGGCCCTGTCCGGACTCCAGCGGATCACCATCGTGGCTGCCCTGCCCTTCGTGATCGTCATGCTCCTGCTCTGTTTCGCCCTCACCAAAGACCTCCGGCGGGACCCCCTCTCACTTCGGCGGAGACTGGCTGATTCCGTGGTGGAGCGCGCCATCCGCAGCGGAGTCGAGCAGCACCGGGGCGTCCAGTTCGAGCTGGTGACAAAGCACGAATGCGCAGAAGGGTGCGCCGACGGCACACCCTGCCCCGGAGCCGGACCGGGGAAGGCGACCACCCAAGAGTAAGAACACACCCGCCTGCGGCCCCCGGCGTCTCCTGCGCCGGGGGCCGCCCTTTTAAGGGCCCAACGGGGCTCTTCGCAGTTGAGGGTGTAGTCGAGGGTCGGCGGCTGGTTCGTGGATAGACGTCGAGGTCTTCCAGGATGGAAGTTCTCACACTGCCCA
>NZ_JBIVQC010000012.1:0-89986 GCF_044754925.1 Pseudarthrobacter sp. NPDC092424 | reverse complement strand
TGGGCAGTGTGAGAACTTCCATCCTGGAAGACCTCGACGTCTATCCACGAACCAGCCGCCGACCCTCGACTACACCCTCAACTGCGAAGAGCCCCTTATTCTTCGGAAAAGGGTAGCTACCTGCTGTTGTCAGCGATTACTAGTAGCCTGGCGCAGTGACTAACTTCATTGGGGGATTTGCGGCTGAGCGGCTGCCTAAGGGCTTGTATGAACTTCTGAACACGGATTTCCTCGGCGAGCGTCTTAGCCAATTGGAAGACCTCAAACCGGACTTTGCTTTAATTGATGAAGAGAGTGCCCCCGACGTCCTCTCCCGCCACGTGGCCCAAGCCGTCCGCCAGGCCCTCGCGGCCGCAAAGACCGAAAACAGAGTCGGCCTTGCCAACCGCCTCCTCCAGACACTGGATTCACCGGACCGCATCGCCGACGGTCCCACCCAGCTTCGGGCCCTCCGCGGCCCCGATAATCTCGGGCTCCGACAACTTCGCCGCCCCGCTACGAAGCTCAGCGATTCCGCGCTTCTCACCAACAGCAAAGACGAACCCAACTTGGCCGCGGAACTCCGGGCCGAAATCGGGTCCGCCGACACAGTGGACCTTCTCTGCGCCTTTGTCCGCTGGACCGGCCTCAGGCTTTTGGAGCCTGCCCTTGAGCAACTCAAGGAGCGCGGCGCCAAGCTCCGGGTCATTACCACAACTTACATGGGCGCCACCGAACGCCGCGCGATTGACGAGCTCGTCAACCGGTACGGGGCCGAGGTAAAGATCAGCTACGAAACGCAGGCAACTCGATTGCATGCCAAAGCCTGGCTGTTCCGCCGCAACACTGGGTTCGACACCGCGTACGTGGGCAGCTCCAACCTAAGTCAAGCCGCACTACTGGACGGGCTTGAATGGAATGTCCGCCTCAGTTCCGTCGCAACGCCCGCCCTCCTGCAGAAGTTCGAGGTCACCTTCGACAGCTACTGGGAGCAGCGGGCCTTCCAAAGCTACGACCCGGAACGCGACGGGGAAAAGCTGGACGCTGCACTGGAGCGCAACGGCGGACGTCGCACCGCGGCCCCGGACGCCGCCACTGGGCTTGAGGTCCAGCCGTTCTTGCACCAGGAAGAGATGCTGGAGGACCTGGAAGCCGAGCGGCTCAAGGGCTTCAACCACAACCTCCTGGTCGCTGCCACCGGGACCGGCAAGACTGTTATCGCCGCTCTGGACTACAAGCGGCTAAGCCAAACTGCCGGCCGCGATTTGAAGCTTCTTTTCGTCGCCCACCGGCAGGAGATCCTGAAGCAGGCGATGCGCACCTACCGTGACGTCATGCAGGACGGCGCCTTCGGTGAGCTCTACGTGGGGGACCACAAGCCGCGGGAGTGGAAGCATATCTTCGCGTCCGTCCAGTCGCTGTCTTCCCTCGGCATCGAACAGCTGGAGCCTGACTTCTTCGACGTCGTCGTCGTCGATGAGTTCCACCACGCGATGGCGCCCACGTACCGCCGCCTGCTGGACCATTTGAAACCGCAGCAGGTCCTCGGGCTCACAGCGACCCCGGAGCGTGGTGACGGCGTCGACGTCGCCAAGCAGTTCTTCGACGGCCGCACCGCCAGTGAGCTTAGGCTCTGGGACGCTCTGGACGCTGACCTGCTGGTCCCGTTTCACTACTTCGGCGTCTCCGATGACGTGGACCTGAGCCAGTTGGAGTGGAAGCGTGGCAACTATGACACCCACCAGCTGAGCGCCCTCTATACGGGCAACGACGCCCGCGCCGCCAAGGTGATCCGTGAACTCAGGGACAAGGTCACCAGTACCGAGCAGATGCGGGCCATCGGTTTCTGCGTTTCGGTGCAGCATGCCCGCTACATGGCCGAGGTGTTCAACCGAGCCGGCATTGCCTCCGTCGCCGTCGACGGCACCACTGATAATGCTGACCGCGAGGAAGCCCTCCGCCGCCTGGGCAAGCGGGAGATCAACTGCATCTTCGCCGTCGACCTTTTCAACGAAGGCCTGGACCTGCCGCAGGTGGACACCATCCTGCTGCTTCGGCCCACGCAGAGCGCCACTGTCTTCCTCCAGCAGCTGGGGCGCGGGCTGCGCCGTGCCGAGGGCAAAGCGGTGCTGACGGTCCTGGACTTCATCGGCCAGCAGCGCCGTGAGTTCCGCTTTGATCTGCGCTACCGGGCACTGACAGGCTATGGCCGCAAGGAACTGGAGAAGGCCGTCGAGGACGAGTTCCCGTACCTGCCGTCGGGCTCGCAGATCGTGCTGGACCGGGTGGCGCAGAAGGTGGTGCTGGACAACATCAAAGCGCAGCTCCGGTTCAACCGCGCACAGCTGGTCCGGGACATCGCCTCGTACGCCGAAACCGAGCTGGAGGCCTATATGGAGCGGTCGGGGAATGACGTGAAGACGATTTACCGCTCCACCAAGGACTCGTGGACCGGCTATCTCCGGCAGGCAGGACTTATCGAGGGGCTCTCACCCCTGGAGTCCGTGCTGCGGGGGAAGCTCGAAGAGCTGTCGGACGCGGAGGAAAAGAAGCTGCTGGGCCGCATGGCCGCGCTGATTCACGTGGACGATCCGGAACGTGCCGCCGCCTATTCCATGCTGGTTGCTCCCGACGCGCCCCGCTATGCGGATCTCGGCATGCGTGAGAAGGCTTTCGCGCGCATGCTTTTCTTCACGCTGTGGGATGACGGCGGAGGATTCACAACGTACGACGACGGCCTGGACCACCTGCGCGGCTACCAGTTTGTGTGCCGCGAGATCCGCCAGGTCGTGAAGCTGGGAGTGGCCGCATCGAAACACGCCGCCAAGAGCCTCGGCGCTGGGCTGCAGCACATCCCGCTGCTGTCGCATGCCACGTACCGGCGCGAGGAGGTGCTGGCGGCGCTGCAGTACGGCTCGCTGGAACAGGGCAAGAACGTCCAGCACCGTGAGGGCGTTGCATGGTGTCCTGCAACTTCTACCGACGCCTTCTTTGTCACCCTGAACAAGGACGACAAGAAGCATTCAGCGACCACAATGTACAAGGACTACGCCATCAGTCCTGAGCTGTTCCACTGGGAGTCTCAGAACGCTACCTCGCCGAGCAGCCCGACCGGACGCCGCTACCTTGACCGGGCCTCCCACGGCTCGCGAATTCTGATCTTCACGAGGGACACTGCGGACGACGAGACCGGACTGACTGTTCCCTACACCTGCCTTGGTCAGGTGGACTATGTGCAGCACTCGGGCGAGAGGCCGATTGCCATCACCTGGAAGCTGCACCGACCGATGCCCGCCGATGTGTATGCCACAGCCGCTGCCGTTGCGCAGTAACTGAAAACGCGGGGGACATGGCCCGCTTTGTTCCCTTCGCACATGTAGATGGTTAGATGAGTCTTGACCCTCGGGTCACTGCTGCCTACGCCTTACCCGGCAGCTATGGGGACAGAAGAAAGCAAGGATCAGTGTCAGCTCCAGTCAACGAGCAGGTCGAGCTCAACGTCGCACCAGGTTCCGTCGTTCACGTTCGAGACGAGGAGTGGCTCGTTACAGGCGTGGAGCAAACGGGTGACGGCCTCCTGATAAGAGTCCGTGGACTCAGTGAGCTTGTCCGCGACACAACAGCGGCCTTCTATGAGAGCCTGGACAAAATCGAGGTCGTCGACCCCGCCGGGGCCATGCCGATCGCCGACGCCAGCCCCAACTATCGCCGCGCCCGCCTGTGGCTCGAATCCACTCTCCGCAAGACGCCCATTCCGCAGGACCATGAGGGCCTCACCGTTTCCACGCGTATGCTCGCGGACAAACTCGAGTACCAGCGCATCGCCGTCGCCCGCGCCTTAGACCCCCAAAACGTCCGTCCCAGAATTCTCATCGCAGACGCCGTCGGCCTCGGCAAGACCCTCGAAATCGGCATGATCCTGAGCGAGCTAGCCCGGCGAGGAAGGGCAGAACGAGTCTTGGTCGTCACGCCAAGGCACGTCCTGGAACAGATGCAGCACGAGCTATGGTGCCGCTTCGCCCTCCCGTTCGTTCGTCTGGATTCGGCCGGCATCCAGAAGGTGCGGCAGACCCTTCCGGCAACGCGCAACCCATTCACGTACTTCAAGCGCGCCATAATCTCGATCGACACCCTGAAGTCAGCCCGCTACAAAGCGCACCTGCAGAAGATCCGCTGGGACGCCGTCGTCATCGACGAATCCCATAACCTCACCAACGCAGGAACGCTCAACAACGAGCTCGCCAGGATCCTCGCCCCCAACACCGAAGCCCTCATCCTCGCCTCGGCGACCCCCCACAACGGCAAGCAGGAGTCCTTTGCCGAACTGATCCGTCTCCTCGATCCCACCGCCATCCGCCCGGACGGCACCTTCGACGGAAACGACCTCCAGCGCCTTATCATCCGCCGTCACCGTCACAGTCCCGAAGTGGCCGCCGAGGTGGGCGCCAACTGGATGGAACGCCTCGAACCAGACAACCGTCTCATCGCGGCAAGCCCTGCCGAGAACGCCGTCGCCCAGGAAATCGCAGATACTTGGCTCTACCCCCAAGACGGTTCCAGCCCCTACTCCGGCGCGAACAGCTCCCTCTTTCCCTGGACCCTTGCGAAAGCCTTCCTTTCAAGCCCGGCAGCGCTTCTCGAAACGGTCAAGGAGCGCCTCCGCAAGGTCGCGGACCCGAAACTGCTAGCGGAGCACCGGGAGCACGAAGCTCTTGAACACCTCAGGGCTCTCACCGAGGAGTCGCTCAAGAAGCCTTCAGCCAAGTATCAGGAGCTCGCGCAGTACCTGAAGGGAATCGGCGTCGGTCCCAAGTCGGGCATGCGCGCAGTCGTCTTTGCCGAGCGGGTCCCCACACTCATGTGGCTTGAGCGCCACCTGCCCAAGGACCTCGGCCTCAAGCCGGAGAATGTCCGCATCCTGCACGGCGGCCTGAGCGATGTTGAACAGCAGGAGATTGTCGAAAGCTTCAAGCAGGAGTCCTCACCCGTCCGCGTGCTTGTCACTGGGGACGTCGCATCCGAAGGTGTGAACCTGCACAGCCAGTGCCATCACCTCATCCACTTTGACATCCCGTGGTCGCTTATTCGCATCGAGCAGCGCAACGGCCGCATCGACCGGTACGGCCAGAAGAAGAATCCCCAGATCACGACGCTCCTTCTGCACCCGAACCACGAGAAGTTTGCCGGAGACCTCAAGGTCATCACCCGCCTCATGGAGCGCGAGCACGAGGCCCATGGCGCCCTCAACGATGTCGGCTCCCTCATGGGTGAACACAGCGTCAAGGCCGAGGAAGAAGCCATCCTCGCCGTCCTCACAGGCAAGAAGTCTGAGGACCTGGTTGTGCGGACCGTCGAGGACGTCCTCGACCCGGCCCACACCGACGACGGTGCCTTCGACGATTTCGACAGCTTCTTCGAGCAGCTCACCGCGGACGACGGCGGCGGCTCGCCCCGGGTGCCGACAGACACCGGCGTTGGGCTCTATTCGAGCGAGCTGGACTACCTCGACGACGCCCTCCACGAAGCCTTCGGTAACCCCGAAGAGCCACCTGCCAATGGCGCCGGGGGAGGGGTGAACTGGAGGATCCATGCCCAGCACCAGGTCGCCGAACTCGAACCGCCCCGCGACCTCCAGCAGCGGCTCGCGCACCTGCCTCAGGGCTACCTCGCCGACCGCAAGGTCACGGAGAAGCTCAAACTGGCCACAACTTTGGACAAGGGCCAAAATGAGCTCGAAGCAGCCAAGAAGTCCATTCCGGCGAAGGGTGAGAAGGCAACCACCTGGCCAGAGGCCCACTTCCTCGGCCCGCTACACCCCGTCCTCGAATGGGCCAGCGACCGCGCGCTTGCGTCGATGGCCGGCAACGAGGTTCCCGTGGTCCGGGCCGACGTCGAGGAGCCGAGCATTCTCCTCATGGGCACACTTATGAACCGCCGGGGACAGGTCATCTCTCAGGCGTTCTTCGCGACCCAGGGCGGCGAGCTGTGCATCCCGGAACAGATCGGAAGCCTCGCCGAGTACGTCCGTGAGATCGGCCTCACCGACAAGTCGATTAACACAGGGCCCGTCGCTGACGCCGCCGCATTCCAGCCTTACATCGCCCGGGCCGTCAAAAACACCATCGGCTCGCTCGACATAACGTTCGAGGCCGCCGCCAAGGCCGCCGATCATCGGCTCGATGAATGGCACGGCCGAGCGGACGCATGGAGCGAAGTTCACGGACAGGCACAGCTCCCCGGCATGAGTACGAGGCGCCTCAAAGAGAACAAAGCACGCGTGGAGCAGGAACAGGAGATCGTCTCGTCACTTGCCCCGGACCGCCGTCTCGTACGTCCGCTGCTCGTCGTCGTGCCCCTCAACACCCCTGCGGAAGGAGAACACTGAGATGCCCTCGTTCGATTCGTTCGTCGTCGGCGAGGACTTCGTCAGCGAGCATTTCTTCACCACGGACACCACCAAGGCCGGAGAGTCCTTCCAGTCCGAAGTCCTCAAGCTCCGCAAGCAATGGGACGACACGTCCAAAGAGGGTCACGAGTCCCCGCTGGACCGGTTTCGAAAGGTCCGCGGCCAACTCCAGATCGACCTCGGCACCCTCGCCGAGGAACCCGGTAACGCCTCTCGCGTCTACCGGGACCTGCGCCAAGCGCTCGGTTTCCAAGGCCCGAGCACCACATTCAAGGCCGAACGAAGCGGTGCCGAACTCCTGGCGCACAACGTCTGGTCTTCCCCGAACAACGACGTCCTCTTCGTTGAAGCCCAGCCTGCCGACTCCCTCGAAGACGCCCTCGCCAAGGACCGGGGCGACCTCCTCCAGAAGCCTCTCGTGGACGACAAGGAAGCCAACTACTCGGCCGGCAAGCTCATCTCCGAGCTCTACCAGACCGACGAGGCCCCTCAGTTCATCGTCCTTATGGCCGGCCGCTGGCTCATCCTGACCGAGCGTGAGCGGTGGCCCGAAGGCCGGTACCTCGCCGCTGACGCCCTGCTCGCCGTCGAACGCAATGACACCAAACGCGGAGGCGAACTGGATCGCTTCCTCGCCGTCTTCGGACGCGACTCGCTCCACCCGGACGCGAGCGAACAGATCTGGTGGAACGACGTCATCGAGTCCTCGGTCAAGCACACCGTAGGCGTCTCAAAGGACCTCCGCGAGGGCATCAGGCTCTCCATCGAAATCATCGCCAACGACGTCCTCACGCGCCGCACTGCAGCCGGAATGTCGAACGACGACGTCGACGGCCAGTCGCTTGCACGCCAGTCCCTGCGCTTCCTCTACCGGATCCTGTTCCTGCTCTACGCCGAGGCCTCGCCGGAGATGGGAGTCATCCCTGTCGGCGACGAGCAGTACGACCAGGGCTACGGCTTGGATCGAATCCGGGAGCTGGTCCTCAACCCGATCACGTCGGAAAAGGCCAAGCGCGGAACTCATCTTTACGACTCCCTCAGCCTCCTCTTCACCTTGGTGAACAAGGGACACCGGCCCTCGGAGACCGACGATGCGCTGACCTTCGAGAACCTCGAAGCTGATCTCTTTTCGCCGTCCCGGACAGCAGACATCGACGGGGTCAAGCTCGGCAACGCCCCGCTCCAGAAAGTCCTTGAGCACCTCCTGCTGAGCAAGGAGACCCGCGGCAAGGACCGCGGCTTCATCTCCTACGCCGAGCTCGGAGTCAATCAGCTTGGGGCTGTATACGAGGGACTCATGTCCTACACAGGCTTCATTGCGCAGGAGGACCTCCACGAGGTTGCCAAGGACGGCGACTCGTCCAAGGGCTCATGGGTTGTTCCGGTGACACGTTCCGCGGAGATTGATGCCAAGCACTTCGTCAAGACGCAGGATGAGGTCACCGGACAGCTCAAGCCAGTCCTTCACCAGAAGGGCACCTTCGTCTTCCGGCTCGCCGGCCGGGAGCGGCAACAGTCGGCCTCGTATTACACTCCTGAGGTGATGACGAAGTTCGTCGTCTCCCAGGCTCTGGAGGAACTACTCGACCAGAACGGCACGACGACGGCTGCCGACGAGGTCCTCAATCTCACCGTCTGTGAGCCCGCCCTCGGTTCTGGCGCGTTCGCCATTGAAGCCGTGCGTCAGCTCGCTGCACAGTACCTCGAGCGCAAGCAGAAGGAGCTCGACGTCCGTATCCCTGCCGACGAGTACCCGCTCGAGCTGCAGAAGGTAAAGGCCCAGATCGCGCTGCACCAGGTGCACGGCGTAGACCTCAACGCGACGGCGGTGGAGCTAGCTGAGGTGTCCCTGTGGCTGGACACGATGGTGGCTGGCCTGCAGGCGCCGTGGTTCGGCCTCCGGCTTCGCCGCGGCAACTCGCTTATTGGGGCTCGCCGCGCGACATACTCTGCCGGTCAGGTCAGGGACAAGTCCTGGCTCACCTCGACTCCGCAGGACGCCCCCGTTAGCGGGCTGGTTGCCGGGCTCGGGACGGACGACGACGATCCCGCCGTGGTCGGCCGGGTCCACCACTTCCTCCTCCCCGCTCAGGGGTGGGGTGCGGCATCCGATGCCAAGGAGGTCAAGGACCTCGCCGGGGACGCACAGAAGGCCCTCGGCGTGTGGCGCAAGTCTCTACGTGCGAAGCCAACAAAGCAGCAGGTCGACCGCCTGCTTAATCTTTCCCGACGGGTCGAGTCTCTGTGGAGGCTCGCGCTGCGCCGCTTTGAGATCGCAGGTCAGGAAGCCCGCCGGGAAATCGACTACTTCGGCAAACCGGCGGCGCCTAAGCCTGTTGAAACCACACGAGCCGTGACCCGAGCCGAAATTGAAGAGGCAATCAACGACCCAAACGGCGCCTACCAGCGACTCCGTCGCGTCATGGACGCCTGGAACGCATTATGGTTCTGGCCGCTGATACAGCAAGCCACAAAGAGAGCCGTCCCGCCGAGCCTCGACCAATGGCTCGACGCCCTAGAAGCCCTGCTCGGACGAACCGGTAAGGAATCCCGGATGGTGGGCCAGCGCGCCCTTAGCGCGGGGGCAAACTGGGATGAGCTGAACGATGCGGAGCACGCCGATCTCCAGCTCGCATTGGCGAGGGACGTGGAGGAGCTGCTCTCAGAGCATCAGTGGTTGTCCGTGTGCGACCGCGTGGCTCGAGACCAGGGATTCTTCCACTGGGAGCTGGACTTCGCCTCCGTCTTCGGGCGCGGAGGTTTTGATCTGCAGGTGGGAAATCCCCCGTGGGTCAGGCCGCGTTCTGACGAGGCCGCGCTCCTTGCAGAAGGCGATCCATGGTGGCAGCTCGCTGAGAAACCTACACAGGCTCAGATTCGTGCGAGGCGTGAGGCAACACTGTCCCTTGATGGAATGCGTGAGTACTTCGTCAACACCGCGGTCGTCACCCCTCAGGTGGCCGAGTTCCTCGGTGCCCCGACCGTGTATCCACTCCTGGCGGGGCTTCAGCCGGATCTTTACCGCGTGTTCATGGAGCGGGTTTGGAAGTCAGCTTCACACAAGGGCGCGGCGGCCCTGTTGCACCCGGAATCGCATTTCACTGAAAAGAAAGCGGCCTCTCTCCGGGCAGAGACATATCGGCGGCTGCGGCGCCACTGGCAATTCACTAACGAGCTGTCTCTGTTCGAGATCCACCACTTGGTCTCGTATGGGGTTCATGTCTACGGCCCCCGCCGAGATAGCCCACGGTTCAAGATGGCGGCATCGCTCTATCATCCGGATACGGTTGCGCGTTCGCTCGCGCATGACGGCCAAGGACCGGTACCCGGGCTGAAGGACGATGAGGGCAACTGGGACCTTCGGCCTCATCCCGAACGCATCATCGACGTCGACGAGTCGATCCTCGCAGTGTGGGCGGACATCCTCGACGAGCCGGGGACGCCACCGGTTCAAGCGCGTATGGTCTACCCCGTGAACCGCGGCAGCTCCCAGGTTCTCCTAAAGCTCAGCAGGGCTCCGCGTGTTCGCGAGCTGGGCCTGCAGTATTCGCGCGGCTGGGATGAGTCGATCGATCGTAAGAAGGGCTATTTCGAGGTCGGATCTGCCGTGCCCGAGTCTTGGGACGATGTGATCCTGCAGGGGCCCCACTTCACAGTGGCCAACCCGTTCGCGAAGCAGCCCAACCCAACGATGAAAAACAACCTCGACTGGACTGAGATCGACCTGGAAGCCCTCCCTGAGGACTTCATCCCTCGCACCAGTTTTCAGCCTGATGGCGATCGGACCCGCTACAACTCTGACTACGGATTCTGGGCGCGGGGCGACAATGAGCCCGTGAGCGTTCGCTCGACATATAGAGTCGTCTGGCGATCGATGGCAAATACAGTGAGCGAACGGACACTTCGCGCCGCAGTGGTCCCGCCGGGAACTGCTCACGTACACGCGGTTCGCGCTGCGGCGTTTGCTGCTGAAAACGAGTCCCGGCTGTTGAGCGTCCTTGCGTCATTGAACTTTATCGGCGCCGACCTGCAGATTCGGTCCTCAGTGGGTTCAGAGATCAGCGCCACGGCAGTCGGCCAAGTTCCCGCGATCCCCGTGGATCATCCTCTTTATGTGGAAATCGTTGAACGAAGTGCTCGTCTAACGTGCCTGACCTCCGCTTACTCTGAGTTGTGGAATGCTGTCATGCCCGAAAAGTGGACCCGCTCGAGTCCTGTTCGCTTGGCTTCGCAACGGCGGCTTCTGTCGGTCGAGATAGATGCCGCCACAGCGATCGTTTTCGGAATAAGTATCAATGAACTATGCGTCATTTATCGTTCGCAATTTCCAGTGCTGCATGGATATGAGCGGAAAGATTTGTATGACCGGCACGGGCGAAAAGTCCCAGGGGAAATCGCTCGTCAATTCCTGACCCGCGGTGAAGACCTGACGCTCGAGGAACGGACCTGGACTCATCCGCAGAGCAAGGTCAAGTACGTCTTCGAGTTCCCGTTCATCTCGTATGACCGTGAAGACGACATGCGGAAGGCGTATGCACACTTCGAGAAGCTCCTATCGGAGAAGAGCTAATGGCGGTTCTCCTGCCCACACATCAAGTCGAGGACCTTCAGGTTGGGCTGATTGACTACCTGTCGACAACGTTTGCCCTCACCGATCGGGATGCGCGCAACGGCCTGCAGGGATTCCTCGAAGATCCACGGGACGGAATATTCAAGGGACCCTTCGTGCGACTCAGGCTTCCTTTCGAGCCTGCCGCCTACGGGTGGCGCGACTGCCTTGACTGGTACAAGGGCTTTGCACCCTACGGGCATCAGGCCCTGGCCTTTAAAAGACTGACGTCAAAGCCAGGTGTTTCGGCAGGTGCAAGCACCGTAGACGGCGTTTTCCCGCGGCCGGAACCGACGCTGGTTACCACCGGGACGGGTTCCGGTAAGACGGAATCGTTTCTCTACCCGATCATTGACCACGTCCTCCGGGCCAAGGCCGCGGGCGTCACCGGGATGAAGGCGCTCCTCCTTTACCCGATGAACGCCCTGGCCAACGACCAGGCGCAGCGCCTCGCCGGCCTGCTCACCGAGAACCCTGAACTCGGCGGCGTCACGGCCGGCATCTACACCGGTCAGAAGGCCGGCCAGAAGCACACTAAGGTTTCGGCGGCCGGGCTGATCAACACCCGCGAGATCTTCCGCAGCGAGGCCCCGGACATCCTCCTGACCAATTACAAAATGCTGGACATGCTCCTGCTCCGCAGCGAGGATGCGTCGATCTGGGAACAGTCCGCCACCTCGCTGCAGTACGTGGTCCTCGACGAGTTCCACACCTACGACGGGGCCCAGGGCACCGACGTCGCCATGCTCCTGCGCCGCCTCGGCCTCGCCCTCAAGAGCCATTGGCCCAACGACCTCAGCACAGTTCGGCACGGCCCGACCGAGGAGGACCGGGCCCGCCCGCTCGGCCGCATAACACCGGTCGCGACTTCTGCGACGCTCGGCGCGAAGGGCGAGTCCGAGCCCATGCTCCGCTTTGCCCAGACTGTCTTTGGAGAAACCTTTCCTGACGACGCGGTCGTTACCGAGTCCCGCCTCAGCATCGATGCTTGGTGCGAGGCGTGGACCGGTGATCCTGCCGCCGAGATGGCCCGCGTCGCCGCCGGCATCGAGGACACCACGAAGGCCATCGAAGCGGCGCTCGGCGCGGGCGCCGACGATCCGAATGCCGTCGTCGTCGAGCAGGTCTGCCGGCTCCTCTTCGCCGGGCAGCCGGCGGACCTGCTCGCTGCCATCCGCAAGCACCCGCTCACCCGCACAGTGCTTCACGAGGCGAGCGACGCCGTCGTCCTCTCCGACCTGGCCGAGAGAGCCTTCGGCGAGTTCAACACCTCAGGAGGGCCCCGCCGCCGCGTTACTCTCGCCGAGCGGCACACGGAGTTTATGGCCCACTTCCTTGCCCTCCTCAGCCACGCACGCGCGGTCCCCGAACCCAACCGCAATGCCATCTCTGTTGAGACGCACCTCTGGGTGCGTGAGCTGTCCCGCCTCGACAAGTCGGTGGACGGTGAGCACCACTACCGCTGGGGCGACGACGGCCCCCACACCGACCAGACCCTCTACCTTCCTGCAGTCTTCTGCCGCCACTGCGGCCGCTCCGGCTGGGGCGCCGTCCTTGGCCCCACGGGAACGGACCTCGAGAACGATGACTCGAAGATCCGTCGCGAGCAGGCCACCGGCAACCCGCGCTTCCGCGCGCTAATCCACGCCCCCAACGAGGACGCCCTCCGCGCCGAAAAGGGCGAGATCGCAGACAGCCTCGTCTGGCTCGATACGGTCAACCGCGCCATCCGCCATGAGCCGCCAGCCGAGGACACCGCCGAGGCTCACGAGGGCCGCCTCGTCCCTGTCCTCATGCTCCGCGGCCAGGACGCCGACGACGACTCCAAGCGCGAGGTGTGCCCCGCCTGCCAGACCGGAGATGGCATCCGCTTCCTCGGCAGCGCCATCGCAACCATGCTCTCCGTGAGCATCTCAAACCTCTTCGGCGCCGATGGCCTCGACCCGGGGGAGAAGAAGGCCCTCGTCTTCACGGACAGTGTCCAGGACGCCGCCCACCGTGCGGGCTTCGTTCAAGCCCGTTCGCACATCCTCACTTTGCGAGCCGCCTTCCGCAATGCGCTCGAGGCCGCTGCACCGGACGGGGGAGCCGTCACCCTCAAGCAGCTGGTCGACAGGGCAATTGCGGACGCCGTCACTCCCGTCCGCAAGTACCAGCTCATTGCCCCCGACTACGCCGACAGGCCGCAGTTCCGCGCCTACTGGGATCCGGAGGCCAACGCCCAGGAGAAGCGCAACGCGACACGCAACGCCGAAAAGCGCGTGCTTTTCGACGCCTCCCTCGAGTTCGGCCTCCAGTCCCGCCTCGGCCGCACCCTCGAGCTCACCGGCAGCATTGTCGCCGAGACCGATGCTGGGTCACCCCTCGCGATGCTCGCAGCCGCCCGTACTGCGCTCGAGGCGGTGCCCGGCACCCTCGGTCTCGAAGACCAGCTCACAGACGACGCCGCGCTGCTCGCCTGGGTGCGCGGCGTCGTCGAACGCGTGCGCACCCAGGGCGGCATCCGCCACCAGTGGCTGAACGACTACATGGTCGAGGCGGGGGAGAAGGCCCAGCGCTGGAAGGTGTGGGGCGGCCGACGCCGCAGCGAGGGTATGCCTGCCTTCCCTGCCGGGCGGTCCAAGCCAGCCTTCCCGCGGCTCGGCGGCGGCGATTCCGGCTACATGGACCCAATAGCCCAGGCCCAGAGCTGGTACACGCGATGGACCTCGCTGTGCCTCAACATCCCGAAGGCGGACGCCACCTTTGTGGCCAAGGCTCTATTCGGGCAGCTCGCCGGCCAAGGCGTGCTCGAGACCGTGCAGGCCAAGGACGGCGCCACGATCTTTGCGCTTCCCACGGACCGAATCCTGCTTCAGGCACCCACAGGCGAGGGCCTCGGCGCCGGCCGCCACTTCCTCGCGTGCTCTGTGTGCCGTGCGGTTACACCCGGTTCCGCGACTGTGGTGGACCAGCTCGACGGTGCGAACTGTCTATATGTTCGATGCCCCGGCCGGCTCGCGCGCCAGCCCGAGGAGGAGAACTTCTATCTCAAGCTGTACGGAGCGCGGGAGCCGAAGCGCGTCGTCGCCAAGGAGCATACATCGCTGCTGCCTGATGAGGAGCGGGTGCGCGCTGAGAACGAATTCAAAGCCTCGGTACAGACGCCGCAGGCGCCAAACGTACTGGTCGCGACACCTACTCTCGAGATGGGCATCGACATCGGTGACCTTTCCTGCGTCATGCTAGCCTCCCTGCCCACGTCCGTTTCTTCCTACTTGCAGCGAGTGGGGCGCGCCGGCCGCCTCACTGGAAACTCACTCGTCCTCGCCTACGCGCGTGGACGGGGTGAGCACCTGCCCAAGCTCCACGACCCGCTGTCTGTGATCAACGGGCAAGTCCGCCCGCCTGCCACATTTCTCGACGCCGAGGAGATCCTGCAAAGGCAATACCTCGCCCACCTGGTGGACAGGTTCGCGCGCGACGCCGGCCGTCCTCACCCGCGCAAGGCCGCCGGCGCACTCGCTGGGGATGGACCGGGAACCTTCCTTGGCGATCTGATCGAGACAGCGCACTCCAAAGCGGAGGAATATATCAGCGAGTTCCTCGGCCAGTTCGGGGATCTTCTCGCTCCCGCCAGCGCCGCTAGGCTCCGGGAATGGGCTGCCCCGCGTGCTGACGGTTCGAGCGAGCTCGCCGAGCACGTGGTCCGGGCCGCCAGGCTGTGGGCCGACGACTGCGACGAACTCAAGGCCCGCATCGACGATATCGAGAAAACGATGCCCGAGCTTAGGGCCATGGCTGAGTCCAACGCCGCCACGGACGAGGACAAGCGTGCCCCCAAATCCGCCGAGGCCACACAGCGCATGCTGCGGGGACAGCTCTTCGCCCTGCGCGACGAATATTGGATCTCCGTGCTCGAGAAGTACGGCCTGCTGCCGAACTACACGCTCCTCGACGACTCGGTGAATCTCGACATCGGTGTGACCTGGCAGGAAGTCGAAACCCAGGACTACGTCACCGAGACGATCTCGCTGCAGCGCGGCGCTGCCATCGCGATCAACGAGCTTGCCCCGGGTGCCACGTTCTACTCGCGTGGCCTCGAGGTAAAGATCGACGCCGTGGACCTCGGCCCACAGCAGAGCCACATCCAGCGCTGGCAGGCATGCCCGGAGTGCGGGTGGATACACACCGACGTGGACGCCGCAGGTCCGGTTAAGTCGTGTGGCCGGTGCCATCTCGGCGGTATCGCCGACGTAAGCCAGCAATTCGACGTTGTGGTCATGAAAAACGTCTCAGCAGAGGTGCGCCGCGACGAGGTGGCCATCGGCGATCGCAGCGACCAGCGCGTCAAAGAACGCTTTAACACCGTTCTCGCGGCGGATATCGATCCTGAGCATGTCACCGAGGAATGGTTCCTCGATGATTTCGAGTTCGGCGCCAAGTACGCGAACCGGGTACAGCTCAGGTGGCTCAACCTGGGGCGAGCCTCTGCCAACGCCGCCCCGCGGATCATCGCCGGCAACGAGTCCAAGGCGCCGCTGTTCCGTGTCTGCTCGTACTGCGGCAAGCTGGACTCCGCCGGGCGTGCGAACAACCCTGATGAGCACCGCTTCTGGTGCAAGTACCGGAAGTCCGGTGACGAGCACGTCGCCGAGGTGGCGCTCGCACGTGTTCTCGCGACGCAGGGGGTTGCCCTTCGCCTCCCGGCCGGCCGCGTCTTGGGGGATGATTTTGCCCTCCCCAGCCTGACCGCTGCATTACTCCTCGGCCTCCGTGAAGTGATTGGTGGATCCCCGGACCATATCGCCGCAGTGCCGATCAACGAGCCTGCCGACGGCGGCACCGCCGTCTCTCTGCTCTTGCACGACAAAGTCCCCGGCGGCACTGGCTACCTCGCCGAATTCGCCGAGCCGGAGAAGGTATGGAACCTCTTACGGGCCGCATGGGATGTGGTGCGGAATTGCGCTTGCCGCGCCGAGGAACGCCTCGCCTGCCATCGCTGCCTCCTTCCCTTCGCGTCCCCCTGGAATGTGGATAAGGTGGCCCGCGTGACCGCGGAGCGTCTCCTGCGCAGCATCCTGGCGGGGCATGACGGAGTTCCCGACGACGGTGATCCCACCTTCGAGGGCTGGACCGTCACTAAGGTGCCGCCGCCCGCACCGGCCCTGGAATCACACCTCGAAGTCAAGTTCCGCAAGACACTCGTGGACAGGCTTACCGCAGTCGGTGCCAACGTTAAGGTCACCCCCGGTCTTCGCGCCGACAAGGTGGAGTTCCGCCTGCCGGGTGCCAAACACATCTGGTGGCTCGAACCCCAGGTCGACATTCACGGTACGCGACCTGACTTCGTACTCACGACCGCAGACCCGAACATCCCGAAGATCGCGATCTACACTGACGGCTACGTTTTTCACGCGTCCCCTGAACACAACCGCGTGGCCGACGATGCGGCCAAGCGGGAGGCTCTTCGGGCCGTTGGTGTGGTTCCGTGGGCCATTGCATGGGAAGACATCGATGCCTTCTCCGGCGACGGTTTGTCAATGCCGCCGTGGTTCACGGACAAAGCGGCGAGCATCGTGCAGAACGGGACGACACCGCTCCAGCCCGCGCTGCTTGCCGCCGTCAAGTCCGACGCCATGAGCCAGCTGTGGCAGTGGATCCGGGAGCCAAACAGGGACGCATGGGCGGACCTGTCCGATGCCATCCCCATGCTCATGCTCGGCAAGTGCACCACGTTCAAGGGTTCCGTTGTGGACCTTCCGGACTTCGTGCAGGCCACCCTGGATGACCCGGATGCGGCGCCCGAGCTGGGAGTGGGGCGCGCATGGATGTACGCGGACGGCCCTCTCCGCTGCGCTGCAAACCTGACATCATCGCTTATGGTGAGCGCCGACGTCGTGCTAGTCCTCGACGGTCGGGACGAAGCAGTGGCGCAACCTGTGTATAAGAACGTGTGGCGCGAGTGGTTGCGTCTAAGCAACCTGCTCGCATTCAGGCGGACAGCCCCGGCTATCGGCGCGGTTACTCTTGCTATGCCCTCCGTCCCGGTCATCGTGGAACCGGGAGCGCTGGGTAAGCACCTCCGGCCGGAATGGCAAGACATCCTTGACCTCGCTACAAACGCCGAGCGCGAGTTGTTGGCGGTGCTCGCCGAAGTCGACGAGTTGCCGCTGCCGGAGCTCGGTTACGAACTTAACGATGGGACACCGATGGACATTGCGTGGCCGGAGCACAAACTGGCTGTCGTCTTCGATCCGGCAGGAGAGTATGAAGGCTGGACACTTGTGGCCGGCGATGCTGCACAAGTTTTGAAAGCATTCAAGTTGAAGGAGAACGACTGATGGCATCGGTAACCCTGATGAAGGGGGCCAACAAGGTCGACGGATCGCTCAAGGGCAAGGTCCTGGACTTCCTCTACAAGCTTCAGGAAGACGACACAGCGCCTGGTCTCCACATCGAGCCGATGAAGACTTTCAAAGACTCGCGGGCGCGCACTGGTCGCGTCGACCAGCAGTTCCGGGCGGTGCTCTTTAAGCTGAATGCCGGGACTGAACCGCACTACGTCTATGCGGGCACCTTTAACCACGATGAGGCAATTAAGAAGGCGCAGACAAGCGTCCTGACCGTCAACCCGGTCAGCGGTATTGCGGAACTCATCAGCGCACCGGCAGAGGGATCAGCGCCCCCTCAGCCGGCCGCCGTTGTTCCCGCGACTGCAACAAGTCCCGCATATGAGAACGGGCTCCAAAAAGCCGGGTACACGCCGTCGTACCTCCTCGAGGAGCTGGGCATCCCCCAACGGACTGGCGCAGCTGCGATCGGCGCAACCTCTGTGGAGGCGTTCGAAAGGGTGGTCACGGACGAAGCACTCCCCGAGTGGCAGGGTCTTGCCCTCATTGACCTTGAAGCAGGAAAGTCCCTCCAGGAAGTCAAAGAAGGCCTGGGGATTGGCGACTACGTCGATGACCCAACGAAGTCCGAGGATGAGAAGCTTGCCGAAGCACTCAAGCACCCTGCCTCGAAGCTTGAGTTCACGTACGCCGAGGGGTCCGAAGACCTCGAGTACGTCATCAACAACGAGAGCTTTCAGGACTGGCTCGTATTCCTGCACCCGGCCCAAGCCCAGTACGCGGTCAAGGACCGCAACGGAGCATTTCGGCTTTCCGGCGGGGCGGGTACGGGCAAGACTGTGGTGGCGATCCATCGCGCCAAACACTTGGCGGACCGGTACCCGGACTCACGCATCCTGCTGACCACATTCACCAAGACGCTGGCCGAGAGTCTGGCGCAAAACGTGGGGCGCCTGGATCCGGGGCTGAAACAGAGCGACAAGCTCGGTGAAGCCCCGGTGACTGTAGCCGGCATCGACTCCGTCGCTGCCCAGGTCTGGTCAAAGGCGACATCGGAAGAACAAACAGGCGCTTTTGTTGCTGTGCTGGGGACTGCCGATGCCACGGCGACGAGCAGATCGAATGACAAGGAATGGGCTGAGGCCCTCGAGCAAGTGGAGCACAAGCTCGAGCCCGCTCTGGCGAACCCCATATTCCTCGGGCAGGAGTACCTGTCGATCGTCCTTGCTAATTCAGTCACCGACAGGGACGGGTACCTGACCGTTCCGAGAGGAGGTCGCGGCACGGCCTTGAACCGAATGAAACGGATCGAGGTTTGGAAGGTCATTGAGGCGTATCGGCGAATCTGCCGGAGCAAGGGAGCCGTGAGCTACCCCGAACTCGCAGCACTGGCCGCTGCGGTCCTTGATCACCGGGCCGCTGGGGGAGGCGACCGCCCCTTCGACCACGTCATTGTTGATGAGGCTCAAGATTTTCACGCTGGCCACTGGCTCCTGCTGCGTGCACTGGTGGCGCCTGGTGCCAACGACTTGTTCATTGCGGAGGACTCCCACCAGCGGATCTATGGGCAGAAGGTGCCCCTCAGCCGGTTCGGCATCCAAATCGTGGGGCGCTCACGGCGTCTGACGCTCAACTACCGGACGACGGCCCAGAACCTCGCTTTCGCCGTCGGGCTTCTCTCCGGAATTCCGTTCACTGACATTGAGGACACCGCAGAGGAGTCCGCAGACTATCGGTCAGCCAGAAGCGGGCCACACCCCCAGCTCGAGGGCAAGGAGTCGCTCTCCAAGGAGCTCGATAACGCTGCTGACTGGGTCAAGGCGTGGACGGCCGATCCAGAATTCGCACCGGAAACCATCGGCGTACTTGTGCGCTCGGGCAAGCAGGTGGACTTCGTCGTCAGCGGCCTGCTTGAGCGCGGAGTCTCTGCCCAAAAAGTCTCCGGTGATAAAGAGGCACATCCCGGCGAGCCCGTTGTGATGACCATGCACCGGGCAAAGGGAATGGAGTTCTCCAAAATCATCCTTTTCGGCGTGGGGGAGGCGAACATGCCTTTGCAGTGGGCGCTCAAAAACCTCGGCGACGCCGAGAAGTCTGATGCCCTGTTGCAGGAGCGGTCATTGCTATATGTTGCTGCGACTCGGGCGCGGGATGAACTGGTGGTCTCGTGGAGCGGGAAGCCATCGGAACTGCTTGGGGTTAGTTCCTAGACGGGGCACCGCTACTGAACCAGGGGAGTGGAATCGTGGGGCCTTTACGTTGCGAATTTACCTGCTCACGACGCATGGCTTTCTAGAATTGTCGGCCGTTCCAGCTACATTATTGTGACTGAGCTAAAACGGCCCATAGGGGCCGACAAAACTGGGGGCAATAGTGGGTGTAGACGCCGGCGTCGGATCTCTCTCTAAGGCGGCTGAACTTCAACGGGAGCAGTCCTATTTCGATCGAGCGAAGCAATACCGTGACAGCCAGGATGCAGCGTGGTCCCTGGCCACGGCTTCCTCGGGTTCAGCAGTTGAACGGCGTGCCTATAAACGCGCCATGGAGAAACGCAGGGTTGCCTCCCCTGATGACCCGATTGCACTTTCGCGCATTGACTTTGAAGACGGCGACAAACTGTATATCGGTAAGGTTGCCATCTTCGATGAGGACAAGAATCTCCTGGTCGTCAACTGGCAGGCCCCAGCCGCGGCGGTAGCGAATCAGGCCTCTATACAAGACCCCATGGGGCTGCGCAGCAAGCGGGTGTTCGACGCGCCAGCGAACAAGATTCTCGATTTCGAAGACATCGTCTTCAAAGCTTTGGCCGAAGCCGTTAGCGAGCTCGACGAGCACACCTATACGGGGGACGCCCTACTGCAGGCTTTGAGTCGTAAGCGCGGCTCCGAGATGACGGATATCGTCAAGACGATCCAGGCGGCTCAAGACAAGCTCGTGCGCGCGGAGCCGGACCAGCTCCTTGTCATACAAGGTGGTCCCGGCACTGGCAAGACGGCGGTGGCCCTTCATCGTGTTTCATGGCTTCTGTTTAACTATCAGGACGAATTGCCGCCAGAGGATGTACTTGTCGTCGGGCCCAATCCGACCTTCACGAAATACATTCGAAGGGTTTTGCCCGATCTTGGAGATGATGACGTCGTCCAGCAAGCATTGCAGAACCTCTTGTCCAACGACGTGCGTATCAGCGGGGAAGACTCAACTGAGACGGCGAAGGTTAAGGGCTCGGCACGTATGAGCCAGGTCTTGAAAAACGGGCTGAAGCAACGCATCCGAGTTCCGGCCGCGGATGTACGAATTCAACGACGAAATACAGTCCTTACTGTTTCTATCCCTGCAAATACCGTCGCCGATGTCTTGAGTAACATGCAGTTCGAGACATTTGCTGACGGCCGCCGTCGCTTTAGGCAGCGGCTCGTCGAGCTGTGTGCCCCTTTGCTTGGCAACATCCGTCAGGTTGCCCCGGAACAATTTCTCGATGTACGGGCTCTGGAAGCGGAAGTCGAAAAAATCTGGCCGCAGATAACTCCCCAGCAATTTCTGCGGGAACTCCTTGGCTCTAAGGAACGACTCAAGCGGGCTGCCTACGGGCACCTGACGTCGGAAGAGATCGAGCTGCTGTACCGGCAGCAATCCGACAAAGTAGGAGATGAGGCTTGGACTGTCGCCGACCTCGCCCTGCTCGATGAGGCGCAGGCGCTAATGCGCGAGTCACCCCGCACATACGGGCACATTGTGGTTGATGAAGCACAGGACCTCTCCAAGATGCAGCTTCGTGCGATACGCAGACGTTCCAAAAACGGATCGATGACTGTAGTCGGTGACATAGCTCAGTCGACCGGGCCGTACTCACGCGATTCCTGGGACGACGTGGCGCAGATTCTCAGTGAGGGCACAGCGGACAGCACGGGCACCCGCGTGGTGGAGCTTGAGCACGGCTACCGGGTACCGAAGCAGGTCTTTGACGTCGCCCTGCCGCTGCTCAAGTCAGCTGCACCTTCAATAACCCCTCCGCGCATCTTGAGGGAAGTTGACTACGAGCCCCGATTCGTTGGCGCCCACCGGGAGGAACTGGCCCTCGAGGTATCGCGCTCCGTATTCACCCACAGTGGACGGGGCCGCTTTGTCGGCGTGATCGCCCCGACATACTTGTGGCCGCAGCTTAGAACCGCATTCCGAAGTGATGATCTGCAGTGGAGCGAATCAAGCGAAGGTGAGCTGTCCACCGCCATCAATCTTGTTACGCCTGAGGATGCCAAGGGGCTCGAGTTCGACGCCGTCCTGGTGGTTGATCCGGCGGGAATCCTGGCCATGCCGCATGGCGAACGGATGTTGTACATCGCACTAACACGTACAACTACTCATCTGGACGTGATTTATCCCTCGGGCTCGTTGCCGCCGATTCTTGGTGGTTCGGACAAGCCTGAGCCACCAATGGCAGTTGACGTTGAACAGCCGCGACAGCCATCCAAAGCTGACGTGAAGATCTTGAGTGATCCAGCTCCGGGAGCCGACTCCGCTACTCCGGATGCCGCATCTACTATCGCCCTTCGTAACCTGGTCTCCGACGTCGTCCCATCCCTTACTGTTGGCGCTGCCCCGGAACATTTTGTGGGGACGGAGATGTCTCGCCTGGATGGAATGCAGCAGGCGATGGCTGAGCATTGGGCCAAGTTCTTCGCATCCCAGCTGCGGGATAATGTGCCGCCCAAGTTGGTTCCAGCTGTCGTCGAAGAGCTGGCCCGCATCGCTTCGGAGGAGTGAATACTCGGCAGAACTTGACTCAAAATTGAGGCTCCAGCCATAGGTTGGACTGAAAACTCAGCAGACCAACTAGACAGATATCCTTCAGTGGACGATCGGCTCGAAAAGACCGAGACGCTGAATGCAATGCATCAATTCTCCGCGTGGGGCGGAAAGGTAGGAGAAACCGTGTCGACAGGCAATGGTGTCTTGGACAAAAAGCTCGCGTTGCAGATGCAACGCTGGCGGGACGACCTGTTGTCGATCGACAGACGTCAGAGGCTTGTCTATTTCCAGCACCCCAAGAGTGGGACTTTCGAAATCGTTGAACCTGGCTGCTCAGGGGTAGAAGCCTTGGTGGCGGAGGGCGACGTCATGCTCGTCAGCAGTGAACCTGCAGACGATGAAGCGGGTGAATCGGCACAGGCCCTGAGGCTTCCCACGAAAGGTTCACGAACCCTACGCGTCACTGGCAAAACCGCTGCCCAAATCCTGAGCACGTCAAAGCGGCTGCATCAACGCTCGGAACAAGAATATGCGGACCGCGGGGTATGGACCCTTTATTTGGGCCACGGCATGCTCAATTGGATTGATCCCGCTGACGGAAAGAAAATCTCAAGTCCGTTGCTGCTTGTGCCCGTCCGTCTAGCCAAGGAGGGAAAGCAGTATGTGTTGAGGCGAACGGAAGACGAACCGGCACTGAACACGGCCCTCGGCCTTAAGCTCAGTAGGGACTTCGGCCTGGACCTCCCGGAGTTCGAGGTGGATGACCTGAACGTAGCGACGGTACTGTCCGGCGTGCGCAAGGCTATCGCGCAGTACGCAGGCTGGAATGTTGACGAGCGGGTTGTCATGTCCATTTTCAGCTTCCACAAGGAAGCTATGTACCGTGACCTTGAGCAAAACGAAGCCAAGATTGTCGCCAACGGCATGATTCAACTCATGGCACTGGGCCCGGAGGCACCGAACTCCGAGGTGTTCGCCTTTGACCCTGTTTCTGACGAAGAGCTGGATTTCCGTCTGCCGCCCGAAAAGCTCCACAGCATTCTTGACGCCGACGGAAGTCAAAGAAAGTGCATTCTTGCGGCGAGAGAAGGCCGCAGCTTTATCATGGACGGCCCTCCAGGTACCGGCAAGAGCCAGACCATTGCCAACATCATCGCTGAGCTCATCGCAACAGGAAAAACGGTGCTGTTTGTCAGTGAAAAGGCGGCCGCCCTCGACGTGGTGCGCGATCGGCTGACGAGCAGGCAGTTGGATCCATTCCTGCTTGAACTGCATAGCCATAAGGCGACCCGTAAGCAGGTGGTCCAGACGCTTCATGCTGAGCTCACCCGCCGCCCGGTAGTAAAGAGCTCTTTCTCGGAAACGGACCGATCTCAGCTCATCAAAAGCCGGACCAGGCTAAGCGACCATGCTGACGCAATGAACGAGGTCCGAAGCCCGTTAGGACGGAGCCTCTTTGATGTCTTGGGACGGCTGGCTCAGCTAGCAAACGTGGGCGAATACCCTTCTGGGGATCCCAGCAAACTTGGCTTGCTGTCTGCGGACGCACTAGCAGACATCCTGCTTGCCGCCACATCACTGTCGAAGGTGTGGCGCCCGGCTGCAGAAGGAGAATCATTTTCCTGGCGAGGTCTCGCCGGATCGAGCCTCACACAAGCACAAATCAAGGAGGCCGAGAAGTGTGTGGACATTCTGGCCCTGGCAACAGAACGCCTCCTGCGGACAGTCAGGCTCTTTGACGCACAGATCCCATTCTGGCCTGTTGCCCTGGACGTTGCCGGCGTTCGTTCGCGAGCGGATCTTTCCGCCCATCTCTGTACAAGAAGGAACGTTCCCCGGCATTGGTATTCCGTGCCCAAATTCACTGATGTTCTTCGAAGGATCGACAGCCTTCACGCAGAGGACGTCGAATACCAGACCAAAAAATCTGAAATTGACAGTATTTGCGTGGACAGATGGGACAAGATCGACAAGAGCCTTATAGCCCCGCTTGAAACTTTTCTTGAGCACGATCCGGCAGTTTTCAGTCGTCCTCTTAGCCAATTTCCGTTCGGCCAGCTTAGCGGCATCGAGCTGGGAACTTCCAGGGCTGCCTCCTTACTCGAAGCTCTACTCGACAAGGCCCAGCAACTAGGTGTGCTTTTCGATGTTGAACCGCAATCACTGACTCTAAACAAATGCCTAGCCCTCTCATCACTCGCAGAGCTCAGCCAACAGGGCAGCCTGCCGGAACCACATTGGATCAACCCGAGTGTCCAAGGGGCTTTGGACGAAAGCGCGCGAATTCTTGAGGAGCTGGCTGCGATCGTACGCGACCGTCAGTCGGCAATGGAGTCAACCTTCAGCCCTGAAATCCTCGCACTGGATCTCAAAGGCCTTAAGGCCCGTTTCGAATTGCAACACAGAGGACTGAAAGCCTGGAGTAAACAAGCCCGGGCGGACAAGAAAACGCTTCGCGAGGTGACCGTTGCCGGGGTCGTCAACAAGGAAATCATTGCCATGCTTGGTGATGCCATCTCTTGGCAGACAGCACAGGAGAACCTCGCTAACAGCGAGCCCGAATATGGGCCTCGGCTCGGTAGTTATTACCGTGGCACTGCGACTGACTTTGCGAGGATCGCTCAGGCACTTGAGGTTGCCAGAACGGCTTTGAAGCTGGCCGGAGATGACATAGCGTCCTCCGCGCTGGCCCGGCAGCTGAGCAAAGCCAACACGCCAGACGCAGAGCTGATCCCTCTGGCGAGAGACGTTGCCAATATGGTGGAGCGCTTCGGTGTCGACACGCATGCACTCTTCGGCACTGTTTTCCATGAACAGGTCGGTGATCTGCCACTGACTCACATTTTGGGAATCCTCAAGGCGGCCCAGGAGAACTTTTCGGCCGCGCAACTTTTACGGGACCGACTTTCGAAGATGCTGGGCGAGACGGCAACACCGGTTGCGGCCAGTGCGGTTCTCCGGCAGATCGATGCGTTGGACGCGATGGATGAGAAAACCGCCGAACGTTCGCGGCACGATTCCGAGGTATTGGGCAAGCGATACAGTCCACGGAAAACAGACTGGGCAGCGGTGCGAGCCGACTACGATTGGATCGCAGCCTTGCGCAGAATCGTCGGAGGACCAATCGAGGATGACGATGTCCGGTTCGTTGAGGAGTTCGACGCTTCCGACCTTGATTTGGCAGAAGGCCTTTCCTCCTGGCTGGAAGCCCGAGACAAGCTGGTCGGCTTCTTTGATGCCGAGCGCTCGACCGAGCTCAGCGCCGAACTGAACCATGACCTTGAATACGCAGAGGAACTCCTTGCTGCCCTTGGTTTTAACCCGGCTGCTGATATAGATGTTTGGTTCGAATATAAAAGGCTCTTTGCTGCTCTTTCCGATGCTGGAGTGCCTGAGACGCTGACAGCCCTGTGCGACAGCCATGCGCCAGCGGACCAAGTAGTGTCAGCAATTGAAAGGGCTGCGCTGGAACCTTGGGCAGAAAGCATCATTGAAGGGGACGACAGGCTATCGGAACACCGTGCGTCCGGCCGCGAAAGCCTACTGAAACAGTTCAAGGAATTGGACGGAAACCTAATCGTCAATGCTTACGCCGACGTCGTGACGGCCTGTGTTGCCCGACGTCCACGCAGCATGGCCGGCCCTGCGGCAGTCATCGCGCACGAGGCCAACAAGAAGTCCCGTCACAAACCCATTAGGCGGTTGCTGGAAGAAACCGGCTCTATAGTCCAGGGGCTGAAGCCCTGTTTCATGATGAGTCCTCTTTCCGTATCGCAGTATCTTCCTGCAGGGTTCGTCTTCGATGTCGTTATCTTCGATGAGGCCTCTCAGGTCATGCCCGCGGATTCCGTCAATTGCATCTACAGGGGCAAACAGCTGATCGTGGCTGGGGACCAGCGACAGCTCCCGCCAACGTCCTTCTTCTCGGCTGCAGATATTGAAAGCGACGACGAAGATGAACCGGACAACTTCGATAGCGTCTTGGACCTATGTAAGGCTTCGGGGGCTATGGTGTCCCTGCCGCTCTCATGGCACTACCGCAGCCTTCATGAAGATCTCATTACCTATTCGAACTACCGGATTTACGAGGGGAAACTCAATACATTCCCTGGCGCCACCCAGGAAGCTGACGACCTCGGGGTACATCACGAATTCGTTCAGGGTATCTATCAGCGAGGGGCTGGTAGCAAGAATCCCATTGAAGCAGAGCGCGTCGTGGACCGTGTCCTTGAACATCGCCGCGTTAACCCGGACCTCTCGCTCGGAGTCGTAACGTTCTCTACACAACAAGCCGAGGCTGTTTCCGAAGCTATTGAACGTCGCGCAGAACTAGAGCCGCTGCTTACGGGTCTCATGGAAGACCATGATCGACTCCGCGGGTTCTTTGTGAAGAATCTCGAGTCCGTCCAGGGCGACGAGCGAGACATCATCATCTTCAGTATTGGCTACGGGCCCGATGAAGCGGGCAAGCTGGCAATGAACTTCGGACCCCTGACTCGGAAAGGCGGCGAACGGAGACTAAACGTGGCAATCACGCGCGCACGCCGAAGGGTCGAAGTAGTCAGCTCATTCCATGCTGGAGACATGTCTGACGGCGCGTCAGCAGGAAATCGTCACCTGAAGAATTATCTGGACTTTGCTGCCCGGGGCCGAACGGCCTTAGCCTCTGACATATCCGGATCTGTGGGGGATGCCGAGAGCCCCTTTGAAGAGGAAGTCCTTCGCGTAATCAGGGCATGGGGTTACGACGCCGTGTCTCAGGTTGGGGCTGGTGGCTACAGGATAGATATAGGGGTTCGTCATCCTGAAAAGCCCGGGAGCTTCATGCTGGGCATCGAGTGCGACGGAGCCGCTTATCATTCGGCAAAGAGCGCGCGTGACAGAGACCGCCTGAGGGAATCCGTGCTGCGGGGGCTCGGGTGGGATATCTATCGGATCTGGGGTTTGAGCTGGTACAGAGACCGGTCCACACAGGAGATCGCTCTCAAGCAGGCAATTGAGGACGCTGTGAGTGGGAACCAGGGCGTTCCTGCCATTGCTCAGGCGGCGGAAAGTACCGGGCTCATGGAGTATGAAGAGATTGACCTGTCCGCCCCGCCCGCCTGGACGGTCCCATACACCTCCGCCTCAAAGCCTGCGCACCGGTATTGGTACCAACCGGGAGATGCCGACGCACTTACAGACCTCATCCAGTATGCGGCCCACGTCGTTAGCGTCGAAGCGCCGCTGCACGTAGATACCTTTCACACTCGGTTGCGGGAGCACTGGGGAGCCGGTGCCATTGGTCCCCGCGCCAAAATCAACATTGAAAGAGCATTGTCACTTGCCAAAGTTAGCGGCATGAAAGTGAAGCTCGATAAAGAAGGCTTTATCCGAGTCGATGGCGCAAACGCAGTAAACGTCCGGCGACCAACGGGACAAAGTGACATCCGTAAAGCAGGCGCTATCCCGCCTGAAGAGTTCGATGAGGCCGTTCGTCTCGTAGTTGCTGACTCAATAGTCATTACAGAAGAAGAGTTACTCGTCGCCGTCCGTAACGTCTTCGGCTGGGCACGACGAGGCCCCGATATTCAGAATGCACTTCAGCGGAGCCTTCGGAGAGCCGTAAAGAAGGGTTACTGCCTGCGCCGGCCAGACGGCTCATACGAGACTGCGCAATAAGGTGTGTATGAAGCGCCCGCCAGGCGCTATCTCGGCGGGCGCTTTATGCTCATGATTTGGCAGGAGGTACGCAAATCAAGCACATCGAGCCTTCCTCTAGACGCACAGGGCGGGGTGTGAATACTCGATCGATGTATTCTCATCCCTAAGCACTAAGACTCTAAGGAGACGCTTGTGGTTCGAGCGGAAAATGGGACGCTCGCGGGCGTTCTAGAAGGCAAGAAGCAGTACCAGGTTCCTCTGTATCAGCGGGTGTACTCGTGGGGGAAGAAGCAGCTCGACCAGTTGTGGTCAGACGTCGTGGAGCTGGAGCGGACCCTTCACGACGACCCGAAGGCCTCTCATTTCATCGGGTCCCTCGTCCTGGCGAGCAGCCCTGATTTCGGGGCCATCGGCGTCAACAAGTTTCTTGTCGTTGACGGCCAGCAGCGCCTGACCACTCTGACTCTTCTCCTGGCTGCACTCCGGGACCACTTGATCGAAACCGGGGAAACTGACCGAGCTGGCGGCATCGATGCCCAATACCTCATCAACGTTTACGACAATGGCAAGCCACTCAAGGTGATGCCGACGCAGACAGACCGGCCCGCCTATATGGCTGTTCTCAACCGTGCTCCTCAGGCCGGCGGTGAGGATACCATCGGCGACGCCTACCGATTCTTCCGCTCGAAGATCGCGGCGGCTGACGACCCAGACGATCCACACGACCTCTATCTGCTCGAGGCCGCCGTCGTCCGCGGACTCGCGCTCGTCGTCGTTACTGCCGAACCGTCAGACAACGCACACCGCATCTTCGAGTCCCTGAACAATACTGGTCTTCGCCTGACACAAAGTGACCTGCTCAAGAACTACCTGTTCATGAGGCTCGGTGACCGCGCAGAAACCGTCTACGACAATATTTGGCTTCCACTAGAGAAAAAGCTTGACTCTGAAAACCTCGAGTTGTTGTTCTGGCTCGATCTCGCTCAACGCGACGAACGGGCAAAACAATCTGATACTTACGTAGGACAGCAAAAGCGGCTCGAGAAACTCAAGACCATTGACCAGGTAGAGGCTGAGGTAGTCCGTATAGCCCGATTGGGCAACGTGCTCGCTACGATTCTCAACCCTGCGGAGGAAAGACATACCGAGATTCGCAGGCGCCTCACCAGAATCAAGGCGTGGGGTTCGACCACTGCGTATCCCGTGGTGATGCAGATCCTCGCCCGACGCGCCGCCGGCACCGCTGCCAATGATCAAGTGGTTCGCGCGTTGACTTATCTCGAGTCCTACTTCGTGCGGCGGATCATCATCGGACGCGCTACCGCCAACCTGAACCGGACACTGCTCCAAGCTGTTGGTGCGATCAGTGGTGCCGAGGACATCGACAAGGCACTACGCGACTACCTGTCGCAGGGTCGAAAATACTTTGCAACCGATCAGCAGGTCCGAGAGGCTGCTCGGGCTGTCGCCTTCTACTGGCAGGGCCGTGGAACACAGAAAAAGCTGATCCTGCAGTGGCTTGAAGAAGCCTACCGCCCGAAGGAGATCGTCGACCTCGACCCAAGGCACCTGAGCATCGAGCATGTCTTGCCCCAGACTATGACTGAGCCCGTACGGGAAGCGTTCGCAGAGGGTTTCGACGCAGACGCAGACATTGATTACGAGCATGAGCGCGTCGTGCACACCCTGGGCAACCTGACTCTCAGTGGGTACAACAGCGAGCTCAGCAACAAGCCGTTCCACGAGAAGCGGGAGTTGCTGGCTAAGAGCGGCGTTGCAATGAATCAAGCGATTGCCGCCCACACCTCTTGGGGTGCCGACGAGATCAACGCGCGCAGCGCTGAACTGGCGGAGAAGATCATCGATTTGTGGCCTGGCCCTGACGAAAGCATTATTGCAGTGGGCGAGGAGCCGTCAGCTCTTCGCAGCCAAATTGCTGCGGTTGTAGCCGGGATCCCCGCCGGCCGATGGAGCTCCTACGGGGATGTCGCCATCGTGGCGAACACGTGGCCACAGCCACTGGCCGGGATACTTGCGAACTATCCGATAGCGAACGCGTGGCGTGTCCTGCAGAGTGGCGGGACCATCTCGCCCGGCTTCCGTTGGCTGGAACCCGACCGCAACGATGACCCACGGGCGGTTCTCGAGGAGGAAGGAGTTAGATTTGACGCTGAAGGACGCGCGGACCGCGACCAATTTATTGGTGCAGAGGAGCTTGCTGAAGCCGCGGGTCTCGACGTCGACGAGAATGTGATCTCCGCGCGACGCAATAGGGTGAGCGGTCAGGCTCGCGCGGAAAACAACGTGGCGCTGAAGAACGCACAGCTGGACTTCTTCGAGCGAGTACGAAACTTCGGGCTCGCTAATGCGACCAACATCAAGACATGGCGTAAACCGTCACCACAAAACTGGTATGACGTGAGCCTCGGGGATTCCCGTGCTGTGATCTCGCTTTCAGTTAACTCGCAGAGCAAGCTCGTAACCGCGCAATTCTGGATCAACAACGACAAGGGTCTTTACGGGGAGTTACTTGCGCAGCGCACCGCTATCGAAGCCGCTCTAGGGTTTGAGGTGGAGTGGGACGACAAGCCCGGCCGTAAGGCCTCCAAGCTTGTCAGCAGGCTGCCCGGCGATTTCCTTGATGAAGCCCAGTCACAGGAACTCGTGGAATGGCTGGTGACGAGGGCCGACAGGTTTGCGCAGGTATTGGCGAAGTACCTGCAAAACCCGGATCTGCAAGGGAATCCGGAGGATCAACTCGTCTTGGAGTGGGAACCGGACCTGGCGCAACAGTCCCCGGAAGGTTGATGATGAACTAGCAGGGCTCGTGCCCGTTGCTACTTCTTCCGCATCTTGTCTATTACTGCTGCTACCTTGCGGTAGGTCTCTTTGGCTTCAGGGCTCGTTGCTGCACGATAAATTCTCTTCCCGTCCACAAGCAGCTTCTCGGCCTTGGCCTGCATCTCCGGGTCCTTGGCGAGAACGTAAAGTCTGGTAGTGGCGGCTTTAGCCTTTTGTCCGACGTCCTTCATCGCGGCTGCGGCTTTGTTTGCCTTTCCGGCCATGGTCTGCTCCATATCTGTGATGGCTGGTCTGACGGGATAAACGAGTGCAAAGTCCCTGGACGCTTTGCGCACCGACACCCTAGGCGGGGACCGCAGGGAAAACTACGAGCGACCCGTCGCTGTTCCGCTCAATCTCAATTGCGACGTCGTCCCGGTGGTCATTTAGCTGGAGACCGTCTCCCAAAGCACGAAGTCGATATGCGGCCTGCAGCAGCTGGTCTACCTCGCCGGGCGTAAATGCGGGAAGCCGGAAACCGCCGTCGCGCTTCACCTCGAGGGCAGACAGTCGAAGCAGAAGCTGGTTGATGCCCGACTCCAACTCGTCGGTGCTGCGTCCGTCAGCATGAAGCGCCCGGATGAAATTTTTGAACGAATTGTCTTTGTCCTGCTGGGCGTGTTCGACTGCTTGAAGCACAAGCACCCGGCGTTTAAGAGCGACGGCTAGCCGGGCAATTTCCAAGTGCGCCCGGAAGGTGCCGCCTTCCTCGGTGATGCCGGGAAATGACTTCTTTAGTTCGCCCACTTCGACTGCGCCGTCGGGCAGGGCATCCAGTGCAGCTTCCCACTTCTTTAGCCGCCTACGGGTAGCCGAAATAGCGGTGTTGATACCATGCACGGAAGAATCCAGGCCGAGCGAAAAGCCGATCCGGCCCTGGTCAAGTAGGATCGACGTCGCTTTGTCGATCGCTTCACGGCAACCGTCCAACTCGTTGCGTTCCTTTTCAAGGTTGTCCTCGTGCAACTGCTCCAAGAGTTCAGTGATGCGCTCAATCGCTTCCTGGCGCTGGTGCTCGGCATGTGCGCTGACGCTCACGGCTACGGCCATCAGCACAAGTGGTGCGGCCACCGTCAGGGCTCCAGCGCTGGCGACCGCCACGCCAGCTGTAGCTGCCGCACCAGTTGCAGCGCCGGCCGTGCCTGCAGCTGCTGCTCCGCTTGCGACAGGGACGAATGTAGCGGCACCCACGATTCCGGTCGAGTTCACAAGGGAACCATGAATAGCTCCTGCAACTCCCTTGGCGGCCATAGGGCGAACGAGTCCTTGGCCAGCCTGGGCGGCAAGCTTGGCAGGCACCACCAACCGGTAAAGTACCTCTCCCGTTTCGGCCACATTCACCTTCGGGGGAGCGGATTTCGCTGTTTGCGTTACGAGCTGCGCCAGCTGCTTTGCGAGCGGGCTTGCAACGTCAAGCGGTAGGCCCCCCTTGCGATCGCGGGACTGTGGCATCGGGTGCATTTCGAGTGTGGCGATGGGAGAATCCGCGAGTGCTGCCAGAACGGTTCGCATTTCTGCGAGGCGAGCCGGCGTTAGAGCCTCAGTACCCAGCACGTCAGCAACGCTCACTGCCTCTGTAGCTAGTGTCCATACCGGCACGAGTGCTTTGCTGTCAGTAGTCACTTTGTCCCCTCATGGAAGTGAAACCGCCTTGGCGGTGGGAGCGACGCCGCTGCAGAACCTGAGAACATGGTCCTTGCCGAAACGGCACCGGTGGTTATCGTCCCACATTCATATCGGAACGCATGAAGTGTCGCCCGGCTAAGCGTTGGGCGAGTCCCGGTACACTGATCCTGAATCAGCCAGACAGCAATCTATGGCATGCAATCATCAGGAACGGAACCCAGGCCGTTTCAAAGCAAAAGGGGTCCAGTGTCGGAAGCTAAATCATTCAAACCGGTCGCGCTCACTGCGATTGCGGTGGCGGTGCTCCTGGCCGCACTGCTTATAGCGAGCGTGCTTGGACTCGGCCCGTTTTCAAACAAGAGCGAGCGGGATCAAACCGTTCTTTTGAAGTCCGTCAAAAATGTAAGCCAGTACCATGCTGCTGTCGGTAATTTCGAGATTTTGTTGGACGAGAAAGAAGACACCGGGGGACTTCCCGATTTCATAGCAGGACGACGGACCCTCTTTGTGGCCGCTGGAACCGTCAATGCCTATGTCGATCTTGCAGGCCTCGCCGATGAGGACCTTATTCTGTCAGCGGACGGCAAATCTGTGACACTGCGGCTGCCCGAGCCGCAGCTGGACAAGCCCAATGTCGATCATGATCGCTCCTACGTGTACAGCCAGGATCGGGGTATAGCGGACCGAGTCGTAGATGCGTTTACAGCGCCTCAGCAAGCGGAGCTCTATCTCCTCGCCGAATCGGATATGGCTGAAGCTGCTGAGGACTCTGAGCTGCGGCAGAGAGCCGACGAGAACACCAAGAGCATGCTGACCGGCCTGTTCGGGTCGCTCGGATACGAGGTCACCTTTGAGAAAGATGCAACTGGCTAGATTGTGCCCTTGGATAATTCTGATTAAAGCCCTGCATGGCATAACTAACTGCCGGGGATAGTTCCGACTACGGCAGGCTAAACACGTAGTGAAACGCTATCGAAACCGCCGGCAATGTCGGAGGGGCTGTGTACAGTTGCGGGCATGGGGAAGCCAGGTTTATTAGAGGATCGATTTGTCGGTGCTATTGAAGGGCGGTTTTTCATCCCCGCGTACCAGCGCGGGTATCGGTGGGGTGAAGAGGAAGTTACGCGCCTTCTGGACGATATCGTGGAGAGCCGTAACCAATCGGCATATTATCTGCAGCCGATCGTCGTGAAATCCATGGCAGATGGTCGGTGGGAGCTTGTAGACGGCCAACAGAGACTTACCACTTTGTTCCTTATTCTGCAGGACATCCGCCGGTCGTTGCCGTTCGCAAAGGTTCAGTTCGAGCTCGAATATGCCACGCGGGGTGGGAGTCAGGAGTATTTGAAGGAACCTGACGAGGCGGGCAGCAAACGCAATATCGACTTCTTCCACATCCACAAGGCCGCTTCTACGATCAGATCTTGGTTTGAATCTTTAGGGCCTGGCGAAACTCAAGCGGCAATCGACTTCTACACGGATTTGTCGCGTCGCGTGAAGGTGATCTGGTACGAGGCACCAACTGCGATGGATTCTACCGATCTGTTTACCCGGCTCAATGTTGGTCGCATCCCCTTGACCGATGCGGAGCTGGTGAAGGCGCTTCTGCTCACCCGCGCTCGAGGTAATGCCGTCGGGCCCGACCGGTCCCAAGAGATAGCCGCCCAGTGGGACACCCTCGAACGCGATCTCCGTGCACCCGAGCTGTGGGCGTTCGTGACAGGGCAGGCAGATAGTCAGTCGAACCATATAGCTCTGCTGCTCGACTGTCTCGCAGGTGGGTCGACAGGGCGTGAAACAGCGGCCTTCAAAACGTTTGATTCCCTACGTGCCGAAATTGATTTTGACTTCAAGACCTTTTGGAACAAAGTCCTCGATCTCCACTCCCTGATTCTCGGCTGGTACGAGGACCGAAATCTCTTTCACAAGGTAGGGTACCTGATCGCAACTAAGACTCCTTTTGACGAGCTTGTCGCTGTTGCAGAAGGCAGAACTAAGAGCAGCTTCGAGGCGTTGCTCGATAACATGATCAAGACGAAACTGGACCTGACCGACACAGCACTATCCGGGCTCTCCTATGAGAGTGCGGCAGGACGGGAGAAGGCGACCCAAGCACTGCTGTTGATGAACGTCGAAACAATCCGAAAGATGCAACATTCCTCGGAACGCTATTCATTTCATGCGCACGCGGCCGGGGCATGGTCACTGGAGCACATCCACGCACAGAATGCCGAAGCTCTCAATACGGCCGAGCAGTGGGCGAGCTGGCTCCGCCTACATCGTGACGCGTTAGTCAACCTGCCGATCGACCAGGACCGTCGTCATGACCTGATCCGCCGCATTGACGATGCGATCCCTACGATCAACCGGCATACGTTCCCTGAGTTGCAGCGCGAGGTCAATGCGATCTTTTCTTCCGGTGATGAGGGTGCAGAGGGTGACGTGCATGTCATTGACAACCTTGCGCTTCTCGGCGGCAGAGACAACAGCGCATTGAGCAACGCGGTTTTTGAAGTGAAAAGGCTTGAGATACTCCGAAGGGACCGCATGGGTTCCTACATACCGGTATGTACACGAAATGTGTTTTTGAAGTACTACACGGAGGAGGGTGCGCAGCAAGTCCACTTTTGGGGCGCAGCGGATCGCCGTGCGTACTTGGACGCATTTCGCAGTGAAATCGGCGGTTACTTAATGGAAGAAGTGAGCCAAGCATGAATACGCCAAGCCGCTTGACGACGTTCATCGGCCTTTTTGCCGATGATGAGGCACAAGTTAGGGCGATCCAAGTCCCTCTAATCCAGAGGGATTACGCGCAGGGTCGGGAAGATGGCAAAATCGAACAGATTCGCAACAACTTCCTTGACGTTCTTCACTCGGCCGTCTCCGGAGAAAATCCGGATCCGGTCCACCTCGACTTTGTTTACGGTGAAGTGAAGTCTGGTGTGCTGGAGCCACTTGATGGTCAGCAGCGGCTTACGACGTTATTCCTATTGCACTGGTATCTAGCATCGCGAGCGGGAGAGCTTGACTCTCGTCAGCCATGGGCCCAGTTCACATACGCCACTCGACCGAGCGCACGCTTATTCTGCGAACGCCTTGTAGTGTCCCCGCTGCCAGCCTCCATTGATAAGCCGTCGGCATGGATCATCGACCAGCCGTGGTACCTCTTCGTTTGGCGCCATGATCCCACAATCCAGTCCATGCTTGTGATGCTGGACGCAATTCACACGCGATTCCGGACCGAGGATGCCAAGACCGCTTGGGTGCGACTCGTTGATCCGATCAAGCCGGCGGTTTCCTTCCTCGTGCTCGCTCCGTCTGATATGGGCTCGGCTGCGGACCTTTACATCAAGATGAACTCACGGGGTAAGCCGCTGACGGAATTCGAAAATTTCAAGGCGCATTTTGAGAAGTCTATTGAATCAACCGAGAGGGCTATGGAGTTTGCCGAACGGGTAGACGGGGTGTGGTCGGACCTACTCTGGGGATTCCGCGGCGAAGATGACTTGATCGACGACGAGTTCGTTCGCTACATCGGCTTCATCACTGAGTTGTGTGAGTGGGGCGATCCAGAAGCTGACGTTCGTGAGCGTCGAGAACTTCTCAGCCGTCGCACCGAGCGCGTCTTTGGGGAGGCGAATGTCAGACGGTCTGAGTCATTGGACTTCCTGTTTAACGCATTCGACATATGGGAAGGCCGAGACATCGCCGGCCTGTTTGCAGGGCTTTTCAGGGGCACGGTGGAGCAGACAGCGGATGAAGCCGACCGAATCGCATTGTTCTTCCGGGACCAGCGGATCAACCTGTTCGACGTTTGCTGTCGAACGTTTGGTGAAACGAGCGGGAGAACACGAATCTTCACGTTCGGGCAGAGCCTCCTGCTATTCGCCGTGCTTCTCCACCTTATGCATGAGACAGACGCACCTCAGGCCCGGATCCGTTCCCTGCGTAATCTCATAGAAGCTTCCACGAATGAACTGCGTCTGGACCGGATGCCCAGGTTGCTCCGAGACATCGAACGACTTGTGCGTTACGGCGCTCTCAGCGAACTCGAGAGCTTCAACAAGCAGCAGATCGGGGAGGAATTGCTGAAACGAGAGTTCCTGGTCGCAAACCCTGAGCTCACCCAGTCGCTTCATCGTTTGGAAGACAGTCACCTCCTGCGCGGATCTATAGGCGCCTTCTGCTTAGAACCGAATAAGTTCGCTGCTCGAACTGACACCTTCCTTCGCTTGGCGTCAGAGCCCGAAATCTGGCCCGAGGTCACGGGGGCGCTGCTAGCAACGGGCGAGTATCAACGAACAACCAACAACAGAAGGTTTCAATTCGGAACCGGGTTCAAGCGGTACGAGAATGCCTGGCGGGAACTATTGACGGGGGCAGATCGAGAGGCACTTTCGGAGACGCGATCCGCTTTGGCCAAGCTCTTGGACGCCATCAGCTGTTGCCAAGAATTAGAGCCGACACTGGGGGCCCTGCAGTCGGAATGGCTCGCTCAGCGTGAAGCGGAGCTCTCCTTCGATTGGCGATACTACATGGTGAAATACTCGGACATGCGTGAGGGCGGCTCGGGAATCTACTACTCAGAAGGTGGGGCGCTGGGCTACTCGATGTGCATGCTCCGAGGCGGTACAACCACGCTCAATAGTCGGTACCGGGATCCATATCTTCTTGCAATTTGGCGTAGTTCCGGGAGCCCCGAGGACGTGGAAGACCCTTGGTTCACTGGGCATGAAGCTACTCCTCGGCGGTTGAAGCTCACGCGGAGCGGTGTCGGTATCCGCTCAGTTTCGCAAGGATTGGAGCTGTCCGGACCTGCGGTAGAGGAGTTTGCGGAACTCTACACCTCGCTTCGACGTGAGCTCGGCGCTTCCGAGAACGGCTTCATTGAGATCAAACAGGTGGACGGCATCGACGCGGTTGACCGGATCCTGCTCGGAGCGGACGTTCTGCGGCGACTTCTTGACGCTGGACTGTGACCGGCGCGTTCATGCATATTTGAGTCGCAACTCAATGTTCTGGAGCTGAACCAGCTTCCGTACCGAAATTTGTTCACCTGCCTGGGCTGGGCACCGTCATCCATGGAGCTTGCTCATGGAGCAGCAACCCGCGCCGCACGTCAGAGCTCCATCCGGAACACCCCCAGCAGCATCGTGACAGTCGCTGACAGTGCGAAGCTCATCGGGCGTCCGATGCCGGAGCGGTTCGCTCCACGTAGTGGCCCAGTTGTGCCAAATCGGGCTGCGATGACGGATCACCCACGGCGTCGGCTCCCACGGCATTCGCCACAGCCAATGCACGCGCATTGTCCAGCCCGCTCCGCAGCGCCAGGATCAGGGCCGCGCAGAACGCGTCCCCGGCGCCCACCGTGTTCACTACCTCAACGGCAGTGGGCGGCGCCTCCGCCACCTTTCGGCCGTGCTCGAACATTGCCGAGCCGTCCTTGCCGTACGTCACCGCCACGAGCTTTGCCTCCGCGAGGGCGGGGATCAGGGCGTATTCGCTCTCGTTGACGATCACCCGGTCGCACCGCTCCAGCAGCTCCGCCGGCAGGTCCATGGCGGGCGCAGCGTTCAGCACAAAGAAGCCCTGCGCCCTCCGGGCCGCCTCCAGCACCACGTCCAGGCCCACCTCCAGCTGGCACAGCACCGTCTCCTCCGGGCCGAACTCCACCCCGTCCAGCGACAGGTGCGAGTTGGCCCCCGGGCACACCACGATCTGGTTCTCGCCGTCGCGGTCCACGACAATCAGCGCCGTTCCGGTCGCGCCCGGCAGCACTGCCACGTCAGTGGTGTCGACGCCGGCACCCGCCAGGGCGTCCAGCATCCGCTGCCCCTGGGCGTCACTGCCCACCGCCCCGACCATCCGGGCACGACCGCCCAGCCAGGCGGCCGCCGCGGCCTGGTTGGCGCCCTTGCCGCCGGGCTGCTCAGACAGCACGGCGCCGCCGATGGTTTCGCCCGCCGCCGGGAGCCGCTCCGCGGTGGCGATCAGGTCCAAGTTGATGCTGCCGACCACGGTGACGGCAGGACGTGTTGTGTTCATGGGAAAACTCTCTCAGGGGAGGGCCGGGAGCGTTGATACAACACCCAGCCACCACCGCAGCCGGGCTGCCCGTAGAAGGAGGAACCGCCGTCGTACCCCCGAGTCCCGGTACAGCGGCCCGGTACAGTGGCGAGCATGGCAGTCCATCATCCGGTTTTCGCGCGGCTCTACCCCGTGATGGGTAAGGCGATGGAGCGCGGCGGCATGGACCAGCGGCGCCGCGCGTTGGTCACCGGCCTATCCGGCGAGGTGGTCGAGGTAGGCGCCGGCGACGGGCTTAACTTTCCGCACTACCCGCCCAGCGTCACCCATGTCCTGGCCGTGGAGCCGGAACCGAGCCTGCGGCGGCTCGCCGGCGAAGCGGCCAAGCAGGCTCCGGTACCGGTGGAGGTGGTCGATGGCCTCGCGGAGAGGCTTCCCTTCGCCGACGCCAGCGCCGACGCTGTGGTGGTGTCGCTGGTCCTGTGCTCCGTGGCCAACCAGGCGTCGGCGCTGAAGGAAATCCGCCGGGTGCTCAAACCTGGCGGGCAATTGCGTTTCCTCGAACATGTCCGGGCGGACACACCCGGCCTCGTACGGGTCCAGCGGGTGCTCGATGCCACCCTCTGGCCGCGCGTGGCCGGGGGATGCCACACCGGCCGCGACACCGCTGCGGCGATTGAGGATGCCGGATTTACCATCCAGAGCCTGGACCGGTACCTGTTTCCCGAGACCCGCACACCGGTCTCCTTCCACATCCTCGGCACCGCGACACGCGGCGACTAAGAACCGCTCCGCAACCCCTTCTCCAGTCGGAACGCCACCAGCGACGCCCCCGCCCCGGCTGCTGCGACCACCGCGGCAAGCGTCCACCCAACAGCCGGACTGAACTGCGAGAACACGATCCCGAACAGCAGCGGCCCCAGGGTTCCGCCGATATAGGTTCCGCTCTGGGTGATGCCCGTAGCTTGGGCGGTGAACGGATGCGCCGTTCGTGCGACCACGTAATGGGCCAGGCCGTTCCAGCCCCAGCCCAGGCCGAACGCGACCACGGCTCCGGCGGCATAGGCGATCGGGAAGCCGGACGCCATGCCGAGCAGCCCCAGGCTCCCGGCCGCCATCATCAGAGCCACCGTGGCCATCGAACCGCCGATGCCCCGGTCCGCGGCGATACCCACCAGCGGGCGGGCCAGGATCCCGGCCACGCTGGCGGCACCCAGCAACAGGCCTGCGCCGGCGGCATCGAAGCCCACCTGCACGGCCATGGTGACGGTGAAGGCACCCACCACGTTGGCCTGCCCGGCTCCCAAGGCGCTGGCCACCGCCGTCGCGAACAGGAACTGCTTCAGCTTCCGCGGCAGCGGCTCCCGGGCAGCTTTACCCGAGAGCTGGGGGACAGGGGCGCCGCGTGGGAGGGTGCGGAGGAGCACCGGGACCAGCGACGCCGCCAGCAGTGCCGCCAGCGCAAAGGTCCAGTTCCACCCCACGGTCAGGGCGAACACCGGAACCGACAGGCCGGCGGTGAGCGTCGCCGTCGGAATGGCCGCCTGCTTGAGGCCAAACGAGAAGGCGCGGTTGCGCACCGCCACCTGGTCCACGATCAGGCCGTTGGACAGCGGATGGCTCAGGGCGTTCGCCGCCCCGGCGAAACTCAGCCAGACGATCAGCCACGCCCAGTGCGGGGTGACAAACGCGATGCCCGCCAGCGCAACAAACCCCAGTCCGACCGCGAGCGGGATCCCGCGGCGGAGTCCCAGCCCGCTCGCCACATACCCGGCCGGGGCGGAGAGCAGTGCTGACACGGCCCAGAAGGTGGCCACCGCGACACCCAGTGCCGACGCCGTCATGCCCAGGTCCTGCTCGAGCTGGACCGCCAGCCCGCCGACCAGGAAGACCGGCAGCACCGCCACCACCGTGGTCATCGCCGCGATGGCCGTGGCCCGCTGTCCCGGCCGGCGCGCTGGATCCCGGACCGGTTCGATGGCTGCCTGCCTCACCGTACGGACCGGACCGGCGCGATGCCTGCGGCGTCGTCCTGCACGACGGCATCGCCAGCCAGCACGGAGCGCCCGCCGGTCCGCACCTGGGCCAGCAGGCCCCCGGCAAGGAGGACAGCACGTTCGGCCGGGGAGAAATCCAGCCCGAGCTCCAGCTCAGCATCCCCGTCCACCCGGGCGGTGACGGAGCGGGCACCGCTGGCCAGGGCGTCGGCAAGCCCGTCGATCACCCAGCGCTGCCCCGTTGAGCTGTGCGCGTCCGGCGGGAGGACCAGCGGCACGATCCCGGCCGCGATCAGGTTGCGGCGGTGGATCCGGGCGTAGCTCCGGGCAGCGACCACCCTGACCCCCAGGTACAGGGGGATCAGGGCGGCATGCTCCCGCGACGAACCCTGCCCGTAGTTTTCCCCGCCCACAATGATCCCGCCGCCCCATTCCAGCGCCCGGTCGTGGAATTCCGGGTCCAGGCGGCGGAACATGAAGCGCGCGCACACGGCGATGTTGGACCACACCGACATGGCGATGGCGCCGTCGGGAGCCATGTCGCCGGTCGAGATGTCATCCCCGACGACGATAAGCACCCGGGCGTCGAGGTCCGCCTGGAGCGGTTCCGGCTGCGGCGGCGGGACCAGGTTGCTGCCGCGCTCGATCTCGATGTCACGCCGGGTCTCCAACGGCAGGACTCCGGCGATATGCAGGTCGTGGACCTCCGGGCGCGGCGGCGTCGCGGGGCGGATCTCGCCGCGGCTGACGGTGGACGCGTCGACAATCGCGCCTTCCAGCGCGCTCGCGGCAGCGGTCGACGGCGAACACAGGTACACGCTGTCCTCCGCGGTACCGCTGCGGCCGGGGAAGTTGCGGTTGAACGTGCGCAACGACGGCGCCCCCTCCGTGGGCGCCTGCCCGATGCCGACACAGGGGCCGCACACCGGCTCGAGCATCCGCGCCCCGGCCTGCATCAGGTCCTCATAGACCCCGGAAGCGATGATCGTCTGCAGGATCTGCCGCGAGCCCGGGGTCACGGTGAGCTGGACGGACGGATGGACGGTGTGCCCCTTGAGGATCGCCGCCACCGTCGCCAAGTCCTCGTAGGAGCTGTTCACCGAGGAGCCGACGCAGACCTGGACCACCTCGGTGCGCGGCAGTTCGGACACCGGACGGACATTGCCCGGGGAATGCGGAAGTGCCACGAGCGGAACGAGGGCCGAGAGATCAAGCCGCTCATCGTCGTCGTACGTTGCCCCTGCGTCCGCCGCCAGCGCAACAAACTGGTCCTCGCGGCGCTGGGCGCGCAGCCACGCGAGGGTCTGGTCATCGGAGGGGAAGACGGCGGTGGCGGCACCTGTTTCGATGATCATGTTGCAGATGGTGGCCCGCGCCGAGACGGACAGCGAAGCCACCCCTTCGCCGTAGAACTCGAACACCTTCCCGCGGCCGCCGCGCACGCCGTGGCGGCGCAGCAGCTCCAGCACCACGTCCTTCGCTTCGGCGTTGGGTCCGAGCGTGCCCGTCAGTTCCACGCCCACGACGGCGGGGCACACGAAGTCGAACCCGTAGCCCGCCATCGCCACGGCCACCTCCAGCCCGCCCGCGCCGACGGCGAACATGCCGAGGGCGCCCGCCGTGGAGGTGTGGGAGTCCGCACCCACCAGGACACCGCCGGGCCTGGAGAAGTGCTCCAGGTGGATGTAGTGCGAGATGCCGTGCCCGGCGGGGGAGTAGCGCAGCCCGTAGCGGGCGGAGAAGGTGCGGAGGTAGTGGTGGTCCTGCATGTTCTTGTCGTCGATCTGCAGGACGTTGTGGTCGACGTACATGACCGCCAGCGGCACCGCGATGGAATCCACACCGAGCATTTCGAACTGCATGGCGGTCATGGTTCCGGTGGCGTCCTCGATGAGGATCTGGTCAACGGCGATGGTGATGTCGCTGCCGGGAGTCAGCTCGCCGGACGCGAGGTGGCTGGCGAGGAGCTTCTGGGTCAGGTTCTGGGCCACTGGGATTCCTTAGCGCTGGGCGTACAGACAACTGCGGCCCGCCGTGGACCGGCGGGCCGCAGGGAAGCGGTACTACTTGACGAACTCGTTGGTGTAGGTTTCCTCGAGCTTGATCTCGGTTTCGCCGACCTCCGGGTTGGCCACCCGCTGCGTCTCAAGGACGGCCTCGACGCCCTCCTCGGTGAAGGCGCCGTCCTTGCTCAGGGCCGCCTTCATCTCCTCGATGACCTTGGCGTACTGCTCCTTGTCCCCGCCGGCGAACTTCTCCGGCATTTCCGCGGCGATCTCCTCGCCGGAGTGGTCCGCGATGAACTGCAGGGTCTTCTTGATGGCTGAGGCCAGCTTCTTGGCCGACTCCGGGTTCTTGTCCAGCCAGGCGGTCGTGGCGTACAGGCTCGACGACGGCCACGCATCGGTGCCGAAGACCTCCTTCAGGCCCTCCGGCGTGCGGACGTCCTGGATGATCGTCGGCTCGGTTCCGAGCCGCTTGGCCAGGACCGTGACGTCCGGCTCGAGCATGACGGCGGCGTCCACCTGGCCCTGCTCGACGGCGGCAACCGCCGAGGACCCGGCACCGATCGCCGATACGGCCGCGGCGTCGAGCTTCATGCCGTTCTTGGAAAGCAGGTACTTCACGAACATGTCGGTGGAGGACCCCGGCGACGTGACGCCCACGTTCTTGCCCTTGAGGTCGGCGACGGACTTGATGGAGTCCTTGTTCTTCTCCGCGACCACCAGCGCAAGGCCGGAGGACAGGTTCATGTTCACGAACGCCTTGATGGACTGCTTCTTGGCCTGCATCTGGATGGCGTGCTCATAGTAGCCGCTGGTGACGTGGGTGCTGCCGCCGACCATCGCCGTCAGCGCCTTCGAGCCGCCCTGCAGGTCCTGGAGCTCGACGTTCAGGCCCTCCTCCTCGTAGTAACCGAGTTCCTGGGCCAGCGTAGTGGGCAGGTAGGTCAGCAGAGTCTGGCCGCCGACGCCGATAATCACCTTGTCGCCGTCGCCTCCGCCGGCGGTGCCTCCCTGGCCTGGAGGTGCTGACTGCGGGGCGCCGCAGGCGGACAGGGCAAGGGCCAGGCCGGCGATGACGGCGAGTGGCTTGGCGGGGAAAACGCGGCGTCGTTGCCGGTTTGCGGAGCTGAACATGGGAATCCCTTTCGGACGGATGGGCTTTGGACTGGTTAGGAAGCCTGCTGCGGCGGACGCCAGCGCAGGAGATGACGTTCCACCCGGTTGACCCCGAGGTCGATGATGAGGACCACGACCATCAGGATGAACATGCCGGCGAACACGCCCTCGGTATCGAACACACCCTGGGCCTGGGCGATGGCGTAGCCGACACCTGCCGAGGCGCCAAGGTATTCACCGACCACCGCGCCGGTAATGGCGAAGCCGACGCTGATATGGAGGCTGGAGAAGATCCAGGTCAGGGCGCTTGGAATGAAGACGTGGCGGAGGAGCTGCTTTTCACTGGCTCCCAGCATCTTGGCGTTGTCCACCAGGACCCGGTCCACGCTCTTGACGCCTTCCAGGGTGTTGAAGAAAACGATGAAGAACACCAGGGTGAAGCCGAAGGCAACCTTGGACCAGATACCCAGGCCGAACCAGAGCAGGAAGATCGGGGCCAGGACAACGCGGGGGAGTGCGTTGAACATCTGCAGGAACGGGTCGAACAGCCGTTCGAGGAGCCGCACGCGGGCCAGCAGGAAGCCGAGGACCAGGCCGGCCGTGGCACCCGTGATGAATGCGAGGACCGCTTCCTGCAGGGTGATCCACAGGTGCGGAAAGACGAAGCCCGTGGAGATCCAGACCCATACCGTCGCCAGGATGTCGGAGGGGAGGGGGAAGAAGAACGGGTCGATGATGCCGGCGCGTCCCAGCAGTTCCCACGCGCCCAGGACGGCGACAGCCAGGCCGAGCTGCCCCATCCGGATGGAAAAGTTGGATGCTTCAGGCCGCTTCCGCTTGGGACGCCGGACCGCCGCCGGACTCTGCTCCTTCCGGAGGGGAAAACGCTGTATGTTCTTCGGAGCTGGTGCCACGGTCATGCTGCGTCGCTCTCTTCTTCTTCACGTGCGGATTCGTACGTCTTGGATACCTCAACCTTGAGGCGGCCCCAGATTTCCCTGTGGAGTTCGACGAACTTGGGATCGTCACGGATTTCAAGGAGGTCCCGGGGGCGGGGGATGTCGATCTCGTAGCTTCCGACGACGGTGCTGCCCGGCCCCGCTCCGAGGATGACCACCTCGTCGGACAGGGCAATGGCCTCGTCCAGGTCGTGGGTGATAAACACGACGGCTTTGTCGGATTCCTGCCAGAGCTGGAGGAGTTCGTTCTCCATGATCTGGCGGGTCTGTACGTCGAGTGCGGAGAAGGGTTCGTCCATCAGCAGGATGTCCGGGTTGACGATCCAGGCCTGGGCAACTGCGGTCCGCTTGCGCATGCCGCCGGAAAGCTGGTGGGGGTACCGGTCGGCGAAGTTCTTCAATCCCACCCGTTCAAGCCAGCGGCGTGACTCGTCATAGGCCTCGGCCTTGGATACCCCCGCCATGGTGAGGCCCAGGCTGACATTGTCGATGACCGACTTCCACGGCAGCAGGGCGTCCTGCTGGAACATGTAGGAGGCCCGGCGGTTCACGCCGTGGACGGGCTCGCCGAAGCTGTGGACCGTGCCGGAGGAAGGGTTCAGGAGGCCGGCTGCCATGTTGAGGATGGTGGACTTGCCGGACCCCGTCGGTCCAACGATGGAGACAAAGCGTCCGGGCTCCACCTTGAGGTCGATGTCCCGGACAGCGAAGTACGACCCGCCGCCGGGCGTTGCGAACTCCTTGGTGCATCCGTTGAGCTCGACCGCGTACTTCGAAGACCTAGGCTGAAAGGGCTGCGTCATTGCTGTTCTCCCGCTAACCACATTGTGGGTTGTTGGCCATATAGTGGGCACAAGGCTAACAGTAACGTCTGTCACACTACAAGGGGTTACAAAAACCGCCGTAGAGCCACTGAGAGGGACCTGGATCCGAGCTATGAGCGCAACCGAAAACGCAGCCGCCCCGTTGCTGGTGCTGAAGAAGATCACCGCCATCCTGGATGCCTTCTCGTTGGTGCGGCCGGAAATGAGCCTCGCCGAAATCCGTGCGGAGACCGGACTGCCGCACTCCACCGTGCAGCGCCTGGTCACCAACATGCTGCACGAGGGAATGCTCGACCGCCGGGGTGACCAGTTCCGGATCGGAATCCGCATGGCCCACTGGGCCGCCCCCGCTCGCCAGGGCCTTGACTTCCTGGAACTGCTGACGCCCGTGATCCGCCGGCTGCGGGACGAACTGGGTGAGACGGTGTGTATCTTCCGCGAGTCGCAGGGCAGCAGGGTGTGTATTGCCGTGGCGGAAACCCGGCGCGTGCTCCGTCGGGCGGTGGAGGTTGGCGACATCATGCCGCTCCACGCCGGCTCCGCGGGCCGTGTCTTGCTCGCCTGGAATACCGACCTTGCGGAGCGGGTCTACGGCTCGGGCCTCCAGTCCATGACTGACCGGACCATCACCGACGCGGCAAGCCTTGATGCTGCCGTCGCCAAGACCCGTGCGGACGGTTTTGCCATCACCACCGGGGAGCGGGTTTCCGGGGCCAGCGGCCTGTCGGTGCCGATCTTCGGGCCGCAGGCCGAACTCTACGGCGCACTCACCGTCATGGGCCCCACCATGAGGATGCCCTACGACGTGTGCGCCTCTTGGGTGGAGCCGGTCATCGCCGCCGCAGCTGAAGGAACCCGGCTCATCGGGGGAAGCCTTCCACCGGAGGTCGTGCCCATATCGTGATTTTCTGTTCACAATATGAGGAGCTCGGTGCATACTGGTTTCTGTACGACGGCGCCCCTGGACCTCCGGGCGAGCGCGGTCCGCATCAGGAATCAGGAGTTGAAAATTGATGAAGGTTTTCGAAACCGGCACAGCGGCGACTGCCGCTGAAGCCCCCGGCAATGGCGCCGGTCCCCTCTCCGGTGTCCGCGTCCTCGAACTGGGATCACTGATTGCCGGACCGTTCGCGGGACGGCAGATGGCGGACTTCGGTGCCGAGGTCATCAAGGTCGAATCCCCCAACCGTCCCGACCCCATGCGCGAATGGGGCCGGGCACGGGTGAACGACCATCCCCTGTGGTGGTCTGTCCAGTCCCGCGGCAAGAAGTGCGTCACCATGGACTTGAAGGCCCCGCGCGGCCGGGAGCTCTTCCTGGAGCTCTGCAAGGAAACCGACGTCATCCTGGAGAACTTCCGCCCGGGCACCATGGAAAAGCTTGGCCTCGGTCCGGAAGAGCTGTGGAAGGTCAATCCCGGCCTCATCATTGCCCGCGTCTCCGGCTACGGACAGACTGGCCCCGAAGCGTCAAAACCCGGGTATGCCTCCGTCGCCGAGGCACGCAGTGGACTGCGGCACCTCAACGGCTACCCGGATCAGCCGCCGCCCCGCACCGGCATTTCCCTGGGGGACAGCCTCGGCTCGCTGTACGCCCTGCAGGGGATCCTGCTGGCCCTGTACTGGCGGGACGCGCGCGGCGGAACCGGCCAGGTAGTCGATGTCTCCCTCGTCGAAGCCTGCTTCTCACTGCTGGAAAGCGCCGTGCCGGACTATGCCGCCACCGGTATTGTCCCGGGACCCAGCGGTTCGGGACTTAAGGGGATCGCGCCGTCGAACATCTTCCGCTCCAGCGACGGCAAGTGGGTGGTCATCGCAGCCAACCAGGACTCGGTCTTCGTGCGCCTGGCCGCGGCGATGGGGATGCCCGGCCTGGCGGAGGACCCGAAATACCGCGACCACGCGCAGCGGGGCCACAACCAGGAGGAGCTGGAAGGCGTCATCGCCGACTGGGCCGTGAACTACACCGCGGGCGAGCTGGTCAGTCTCCTCGATCAGCACGGTGTTCCCAACAGCACGGTGAGCACCGTGGAAGACATCTTCGAGGACCCGCAGCTCAAGGCCCGGGACATGCTCGTGGAAGTGGCCGACGACGAACTCGGCACCGTGGTCCAGCCGGGAATCGTCCCCAAGCTCACCCGCTCCGCCGGCCGGATCGGCTGGAACGGACCCCTGGTGCACGGCTCCCACAATGCGGACGTGTACCAGGGCCTCTTGAACCTCACCGAAGAAGACCTGCAGAACGCGCGCAGCGAAGGAGCAATCTGATGGCGTTTGCCCATGAAACCCGGCCCGTCTCGATCGTGGACGTCAGCCCGCGCGACGGCCTGCAGAACGAAAAGACCCCCGTCAGCACCGAAGACAAGGTCCGGCTCATCCAAGAGCTGATCGGGCTGGGCGCCAAGAGGATCGAAGCCGTCAGCTTTGTGAACCCCAAGGCAGTTCCCCAGATGGCCGACGCCGACGCCGTCATGGCGGCCGTCCCACGCACCGGCGCCGCCAGCTATATCGGCCTGGTCCTGAACACCCGGGGTGCCCACCGCGCTGTCGACGCCGGGGTGGACGAGATGAACTATGTGCTCCCGGTGACTGACGCCTTCGCCGCCGCCAACCAGAACACCACCGTTGCCGCCGCGCTCGCCGCCCTGGAGGAAGTGTCGGCGGTTGCCGCGGCCGCCTCCATACCGCTTAGCGTCACGGCCGCCGTCGCTTTCGGATGTCCCTACCAGGGTGACGTCCCCGCGGAGCAGACCCTCGACGTCGTACGCAATGCCATGGCGCGCGCGGACCTCGCGGAGGTGGCGCTGGCGGACACGATCGGTTGCGCGGTGCCGTGGCAGGTGGGCGAGACGTTCGCCAGGCTGCGCGGGGAAACTGACCTGCAGTTGAGGGCGCACCTGCACGAGACCCGCCACACGGCGCTGGCCAACACCTATGCGGCGATGGCGGCGGGCGTCGATGTCTTCGACAGCAGCGTCGGTGGCCTCGGCGGATGCCCGTTCGCTCCCGGCGCGGCGGGAAACAGCTCCACGGAGGACCTCGCGTGGATGCTCGGGCGGGCTGGATTCCACACCGGCATCGATGTGCAGAAGGCGACGGAGCTGGGGCGCTGGATCTGCGGCAAGGTGGGCACGGCTCCGCGTTCCGGGCTGTCAGGGGCCGGGGCGTTTCCCGCGGCGGCGTAGGGCGGCATGCGCACCGACTTCAGCCCCTCGGCCGCGTCCGCCCGTGATTTCTACCGGCTGCTGACCGCGGTGGTGGTGCCGCGGCCGATTGCCTGGGTGTCGAGTGTTTCGCCGGACGGCATTGACAACCTTGCGCCGCACTCGTTCTTCACCGTCGCGTCCACAAGCCCGCCCATCGTGCAGTTCACGTCGGTGGGGGAGAAGGATTCGCTCCGCAACATCACGGCGTCCGGAGAGTTTGTCGTCAACCTCGCTCCGGCCAGCCTCCTCGAGGAGATCAACGCGACCGGCACGAATTTCCCGCCGGAGGTCAGCGAGTTCGACGCCGCCGGGGTGGCCCGCGAGCCCAGCGTCACCGTGCGCGCGCCGAGGGTGAAGGAATCACCCGCGGTGCTCGAATGCCGGCTCCACTCGGTGCTGCCGATGGGGGACTCCACCCTGGTGTTCGGCGAAGTGACCCACGCAGCCGTGAGTGATTCGGTGCTGGACGGCAGCCACCCGCGGATCGACCTGCTGGAACCGCTGGCCCGGCTGGGGCTGGACGAGTGGGGAATCCTGGGCGACATCCGGGACCTGAGCCGGATCAGGCTGAAGGACTGGCCCGGCCACTTCCGCCCGGCACTCTAGGCCCGCCCACCACCGACGCTCTCTCACTTGATGCAGGTTTTCTTCCGACGCTCTCTCACTTAGTGCAGGATTTCCGAGAACGCTTCCGCACGGACTTAGGTCCCTGTTCCGGATAAACCCCCGGGCGTAGCTTGAGAACAGGGCCGGCACCCGCGGGCCCGCTCTCGAAGGGGGCATCATGGCCAGGCCCAAAATCCCGGTATTCAGCGTTCTGGGGCTCTCGGGCCTAATGATGCTCACGGGATGCTTCGGGCCTCCGGCCCCTTCCCCGACCGCCACCTCCGCCGCCCCGACGACGACGGCCAGCGCCTCCCCGACGTCAACGACGACGGCGTCCCCCACCTCACCTGCCGCCACACCGACTGCGACTGTCGCCCCGACGTCCGTGCCGCCGTCGTCCGCCCCGGCAAGCCCGCCGCCGACTGCCGAGCCCGCGCCAACAGGCCTGTCGGAGCAGGTGGCCCCGCTGACGGTCTACTACGTCGCGGTGGGGGATAACGGCGTGGCCGGGCCTGCCATCGGCTGCGGCGACAGTGCGGTGGCCACCACCACGGCGCCGGTCCGCTTCACGGACCAGGTGGGCCCCAGCATCAGGACACTGCTGGCGAACAAGAGCCGTGACGTGGGCCTGTCCGGGCTGGTGAATGCCCTGTACCAGTCGAACCTCGCGTACGTCGGCGGCGAGCTGAGCGGCAGCACCATCACCATCTGGCTGACCGGCCAGTTCATGCTGGGCGGCGTGTGCGATGTCCCGCGTGCCAAGGCACAGCTGGAGTACACCGCCATGGCGGCGTCGGGGGCCACCAGCGCGCAGGTGTTCGTCAACGGGCGGCCCATCGACGAGGTGCTCAGTCTCAAATAGTGGCTGGTTGGTTCACCGGGAAAGGAGACGTCCATGCAGTGGGACCTGGGATTCGGCGGCGTGGCGCTGCTTGCGGCCATGTCGCTGGCATTCGGCCTTATTGCCCGTCTGATGGTGGGCAAAGGCCTGCCCAAGTGGGTGTGGCTGCTTTCTGCGGTGGCCTACTTCTGTGCCGCGATTCTGGTCAGCGAGGTGTTTTTCGGCTGGGCAACGCAGGAGGAGCTCCAGCCGAACATCGACGGCCTGTCTTTCGACGAGGTGCAGCTGGTGACCGTTGCCGGTCTCATTGCGGCACTCGTGGCGCGCTACCTGATCCGCAGGAAGCGCCGACCGGAGAAGCCGGTCCATGGGACCCCCGCCTGAAGCTTTCCCGGGGTCCCGAGGAGGCCGGCCAGTTCCGGAATGCTAGCGGCCGAGAGGTCCCAGTCGGCCTCCGGGGCAAGGTCCGCCGTCTGGGCCGGGCCGTATTCGGTGGGGCGGGCGATGAAGGCCGTGGCCAGTCCCGCTGTCCGGGCGGCCTGCAGGTCGTCGTTGTGGGCCGCCGCGAGCATCACTTCGCCGGGGTCTAGGTCCAGGAACTCCGCGGTCCGAAGATAGGCCTGCGGCAGCGGTTTGTAGGTGCGGGTCATGTCCGAGCCGATGATCACGTCCCACGGCAGGCCCGCGTTCCTGGCCATGTCCAGCAGCAGGGAGGTGTTGCCGTTGGACAGGGGTCCCACAATGTAGCAGCGGCGGATGGCGGCCAGGCCTTCCACGCTGTCCGGCCACGGCGGGAGCCGGTGCCATGACCTGTTGAGCTTCTCCAGGCTTTCCGCATCGAGCCGCTCCGGGGCGAAGCCGTGTTGGCGGAGCACCTGGTCCAGGTTTTCCCGGTGCAAGGTATCCAACGTGGCAAACTCACGGGCGCCGCTGCGGATGGCGTCCATGGCCGGCTGGTACAGGGCGCGCCAGTCGTCCGCGAAGGCCTCGGCGTCGAGGTGGTGCCCCCGCTCCGCGGCAAAGGCCGCTGCCTCCCGTGCGACACCGGAGCGCCAGTCCACCACGGTCCCGAAGGTGTCGAAAAGGACGGCGCGCACCTCGCGCCCGGTGGATGGTGAACGGTACGGCTGGAACCCCATGTCCTGTCTCCTTCTGTGGACTGCCCTGACCGATAGTCTGGCAGCATGGGCACTGATTTCAGCGACCCGGCGGCGTCTGCCCACGATTTCTATCGGCTTCTTTTCCGTGTAGCGCCTGGATCCAGGACCTGGGCTTCGAGGTTTACAGTGGATGCATGGCTCACGGCCGCAACCCGCTCGACGACCTGCGCGAAACCATCGGCCACCTGGCCGATCAGCTCAAGCTGCCCGGGTCGGACCGCGTTGACGACCTGGTGGGCGACCTCATGGGTGCGAGGCCCGGGCCCGCACGGCCGCTGTCCGAGGTGCAGGCGGAGCTGGACGCGCTGGTCGGACTGGAGACGGTGAAGGAACAGGTCCGCGCCCTCGTGGCACTGCTCCAGGTCCAGGCCCGCCGGAAGGCGCACGGCCTGCCGGAGGTGGCCACGTCGCAGCACCTGGTGTTCCTGGGAAACCCGGGCACGGGCAAGACCACCGTGGCGCGGCTCCTGGCCGAGATGTACCGCGCTGTCGGCCTGCTGCAGAAGGGCCACTTGGTGGAGGTGGACCGTTCCGGCCTGGTGGGGCAGTACGTCGGCCAGACCGCCATCAAAACCGACCGCGTGATTAGGCGCGCGCTGGACGGCGTCCTGTTCATCGACGAGGCCTACGCGCTGGCCCCGGAGGACGGCCGGATGGACTTCGGCCCCGAGGCCATCGAGGTCCTGCTCAAGCGGATGGAGGACCACCGCCACCGGCTGGTGGTGATCGTGGCCGGGTACCCGCGGCTCATGGAGTCCTTCCTGCTTTCCAACCCCGGGCTGCGCTCGCGGTTTGCGCGCGAGATCACCTTCCCCGACTATTCCGTCGACGCGCTCCAGACGATCTTCCACCAGATGCTGGCCCAGCACGAGTACATGCTCGAACCGGGAGCGGACCAGATGCTGCGGCATATCTTCACCGGCCTCCACGCAGGGGAGGATTCCGGCAACGCGCGGTTCGCCCGCACGCTGTTCGAACAGGCGCTCAACCGCCAGGCGCTGCGGCTGTCGCTCGACGAGGAACAAAGCCTCGACGCCCTGGACCGTGAGGCCGTCATGACGCTGACCGCGGACGACATTGTCCAGGCCGCGCTGGCCCTGGGCGAGGAGCCGGAGGCGGAACCGACGCCGGAACCTGAGCAGCCACGCTGGTGGCGCTGGCTGGTGTGACGTGATCGTTCCCGATATCTCCCAAAACGCGGTGGCGGTGGCGGACCACTACGACGACCTCGATCCCGTGTACCGCCGGGTGTGGGGTGACCATGTCCATCACGGGTTCTGGTTGACGGGCCGGGAGACACCTCGTGAAGCGGTCGAGGCGCTGGTGGACGCGGTTGGCGACCGGCTGCGTCTCGCGCCCGGCCAAACATGCGTGGACATTGGCTGCGGCTACGGCGCCACCGCCAGGCAGGTCGCGGTGACGCGCGGGGTCCGCGTCACCGGTTTCACGCTGTCCGCCGAGCAGGCCCGCTATGCCGCCGCGCACCCGGTACCGGACGTTGAGATCCGGGTCCGCGACTGGCTCGACAACGGCCTGGCCGATGCCTCCGCCGATGCCGCATGGGCTATCGAGTCGAGCGAGCACATGGTCGATAAGCCCAGGTTCTTTGCCGAGGCGCACCGCGTCCTGGCCCCGGGCGGCCGCTTCGTTGTCTGTGCGTGGCTCGCTGAGACCGGCGCCAGTGGTTGGAAGGTCCGCCACCTGCTCGAGCCGATTTGCCGCGAAGGGCGTCTGCCCTCGATGGGCACGCGCGAGGAGTACGAGGCGATGGCTGCGGAAGCAGGTTTTACGGTCACCGGCTTTGAGGATGTCAGCCGCCGGGTGGCACGCACGTGGACGATCTGTGCCGGCCGGCTCCTGAAGGCCTTCCTCACCGACCCGGAGACGCGCCGCCTCGCCTTTCGCGCACGGAACCGCGTCTTCGCTCTCAGCATTCCCCGCCTGATCCTCGCCTATCGCACCGGCGCGATGCGCTACGGGATCTTCACACTGCAGAAGGCCGGGGAGAACGGCACGGCAGGCGATCCCGGCTAGTAGTCCCGCCGTCGCTCTCTCACTTAATGCAGGTTTTCCGCGAACGCTCGCTCACTTCCCTGCCGTTTCTACGTTTGGGAGGTGGCTTGGCGGGCACTGTCGCGCACCACAAGGGTGGGCGGGATCGGCGTGCGGTCAACGTCCCGCCCCTCCATGGCACCCAGAAGCACCTCGGTGCTCATCAGCGCCAGCGCGGTGAAGTCCTGGCGCACGGTGGTCAGGGGAGGAAGGAAATAATCAGATCCTTCAACGTCGTCGAATCCCACGATGCTGACGTCCTCCGGAACGCGGATGCCGTTTTCGGTGAAAGCCCGGATCAGTCCGAGGGCAGTGTGGTCACTGGCTGCGAAGATGGCCTGGGGAACTCTTCCCTCGCGCACCAGCCGGATGCCCGTCTCATAGGCCCACCTGGGGCTCCAGTCGCCCTCGAGGCAAAGCCCCGGCGTGAGTCCGGCCTCCCTCAGCGCCGCTTCCCAGCCGCGTTTGCGCACCCGGCCATCGAACCATTCCATGGATCCTGCAATATGGGCGATGTCCCTATGGCCCAGATCTATGAGGTGCTGGGTGGCCAGCCTCGCTCCCAGTTCCTGGTTTTCCGAGTACGTGAAGACGTTGGGGGTTGAGGATGCCCCGGCGGCAATCATCTCCACAGGGACGCGGCACGTGGCGTTCCATACGGCGGCTGCCATGTCCACCACCGGGGCAATGACGATGATTCCCCCCACTCCGGTATCGTCCAGGGTGTCGAGGGCGTCCTGGACGGACGCATCATAGGGCTTCTCGACACTGATGACGGTTGTGGCATAGCCCTTCTTCCGGGCAACGTTTTCGAGAGCCATCAGCGTACCCACAGGACCAAACCGCGGCGAACCGTCGGAAAGTATGCCGATGGACGTCGATCGGCTGGTAACCAATGCAGTGGCCGCCCGGTTGCGCCGGTAGCCGATGTCTTTGATGACCTGCAAGACACGTTCCCGTGTCGCGGCGCTCACATCCGGCGCGTCATTGAGCACCCGCGAAACCGTGCCGAACGACACGCCGGCCGCGCTCGCGACATCGTTGATAGTAGGCTTGCGCCGCCGCAACGGGGCGTCCGGTAACCTCTCGTTCGCCTCGCGGGGAACAGTCGTGCCTGCCACACTCTCTCCTGTCTAGCACCTCAATGGCACAAACCCTCGGGTTCCATGCCTTTCGATCTTACGCCGGGCCACCGGCCCGCGCGCCGGAAAGGAATTGCAATGTGATGGTTGACACCTCTCTCCGTAAACGTTTACGATGGTGTCCGTAAACGTTCACGGTATTCCATCAACGCTTACGGAAGTGACCCCAACCACCAACGGAGGAAAGGAGCGGGATGGCTGACACGATCGCCGACGCCCTCGCGCTCGATCCCAACACTGGGCTTCAAAACGTCGATGAGTCCCAGTGGGCAAATTTGGAACTGATCCTGGAAGACGCGCCGCCGAACGATCTCGCAGCCGCTGTCCGCACCTTTGTCCCTGCCGGTTCCTCGGCGGTCATCGGAATCTTCGATGAAAACCTGCTTTGGGCAAGCCTGGTCCTCTTCGTCGACAACTCGGGTAAACCCGCCTCGGTGTCCACCATCTCCGGCCCCGCCGCGGAACCGGGCGCTGACATGGGGAAGGCGGCTAACGAGGCGGTGAAGTGGGTTCAAGCCCACCACGGGCCATGTTCCCTCGGTTTGTTCGTCGACAGAGTGCACGCAGAGGCGCTCCTGAGAGCTTCAGACAAGGCCGCTGCCATCCGCGCAGCGTCGGCCTCCGGCGGGCTTGTCCTGTCGCCGGTTCCTCCAGCCCTGGCTATTGCCCTCGCCTGACCCACATTCAACATCCACCCCATCCATCCACCACTCAAAGCACTGGAGAACAATGATGATCCGCAGGCTTCCCATTGTGGCCCTCGCCGCAGCCTTGTCCCTATCCATCGCTTCCTGCAGCAGCCCGGCAGCAGACACCTCGAATGCTCCCGACGCCGGCGTGTCAGAGAAGGCCCAGCAGGCCCTCGATAAGATCAAGGGACAGGTCCTGAGCAAGGGCCCCAACGGCGAGACCCCCTCGCCCGCCTCCGTCGCAGATTTGACGCCCGAAGAGATCGAGAAGGTCAAGGGACTCAACGCCAAAGCCGCCATCGTGATGCACTACGGCGGCAACGACTGGGCCACGGCCCAGGTCAACGGGCTCAAGAGTGAATTCGAAAAACTCGGCATCAAGGTCATCGCCACAACGGATGCGAACTTCAAGCCGGACAAGCAGGTCTCGGACATCGAGACGGTCATGACCCAGGACCCTGACATCATCGTCTCCATCCCCACCGATCCCGTCGCCACGGCATCGGCCTATAAGAAGGCTGCAGCTGCCGGGACAAAGCTCGTCTTCATGGACAACATCCCCCAGGGACTGACCGCCGGTAAGGACTACGTTTCTGTTGTTTCCGCCGACAACTACGGCAACGGCGTCGTCTCTGCCCACCAGATGGCTAAAGCACTCGGGGGCAAGGGGAAGATCGGGGTGGTCTTCCACCAGGCCGACTTCTTCGTAACCAAGCAGCGTTACGACGGGTTCAAGGAAACGATTACGAAGGAATATCCGGAGATCCAGATCGTCGAAGAAAAGGGGATCGCCGGTCCCGACTTCGCTGGAGACGCACAGGCTGCTGCCAACGCCATGTTGAGCAAGTACCCCGACCTGTCCGGCATCTGGGCTGTCTGGGATGTCCCCGCAGAAGGGGTCATGGCAGCCGCGAGGGCCGCGGGCCGGCAGGACCTGAAAATCGCCACCGAGGACCTGGGCAAGAACGTCGCGATTGCCCTGGCCAAAGACGAACTCATTGTTGGCCTTGGAGCGCAGGTCCCGTTCGACCAGGGTGTCACGGAAGCGCGGCTGGCCGCAGGGGCGCTCATCGGCAAGGAAGCTCCGGCCTACGTGGCACTGAGCGCCCTCCCGGTTGACCACTCCAACGTTCTGGAAGCCTGGAAGCAGGTCTACCACGAGGATGCTCCGAAGGACATCCGGGACTCCTACAAGCAGTAGCCAAGAACCGGCGGTGCGGGGGTTCCTTCCTCCGCACCGCGCCGAAAGGGCAACGATGAACACCGCAGACAATGTCGTCGAAATGCGATCGATCTCCAAGGGCTTCAACGGCGTTACCGTACTGAAGGACGTGAGCTTCGACGTCCGCAAGGGCGAAGTCCACGCGCTCGCAGGCGGCAACGGCGCAGGGAAGTCCACGCTGATGAAAATCCTCCAGGGCGTTTACCAGGCAGATGCCGGGGAGATCCTTGTTGGAGGCAAACCGACAGCCATCAACTCCATCCAGGACGCGAAGGCCGCCGGAATCGGAATGGTCTTCCAGGAATTCAGCCTGGTACCGAGCCTGACCGTAGCCAAAAACATCTTCCTTGCCGCCGAACCGCTCGGCGTGGGGGGAATGATCGACGACCGTGCCGCGGTGCGCCGGGCCAGGGAAGTCTTCACTGAGATGGAGGTCGACGTCGACCCGCGCGCCGAGGTCTCGCGGCTCGGCACTGCCTACTGGCAGCTGACCGAGATCGCCAAGGCGCTCGCACAGAACGCCCAGGTGCTGATCATGGACGAACCCACAGCCAGCCTTGCCCGGCATGAATCCGAAGCCCTCTTCGAACTGATTGACCGGCTCAAGCAGCGCGGCATTTCAATCATCTATATCTCCCACCGCATGGATGAGGTGTACAGGCTTGCGGACCGGATCACTATCCTCCGCGACGGCCGCCACCTCCTCACCGCGCCACTGACGGACGTCACTCCCGAACAGATCGTGGAAGGCATCGTGGGCAAGAAGATCGAGGGCCAGCTTTCCTATCGTGCCCGGGACCACGTGGCACACGAAGGGGCGCCGCTGCTGGAAGTCCGCGGACTCAATGCGGGGCCGCGCGTCCGGGACGTTTCCTTTACACTCCGGCCCGGCGAAATCCTTGGCCTGGCAGGGCTGATGGGAAGCGGACGAACCGAACTCGCGCGTGCACTCTTCGGAATTGACAAGGCGGAAAGCGGCGAAGTCCTCCTGCGGGGAAAGAAGGTAACCCTGACCTCACCGCAGCAGGCCATCAATGCCGGCCTCGCCCTCATCCCGGAGGACCGCAGGGCCCAAGGGCTTGTCCTGGAGCACTCCGTCCAGGACAACCTGCTGCTTCCCCTCCTCAGCCAGATCCAGCGGGGACCCTTCCTGGACGGGGCCAAGGCCAAGGAGCTGTCTTCGTCCTTGATTAAGAGGTTCGCAGTGAAAGTCGCCCATCCCCACCGTCCGGTGCGGCTCCTTTCGGGCGGAAACCAGCAGAAGGTGGTCATCGCCAAGTGGCTGGGTACCGACCCGGACATTCTGATCCTGGACGAGCCCACGGCCGGCGTCGACATCGGCACCAAAAGCGAAATCCTGGACATGATCCGTGAACTGGCCAGTACCGGAAAAGCCGTCATCGTCATCTCCTCCGAGTATCCAGAACTACTTGCGGTCAGCGACCGCGTCCTCGTCCTCAAGGACGGTTCCATCATCCGTGACATTCCCCGCAGCGAAATCGCTGACGAGGAATATCTCCAACTCGCAGTCCAAGGAGTCTGAACAGTGAGCAAGGCAAACTCCGTAGCGCCGCGGGACAACGCGGCCCGCAATTTCGGTACCGTCCTGAAAGAACTCGACTGGCGTCGCTATGTCATCTACATCGGCTTCGTCGTGGTCTTCCTTTTCTTCGCAGTTTTGCTGCGCGACCAGGGCTTCATGTCGCCAAACAATCTGCTGAACATCTTCCGGCAGACCGCCACGATCACCGTCATCGCCGTCGGCATGACCTATGTGATCGCGTGTGCAGAGATCGACTTGAGCGTCGGATCCGTGGCCGGTCTCTCCAGTGTCTGCACCGCGATGGCACTCTCCCAGTGGGGCCTGATCCCCGGCATCCTGGCCGGCCTCGCTGTCGGGCTCGTCGTCGGGTCGGTCAACGGTGCCCTGGTCAGCCTCCTTGGCATCCCTTCCTTCCTGGTGACGCTCGGCATGCTGGGCATCGCCGTCGGCGTGGCCCAGTGGATCACGGCCTCGGCGCCTCAGCCCATCCTTAACGACACGTTCAACATGCTGTTTGGATCCGGCAATTTCGGTCCGATTCCGGGTCTGGTGGTGTGGAGCGCCATCTTCGTCGCCATTGGCGCCGTCGTGCTGAACCGCACCAAGTTCGGCCGTCAGGTCCTGGCTACTGGAGGCAACCGCAACGCCGCAGAGTTTACCGGCATCAACACCAAGCGCATCAAATTCCAGGTGCTCCTTATCTCGGCCGTGGCGGCAAGCGTCGCCGGCATGCTCTACGCCGGACGTCTCCAGTCGGGGCGGTTTCAGTGGGGATCCGGAGACGAACTCTCCGCCATCGCTGCCGTCATCCTTGGCGGTACAAGCCTCTTCGGCGGCTTCGGCTCCATCATCGGAACGCTCTTCGGAGCCCTCCTGATTGGCCTGATCAACAACGGCCTGATCCTGGCCGGCCTCGACAGCAGCCAGCAGCAGGTGGTCCGCGGCGCCATCATCATCCTGGCCGTCGCCCTCGCCCGGAAGAAGTAGCACCCGTGACTTTCCCACTACGGGCCGGAATCATCGGAACCGGATTCATGGGCTCCGTCCACGCCAACGCGGTACGCGCGGCAGGCGGCGACGTGATTGCAGTCGCCGGACGCACCCAGGCGGCAGCGGAATCGGCCGCAGCCGGACTCGGTGCCCGCTTTGCAGCCGGCACCGCCGAAGCGCTGATAGCGCGGGACGACGTGGACGTGGTCCACATCTGCACCCCGAACGCCACCCACGCCGACCTCGCAGGCAAGGCCATTGCGGCAGGAAAAGCAGTCATCTGTGAAAAACCGCTGGCCACCAGCGTTGATGACGCCCTGGAACTGGAAGCCCTTGCGGAGCAGGCGGGCGTGGTAACCGGAGTGCCGTTCGTGTACCGGTTCTATCCGGCCGTCCGCGAGGCCCGGGACCGGATCGGGCGCGGCGACGCAGGCAGGCTTTGGCTCCTGCACGGTTCGTACCTGCAGGACTGGCTCGCCGGTGCAGAAGCCACCAACTGGCGGGTGGATTCAGCCATCGGCGGTGCGTCCAGGGCTTTCGGTGATATCGGCGTCCACTGGTGCGACCTCATGGAATTCACCACCGGGCACAGAATCACAAGGCTCGTGGCGAGGACCAGCCGTGCGTACGATCAGCGCGAGTCCGGAGGACACCTGTCCTCCGTGGCCACCGAGGACGGGGCCGCCCTCCTGTTCGAGACGGACAAGGGCGCCACCGGATCCCTGGTGGTCAGCCAGGTCAGTCCCGGCCGGAAGAACCGCCTCTGGTTCTCTTTCGACGGCACCGAAGCGTCCTTCAGTTTCAACCAGGAACAGCCGGACACCCTGCACCTTGGCCGCACCGACTCAAACTCCCGGATTCCGGTCGGCCCGGAAACACTCACAACTCCAGGCGGCCGGCGGTACGCCAAACTTCCCCCGGGCCACCCGCAGGGATACCAGGACAGCTTCAACGCCTTCGTCGCTGACGTATATGCGGCTGTCCAGGGCCAGGAACCCGACGGCGTGCCCACCTTCCGGGACGGGCTACGGGCAGCCGTCATCACCGATGCGGTCGTCGCCTCTGCCGCGCAGCAGAGGTGGGTGGACGTCCCCCCGACAGGCAACCTCATCGGATCACTCAAGTCTTCCCCAGCAGCTGAAAGGCAGAAGCAATGAAACTCGGATACTGTTCCATCACCTGGGGCGGCGTCGTCGGCCACCCGCAAGGCGTGACGAGCGTGAAAGACCTCTTCTACATGACCCACGGGTCCATGCGGGACGCCGTCCAGGACATCGCCTCCGTCGGCTACCAAGGTGTTGAAATGTTCGACGGCAACCTCGCCGAATACGCGGAGAATCCCGAAGAACTCAAGGACATCCTGGGGACTGCCGGCGTCGAACTGGCAAGCGTCTACACCGGGGCGAACTTCATCTACGCGGACATACTGCCCGATGAGCTGCACCGCATCCACCGCGCCGCCGAACTGGCTGCCAGCTTCGGAGCGGAACGGCTGGTAGTGGGAGGCGGGGCGCGACGCGCGGCCGGCACCACTGAAGAGGACTACCACCGGCTTGGCTCGGCGCTGGACAGTGTCACGGACATCGCGGAAAGCTTCGGGCTGTCAGCAAGCTACCACCCGCATCTGAGCACCATCGTGGAGAGCCCGGACGAGCTGGACAAGCTGATGCCGCTCACCCGGATCGGCTTCTGCCCGGACACCGCCCACCTGGCTGCCGGCGGGGCGGACCCGGCCGCAGTCATCCGGAAATACCCGGACCGTATCCAGCACGTCCACCTCAAGGACTTCCAGCAGGACCCCTTCAACTTCCTCCCGCTGGGGCAGGGCGAGCTGGACTTCCCGGACATCATCGCCGCGATCCGCGAAAGCGGGTATGACAGCTGGCTCATGGTGGAACTCGACAACTACGACGGCGACCCCCGCGAAGCCGCAGCCCTGAGCAAGAAGTACCTGGACACGCTCCTCTCCAACTAATTTTTCAACCGCGGGGGAGTGCCACACCGGCATCTGCCCCGCCTTCCGAAAGGAACAAGATTTCCATGCAGAACCTCAATGTCGGCCTCATCGGAGGCGGCTTCATGGGCAAGGCCCACTCGCTGGCCTACGCCGCCATGCCCATGTTCTTCTGGCCCGCTCCGGCAATGCCGGTCCGCAAAGTCATTGCGGAAGCCAACGAAGACCTCGCTGCGGAAGCGGCCCGCCGCTTCGGCTTCGAAAACTCCACCTCGGACTGGCGCAGCATCATCGATGACCCGGACATTCACGTCGTCGACATTGCAACGCCCAACCACCTCCACGCCGAGATTGCCATTGCCGCGGCCGAAGCGGGCAAGCACATCATCTGCGAGAAGCCCCTGGCCCGTACGGGCGAAGAGTCCAAGGCCATGTACGACGCGGTCAAGGATAAGAACATCGTTCACATGGTGGCCTTCAACTACCGGCGGACCCCTGCCGTTGCGTTGGCGAAGAAGTACATCGAGGAAGGCGCCATTGGTCGCATCCTCAGCTTCCGCGGGACCTACCTGCAGGACTGGAGCGCGGACCCCAACTCGCCGCTCTCCTGGCGCTTCCAGAAATCCATCGCAGGTTCCGGCGCCCTCGGCGACATCGCAACCCACGTCATTGACATGGCGCGCTACCTCGTCGGTGAGTTCAGCGCCGTCAACGCCGTCCTGTCCACCTGGATCCCCGAGCGCCCGCTGCAGGCCGGCGGCGCCGACGCACTCGGCACCGTCCGCGGCGGAGAAGGCCCCCGAGGCCAGGTTGACGTGGACGACGAAGTGATGACCATGATCCGGTTCGCCAACGGAGCCGTCGGGTCGGTGGAAGCGACGCGCAACGCCCACGGCAGGAACAACTACATCACCTTCGAGATCCACGGAACCGAAGGAAGCATCGTGTTCAACTACGAGCGCCGCGACGAACTGCAGGTCGCCTTCGCTTCAGACCAAGCCGACCGCCGTGGCTTCCGCACCGTGTATACCGGCCCGGCACACCCCTACGGAGAAGGCCTCTGGCCCATCCCCGCCCTGGGCATCGGATACGGCGAAACGAAGATCATCGAGGCTTGCGACTTCTTCAAGGCCATCGCAGAAGGCGGCAGCGTCAGCCCCAGTTTTGCCGACGGCTACCAGGTGGCACTGATCGACGACGCAATCGTCGAATCCGCCGCCAAGGAAACATGGGTCGAGGTCCCACAGATCAACGCATGACCCAACGGGAGGGGCGGCCGTGCCGCCCCTCCCGGCCCGGCACAGGAACAGCGGAGGACGCAAATTGCCAGATACAACAGCAAGCCAAGAAGAAGCGCACGTCTGGCTCACGCCGGTGTTTACCGCAAAACCAGGGCAGGAAGCGGCGCTTCGTGAAGCGCTCGCCGGGCTGCAGTCAGCCAGCAGAAAAGACGCCGGATGCCTCGAATACACGGTCTTCGCTGACGATCAGAGGCCAGGTACGTTCGTCCTCTTTGAAGGCTGGGCCCGGCACGAGGACCTTGAGGCCCACAACGAAGAAGACCATGTGAAGGACTTCGTGACGAGGGTGCAGCCACTGCTGGCCATGCCGTTCACCGTCACTCCCATCACGCCTCTTGCCTGTTACGGTCAGGCTCTTTGAACGCTTCGTGGGAACTGAACTGATCCCGAATCCTGTAGGGAACACGGACTGGCCTCCAACTCCAAGGCCCTTCGTGGAAGACTTCGCGTATGGGCATCGGGCAATGGTGGATAAGACTGCAGCCATCCACGCGGGAATGGCTGATTGATAACAACGGCGGCGTGGTACCGGAAGGCGTGGTGGCTGAAATCGCCCGCGCCGGGGGACCGGCCAGCACCGATCCGTGGTGGGCCGGCCTGGGCGAAGAACCGGGCCACTATTTCCCGGACGAAGCCATTGATTGGGTCGAAGCGATGGCGAATGATGAGAACCCCGTCTGAGGAGCCGCTGCCCGCTGCAGCGATTGCTAACGGGCACAACGAATGCGTCCAGAACGCCGATCCCATAGCGCACGGCGTCGCATGAATTAGACGTGCGTCACTAACCGGTGTAAGGGTTGACGGATGAATGCCGACATCAACTTCTACTTCGATCCGGTTTGCCCTTTCGCGTGGATGACCAGCAAATGGGTTCGGCTGGTGCAGGCCCGGCGGGACTACACCGTGGACTGGCGGTTCATCTCCCTGCGCCAGATCAACGCCGACGTTGACTATGACGCCCATTTCCCGCCTGAGTACGAGGCCGGACACACCGCCGGGTTCCGGCTGCTGCGGGTGGCGGCCAGGGCGCGCGCCGAGCACGGCCGCGAGTCGATCGCCCGCCTCTACGAAGCATTCGGAACACACATCTTCGAAACTGCGCCGGACACAGACCAGCGCACCGGGGGCGAGGTACGTGAGCGGCGCGGGACGCGGGAATTTGTCGAGCCGATCCTCGCCGAGGCCCGCTTGCCCCTGGCGCTGGCGGACGCTCTCGACGACGAATCCTGGGACCTTGAAATCCGGCAGGAAACGGATGAGGCGCTGGCCCTGACAGGCAAGGACGTGGGCACTCCCATCATCCACTTTGAGCCGCCCGCGGGCGTGGCCTTCTTCGGGCCCGTGATCAGCCGCCTGCCGGACGAGGAGTCGGCCGCCGAACTGTGGGACCACGTCGTGGGGCTGGCACGCTTCCCCGGTTTCGCGGAACTCAAGCGCAGCCTGCGCGAGCAGCCGCAGCTTCCTGCCTTCGGAGTGGCCGCGGATACGGTCGGCCAGCAGGAGGACTGGCACGGCGGCAGCCGCAGGCAGAAAAAGTGAACGACAGGAAGGATGGACCCATGAACCAGACCGGCATCCGCCAATACCAGGAGTCCATTACGGTCCAGGCATCAGCCGAAACCCTCTACGACCTGGTCTCGGACATCAGCCGCACCGGCGAATGGAGCCCTGTCTGTACGTCGTGCTGGTGGGATGACGAGGACACCGCCGGCCAGCCCGGGGCCTGGTTCACCGGGCGCAATGAACTGCCGGAACGTACGTGGGAGACCCGGTCGCAGGTGGTGGCAGCCGACCGCGGCCGCGAGTTCGCCTGGGTCGTAGGAGGCAAGTTTGTCCGCTGGGGCTTCACCATGACCCCTGCGGATGCCGGGACGACGCTCACCGAGTCATGGGAATTCCTGCCGGACGGGATAGCCATGTTCGAGGAAAAGTTCGGCGACGGGGCCCAGGCCCAGATCGCCGACCGTACCCAGCAGGCACTCGACGGCATTCCCGTAACACTGGCCGCCATCAAGCGGATTGCAGAATCCAAATCCACCCGGTTGGTAAACAGCCGCGTGTAACAAAGACACCGTGACCGCCGAACCCCATGAACCGGCCACGCCGGCCCGCTCGCATCGCTCAAGGAGCACCCCATGCGGAAAATCATCCTGATGATGTCGCTGTCCGTGGACGGCTTCTTCGAGCGGCCGGGCCGGGACATCAGCTGGCACCGCGTGGACGAGGAACTGCACCAGCACTTCAATGACGAACTGCGGGCAATGGGCGCGTTCCTCAGCGGCCGGGTCACCCACGAACTGATGGCGGACTTCTGGCCAACCGCCGACCAGGCCCCGGACGCCCCGCCTGTCATGGCCGAGTTCGCCGGCATCTGGCGGGACAAGCCCAAGTACGTCTTCTCCCGCACCCTCACCTCGGCGGGCTGGAACACCACGGTGATTCCCGCCGTCGTGCCTGAACAGATTGCGGAGCTGAAGGCGCAGCCCGGCGGCGACCTGGTGCTCGGCGGCGCAAACCTGTCGCAGGCGTTCCTGCGGCTGGGCCTGGTGGACGAATACCGGCTCTACATCCACCCTGTGGTGGTGGGGGAGGGGCAGCGGCTGTTCCGGTCGCCGGACTTCACCGCGGACCTCGAGCTGGCCGGCACCCGCGCCTTCGGCAACGGGGTGGTCCTGCTCCAGTACCGGCGCGGCGGGGACTGACAGGCCCGTCACGGCCCTAGGGCGGGCGTACGACGGCGGGCGGTTCCGCCGTCGTGCGTTCCCGCCTTTCGCGACGGCCGCCACAGCGCACGCACGGCAGTGCCCCCGCCGGCCCGGCGGGGGCACTGCCTGTTGACGGGGCCGTCAGTCCCCTTATCCGATAAGGATGGTGATGAGCCTGATGGAGGAGCTGATGATGGCGATGAGGCCTACGACCGCGAAGACGTTGTGCCACCACTTGTTGCGGAGGTCGCCCATGACGGCGGTCTTGTTGGCCATGGTCACGATCAGAATTCCGAGCAGTGGGGCGATGAGCACGGTCAGGGACTGGGCGATGACGATGAGCCCGACCGGCGAGGACTGGAACGACAGGGTGATGATCAGGCCGAAGGCCAGGATCAGTCCGGTGCAGATGCGGGCGGTGGGGGACCCTGCTTTCGGGCCGCGGCCCAGCGCGTCGGAGAGCATGGTGCCTCCGGCGGTGGCGTTGGCGATCATGGAGGAGAACGCTGCCCCGGACAGGCCCAGGGCGAACACCATCGAGCCCACCGGCCCTGCCAGCGGCGTGAAGACGGAGGCAAGGGCGTTGATGGTGCCGGCCTCGGCGCCGGTCTTTCCGAGTACTGCAGCGGCGACCAGGATCACCAGGGCGGTCATGATGCCGGGGGCCACGATGCCGGGAATGGTGTCCACGAGGGTGATGTCCCGGTAGTCGGCACGGGTGCGGCGGTGTTCCTTCACACCGTAGGAGGTGTAGAAGGCGGCGTTGATGGAGAAGTTGGTGCCCACCAGTGCCACGATGAGGATTTCGCTGCCGGCCGGCAGTTGGGGAACCATTCCGGCCATGGACCGGTACCAGTCGGGCTGGGCCACGATGGTACTGGCGATGAAGGCCAGGCCCATGAGGACCACGATGCCCAGGAGGACCTTTTCGACGACCCCGTAGACGTTGCGGAAGGCCAGGACGAAGCCGACGGCGGCCGTGCAGACGACCGTCCACAGCACCGGGGATCCTCCGAAGACCAGGGACAGGCCCAGGCCCGATCCCACGGCGTTGCCGACGGAGAACATCAGGGTGATGCCGAAGACGCCGAAGCCTGCCAGCACCCCGACCCATTTGCCCAGGTGCTCCTTGATCGAGCTGATCAGGGAGACGGGGGTGACGATCCCGAGCCGGACGCTCATGTCCGTGAAGAAGATCATCAGGACGGTGGAGACGGCGATGACCCACACGAGGGAGTAGTCAAACCGGCTGCCGGCCTGCACGGCGGTGGTGAGGTTGCCGGGACCGAACTGCCATGCCCCGACCACGAAGGCCGGGCCCATGAGGGCAAGGTAGCCCAGGAACGTGCGTTGTTTCTTGGTGGTCCCCTGGTTAGGGGTTCCGTGCTGCGTTGCCATCTGCTCGTCCCTGGTGCCGGGGTGTGTGATGGTCCTATTCTGCTCGCGCATTGGCGAGTCCTCCTTATTCAGCGGCGTTGCTGGGTGGTCGTCATTGACCGGAATGGAGAGTGTGAAGCTTTGGGGCCGGGCGGCGGGTAGCGGGACCCGCCGCCCGGAAGGATCCGTGAAGGGGTGGATCAGACGCGGGCGGTGACGCTGCCCAGGTTGGCGGACTTCAGGGCCAGTGCGATCTCCTGGTCCGCACCCTCCGCCAGGGGAAGCAGCGGCGGGCGGACGGTGGCGTGCTCGAGGATGCCGCGGGCCACCAGGCCTTCCTTGAGGGCGACGGTGCCTTCCATGTGGGAACCGCGGTGGTACACGTTCTTGGTCACCGGCAGGAGGCGGTCATGGATGGCACGCGCTGCCTTGTAGTCACCGGCCTTGCCGGCGGCGATGAGCTCCACCAGGGGCTCCGGTGCCAGTCCGCCGTAGCCGACCAGGGCGCCGTCGACGTCGAACATGGTGTGCAGCAGGTATTCGTCGTGGCAGGTGAGGATCTGCAGGTCGGGGAAGGTGGCGCGCAGGACCGGGATCTCGGTATCCCAGCGCTTCATGTTCCGGACACCGTTCTTGGTGGCGAACACGCCCTCCTGGCCGGCAATCTCGAGCTGGGTCTCCAGGTCGTAGGTGGCCTTGGTGGCGTCCGGGTACTGGAACAGGATCAGCGGCAGGCCGGAGGTTTCGTAGATTTCCTTGTAGCGGGTCTGCGGGGCGCCCTTCTGGTAGCCGAAGCGGAGCCAGCCGTGGGACGGGTAAACCAGGCCTGCCGAGGCGCCTGCCTCGACGGCGCGCTTGGCCTCGAGGGCTGCGACGGTGTTTCCCTCGCCGGTGATGCCGGCGATGATGGGAAGCTCGCCATTCACGGCGTTCTTGAACTCGCGGATCACCAGGGCCTGCTCGTCCTGGGTCAGGAACGTTCCTTCGCCGGCGTGGCCCAGGACCACCAGGCCCTTGACGCCCTCGACGCTGGCCAGCCAGCCGCCCAGGCGGTGGATCGCGTCGACGTCGACGCTGCCGTCGCGGTTGAACGGGGTGACGGGTGCGGGGACCAGCCCACGGAGATCGATGGTCATTGGAACTACCTCATGTCTTCTTTGATGGTCGGCCGTCCCGCTTCTCTGTGAAAACGTTTGCGGGAACGTTTTCAAGTTTGCACGTGTCGCAGCTCACTGTCAAGAGAACGTTTGCAAAAAGGGGAATAGAGTGTCTGTTACACCCCTGCTGAAGAGGAGAACGGCCCATGGAACCGGCCCCCGGCACCATCGTCACGCTCAAGGACGTCGCCGCCGCGAGCGGCGTCAGCATCTCCACGGCCAGCCGCGCGCTGGATGAGCGCACGACCTCCCGCTCAGCCGCTGCCGCGCATGTACGGAAGGTTGCCGAGGAACTGGGCTACCGGCGGAACTCGTTCGCCTCGAGCCTGCGGCGGGGGGAGACCCGCACGCTCGGCGTGCTGGTCCCGCGGCTCAGTGACACCGTCATGGCGCTGATGTTCGAGGAGCTGGAGCGGGCGGCGTCCTCGCGCGGCTACTTCGCCATGGTGGCCACCAGCGGTGATGATCCGGACGACGAACGGCGTGCCGCCGAGACGCTGCTGGACCGCAACGTAGACGGGCTGATCCTGGCCACGGCAAGGCTCGACGACGGCCTTCCGCTCTTCCTGCGCGAACGCCGCGTCCCGCACGCCCTGGTGCTGCGCACTGACGGCGTCAGCCCGTCCGCGCTGGGTGACGACGAAGTGGGCGGCTACCTCGCCGTGCGCCACCTCATCGACCTGGGGCACCGCGACATTGCGGTCGTCACGGGCCCCACCTTCACGTCCACGGGCATAGCCCGCCTGGCCGGGGCCCGCAAGGCCATGGACGAAGCGGGGATCACCCCGTCCGAGTCCTGGCTCGTGGCGGCCGGCTACGGCATTGAAAACGGTTTCGCTGCAGGAGAGGCGCTTCTGGCCGCGAAAAAACGGCCTACTGCGGTGTTTGCCGCCAACGACAACACCGCCATGGGCATCATGGCGGCCGCCCACCGCCATGAGCTGAGGATCGGCCCCGACCTTGCACTGGTGGGCTACAACGACACGCCGTTGTCCGCCAGGCTTCCCACCCCGCTGACGTCGGTCCACGTTCCCCTGGACCAGATCGCCAGGACGGCCATCGACCTCATCATGCACCCGGGCCAGGAACCCCGGATCAGGAAGTCGATCCCCACACTCATTCCGCGTGAATCCAGCGGGCCGCCGCGTAAGGTCGGGGACAGGTAGGCCGGCAGCCCACCAGGGCTATACCCCGTAGAAGGCCTTGCGGGCTTCCGCGTAACGTTCCCGAACGGCCAGGCCCCAGTCCCCGTCGGGCTCGTAGGCGGCGTCTATCTTCCGGCTCCAGTCAGGGAGTTCCCCGGAGGCTGCCCATGCGGCCTGCCTGGCTGCGCCGAGTGCCACATACTCCCGGGTTGCGGGTACTTCGACCGGCAGGTTGAAGATGCTTGCGGCGGCCTGGCGCAGCGCCTGGGACTTCGAGCCGCCGCCGATGAGGAGCACCTTGTCCGGGGCGCCGCCGGAGCGCTTCAGGACGTCGACGGCGTCGGCCAGCGAGTTCAGGACGCCGAGGACGGAAGCGCGGGCAAGGTTTTCCGGAGTCATGTTTGCCCTGGTCAGGCCCGCGAGGCTGCCGTTCGAATTGGGGAGGTCAGGGCTGCGCTCGCCGTCGAGATAGGGGATGAAGGTCAGGCCGCCGGCGTCCCTGTCGGCGCGTTGGGCCAGGTCGTCGAGCCGGGCGAGGTCGACGTCGAGCATGGCTGCTGTGGCGGCCATGACGCGGGCCGAATTGAGCATGGCCAGGAGGGGAAGGTGACCGCCGGCGGCGTCGGCGAATCCTGCGATGCTGCCGGTTTGGTCCCGGGTTGCTGATTCGGTGCTGGTGAAAACGGTTCCGGACGTGCCGATCGAGACGACAACCTCGCCGGGACGCAGGCCAAGGCCCAGTGCTGCTGCCGCATTGTCGCCGGCGCCAGCTGCCAGGACGGCGCCATCGATGCCCCAGCCGCCGCGGACGGTCCCCGCCTGCTCATGGGAGGCCACGACGCGCGGAAGGTTGGGTACGCGCCCAAAAAAGCGTTCCAGCAGGTCCGTCCGGTAGCTGTTCGTCACCGGGGAGAAGTATCCCGTGCCCGAGGCATCGCTCCGGTCGGTACTAAAGTCCCCGCCGAGGGCGCCGTTCAGCCAGTCGTGCGGCAGGACTACCTGGTCCACGCGGGCGGCGGCTTCAGGCCTGTTCCGTGCGAGCCATGCCAGCTTGGAGATGGTGAAGGAAGCCACCGGCACCAGGTTTACAGCGTCAACCCAGGCCTCGGAGCCCAACTCATCCCGGAGCCGCGCCGCGTCGGGCGCACTGCCGGTATCGTTCCACAGCAGCGCATCGTGGACGGGTGTCCTGGAACTGTCCAGGGCCACCATGCCGTGCTGCTGCGCCGCGATGCCGGCACCGGCAACTGAGCTCCCCAAGCTGTCCGCGCCGGCCTTCCGCCACGCGTCCTTCAGTGCCCCAGTCCAGATCCGCGGATCCACTGCGGTGAGGTCCGGATGGGCGGCGGCACCCGCGGTGATGACCTCGCCACTGGCCGCATCGACGGTGAGGACCTTGCAGGACTGCGTGGAGGAGTCCACGCCGACGACAACGCTCATAGCTTATTTCTCCTCATTCATTAGCTCGTAAAGGGCCTTGGCCAGCGGGATATCCATGATCAGCGTAGTGATGAATCCGGCCCTGGCCACGGCCCGTACTGCGTCCGCCCGGGCCTTGCCCTGTGCCACGGCAATGACGTTGGGGGTGCGCTGCAGCTGCTTGATGGTGACGGCGATGATGTGCTCGTCCAGTCCCGACTTGACCGCAGTGCCAGACGCATCCAGCAGCCTGCCCGAGCACTCCGCCACGGCGCCGGCCTCCAAGGCCCGTTGCCGGATTGACTCGTCGGCCCGCTCCCAGACGGTGGAGCTGCCGGCCTTCCAGGCGCCGATGGCCACTACCGCAAGGTCCAATGAATCGGCTTTGGTGAGGGCGCCGGCGATTTCCTGCTGCCGGCGAAGTCCGGATGCAGTGATGGGATCTTCAACCACGAGGGGCGCCCACAGGGGCCACGTCATCCCGTCGCTCAAATGTCCAAGGCGCTGAATAAGCTCCAGCGGGTTGCTTTCTGCCGCCGCCGGCAGGGCGCCCGCCAGCTGTACGATGTCGCAACGGGGAAGGTCGCGGACCAGCTGCGAGGCGACATCCAGGGTGCGGGACCATGAAATGCCCAGCGTTCCGCCGGCCGGTGCTTGACGGGTAATTTCGGCAGCTGCAGCTTTGGCCAGAATCCTGCGGGCCTGGTTTTCGTCACCGCTGGAGTCTGCGACCACAACCTGCCGGATACCCAGCCATGACTCGAGCCGCCGCACGTCCGAGTCGGAGAAGGCGGAGGGGAAGTGCACCTTGATTTCCACGATGCCCTTTTCACGCGCCTCAGCGAGCAGCCGCGCTACCTGGAACCGTGAAATTGCATGGCTGGCAGCAATCTCCACCTTTGGCCGGTTTTCCAGGTAGTAATCCCTGCTGACCTGTGCCAGAAGCTCGTCATGCGAAGACCCGGACACCGATTCACCTCCTTTGGACGATCAATTGAGAAATCTGCTCTTGCTCAATCGAGTGTATATGACTAGAGTCACATGACAGATGAGCGGATCGGGTCTGCTCAAAAGTGCAGGGCGGTTGAGAGGCCGTCGTACGCTTCGGCCCGAGTGATCATCCAGTCCGCAGGCCCGGGAACAGCGGTCCGGACTGGTTCCCAGACCTTTAAGCACAAAGGAGTTCTTATGCGCCCCACTATGCGCGCTGCCTCGTTCGCTGCCGGTGCCTTGTGCATCGCCCTCTCCGCATCGGCTTGTGCCGGTGCCGGCGGCGGTACGGCTGACGGTGATCAGAAGAGCATTAATGTCCTGATGGTGAACAATCCTCAGATGGAGGATCTGCAGAAGCTCACTGCGGATAACTTCACGAAGGAGACGGGGATCAAGGTTAATTACACGATCCTGCCGGAGAACGATGTGCGGGCGAAGATCAGTCAGGAGTTCTCGAGCCAGGCGGGCCAGTACGATGTGGCTTCGCTGTCGAATTACGAGATTCCGTTCTATTCGGAGAACGGTTGGCTGGCCCCGCTTGATGCCGTGGCGGAAGACCCCGAGTTTAATCAGGACGACATCCTGCCTGCCTACACCGCGTCGCTGACGGGCAAGGACGGCAAGCTGTATGGCGAACCTTTCTATGGGGAGTCGTCTTTCCTGATGTACCGGAAGGACGTCTTGGAGGCCAAGGGCCTGACGATGCCGGAGAAGCCCACGTGGGACCAGGTGGCGGAGCTGGCGGCGAAGGCTGATGGTGCCGCTCCGGGTATGAAGGGCATCTGCCTGCGCGGCCAGCCGGGCTGGGGCCAGGTCTTCGCTCCGTTGACGACGGTGGTGAACACGTTCGGGGGTACCTGGTTCGATAAGGACTGGAATGCCCAGGTCAATGCCCCGGAGTTCAAGGAAGCCACGCAGTTTTATGTGGATCTGGTGAAGAAGCATGGTGAGGCCGGTGCTGCCCAGGCCGGGTTCACGGAGTGCCTGAACAACATGTCCCAGTCCAAGGTGGCGATGTGGTACGACGCTACCTCCGCCGCCGGTGCCCTTGAAGCTGAGGGTTCGCCGGTGAAGGGCAAGATCGGTTACGCCCAGGCGCCGGTGAAGAAGACGGATTCTTCGGGCTGGCTGTGGACCTGGTCCTGGGGCGTGCAGGCTGCCTCGAAGAAGCAGGACGCTGCGGGGAAGTTCATTGCGTGGGCCAGTTCGAAGGAGTATGAGGAGCTGGTTGCGGAGAAGCTTGGCTGGGCCAAGGTTCCGTCGGGGAAGCGGATTTCCACGTATGAGAACGCTGAGTTCCAGAAGGCCGCACCGTTCTTCGAAGCGGAGCGTTCGGCGATTGAGAACGCGGATCCGAAGAACCCGGGTCTGCAGGAACGTCCCGTGGTTGGTATCCAGTTCGTGGGTATTCCGGAGTTCGCGGATCTTGGCACCACGGTGTCGCAGGGCGTGAGTTCGGCCATTGCCGGGCAGGGCACCGTTGAGGACGCGCTGGCCAAGGGTCAGGAAGCGGCCCAGAAAATCGGCGACAAGTACAAGAAGTAACCACCCACCGATCGGTTTTGCGGCCCGCCCCTTCTTTTTGATCCGGGGCGGGGTGGGCCGCAGGACCGCAGGAGACAGATGATGACTATCGCACCAGCGCGCGCAGCCCGCCCAGGGCACGGCGCCCCTAAACTTCCGAAGGATGCCAGGGCGCGTGAACGCGCGACGGCGTGGGCGCGGCGCGCGCCGCTGCTGCCGGCCCTGGTTTTCCTGATCATCGTCACCCAGTTGCCTTTCGCCGCGACGTTGATCATTTCGTTCCTGAACTGGAACAGCCTGCGCCCGGACCAGACGGGATTCGCGGGTTTCAGCAACTACGTGGAGGTCCTCACCAACGCGGACCTGCGCCAGGCGATCTTCACCACGATCCTCCTGACGGTGTCCGTGGTGCTCGCGTCCCTGCTCATCGGCCTCGGTCTGGCATTGCTGCTGGATAAGAAGTTCATCGGCCGCGGCCTGGCCCGCACCCTGCTGATCGCACCGTTCCTGGTGGTTCCCGTGGCTGCCGCGCTGGTGTGGAAGCACGCCCTGCTGAACCCGACCTATGGGCTGATCAACGGGACCCTGACCTGGATCTGGTCCCTGTTCGGCTCTGATTCCCCGCCGCAGCCGGATCTGCTCTCCCAGGCGCCGCTGATGGCGGTGATCCTGTCCCTGGTGTGGCAGTGGACCCCGTTCATGATGCTGATCCTGCTCGCCGGGCTGCAGTCCCGGCCCATGGACACCGTGGAAGCGGCCCAGATGGACGGGGCGAGCCCGTGGGAGATCTTTACCCACCTGACGCTGCCGCACCTGCGCCAGTACCTGGAACTTGGCGGCCTGCTCGGCGCGATCTATATCGTGCAGAACTTCGACGCCGTGTTCACCCTGACCTCCGGCGGGCTGGGAACCGCGAACCTGCCCTACTCGATCTACCAGACGTTCTACTTCGCCAACGAGTACGGCCTGGCCTCAGCAACCGGCGTGGTGGTGGTGATCGGCACGATCACCGTGGCGACCTTCGCCCTGCGCACCGTTTTCTCGCTCTTCAAGAAGGAGGCAGCACGATGAGCACAACGACTCCTGCCGCACCCCGCAGTACACCTCCCGGCCCTACCGCTTTGAACACCGGATCCCGACGCCGCGGCTTCGAGTGGTTCAGGATGTCGGGCCGGGGCAAGTCCCGGATGGACCCGACCCGGAACAACACCGCCGCCGGCATCGCCGCGTGGCTGCTGGCCCTGCTGTTCGCCGCCCCGGTGCTGTGGATGATCCTGACCTCCTTCCACACTGAAACGGATGCCGCCACCAACCCGCCGTCCGTCGGCGCACCGCTGACGCTTGATGCCTATGCCGAGTTCTTCGGGGCCAGCTCGGGGGTCAGCCCCTGGCCGCCGCTGATTAATTCGGCCACCGCATCGGTCCTTTCCACGGTGCTGGTGCTGATCCTGGCCATCCCGGCCGCCTAAGCCCTCTCGATCAGGCCGGTGAAGAAGTGGACGGACGTGATGTTCTTCTTCCTTTCCACCAAGATGCTGCCGATCGTGGCGGCTGTCCTGCCGCTGTTCCTGTTCGCCAAGACCATCGGCGGGCTGGACAACATCTGGTTCCTGATCCTCATGTACACGTCCATGAACCTGCCCATCGCAGTCTGGATGATGCGCTCCTTCCTCGCCGAAGTCCCCGTCGAAATGCTCGAAGCGTCCCAAATCGACGGCGCCGGCCTCCTCCTGACCCTCCGCGCCGTTGTCGCCCCTGTCGCGATGCCCGGCATCGCAGCGACCGCCCTGATCTGCTTCATCTTCAGCTGGAACGAACTGCTCCTCGCCCGCGTCCTCACCGGTGTCATGGCCGGAACCGCACCGGTCTTCCTCACCGGCTTCGTCTCCAGCCAAGGCCTCTTCCTCGCCAAGGTCTGCGCCGCCGCCGTCGTCATCTCCCTGCCCGTGCTCTTCGCCGGATTCGCCGCCCAGGACAAACTCGTCCAGGGCCTGTCCCTCGGCGCCGTCAAATAAACCTGCGGAACCTCCGGAAGGACACACCACCAATGACCACCCCCACCACCCAAGCGACCGCCGGGAACGACTCCACCGCGTCCACGGAACAGCCCACGACCATGCGCGCCAACATCCTCAAACGCCAGGGCGACATGGCCATGGAAACCCTGCCCCTTCCGCAGCCGGACGCCGACCAGGTCCTGGTCCAGGTCGCCGCCGTCGGGGTCTGCGGCAGCGACGTGCACTACTACGAACACGGCCGGATCGGCCCCTACGTCGTGGACCACCCCCTGATCCTCGGCCACGAACTCTCCGGCCGGATCACCGCCGTCGGAACCAACGTGGATCCCGCCCGCATCGGCCGCCGCGTCGCCGTCGAACCCCAGCGCCCCTGCCGCACCTGCAAGCAGTGCAAGGCCGGACGCTACAACCTCTGCCCGGACATCGAGTTCTACGCCACCCCGCCGATCGACGGCGCCTTCGCCGAATACGTCACCATCCAGTCCGACTTCGCCTACGACATCCCCGACAGCGTCAGCGACGAAGCCGCAGCCCTGATCGAACCGCTCTCGGTCGGTCTCTGGGCCTGCGAGAGGGCGGAGATCCGTCCGGGCAGCCGGGTCCTGATCGCGGGTGCCGGACCGATCGGCATCATCGCCGCCCAGGCCGCCCGCGCCTACGGCGCCACCGAAATCTACATCAGCGACATCGCCGAAGACCGCCTGGCTTTCGCCCTTGAACACGGCGCCACCCACGCCCTCAACGCCAGGACCGACACCGTGGAAGGGCTCGACGTCGACGCGTTCATCGACGCCTCCGGCGCACCACAGGCAGTCCGCGCCGGCATCAAGGCCGTGGCACCGGCCGGGCGCGTCATCCTGGTGGGGCTCGGCGCCGACGACGTCGAACTCCCCGTCTCCTACATCCAAAACCGCGAAATCTGGCTCTCCGGCGTCTTCCGCTACACCAACACCTGGCCCCTGGCCATCCAACTCATCGCCGACCGGAAAGTCGACCTCGACATCCTCGTCACCGGCAAATACCCCCTCACCCAAGCCGAAGCGGCGCTCAAAGCCGGCAAAACCCCCGGCCAGCTCAAAGCCGTCGTCTACCCCGGCCGCTGAACCCGAAAGGACAACCCATGCAACCGCTCACCGCTGCAACACTGAAGGACCTCCCGGCGGACCTGGCCAGGCCGGATTACGACCGTTCTGCCCTGACGGCGGGCATCGTGCATTTCGGTGTCGGCGGCTTCCACCGCGCGCACCAGGCCATGTACCTGGACCGGCTGATGAACGCCGGACAGGCCTACGATTGGGCCATCTGCGGTGTGGGCGTCCTGCCCGGCGATGCCCGGATGAAGGAAGTCATGGACAGCCAGGACTGCCTGTACACCATGGTGGTGAAGAACCCGGACGGGACGCGGGAAGGCCGGGTCATCGGATCCATCATCGAGTACCTCTTTGCGCCCGATGACCCAGAGGCCGTCATCGAGAAGATGGCATCCGACGCCGTCCGGATCGTATCGCTGACCGTCACCGAGGGCGGGTACAACTTCCACCACGTCACCGGAGAGTTCGACGCCGGGAACCCCGACGTGCTCCACGACCTGGCCCCCGGGGCAGCACCCCGGACCACCTTCGGGCTGGTCACCGAGGCCCTGGCCCGCCGGCGTGCCCGCGGGCTGGCACCCTTCACCGTGATGTCCTGCGACAACATTCAGGGCAACGGAGATGTCGCCAGGAAAATGTTCACCGCTTTCGCCGTCCTCAAGGATGCGGACCTGGGGAAGTGGGTGTCGGAGAACGTGCCCTTCCCCAACAGCATGGTGGACCGGATCACCCCCGTCACCACCGACGCCGACCGGGAAGCGATCGCCCGGGAATTCGGGGTGCAGGACGCCTGGCCGGTGGTTTGCGAGCCGTTCGAGCAGTGGGTCCTGGAAGACCGCTTCAGCCTGGGCCGGCCGGCCTTCGAGAAAGCCGGGGTACAGCTGGTGGAGGACGTGGAACCCTATGAGTTGATGAAGCTCCGCCTGCTGAACGCCAGCCACCAGGGCATGTGCTATTTCGGCTACCTCGCCGGCTACCGTTACGCCCACGAAGTTGCCCAGGATCCGCTGTTCGCGCAGTTCCTGCTGGACTACATGGACAATGAGGCCACCCCGACCCTGCACCCGGTGCCCGGCATCGACTTGGCGGACTACAAGCACACCCTTATCGCACGCTTCTCCAACGAACACGTCCGTGACACCTTGGCCCGGCTCTGCGCCGAAAGCTCGGACCGGATCCCCAAATGGCTGCTGCCTGTCGTCCGGATCAACCTCGAACGCGGCGGCGAGATCCACCGCTCCGCGGCGATCGTGGCCAGCTGGGCCCGCTACGCCGAAGGCCTGGACGAACAGGGCAATCCGATCGACGTCGTTGACCGGCTGAGGGACACCCTCACGGCGGCAGCCGCACGCCAGCGGCGGGAACCGCTAGCCTTCCTCTCAAACCGCGAAGTCTTTGGTGACCTCATCGACGACGAACGGTTCGTCAGCGCGTACCTGGATGCGCTGGGCAGCCTGCACCACCAGGGCGCCACGGAAACCGTCAGGAAACTCCGGTCCTGAACGAAGGGGTTCCCGGGACGGTGTGAAAGCTTAGGCCCGGGAACTCCGGCCCGGGGACCGCCGCGTCAGCAGGGCTAACCCCGGCGCTGTGCCCTTTTATGCCTTACTCGACGGCAAGTTCCCCGAGCTTCGACCAGCCGTCCACCTTCACGTTGATGATGTCCGGGGTCCGGGCCAGGTATGCCGGCAGCTCGGCGGTGGCCTTCTTGAAGTGCTCCGAGTTCACGTGCGCGCCGCCGGCCTCGTCATCGCGGAAGGCTTCGATCAGGACGTAAGTGTTGGGATCCTCCACGGAACGGGACCACTCAAAGAACAGGCAGCCCTCTTCGGCGTTGGTCCCTTCGGTGAACCCGCGTGAGATCTCCGGCCACGCATCGGCGTGCTCCGGCTTGACCGGGAACTTGGCGGTAATGAAAATCAACGGTCGTCCTTTCTTCGCTGCGTCATCTGTACTGCGTAATTACCCCGTGCCCGGGTCGGCAGCCAACATCCGCCCCCGCGAGATGGCACTTAACGGCAATGCGGCGGCCCAACATTGCTATTAAGTGCCATCTCGCGGAGGCGGCGGGCCCGCTAAGGCGACGTTCCGCCGTCGTCGTGCTTCTGTGGACGGTACCCGGCAATTTCGGCACGGACATCGCCCTCCTGGTGGCTGCCCTTGTCCTTGCCGAAGGGGAGCGCGTGCAGCAGCGGGTGGACCACGGTGAGGACCAGCAGGCCCCAGGCGAGCCCGAGGACGGCGGAGAGTGCCGTGTTCACGAGCCAGGCCAGCGCGCCGCCCACCACGGCGACATGCGCCACCGGCTCTTCCAGCGTGTGGACCAGGTCGTAGAGGAGGTGCCAGCCGAGGTCATGGGTGCCCTGCAGCATGATGTGGCCGCCCACCCACAGCATGGCGATAGTGCCAATGAAGGTGATCGCGGCCAGCACTTTCGGCATCCCCCTGACCAGCAGCCCGCCGATGCGCTGTGAGCTGGCGGACTCCTTGGCGGCCAGGTGCAGGCCGATGTCGTCCATCTTCACGATCAGCGCCACGGCACCGTACACCAGCACGGTAATGGCGAGGGCCACCACCACCAGGATCAGCGCCCGCGCCAGCAGCGATTCGCTGGCCACCTCGTTCATCGAGATGACCATGATTTCGCAGGACAGGATGAAGTCGGTGGTGATGGCTCCCTTCACCACCTTGTCCTCGGCCTCCGGGCCACGCTCAACCGCCGGTGCCTGCTCATCCGCGTGGTCCCTGCGGATCTTGTGCCAGACTTTCTCGGCGCCCTCGTAGCAGAGGTAGGTGCCGCCGAGCATGAGGATGAACGGGATGGCCCACGCGGCGAAGGCGCTGATAAGCAGCAGCGCCGGCAGGATGACCAGCAGCTTGTTCCGGAGCGAGCCCCAGAAGATCTTCCGGATCATCGGCAGTTCGCGGGACGGGTCCTTGCCGGACACGTACTGCGGGGTGACGGCGGCGTCATCAATCACCACGCCGGCGGCTTTGGTGCCCGCTTTCGCGGCCCCGGCTGCAATGTCGTCCACCGAGGCGGCGGCAATGCGGGCAAGGGCTGCGACGTCGTCCAGCAGGGCGACCAGGCCGCCGCTCACAGGCCACTTCCGGGCTGTTCGACGGCGGACGGCTGGGCGTCCAGGGCACGGTTCAGGAGCGTGATCGGCATGCTGAGAGTATATGGGACAGGGCAGCCGCGGGGGTGTCTGTTCCGGACGGGGCGGCCCGGAACAGACACGGCTCTGGAATCCGCCTAGAAGTCGAACAGGTCGCCCAGCCAGCCTTCCTTCTTCTTGTGCCGCCGGTCGTGGTCGCGGTCATAGCCTGGTTTGTCATTGCGGCGGCTGTCGTAGCTGCGCTCGTCCCGCCGCGGGTCGTGGCTGGTGTAGAGGGGCGGGGGAGTGGGGGCAGGACGGGCCGGCGCGGGTGCCGTGGCGGCAGCGGCACGGTCCAGGATCTTGTCCAGCTCCCCCCGGTCAAGCCACACACCCCGGCATTGCGGGCAATAGTCGATTTCAACGCCGCTGCGTTCGGTCATGACAAGTTCCACTGAATCCAAAGGACATTTCATACCCGCACAACGTTCGGCAGGCCCGAAAGTTCCGCGCGCCCTTTGGCGGAACGCCTTCGCCGTCAGCCCTCCCTGCGGAGCATCCGCACCCTGCGGGCGTTGGAACGGAGCTGGATGATGCGCGCGGCGCCGGCAATGGCTACCACTATTCCGCCTGCGACGCTGGCGATGAACATGGCCATCCCCAGCGGAAGCGTACCCTCCAAGCCCAGGAACATCACCCTGGCGGGCTCCTGGTTCTGCAGGATGAAAATGATCAGCAGCACCAGCAGGAGAAGCGCAACCACCACCCCTACCCAGACCACTCCGGACCGGGTCGGTTTGGGCCTGCCATCAAAGGATGCCGGAGGCGCTGTGTCCGGCGATCCGCCCGGCGGCTGGTGCGGCGGCAGGCCTCCGGGTGTGGCAGGTTCGGACGCCATCCTGATCACTTTCCTTTGATCGCCACCAGCTGGATTTTCAGGATACGCCCGCGGCGGTGGCGGCGGAACCGCACGCTGCGGCGGGGAACGACGACGGCGGGGTGCCGGCGGAAAAGCCGGCACCCCGCCGTCGTACTTCATTAAGTTCTGAGCAGCTTAGACGCGTGCGTCTTCCTTTTCGCGCTCGGCGGCCTTGTAGGACTCCCAGAACGTGGCGCCCGTGATGCCCAGGGGCCGCGGGTCGAAGACCGGGTCCAGCCCTAGCTTCTGCTGCCGCTCGTAGTCCTTGAGGGCCTTGAACGCCGGTTTCTGCAGGACCAGGATGCCGACGATGTTCAGCCATGCCATGAGGCCCACGCCGATGTCGCCCATGGTCCAGGCGTCGGCAGCGGTGTTCACGCAGCCGTAGGCAACAGCGACGATGACCAGAACCTGTAGGACCACGGTGGTCACCCGGCCCAGGCTGGCACGCATTCCGGGGATCATGGTGTTCGAGGACTTGCCCAGGAGGAAGCGAAGGTTGGTCTCGGCCATGTAGTAGTACGCGATGATCGTGGTCAGGCAGAAGAAGATCAGCGTGACGGCGATGAACGCGGCACCGAAGCCCGGGAAGACAGAGTCGAAACCGGTCTGGACGTACTGCGGACCAACCGTGGCCGTGGCGGAGAGCAGGCCGCCCTCAGCCAGCACCTCGCCGTCCTCGCTGCCGCCGGAGAACACACGGTAAGCGCCGGTGGAGAGCACCAGGAAGCCGGTGGCGGAGCAGACGAACAGGGTGTCGATGTAGACGGCGAACGCCTGGACCAGGCCCTGCTTGGCCGGGTGGGAAACCTCGGCGGCGGCGGCGGCGTGCGGGCCCGTGCCCTGGCCGGCCTCGTTGGAGTAGACGCCGCGCTTGACGCCCCACATCACGGCCATGCCGATGATGGCGCCGAGCGCCGCGTCCATGCCGAAGGCGCTGCGGAACACCAGTGCGAACATTGCGGGGAGCTCGGAGGCGTTGACGAAGACGACCACGAGGGCCAGGACGATGTAGCCGAGGGCCATGAACGGAACGACGAACGAGGCGACGTTGGCGATGCGCTTGACGCCGCCCACGATCACCAGGGCCAGGACGACGGCGGCACCGATGGCGACCAGCCACGCCGGCACGGTCCAGGCACCCTCGATGGCGGTGGCCATGGAGTTGGCCTGGACGCCCGGCATGAGGACACCGCACGCCAGGACGGTCACGGCAGCGAAGACGTAGCCGTACACCTTGAAGAAGCCGGCGGCCTTGGTGTGGGCGAAGGCGCGGGAGAAGTAGTAGGCCGGGCCGCCGCGGTATTCACCGGTCTGCGGGTCACGGGCCTTGTAGATCTGGCCGAGGGTGCACTCGATGAAGGACGTGGAGGCGCCGAGGAAGGCGACAGCCCACATCCAGAAAAGTGCGCCCGGGCCGCCGAAGGCGATGGCAGTGGCGACACCGGCGACGTTGCCGGTGCCGACGCGGCCGGACAGGGACATGGCGAGGGCCTGGAACGAGGAGACGCCGTCGGCGGACTTCTCGCCGTTCAGCAGCTGCTGGACCATTCCCTTCATGTGGCGCACCTGCAGGAAGCGGGAGCGGACGGAGAAGTAGACGCCGGTGGCCAGGCACAGGTAAACGAGCCAGTCGCTCCAGATAACGCCATTGACAGCGGATAAGACATCGCTCATGAGTGGGTTCCCTCCATGAAGAGCGTGGGTGATGCGAAACGGATGCGGTTTGGCGGGGCATTCGGACGGGCAGGTAAACCCGTGGTGGGCGCCACACAAACCTGTGAAGTTTCTCACGCGATTCGGCCGCGCGTCCAATTGACCGAATATCGCGCAGGCCTGCCGCCCGCTCGGGTGGCACTTTCGCGCGCCTTTTACCCAACTGAGGGAGCCGCCGGAGGTTTGGGCGGCGCGGGACCCCGCGGCCTGTGTCTCCCAATCGCCCCGTCTTTTGCGATACTGCGGGAATTACCCCTATCCAGCGGGCCCGTCCGGGGCGCACTATAAGCGCTATGAAAAAGCTCCTGATCGCCGGCCTAACTGCAGCCTTCGTTGGCCTTGGCGCCACCACGCTGGCGGCTCCCGGAAATGCGGCCCCCGACCCGTCCCACGTCGCAGGGCAGATCCTGGTTAAGTTCCGGGACCAGGCGTCGGCCGACGGCGTGCTGCGCCAGCACGGCCTGCGTCAGGGCGCCTTTGTGGGGACTACCGGGGCCCAGGTCATCAAGGTGCCGGCCGGCCGGGAGTTGCGGCTGATTGACGCGTTGAGCCGGAACCGCGCGGTGGAGTACGCCGAACCAGACGCAGTGGTCACCGCAGTCACGGACGACACATACTTCGACCGCCAGTACGCCCTCCGCAATGACGGGCGATCGTTCCAGAACACGTTGGAGACATTCACTGTCCCCGCAGGCACCCCCGACGCCGACGTCGACGCTGTTGAAGCATGGGGTCTGACCACGGGGAGGGGCATCAGGGTCGCCATTCTCGATACTGGTGTGGCATCGGACAACCCGGACATCAGCACCCAGGTGGTTGCACGCGCGAACTTCAGCGGCACCGCAACAGGCGAGGATAACTACGGACACGGCACGCACGTGGCCGGAATCGTGGCCGCGGCCCACAACTCCACCGGCGTGGCGGGGGTGTGTCCGGAGTGCGACATCGTCGACGTGAAGGTGCTCAACGATTCGGGATCAGGGTCCACGTCGAACATCGTCAAAGGCATCGCCTGGGCCGCCAGCGCCAAACAGGGTGAAGGGAACGCCCGCATCATCAACATGAGCCTCGGCCAGCGGGTCTCGTCCCGCACCTTGGAGGAGGCCGTCCGGAACGCCTGGAAGGCGGGCGTGGTCATCGTGGCGGCCGCGGGCAACGGCGGCAGCCAGGCCAAGATCTACCCCGGCGCCTACCCGGACGTCATTGCGGTGGCGGCCACGGACAACAACGACGCGAAGGCTTCCTTCTCGAGCTACGGTGCCAAATGGGTGGACGTCGCAGCGCCGGGGGTCAGCATCTACTCGACGTTCCCCAACCACCCGTTCGCTTTGCAGTCAAACGGCCGTTCCGAGGGGTATGACATCGCCAGCGGCACGTCGATGGCCTCCCCGGTGGTTGCCGGCGTGGCCGCGCTGGCGCTGAGCTCGCACCCGAATGCTTCCAATGCCGGTGTCCGGGCCATCGTCGAATCCACGGCCGACGGAACCGTTGCCGGCACCGGCAGTTACTGGAAATACGGCCGGGTCAACGCCTACGACGCCGTGCGGGCACCCTGACCCGCGCGCTCCCAGTGCTGCCGAAGCAGTCCGGCCAGCCGTTCAGGCTCGATCCGGTGCGGCGGGTCGAAGTGGTGCCGCTCCTCGAATACCTCCAGCGTGAAATCCGGAAACACGGTGGCCAGCCGGTCCGCCACCTCCCCGTAGTCATCCGGGTTGCTCTGCCCGCCCAGGACGAACAGCACCGGTTTGTTGAACGCAGCCAGGCGGGTGCGGTCCAGGTCGTAGCGCTTGAAGTCCGCCAGGAACGCGCTGATGCCCGCCGGCCGCTTGGCCATCCACGGTGGCGGGGGACCCGGCGGCGGAGGCGGCAGGACGACGTCGGACTTCACCCCCAGCCGCATGAAGGCAGGCATGAACTGCTCCGGCGGCAGGGACTCCAGCTTTGCGTACTCTTCCCAGAGCGCTGCGTGGGCGGGGCTCCAGTCCCAGTTCCCGGCCCACGCTGCTTCGAGGAGTGTGAGGCTCCGTAGCCGCTCCGGTTGCTTGGCGGTGAGCGCCAGGGCCGCGGCACCGCCGCCGGAATAGCCCACAAGGTGGAAGGTGTCCCAGCCGAGCCGGCCGGCTTCGCGGAGGACGCCGTCGGCCTCGGTGTCCAGGGTCCAGCCGGGCGGGGGAGCGGCGTCCGCGTACAGTTCCAGGTCCTTGGCGGTGGCGTGCACGTCCGGTCCCAGCGCCTCGATCAGCGCTCCGTAGGCGGGGCCGGCAGGGAGGACGCTGCCAGGCAGGAGGAGTACCCGGAGGGGTTCCATGGTTGGATGCTACGCCCCCTTCAGTTGCCCGGCTACGGGGTTTCCACAGTGCTTTTCCGGGGCCCTTGCCGCTGCCGCGGTGCAGGCGGAGAATGTGCTCACTGGCGGGGTTCCATATCTCCTCCGCTGTGGATATCGGGGCTTCACCGGTAGTCCTGTCCACAGCAAAATGCAGCACCCGTTCGGAGGAGCAGAAAATGCCAGGTTTAGTGCGTAAGAGTCTAAATTCACCGGAGGAGACCCGCCCCTTCGAAGCCGGCAAGGGGCAGCTGGAACTCGTCAACCTGGACGGGGGTGCTGTTGGCCGCGCTACGTTCCAGCCAGGCTGGCGCTGGTCCGACCACGTCAAACCGATCGCCAAGACCGACAGCTGCCAGGCCAGCCACACCGGCTACTTCGTCTCGGGCCGTATGAACGTGGTGATGGACGACGGCCAGGAGATGGAATACGGGCCGGGCGATTTCGCCACCATCGCACCGGGCCATGACGCATGGGTAGTGGGCGAAGAGCCATGCGTGATGATCGACTGGCAGGGTTCAGCCGACTACGCCAAGCGCTGACCCGGACACGCACGACCGGCGGGACGCACCTTTCCGGTGCGTCCCGCCGGTCGTTCATCTAGGCGCTCGCCTGCAGCCCCGGAACGCCGTCCCGGATCGTGAAGGAGGCTTTGGTGGACACGGGGGCGCCCGGCGTCGTGACGTAGTCCAGGGTGCGGAAGTCCGCCGTCAGCGACTCGCGCGTGATGCGGGTGTTCACGTAGCCGCGGTTGTCGTTGAAGAACTTCAGGTGCGGGTTCCAGGCCATCATGGGGTCCGTCGTGGAGCCCGTGCCGTTGCCGGTGGAGGTGATGGAGGTGCAGACCAGCTCCGAGCCGACCACGGGGGAGGCCGGGTCCTTGTAGTCCACCTTGAGGTCGCTGGCCCAGTTGCGGTGCACGTCGCCGGTGAGGACGACGGCGTTGCGCACGTTCGCGTCCACCCAGCCCTGGGTGATGCGGCGGCGGGAGGCCGCATAGCCGTCCCAGCCGTCCATGGACACGTCGTCGATCTCCGGGGCGGCATTGCGGTCGCGTTCGGCGAAGAACACCTGCTGGCCGAGGATGTCCCAGCGCTGCGTGGAGTTCCGGAAGGCGTCCAGCAGCCACTTTTCCTGCTCGGCACCGGTGATGCTGCGGTCCTCGGCGAGGCGCTCCGCGACGTTCTTCTTCCAGCCGTCGCCGGCGAGCTGGTCGTCACGGTACTGCCGCGTGTCCATCATGTGGAAGTTGGCCAGCTGGCCCCACTGGATGGTCCGGTAGATCTTCATGTCGAACCCGGCCGGAACGGAAGACCTGCGCAGCGGCATGTTCTCGTAGTACGCCTGGAACGCGGCGGCGCGGCGCTGCCGGAAACGCTCGGTGGTGTCATTCATCTGCGTGGCGTCACGGTTCTCCGGGATCTCATCCGCCCAGTTGTTGTCCACCTCGTGGTCATCCCACACCACCAGCCACGGTGCAACGGCGTGCGCCGCCTGCAGGTCGGCGTCGGACTTGTATTGGGCATGCCGCTGCCGGTAGCCCTCGAGCGTGACCGTCTCGGGTCCTTCGTGGTCGCGGGGGTTGCCGCCGCCGATCACGTATTTGTCCTTCTTGTACTCGTAAAGGTAGTCGCCCAGGTGGAGCACCAGGTCCGGGTGGTCCTGCGCCAGGCGGGAGTAGGCGGTGAAGTAGCCGTGCTCGTACTGCGAGCAGCTGGCGAACGCCATGGCCAGCGCGGCGGGTGTTTCGTGCAGCGCCGGCGCGGTCAGGGTACGGCCGACGGCGCTGATGTGCCGGCCGCTGCGGAACCGGTAGAAGTACTCGCGGCCGGGCTTCAGCCCGCGGAGTTCGACGTGGACGGAGTGGGCGGCTTCAATCCGCGCCTGCTCGACGCCCCGTGCCACCACGGTGCGCATGGCCGCATCCTCGGCCACCTCCCAGGCCACCGGGACCTGCCGCGACGGCATGCCGCCCAGTCCGTCCTCCGCCAGCGGGTCCAGCGCCAGGCGCGTCCAGATCACGAAGCCGTCCGGCCACGGCTCGCCCGAGGCGATGCCGAGCATGAACGGATCGGCGCGGAGGCCGGCGTCGTCCGCGGTGGAAACGGCGACGGCGGCACCCGGCAGGGCGGCGACCAGCCCGGCTCCGAGGCCGGCGGAAATGAGGGATCTGCGTGAGATGTTGTCCATGGATCTGAACCTAAACAGGCAGGTTGGCCGGCGGCTGTTGCCTGAGTGAACCATGCGTGAACGTCCCGTGCGCTGACGCCCGGTACCAAGCCTGCAACCTGCCGTTCACCAGCGGTTATACCGGTTCTGCTAGGTTCGCGGCATCCCACTGCTACGCACCAGGAGATGCCCTCATGACCCCTCGAACCCACCCGGCCCCTGCCCTCCGCAGGGGCACCGCAGCCGCGCTGACCGCGGTGCTGCTGGCCGCCGTCGTCCCCGGCACGGCCAACGCCGCTGACCGCACGCCGCCGGCGCAGGCCGAACCCCAGTCCCAGCGCACCGTGGACATCCAGATCCTCGGCCTGAATGAAACCCACGGCCAGCTCACCCCGCTCAAGCGCTCGGGCCGCCTGGCCGGGGGAGCGCCCGCGCTCGCTGCCTATCTCAAGGCAGAGGAAGCGGAGAACCCGCGCACCCTGATCCTGGACTCCGGCGACTTCATGCAGGGCCCGGCCATCTCCTCCTACTTCGAGGGCGCCTCCACCGTGGACGTCTTCAACGCGATCGGCGTGGATGCGGCCGCCGTGGGCAACCACGAGTTCGACTGGGGCCAGGACGCCTTCGCCGAACGCGTGGCGCAGGCCGACTTCCCGTTCATCGCCGCCAACATCGTCGACGACGCCACCGGCGCCGCCCCAGCCGGCGTCAGCCCCTACGTCATCGAGGAACTGGACGGGGTCAAGGTGGGCGTCATCGGCGTCGCAAACCCTGACACCAAGAACGTCACCCTCCCCGCCGCCACCGAGGGCCTGAGCTTCCTGGACCTGGACCAGACGGCCGCCGCGGTCAACGACGCCGTGGCGGAACTCCGCGAACGCCATGTGGAAACCATCGTGGTCAGCGCCCACCAGGGCCTGGAAACGGCCACCACCGGCGCGCTCGCGGACCTGGTGGGACAGCTTTCCGGCGAGGTGGACCTGGTCCTTGGCGGACACATTCCGCTCGAATACAACACCGTCATCAACGGAATCCCCGTGGTCCAGCCCTACGGCAACACCCGGGGCTACGCGGACGTCACTCTTACCGTGGACCGCGCCACGAAGGACGTAGTGGGCACAGGCATCGAGCTGGATGCCACCTGGACGGACGCCATCGCCCCGGACCCGGCAGTTCAGGCGATCGTGGATGGCTACCAGGCTCAGCTCGGTGCGGAACTCGGCAAGGCCGTGGGGGAGGCTGCCACGTCCATCACGCGGGGATCCACCCGCGGCGTCGAGTCCGAGATGGGCAACTTCGTCACGGACAGCATGCGCTCCTACATTGACGGGGTGGACTTCGCGTTCACCAACGCCGGCGGCCTGCGCGCGGACATCGACGCAGGGCCCATCACGCTCGAAGAGGTCTACGCCGTCCTGCCGTTCAACAACACGCTGGTCACCATGGACCTCACCGGAGCCCAGGTGCGCAAGGTACTGGAGGAAGGCGCCTTCAGCCAGTACGGCACCGTCCAGGTCTCCGGACTGAAATGGGCGTACGACGCCGGCGCCCCCTTCGGCGCCCGGGTCACCTCCGTCACCCTCCCGGACGGAACCCCGCTGGACCCTGCCGCCACCTACCGCGTGGCCACGAACAACTTCATGGCCACCGGCGGCGACCAGTTCCCCACCTTCACCCAGGGCACCGGCACAGTGGACACCGGCATCAACCTGGTGGACACCGTGGTGCACTACCTGGAGCACCACTCACCGGTTGATCCGCAGGTCGAAGGGCGCCTGGCCGTGCAGTAGCCGGCCCCAACCCGCCCAGCCACGAAAACGACGCCGGGACCCGCCATATTTGACGGGTCCCGGCGTCGTGCCTTGCGTGGTTAGTTGTGGTTAGGCGTGTGCCTTGTGGCCCTTGGTGAGGACCAGCGCCAGGGCGACCATGCCGATCCCCAGGAGCAGGTGAAGGATGTTGTCGAACAGGTTCAGCGGGACGAAGTTGCCGGCCGAATCCTGGGGAACCACCAGGCCGTAGACGAACAGGACCAGGTAGATCACGCCGCCGTAGAGCAGGAACGAACGGGCGCCGCCGGCGGTCTTGGCCAGGGCGAGGCCGGCAACGCCGAACAGCAGGTGGACCGCGTTGTGGAGCACGGACACCTGGAAGAGGCCCAGCAGCATGGCCTCGGAGTGCGCCCCTGCGAAGTGCAGCTGCTCGAAGTTGCCGGTGATGCCCGGGACGAAGCCCAGGACGCCCACCAGCAGGAACACGGCGCCTACGGCCATGGACGCTTTCTGGACGTTGGTGCGGACTGCGGTGCCGGTGCTGGTGTGTGTAGCCATGATGTTCTCCTGAATGCGATATGGATTCATGGATCAGCAGAATGCTTGCTGCCAAACCATTGGGTTATGCAAGCTATTCGGGCGCTGCCGCAGTCCGGATGGGTGGCTTGGAAAAACTTTTGGGCCGTTCGGCCCTGCCGGTCGGTTGCGGCCGGGAGTAGCTTCACCTCATACAAAGGAGTCGTTATGAAGCGCTTGCCCGTTCTTCTCTGCACTGCAGCCTCGATGGCCTTGGCCGCGGCCCCGGCCGGAGCGGCCCCGAACATTTACCACACCATCTCGTCGACGCATGGCTCCGCAACCGTGGCCAGCACTGCAGGCTGCGAGCAAACCGAAGTGTTCGTCTCCTCCAGCGTGGCGATGTATGCCAGCCAGCCGGGCCCCGTGAACAAGCAGGGACTGAGCGCCGTGTTCGTGCGCGTCACGGACATCTGCGCCGCCCCGGCGGGTGTGGTCACTGCGGCTGCGGGCGGCGGCGGTACGGTCCTGTTCCAGGCCGAAGGCCAAAATATGGCGCCGCTGGTGGTTGACCCGCGGCTGGGCGTGGCCTCCATCAGCACCGACATGGCCGGCATGGATGGCGAGGGCAATCCCGTGACCATCAGCCTCTCGGCAACCTGGACCGCCTCCGGTCCGCTGGAGCACGATACCGTCCATACCCACAGCAACTACCCGGATGAAGGCACCGTCAACGCAACGGACAACAACCTGCGCCGCGCCGCCACGGCCGACGTATCGGTCACGGTTGACGGCATGACGGCCGCGGGCACGGATCCCAACGCTGTGCTGGAGCAGGTGAAGTCACGGTGCATTGAAGTCGCGCGCCCCGGGGTGGAGGGGTTCTTCCCCTGCTTCGGATTCCCGGGCTGACCGGTCCGGAAGCGTCGATGGCCGCCCATACTTCTGCGCCGTTGCCACCTTCACCGCGAGATGGCACTTCGCGGCAGTTGGCGGCCCAAACACTGCGGTGAAATGCCATCTCGCGGAGGGGGCGGGTCTACTACTTCTGCGGCGGGGTTTTCCGGGGGCCGGCCTTGGGCGCCTTCGGCGGGAGGGTGGACACGTAGCCCAGCGCCTTCTCCACCCATGCGCGCACCCGGGCGTCGTCGCCGTCGCCCTCTTCGTTCCACACCTCCGGCAGCCCGGTGTACCCGCCCATGGGGCGTTCCGCCGGGCCGAAGGGGACCGTCCGTTCGGTGGATTCGAGCACCCCGCGGTCCTCGTCGGACAGCTTCACTCCGATGGTGGACCCGAACAGTCCCGCAAACATGTTGCCGTTCACGAACGCCCCCATGTTCCCGAACATCGGCTTGACCATCACATCCGGCCGGTCCGGGACCACCGCACGGAAATGGTCCTTGTCGGCATCGGAGGCTTTCGGCATGTCCATGGCGTCATCTCCCGGTGACTGGGTTTCTTCGGATCCGGATGCAGGATATGCCCAATCCCGGGGTCGGTCGAGGCCCGCGGTGGCCGCCGTTTAGGGCACAGCAGGAAACTCCTGTAGTCTCGAACCTGTTGTTGTGTTTATGCAGTTGGTAGTTCAGGCAGTACGCGCGGTCGAAAGTCCGCGTTCTTCTGAAGTAGCGGTTTTGAACACCCCACACCGGAGGGCCCGAAAGTCGGGACTTTCCCTCCACCTTCACGAAGGACAAAAATAATGGCTACTGGTACCGTCAAATGGTTTAACGCTGAAAAGGGCTTCGGCTTCATCTCCCCGGACGACTCCTCGCAGGACGTTTTCGCGCACTACTCCGCGATCAACTCCTCCGGCTTCCGCTCCCTCGAAGAGAACCAGAAGGTTTCCTTCGACACCGAGCAGGGCCCCAAGGGTCCCCAGGCCACCAACATCCAGGCTCTCTAATTCCCTAGAGTTCCGGGACCGTTAGGTTTCCACTTAAGAGCAGGGCCCGCCGTTTTGAACGGCGGGTCCTGCTTTTTTTGCGCCTGCTTGGGCCAGGCCCGGCGCTACTACTGCCGCGGGCTGAGCCGGGAGGCGCTCCAGGCGGCGTAGCTGCCGTCGAGCTCGACCACGTCGTACCCGGCCCGGCGCAGGGCGCTGGCCGCTACTGAATTGCGCGCCCCGCTCTGGCAGTACGTCACGATGGTCCCTTCGCCCGGGAGCTTGTCCAGGTGCCACATGATGCGGCCGGCGCCTAGCTGGGCAGAGCCGGGGATATGCC
>NZ_JBIVQC010000011.1:0-91483 GCF_044754925.1 Pseudarthrobacter sp. NPDC092424 | reverse complement strand
GCTCGGCTTCCGCAACCTCGCGAACTACACAGCCAGGAGCCTGCTCGAGGCCGGAGGTTTCAGACCCTCGCTACACCCTTGATTCCGAAGAGCCACTTAACGCGGTCTTTCCCGGAACGCTCTCTCACTTAACGCGGCCATTCCCGGAACGCTCGCTCCATTCCGCAGCGTTCCCATAGGCCACTCCCGGTTCACCTGAACTTCACCTTGGCGACCCCTGCCCGTAGAAAACGGCTGGCAGGGTGGGCGGGACCCCACAAAGGATTTTGGAAGGCCCCCCATGTCTGAAACGACTGCCCGCAAGTTCAACCTGCTGCCGATGCTCGGCCACACCAAGGGCAAGCGCAGCGCCGTCACCTGTGCCCTCAAGTGCGCCAACGCCTGCGCCGGCGACGTCTGCAACACCAGCTCCAACAGCTACTTCCGCGACATCGCTTCTGCGACGATGTCCCGCCGCGCCGCCCTGGGCTTTGGCGCCGCCGGTGCCCTCGCCGTCGTGCTCGGTGGAGCCGTCACCTCGCCGGAAGCCGCCAACGCTGCGGGCCTGTCCAAGGCTGCCAAGGAGGGCTTCGCCAAGTCCAAGCTGCAGTTCTCCGCCATCCCGTCCGTCGATGCCATGGTTGACGCCGTCACCGTTCCTGAAGGCTTCACCTGGAAGCCGGTCATCCGCTGGGGCGACCCGATGTTCAACGACGCCCCGGTGTTCGACATCAACAACCAGACGGTTGAGGCGCAGGAAAAGCAGTTCGGCTACAACAACGACTACACGGACATCCTGGAAATTCCGGGCAGCAAGGGCCGCCGGGCTGTCATGTTCTCCAACCACGAGTACACCAACGATGCTCTGATGTTCCCGCCCACGATGCCGGCAGAGCAGGTCCGCGCCATCGGCCAGGCCGCGCACGGGCTTTCTGTGGTGGAACTGGAGCGCCAGAACAAGAACCAGCCGTGGACCTACGTCAAGGGTGCCGGGCTGAACCGCCGCTACCTGAACAGCACCGTCTACGAACTGACAGGCCCCGCCGCCGGTTCCGCCCTTGTCAAGACCGTGGAGGACCCCGCAGGCCGATTCATCAAGGGCACGCTGGGCAACTGCGCCGGCGGCACCACGCCGTGGGGCACCATCCTGTCCGGCGAGGAGAACTTCCAGGGCTACTTCGTCTCCGAGGGCACGTCCGCCGGTGACAAGCGCTACGGCCTGACCTCCAAGGCTACGGCCCGCCAGTGGGAGCTCGACGATCCGCGCTTCGACACCCGTAACGCCGGCTACGAGAACGAGTCCAACCGCTTCGGCTACATCGTGGAAGTTGACCCGTTCGACCCCACATCGACCCCGAAGAAGCACTCCTCGCTGGGCCGCTTCAAGCACGAGGGCGCCAACGTCATTATCGCCGAGTCCGGTCACGTGGTGGCCTACTCCGGCGACGACGAGCGCTTCGACTACCTGTACAAGTTCGTCTCCAAGGACAAGTACATCGAAGGCGACCGCAAGCACAACATGACGCTGCTCTCCGCCGGTAACCTCTACGTTGCCCGGTTCACGGGCAACTCACCGGCCGCTGAGATTGACGGAACCGGGAACGTTCCTGCTGACGGTGCCTTCGACGGCGTCGGCGAGTGGCTGCCGCTGGTGGTGGACGGCAAGTCCGCCGTTCCGGGCATGTCCGTGGAGGAAGTCCTGGTCTACACCCGCCTGGCCGCGGACAAGGTTGGCCCCACCAAGATGGACCGTGCCGAAGACGTGCAGCCCAGCCTGCACACCGGCAAGGTTTACGTGGCCTGCACCAACAACTCCGCCCGCGGCACCGGCACGAAGGAAGGTGCCACGGAGGTCAACCCGCGCAACCAGAACCGCGACGGCCACATCGTGGAAATCACCGAAACCGGCGACCAGACCTCCACTCGCTTCACGTGGAACCTGCTCATGGTGTGTGGCGACCCCGCCCAGGGCGACGTGACCTACTTCTCGGGCTTCCCGGTGGACCAGGTCTCGCCCATCTCCTGCCCGGACAACCTCGCCTTCGACTCCGTGGGCAACCTCTGGATCTCCACAGACGGCGCGCCTTCGGGCATCGGCCGTGCTGACGGGCTCTTCAAGGTGACCCTGGACGGCGCCGAGCGCGGCAAGGTGGAGCAGTTCCTCGCCGTTCCCCGCGACGCCGAGACCTGCGGCCCGATCATCCACGACGAAGAGCGCCACGTATTCGTCGCCGTGCAGCACCCGGGCGAGGACGGTTCGTTCGAGCAGCAGCTCTCCTTCTTCCCCGACTATGTTCCGGCAGGCACGACGCCGGCACCGGGCCAGGCGCGCGCGCCCCGCCCGTCGGTGATCCAGGTGTTCCGCACGGACGCCTAGCGCCCGTTCGCTCCCGCCTCCCCGGGACGCTCTCTCACTTACTGCACGTTTTTGGCCATCGCTCTCTCACTGTTCGTCCCATCCAGGGCGAGGGGTGAGAGAGCGTTTGGTTTAACGCCGCATCAAGTGAGAGAGCGTTTGGTTTAAGGCCGCATCAAGTGAGAGAGCGTCCGGGGTGGGAGACTGGGTGGGTGACTTCGCTGAACCCGTCTTCGCTCCCGGACCCCTCACTCCCTGAACCTTCGACAGACCCTGCGCCCGCCCCATCAGCCCCGCCTTCGCTGGGGGCGCTGGCGGCGGCGCGGACCGCCGTCGGGACAATGCTCGACGGCGGCGTGCGGCACGTGGTGGTCTGCCCCGGCTCGCGGTCGGCGCCCATGGCGTACGCGCTGGCGGAGGCGTCTGCGGCGGGGCGCGTGGAGCTGCTGGTCCGGATCGACGAGCGCAGCGCCGGATTCACTGCCCTTGGCCTGGCGCTCTCCACCGGCTCCCCGGCGGCCGTGCTCACCACATCCGGGACCGCCGTCGGAAACCTGATGCCGGCGGTGATGGAGGCCAACCACGCCGCCGTCCCGCTGCTGGTCATCTCCGCCGACCGGCCCGAAGAGCTCCGCGGAACCGGCGCCAACCAGACCACCGTGCAGCCTGACCTCTTCGGTGAGCAGGTCCGGTTCGCCGTCGACGTTCCGGCCGGGACCGATCCCGGGCGTGCCGTGGAAACCGCCCTCTCCGCCGCCACCGGGGCGTTCCCGGACCTCCCGCCGGGGCCAGTGCAACTGAACCTCGCTTTCCGGGATCCGCTGGTCCCGGCGGCCGGCGAGAAGCTGTCTCCCCCCGCCGGACGGCAGCGTTTCCGGATGGGCGCCGAACCGCTGGTGATGAACCTGCCCCCGGCGCCGGACCACCTCCCGGAGCGGCGCACCGTGGTCCTTGCCGGACACGACGCCGGACCCGTGGCGGAGGCATTCGCGCGCGCCCACAACCTGCCGCTCCTGGCGGAGCCGTCCTCCAACGCCCGCTTCGGCCCCAACGCCGTGGGCCCGTACCGGCTGCTGCTGGAGCACTTCGGACCGGACTCAGGGCAGCCCATCGAGCGCGTGATCCTGTTCGGCCGGGCCACGCTGTCCCGCCCGGTGGCCGCGCTCCTGGCCCGGGCAGATGTCCCGTCCGCGCTGTACCAGCCCGTTCCCGTCGCCTGGTACGAGCCCGGCCGGCGCACCGAACTGCCCCTGGAAAGCCTTGCCGACCTCGCCGATTTCGCCGGCCGGGGGAGCGCCGGCTGGCTTGATGCCTGGCTGCTGGCCGGGTCTGCCGCGCAACACGCCCTGGACGGTGTGCTGGCCGCGGATGCGCCCGCCACCGGCCCGTCCGTCGCCTCACTGGTGTGGAAGCACACGCGCGGGCAGCTGCTCCTGGGCTCCTCGAACGGGATCCGCGACGTGGACCTGGCCGGCCTGCCCTCGCCGGAACCTGCGGCCACCGTCTACGCCAACCGCGGCCTGGCCGGGATCGACGGCACCGTTTCGACCGCTACCGGCTTGGCGGTCGGCGGCGGCCAGGACACCACCGTCCTGCTGGGCGACGTCACCTTCCTTCACGACGCCGGCGGCCTGCTCCTGGGCGCCGCCGAAGACGAACCCGCGCTTCGGATCGTGGTCCTCAACGACGCCGGCGGGGCTATTTTTGGACTCCTGGAGCACGGTGCGGTGGAGGATTCCGGGAACTACGGAGACGCCGTCGAACGCCTCTTCAGCACCCCGCACTCCGTGGATCTGGCGGCACTCGCCGCAGCGTACGGCGTCGGACATTCAGCGGTAAGTACGACGGCGGGACTCGCCGAAGCGCTGGCCCAGCCGCTGCAGGGGCGCACCATCATCGAGGTGCGGACGGACCGGCGGGGGCTGCGGGCACTGCACGCCCGCATCAAGGAAGCCGTTGCCGCGGCGGTAGAGGGCGTGCTGGCCGGGTAGTCGCTGCACCGGTTCGGACTTCCGCGCCGGTTTCGGACTGCGGCTGCCCGGTCCCCGGATGCGGATGTCCGGAACCGCAGCCTGTGTCAGAAACCGCGGCGTCAAGGACTTGTCCACATAGAGGTTCAGTGGGCTTCACCAGCCGCGGGGAGCGGAGGAGCCTCGTTGAATGAACCAGATTTCCCTGATTTTGAGCAGCGACTACGCACGGGTTGGCCAGGACAGCCGGACGTTGTCCCGCCGCGCTGCGTCCAAAGAGCTCTGCAGGATCAGGCAGGGGGTCTACGTAGCGGCCAAGGAATGGATCACGTTGAAGGAGTGGGAGCAGTATCCGTTGCTGATTCGGGCGGCCGCTGCGACGCTCCAATCACGGACGGTGTTCTGCCGCGAGTCCTCTGCTGCTGTTTGGGGCATTCCATTGCTCGGGACCCAGCAGATCGTGCACGCGTTGACAGCTGATGGCGGCGGAGGACGTTCGCGGGCGGGCGTGCGACGGCACCGCGGGGATCCCGAGGCGGCGGACGTTCAGCTAAGGTCCGGTCTGTGGGTGACCGGAAGACTGCGCACGGTGTTGGACCTGGCGGCGTTTGGAACGTTCGAACAGGGTGTGGCCGCGGTGGACCATGTGCTCAAGCCGGACCCCGTCCAGCGGCTCCTGCCCCTGACCTTGGTCGAACTCGAAGGATCCATAGGCCCGGAATACAGTGCAGCGGCTGCCCGGCGCATTCGAAAGGTGCTTGGCTTCGCGGACCCGGCCTCAGGCTCCCCCGGGGAGTCACTCAGCCGCGCCTATATGTACATGGAAGGCTTCAAGGAACCGCGCCTCCAGACCGAAATCCGTGACCGGCGGGGATTTGTGGCGCTGCTTGACTTCGAGTGGCCGGAGGAGGGGCTGGCCGGGGAATTCGACGGGCTGGTGAAGTATCAGAAGGCCGAGTACCTGAGCGGCCGCACGCCGTCGGACGTGGTGGTTGCGGAGAAACGGCGCGAGGACCGGATCCGTGCCGCCGGCCGCAGGGTCATCCGCTGGACGTGGACTGACCTGGCGGACCGGGCGGCTTTCGCGGCCATGCTGGAGCGGGCGGGGGTTCCCCGGACCCGGTTTCGGGCATGCGCTCCGGACATACGCTACGGAAACGGACAGCCGCCACGCGGGTCCACGTAGCGGCTGTCCGAATAGGTGCGGAACCTGGGCCAGGGGGCTAGCTGTCCAGTCCGATGTGCGTCGGGTCCAGCACGCGGCGCAGGAACTCCTTGGTGCGGGGCTGCGCGGGGGCACTGATGACCTGCTCGGCCACGCCTTCCTCCACCACGACGCCGCCGTCCATGAAGACCACGCGGTCCGCAACTTCGCGGGCGAAGCCCATCTCGTGCGTGACCACCAGCATGGTCATGCCGTCCTTGGCCAGGTTGCGCATGACGGACAGGACATCGCCCACCGTCTCCGGGTCCAGGGCGGATGTCGGCTCGTCGAACAGCATCAGTTCCGGGTCCATGCTCAGCGCGCGGGCGATGGCAACGCGCTGCTGCTGGCCGCCGGAGAGCTGGTCCGGGAAGCGGTCGGCCAGGTGGCCCAGGCCCACGCGCTCAAGGTTGCGCAGCGCCACCTTGTCCGCCTCTGCCTGGCTCCGCTTGAGGACCTTGGTCTGGGCGATGGTGCAGTTGCGCCGCGCATCCAGGTGCGGGAACAGGTTGAACTGCTGGAACACCATTCCCACCTTGCGGCGCATCCTGTCGATGTCCACTTCGGGGTCCGTGGCTTCAAAGCCGCCCACATGGATGCTGCCCTGGTTGGGCGTTTCCAGCAGGTTCACGCACCGCAGCAGGGTGGACTTGCCGGAACCGGACGGACCGATCAGGCATACCACTTCGCCGGGGGCGACGCTCAGGGTAATGCCCTTGAGGACCTCGTTGGAGCCGTAGGACTTGCGCAGGTTGCTGATGTCCACGCCTGCCGCGTTGATGGGGGAGGTGCTGCCGCTGGGGTTAGTGACGACGTCGTTCATTGTCTTCCCTGCCTATCGCTTGGTCCGCGCGGAGCGGCTTTCGAACTTCCGGGCCAGGAGGCTCAGGGGGATGGTGATGACCAGGTAGAAGGCACCCGCCACGAGAAGCGGCGTGAGGCCCGCACCCAGGGAGGAGATGCCGTCGCGGCCGAACTTGGTGAGCTCGTACTGGGACGCGGTCAGGCCCAGGACATAAATCAGCGAGGAGTCCTTGGTGAGCAGGATGACCTCATTGGTCAGCGGCGGCAGCACGATCTTGAAGGCCTGCGGGATCACGATGGTGACCATCGCCCGCCACTGCGGCATGCCCAGGGAGCGGGCTGCCTCGAGCTGGCCCTTGGGCACGGCCTGCAGGCCGGCGCGGAGGGTTTCTGCGATGTAAGCCGAGGCCACCATGCCCAGCGAGATCATGACCACCACGGTCACGTTCCATGAAACGCCGAAGGCCAGGGGCACGCCGTAACCGAAGGCGATGAACACCAGGAGGGCCGGGATGCCGCGGAAGAATTCGATGTACGCGGTGGCGATCCAGCGGTACAGGGGGAAGCTGGAGAGCTTCATGAGTGCCAGCAGGAGGCCGCCGGAAAGGCCCACGATGAAACCGAGGGCGGTGTAGATCAGGGTGTTGGTCAGGCCTGTCGTGAAAATGCCCGGGAACATCGGGCCGATCTTGCCGAAGTTGAAGACGCTGTTGGCGACGGTCTTCCAGTCGGTGGCCAGGGCAAGCGCGGCAACTGCGACGATGAAGATGCCGGCCTGGACGTAAAGGCTTACTCTGGCTCGTTGACTTGCGGTCATTGCCATGGGGTGCTCACATTCGTTGTGCGTGGCTGAGGCCCCGGACGGACTGGGGGACAGTGCGTCCGGGGCCTCAGCTGCGTGTTCTCAGGGGCTATGCAGGAGCCGTGGCCGGGGTGGCCTGGGCCTGCTTACTTGGCGCTCTCGCCGAACCAGGTGGTCTCGAACTTCTCCAGCGAGCCGTCGTCGGACAGGCGCTTGAGCGTGCCGTTGACCTTCTCGGCCATCGCGGTGTTGCCCTTCTTGATGCCGATGCCGAGCTGTTCGCCGGTGCTGTAGTTCTCCACGCGCTCCCACTTGTCGTTGTCCTTGATGGCGTAGGCCAGGACCGACTGGTTGCCCAGGGCGGCGTCGATGGTGCCCGCCTGGATGGCCTGGATCAGCAGGCCGGTGTCCTCGAACTGCTGGGCGTCGATGCCCTTCTCGGCGGCGTACTTTGCGCCCGTGGTTGCCTGCTGGACGCCGACCTTCTTGCCCTTGGCGTCTTCGATGCCGGTGATGCCGGAGGCCTTGGACGCCAGCAGCGTCAGGTCGTCATCCATGTACGGGGTGGAGAAGTCCATGACGTTCTTGCGGGTGTCCGTGATGGACACGGAGGAGATGGACAGGTCGCACTGGGTCAGGGCGGTGCCGGTCTCGATGGCCTCGAAGGAGCTGTCCACGATGTTCAGCTCGGCGTCGAGGTCCTTGGCGATTTCCTTGGCGATGTCGATGTCGAAGCCGACCGTCTCGCCGTCCTTCTCGAACTCGAAGGGCTCGTAGGGGACATCGGAGCAGACCGTGAGCTTACCGGCGTTGATGAGCTGGACGCCGCCTTCGGACGCCGCCGGGGTGGAGCTGCCGCCACATGCCGTGAGCGTCAGGGCTCCGGCGGCGAAGATTGCTGCTGCCTTGGCGGTGATCTTGGCCGTGGCCAGGGACTTGAGCTGCATGTTTCTTTACCTTTTGTTGCAGGGGATATGCCTTACTAAATCGGTTCATAGTGTAGCGCCGATTATGAGATGTGCATCACAGAAAACTTTGTTTGACTATTGGATAACTAAATGGGGTAGAAATCAAGCGGGGGTGTGGAGGTGGTGTCTCTGATCCCGGACAGGTCAGCTGCGGATGCCGAGTGACTCCAGCATCGGCCGGAACTTGGCCCACGTCTCTGCCAGTTCGGCCTCCGGCTGCGAACCATCCACGATGCCGCACCCGGCATACAGCCGAACGGTGTCCGCGGACTCGATCACGGCTCCGCGCAGCGCGATGCCCCACTCACCGTTCCCGGCAGCATCCAGCCATCCCACCGGCCCGGCATAGGGACCGCGGTCCAGGTGCTCCAGCTTGCGGATCAGTGCGCCTGCAACCTGGGTGGGTGTCCCGCACACGGCAGCCGTGGGGTGCAGTGCGTTGATCAGCGCCAGGCAGGTGGGCACGTGCCCCTCAACCTCGGCCAGCTCCGCCTTCACGTCCGACGCCAGGTGCCACACGTTGGGCAGCTCCAGGATGAACGGTTCGTCGTGCGCGTTCATGGCCTCGGAGAAGGGCGCCAGCTGCGAGGTCAGCGACTGGATGGCAATCTCGTGCTCGTGCCGCTGCTTTTCCGAGCCCGCCAGGACCCGGGTGGCGTACTCCATCGGCGCGCCGTCCTCGCCGTGGGCATCGCGACGGTCCAGGGTCCCGGCCAGCACGCGTGCCTGGGCGGTGCGGCCCTCAACCTGGATCAGCATCTCCGGGGTGGCGCCCACCAGGCCATCCACGCCGTAGGTCCAGCACTCGCGGTAGCGGGCGGCCAGTTCACGCAGGACATTTGCGGCATGTACGCCGGCGGGAATAGTTGCCACCACGTCCCGCGCCAGCACGAGCTTCTCCAGGGCTCCGGTGCGGATTTCCGCCACGCCGGCAGCCACCGCGGACATCCACGCCTCCTCCGTCAGCGAGCCCGTGTGCAGGGTGGCCCCGGCGGCCAGGGTGACGGGCCGTACGACGGCGCCCCCCGACTTCCCGGGGACGGCACCTTCGGCAGCGTCCCCGCGGGAGTCCGCTGCCGCCGTCGTGTCTTCCGGACTGGGCGCCGCGCCGGGTACGGGACCGGTGCCCAGCCAGCGCTCCAGCGCGGCGAGGGCCCCTGCTTCGGTGAGCATGCCGTCGTCGAACGACAGCTGGGTGAGCCAGGCCTGGTTGTCCCTCACGCCCACGACGATCTCGGGCACGATCAGCCGGGACCCGTGCGATGAGGTCTTGGAGAACGCGAAGGAACCGAAGGCCACCGGGCCGGTGCCGGGAAGCTCCACGGCGTCGGTGACGTCCGCCTCCAGGACCAGGTGCCGCCACCAGATGTCGGCCTCAAGGAAACGGTCCGGGCCCGTGGCCGTAAACCGCGCAATCTCGCCGAAACCCGCAAGTCCTGCTTCACGGCGGGTCCAGCAAAGGACGTCGTCGCGCACCAAAAACGACGGCAGCCCCCCGGGGAATGCTTTTCCATCCAGGGGGACTGTCAGTGACTTTATGAGGCCGGTACGCGTGCTCGTCATGATGGAACAACACTACTCCGGCCTGCCGCGGGCCTCCGCGGAAGCCAGAGGGCGCCGCGAGGCGTTTCCGGTGGTCCGCGCCCCGCCGAACATTTGAGACAATGACATGGTGAACCGAGCATCCTTGGATAAGCGTCCGGACGAAGTAGCCACGATGTTTGACGACGTCGCACCGAAATACGACGTCGTCAACGATGTCCTCTCCATGGGGCAGACCCGCCGCTGGCGGAAAATCGTGGTGGAGGCGATGGAGGTTTCCAAGGGCCAGCGGGTCCTGGACCTGGCTGCCGGTACCGGCACCTCCAGCGAGCCATATGCCGATGCGGGCATAGACGTCGTGGCCTGCGACTTCTCCCTGGGCATGCTCAGGGTGGGCAAGCGCCGTCGGCCCGACATCAATTTCGTCGCCGGGGACGCGACAAACCTGCCGTTCGCGGACAACACCTTTGACGCCACCACCATTTCCTTTGGCCTTCGCAACGTGAACCAGCCCAAGAAGGCGCTGGAGGAAATGCTGCGCGTGACCAAGCCCGGCGGCAGGCTGGTCATTGCCGAGTTCTCCCAGCCCGTGGTTCCGCTGTGGCGCACGATGTACACGGAATACCTGATGCGCGCGCTGCCGGCTATTGCCGTGAAGGTCGCCTCCAACCCGGACGCGTACGTCTATCTGGCCGAATCCATTCGTGCCTGGCCGGACCAGGACCACCTGGCCGCCTGGCTGCAGGAAGCCGGCTGGGAAAACGTCACCTACCGGAACCTGACGGGCGGGATCGTGGCAGTGCACCGCGCGTTCAAAGCCCCGGAGACCACGCCGGACGGGGCTGCCGCCGCCATCGCCGCGCACAAGGGCCCGGTGGCCAAGCTGCGCCGCAACATCGCCCGCTGACCTGTGAAGGTACTGATTGTCGGGGCGGGCCCGGCCGGATCCACCGCCGCGTACTACCTGGCCAAGGCCGGGATTCAGGTCACGGTGCTGGAGAAGACCAGCTTCCCGCGCGAGAAGGTCTGCGGGGACGGGCTCACTCCGCGCGCTGTCCGCGAAATCCAGAAGCTCGGCCTGCCGCACCCGGACGGTGAAGGCTGGCGCCGCAACAAGGGCCTGCGCCTGATCGCCGGCGGCCGGACGATTGAACTTCCCTGGCCCGAGGTGTCCGACTTCCCGCAGTACGGCCTGATCCGCACCCGCCTGGGCTTCGATGAGGACTTGGCGCGCCACGCCCAGGCCGCCGGCGCTGTGATCCTGGAGCGGCACAGCGTCACCGAGGCCGTGCGGGGAGACGACGGCCGCGTCACCGGTGTCCGCGCAGCGCTGCTGGACGGGTCCGGACGCAAGACAGGGGAGACGCTCGAGTTCAGCGCCGACGTCGTCCTCGCCGCAGACGGAAACTCAACCCGTACCGCTGTATCCCTCGGAATGCATAAACGGGACGACCGCCCCCTCGGCGTGGCCGTCCGCACCTACTTCACATCCCCGCGCACCGACGATGACTGGATGGAGGGCTGGCTGGAACTCCCCGGCCGCGACGGCAAGCTCCTGCCGGGTTACGGCTGGGTGTTCGGCGTGGGCGACGGCACGTCCAATGTGGGCCTGGGCATCCTGAACTCCTCCAAGGAATTCGGCAAGCTCGACTACAAACAGGTCCTGCGCGAATGGACCGCAGCGATGCCCGCCGAATGGGGCTTCACGCCGGAGAACCAAGTGGGCGAAATCCGCGGCGCCGCGCTGCCCATGGGCTTCAACCGCACCCCGCACTACTCGCCCGGCCTGCTCCTGCTGGGAGACGCTGGCGGCATGGTCTCGCCCTTCAACGGGGAGGGCATTTCCTACGCGATGGAGTCCGCACGGTTCGCTGCCGAGTTCATCATTGATGCGTCCTCCCGCACACATGCGGCAGGCGGAATGTACGACGCCGACGCGCACCTGTCCCGGTACGCGGACTACGTGCGGGACCAGTGGGGGCGCCACTTTACGCTGGGCAGGGTGTTTGCCGCGCTGATCGGCAAGCCCGCGGTCATGAAGCTCGCGCTGCAGACGGGCATGCCGATCCCCGTCCTGATGCGCTTCGTGGTCCGGCTGCTGGCCAACCTGACGGACCCGTCCGCCCGGGGAGTCCAGGACCGGATGATCAGGATCCTCGAATCGCTGGTCCCTGCCACATCCAATGCTCCGGCTGCCTCGAATCAGCGGTATCCGCAACAAAAAGTTAGGGTTAACCCGTGACCAACTCCGCAGACCACAGCTGGACGCACGCCGGGCACGGCCTGCCGGACACCGAACCCAGCCTCGACACCACTGCCATCGCCACGGGACTGCAGCTGCCCGCCGGGTTTGCGGCGATCGCGGAGGACCCCGAACTAGGCCCGGCCATCACCAACAACCTGGCCCGCGTAGAGAAGAAGCTGCGCGAGGCCATCGCCAACTCGGACCCCCTGGCTGACGCAACGTCGCGGCACCTGGTGGAGGCCGGCGGCAAGCGGATCCGACCCCTGCTGACCCTGCTCTGCGCGCATCTGGGAGACGCGAGCCTTCCTGCCGTGGTGCAGGCCGCCGTCGTCATGGAGCTGACGCACCTGGCCACCCTGTACCACGACGATGTGATGGACTCCGCCCCGTTCCGCCGCGGCGCCCCCACCGCCCACGAGGTGTGGGGCAACTCGGTGGCGGTCCTCACCGGCGACCTGATCTTTGCCCGCGCTTCGATTCTGGTGTCCGAGCTCGGCTCGCGGGCACTTGGCATCCAGGCGAGGACGTTCGAACGGCTCTGCCTGGGCCAGCTGCACGAGACGGTGGGGCCGCGCCCGGATGAGGACCCGGTGGAGCACTACCTTTCAGTCATTGCGGACAAGACCGGCTCGCTGGTGGCGGCGTCCGGCCAGTTGGGCGCTATCTTCGCCGAGGCCGACCCCGCCTACGAACCCGTCCTGGTGGAATACGGCGAGAAGGTTGGCGTGGCGTTCCAGCTCGCGGACGATGTCATCGATGTGACAGGCGTGAAGGTCAAGTCCGGCAAATCGCCGGGAACGGACCTGCGCGAAGGCGTGCCCACGCTGCCGGTGCTGCTCCTGCGGAAGGCTGCCGACGACGGTGACCAGTCCGCCGTCGAGCTTCTGAAGCTGATCGATGGTGACCTGAGTTCGGATGAAGCCCTGGCCGCGGCGGTGGCCGGGCTGCGCGTTCACCCTGTAACTGCTGACTCGTGGGTTGAGGCGCGGCGGTGGGCCAACGAGGCGATTGCCGCCTTGGCCCCGCTGCCCGAGGGTGTGGTCAAGGACTCGCTCTCCAACTTCGCGCTGGCAGTGGTGGACCGCGCCAGCTAGCTCAGTGGCTGCCGGTTCCTTGGCTGTAGAGCCCGGTTCCTCCTGGACGCTGTCCGGGCGGGCCGGGCTCTTTGGCTTAAAAACGATAGCCCCGGTTCGCTGCAACGATACGAGTCATACGTTGCGTTGAACCGGGGCTATCTCTCCGTTCGCATCAGACCCGCCGGAGGCGTTTAGCGGATCCGTGAACAGCTTATGACAATCTTGTCACATAATGCAAGCCCTTATTTACGACCGCTGTCACAGGGTTTCGCCGGGCCGGTTTCCCCCGGTTTAATCCCCAAAACGGAACTGCGTAACTCTTGGCTGAAATCCTCAGAGATACCCGCGGAACGGCGCGGCCTCGCCAACTTTCAACCCCCAGGAGTCACGCAGATCGGGGCATGGTGACAAAGGTCCGGCGCGGTGTCTTCGCGCTGCCGGTGACTCATCCTTTACGGGAAGCTGGTCCACTCACCAGACATGATGGTGGCTGAAGTCCTGGCAGTTCTTGAGCTCAGGCGGAAGGGCGAATCTCGGCCGGCAGACCCATTTGCGTGACTTTGGGGCTCCGCCAAAGTCACTTCCGTAGAAATCCAGGGCGTGAGCCACAGCGTGCCCCTAAAAGTCACGCAAACCCGGCGGCGGGTCCGCTGGAAGCAGGGACCCCGGAAGCCCTACGCTTCTTCGTCCTCGAATGCCCACTCGAACATGTCGAAGACGAACTCGGAGAAGGTGCCTTCTTCGGACTTCCACTGGCCGCGGGCGTTGTTGCGGCGGTAGACGATGGGATCCGGAACGCTGAGGTCGCCGATGCGGAAGCCCCAGGTAAAAGCCTCCTCCTCGTCCTCAAGGAACATCAGGAAGCCTTCGTCGTCCACCTCGAGCTCTTCCGGGTCCCAGAAGTAGTGGTACGCCTCCATGAGGTCCTCGCAGCCGCCCAGGGCCAGGTAGAACTCGCGGAGGACCAGAGGGATCTGGAACTGGTGATCGGCCAGGGCCGCGTCCAGCTCCTCCGGCGTGAGCCCGTCCTCAGGCTGCCATTCGTCCTCGAGATACTTTGGAACAAGCGCGCGGAATTTCTCGAGGAACATGTCAGTCATGCTCATATCCTAGCTAACTGCGGGTGTGCCACTCGCCGCTCCGGGCCTCGCTGCGCTGCCATCCGCGGACCGCCAGCGGGATGTACCAGGACCGCCGCCAGGCCACTACCCGGAAGGCGAAAACAACGGCCGCCACGGCGCAGGCGGTCGCTGCATTGAATGTTCCGGTCACCCATAAGACGGCGGTAAGGGCCGCGCCGCTGAATGCCGGCAGGGCATAGAGGTCGCGGGCGTCGAAAAGCTGCGGCACCTCATTGGCGGTGATGTCACGCAGCAGCCCGCCGCCGACCGCCGTGGTCCGGCCCAGCAGCACCGCGGCGAACGGGTTCATGCCCAGCGTCAGGGCCTTCAGGGTGCCGGTGATGCAGAACAGGGCAAGCCCGCCGGCATCAAACAGCACCAGGAGGGAGGTGTACCGCTGCACGCTGGAGAACAGGAAATACACCAGCACCGTGGCCAGGACGGGAGGGACCAGGTAGGCGGGGTTGGTGAAGGCCGCCGGGACGGAGTTGAGGATGATGTCCCGGATGACGCCGCCGCCCAGGGACACCAGCGAAGCCAGCAGCAGGGAACCCACAAAATCGAACTGTTTCCGCGCGGCCAGCAGCGAGCCGGACACCGCGAAAAAGAACACGCCCGCAAGATCCAGCCACACCAGGGCGATGTCAAAAGGGAATGTCATGGAACGTCCCTGCGGTTAAAAGAAGGCGGACAGCGGCTGCTCCAACGTTACGCTAGCCCGTATGAACAGCCCCGTCATGATCGCCTGTGCCCATGGGACGTCCAGCGCAGAGGGCGCCGCGGAGGTCACCGCCCTGCGCGCCGCAATCACCGGCCTCCGCCCCGGCCTGGACGTCCGGGAAGCCTACGTGGACGTCCAGGAACCCGACCTGGTGGATGTCGTGGCAGGCCTGCCCGACGGGGTGACCGCCGTCGTCGTGCCTTTGCTGCTCAGCGTGGGCTACCACGTGAAGGTGGACATCGCCCGCGCCGTGAAGAGCCGGCCCGGCATGGCTGCCGCCGCGCCGCTGGGGCCGGATCCCCGCCTGGCCGCTCTGCTTGACCAGCGGCTGCGGGAAGCCGGCGCTACTGACAACGACGCGATCATCCTCGCGGCCGCAGGCTCCTCCAATCCCAACGCCGCCGTCAGTGTCGAGGAGCTGCTGGAGCAGTTGCGGCGGCTGCGGTCCAACCGGATGGTCGCCGCTTACGGTGCCTCCGCCAAGCCTTCCGTGCCCGACGCCGTCGCCATGCTTCGCGAGGAACTCGCCGGGGGTGCCGGGGCGGGGGAGTCCGCCGGAGGGGTCGACGTCGGCGGCCGGGTGGTCATAGCGTCCTACCTTTTGGCGCCGGGATTCTTCCACGACCAGCTCGCGAAGGCCGGCGCGGACCTGGTCACCGAGCCACTGCTGCCATCCCCCGCACTAGCCGAAATTGCGCTCGAAAGGTACGACGCCGCCGTCGCCGAAGCCAGCGCCTCCGGCGTTTCGTGACGAAATATTTCCCTAGGTGACTTAGCGTTTCCGGGCCTTTGTGACGCCTTTCCGGCGGGACCTACAGTCGATGCATGACTGATACAGCTCTAGCCGGAGCGTCGGCGGATTCCGCTGCCACCAAGCGCCCCGCCCGCCCTGCCCGTCCCGCTGCAAAGCCGCACGGGCAGTGGAAAGTTGACGGCAAAACGCCCCTGAACGCCAACGAAACCTGGAAACAGGAAGACGACGGCCTCAACGTCCGCGAGCGTATCGAGACCATCTACGCCAAGGAAGGCTTCGACGCCATCCCCGGCCAGGACCTGCACGGCCGCTTCCGCTGGTGGGGCCTCTACACCCAGCGCAAGCCCGGGATCGACGGCGGCAAGACCGCAACCCTTGAGCCGCACGAGCTGGAAGACAAGTACTTCATGCTCCGCGTGAGGATCGACGGCGGCGCGCTCACCACCGAGCAGCTGCGCGTCATCGGCCGGATCTCCGTGGACTTCGCCCGCGATTCCGCCGACCTCACCGACCGCCAGAACATCCAGCTGCACTGGATCCGCGTCGAGGACATCCCCGAGATCTGGAACCGGCTGGAGGCTGTTGGCCTGTCCACCACCGAGGCCTGCGGCGACGTTCCCCGCGTCATCCTGGGCTCGCCCGTGGCCGGCATCGCCAAGGACGAGATCATCGACCCCACCCCGCTCATCGAGGAGCTGGGGGAGCGGTTCATCGGCAACCCGCTGCTGTCCAACCTGCCGCGCAAGTACAAGTCCGCCATCACGGGCCACCCCAGCCAGGACGTGGTCCATGAGATCAACGACTTCGCGCTGGTGGGCGTCCGCCACCCGGAACTGGGCGTCGGCTACGACCTCTGGGCCGGCGGCGCGCTGTCCACCAACCCGATGCTCGGCAAGCGCCTGGGCGCCTTCGTGAAGCCGGAGCAGGCCGCCGACGTGTGGCTGGGCGTCACCAGCATCTTCCGTGATTACGGCTACCGGCGCATGCGCACCAAGGCCCGCCTGAAGTTCCTGATGGCCGACTGGGGTCCGGAGAAGTTCCGCCAGATCCTGGAGGACGAATACCTCGGCTACAAGCTGGCCGACGGTCCGGCCGCGCCCAAGCCCACCACCCCGGGCGACCACGTGGGCGTGCACGAGCAGAAGGACGGCAAGTTCTTCATCGGCGCCACCCCGGTGGCCGGCCGCCTGTCCGGCGCTGCGCTGGTCAAGCTCGCGGACACCCTCGAGGCCCGCGGTTCCTTCCGGCTGCGCACCACCCCGCACCAGAAGCTCGTTGTCCTGGACGTCGAGAAGGACCACGTGGAGCCGCTGGTGGCCGAGCTGGACGCCCTGGGCCTGTCCGCCCGCCCGTCCGTGTTCCGCCGCGGCACCATCGCCTGCACCGGCATCGAGTACTGCAAGCTGGCCATCGTGGAGACCAAGCACACCGCCGCCACCGCGGTTGCCGAGCTGGAGCGCCGCCTGGCGGACCTCGCCGGGTCCGGTGAACTGCCGCAGGCGCTGTCCCTGCACATCAACGGCTGCCCCAACTCCTGCGCCCGCATCCAGACGGCGGACATCGGCCTCAAGGGCATGATGCTTCCCACGCCCGACGGCGATCCCTCCCCGGGTTTCCAGGTCCACCTGGGCGGCGGGCTGGCCAACAACAACCGCGAGGAAGCCGGCCTGGGCCGGACCGTCCGCGGCCTGAAGGTGTACGTCGACGACCTGCCGGACTACGTGGAGCGCGTTGTCCGCACGTTCGTGGCTCAGCGCTCCGAAGGCCAGACCTTCGCCGAGTGGGCCCACGCAGCAGACGAGGAGGCGTTGCAGTGAGCAAGCATGCACTTGGTGTAGATCCGGTGGCTGAGCCGGCCGAGGCGTCCGCCGAAGTGGACGCCACCGTCGCGGCAGCAGCCCCCAAGCGCCCCGCGGAGGAACTGAAGGCACTGGCCGAAGCCGGTGCCGCCGAGCTCGGCTGGGACGCCCCCGCTGCAGACGTGATCGCCTGGGTGGCGAGGAACTTCGAACTCCCGGCCGTCGCCGTCGCCTGCTCCATGGCCGACGCCGTCCTGCCCGCCCTCGTCGCTGACCAGATGCCCGGCGTCGACGTCCTCTTCCTGGAAACCGGCTACCACTTCCCGGAGACCTACGCCACGCGTGACGAGGTGGCTGCGAACCTCCGCGTCAACGTGGTGGACGTGCTCCCCGAGAACACCGTGGAACAGCAGGACCGGCTCCTGGGCAAGGACCTGTTCGCCCGCGACGCCGCCCAGTGCTGCGCCCTCCGCAAGGTGGCCCCGCTGCAGCGCACCCTCGCCGGCTACGAACTGTGGTTCACCGGTGTCCGCCGCGATGAGGCCCCCACCCGGACCAACACCCCGCTGGTGACGTGGGACGACAAGAACGGCCTGGTCAAGGTCAACCCGATGGCCGCCTGGACGTTCGACCAGCTGGTCCAGTACTCCGACGACAACCTCCTGCCCGTCAACCCGCTCCTGTCCCAGGGCTATCCCTCCATCGGATGCCGGCCCTGCACCCGCAAGGTGGCTCCCGGCGAGGATCCCCGCGCCGGCCGCTGGGCAGGAACCAACAAGACAGAATGCGGACTACACGTATGAGCACTTCACTGACCGAGGAGACCACCCAGGTGACTGACGCCGCCGTTTCCACGCGCCTCTCCAGCCTGGACACCCTCGAATCCGAGGCCATCCACATCATCCGCGAGGTTGTTGCCGAGTTCGAGAAGCCGGCTCTGCTGTTCTCCGGCGGCAAGGACTCCGTGGTGATGCTGCACCTGGCCACCAAGGCATTCTGGCCGGGCAAGGTCCCGTTCCCCGTGCTGCACGTGGATACCGGCCACAACTTCCCCGAGGTCATCGACTTCCGCGACCGCACCGTGGAGCGCCTGGGGCTGAAGCTCGTGGTGGGCTCCGTGCAGGAGTTCATCGACCGCGGCGAACTGGCAGAGCGCGCCGACGGCACCCGCAACCCGCTGCAGACCGTCCCGCTGCTGGACGCGATCCAGCAGAACAAGTTCGATGCCGTCTTTGGTGGCGGCCGCCGTGACGAGGACAAGGCCCGCGCCAAGGAGCGTATCCTCAGCCTCCGTGACGAGTTCGGCCAGTGGGACCCGCGCAACCAGCGCCCCGAGCTGTGGAACCTGTACAACGGCCGCCACACCGTAGGCCAGCACGTCCGTGCCTTCCCCATCAGCAACTGGACCGAGCTGGACATCTGGCGCTACATCGAGCGCGAAAACATCGAGCTTCCCGGCCTGTACTACGCCCACGAGCGCGAGGTCTTCGCCCGCGACGGCATGTGGCGCGCAGTGGGCGAGGTGTCCCAGCCGCTGCCGCACGAGGAAGTCATCACCAAGACCGTCCGCTACCGCACGGTGGGCGACATGTCCTGCACCGGCGCCGTCGAGTCCAATGCCTTCACCGTGGCCGACGTCGTGGTCGAAGTCGCCGCCTCCACCCTGACCGAACGTGGCGCCACCCGCGCAGATGACCGCATCTCCGAGGCAGCCATGGAAGACCGCAAGAAGGACGGGTACTTCTAATGAGCACCGATACTTTGGCTTCGGAGCTGGAGACAGCCCTGCCCACCACACTTTTCCGGTTCGCCACCGCGGGATCGGTCGACGACGGCAAGTCCACCCTGGTGGGGCGCCTCCTGCACGATTCCAAGGCCATCCTGGCTGACACGCTCGATGCCGTCGCCCGGACTTCCGCGGACCGCGGCTTCGGCGGGGACAAGGGCGGGATCGACCTGGCGCTGCTGACCGACGGCCTGCGCGCCGAGCGCGAACAGGGCATCACCATCGACGTGGCCTACCGCTACTTCGCCACCGACCGCCGCAGCTTCATCCTGGCCGACTGCCCCGGGCACGTGCAATACACCAAGAACACGGTGACCGGCGCGTCCACCGCGGATGCCGTCGTCGTACTCATCGACGCCCGGAAGGGCGTCCTGGAGCAGACCCGCCGGCACCTGTCCGTGCTGCAGCTGCTGCGCGTGGCACACGTGATCGTGGCCGTGAACAAGATCGACCTGGTGGACTTCAGCGAGTCCGTGTTCCGCGACATCGAAGCGGACGTGCAGCAGGTTGGCCGCGAACTCGGCCTCGGCTCCGACGGAATCAGCGACCTGCTGGTCATCCCCGTCTCCGCCCTCGACGGCGACAACGTGGTGGACCGGTCCGAGCGCACCCCCTGGTACACCGGCCCGGCGCTGCTCGAGGTCCTGGAGACCCTGCCCGCCGCGGACGAACTGGAAAGCCACCTGGAGAGCTTCCGCTTCCCGGTGCAGCTGGTCATCCGGCCGCAGGGCGCCCTGGCTCCGGACGCCGTTGCGGCCGGCCTGGACGTCGAGGCTTACCGCGACTACCGTGCCTACGCGGGCCAGATCACCGAGGGCTCGGTCAAGGTGGGGGACAAGGTCTCCGTGCTGACCCCCGGCCAGGACCCGCGCACCACCACGGTGGTGGGCATCGACTTCGCCGGCTCCTCGCTGGAGGAAGCCGCCGCCCCGCAGTCCGTCGCCCTCCGCCTGGCGGAGGAGTTCGACGTCGCCCGCGGTGACACCATTGCTGCCGCAGGCACCGTCCGCGAAGCGTCCGCAGACCTGTACGCGGCGCTGTGCTGGCTGTCCCCGAAGCCGCTCCGCGAGGGCCAGAAAGTGCTGGTCAAGCACGGCACCCGCACGGTCCAGGCACTGGTCCGCAACGTCTCCGGAAAGCTGGACCTGGCCTCCTTCCAGCTGGAGCCGGCGTCCAGCCTGGAACTGAACGACATCGGCAACGCGCAGCTCCGGCTCGCCGCACCGCTGCCGCTGGAGAACTACCTGCACCACCGCCGCACGGGAGCCTTCCTGGTGATCGACCCGCTGGACGGCAACACGCTGGCTGCCGGCCTGGTCAAGGACCACCCCGGCGACCACGAGGACGAGCGCTACAGCATCTAAAGACGCATAACCGGCCACTGCCCGCATAACCGGTGTTGCCCGGCAACTGTTATGCGGTGCCGGGCCGGTTATGCGGATTGCCCCTCGAGGACCGACTTCAGCTTCCGCAGGTCCTTCCGGGTTTCCCGGCGGATCATCGGCGCCATGAACAATCCCGCCAGCCGAGAGAAACCCGAGGGGCTCCCGCTGTTGCCGAGGGTCATGCGGGTGCCGCCGCCGTCGTCCGTCCACGTGTAGGTGGTCTGCATGGGGAAGGGGCCCTGCGAGGTGCGCATGACCAACCGCTCTCCGGGGACGTACTCCACGAACTCGTACGTGTAGTTGAGCTCGCGGCCCAGGAATTCGGCCGTGAACGCGACCCTGGACCCGATGCCGATGGGGCCGTCCGTGAGCCGTTGCGCGCGGTGGATGTTGGTGTACCACTGCGATGCGTTGTCCGGGTTGGCTGCGTACTCCGCCACCTCGGTGCGGGGACGGTTGATGACCATCTCGGTCTGGACATTGACCATAGGTGCCTCCTGGTTGCGGGGTTAGTCTGGAACCCACGTTAGTCCGGGGCGGCGGGAGGACCATGGAGACCATCAACGGCAAGCTGCTGAACTGGGCGTCCATCCTGGATGAGAAGACCCGCGAGCAAGCTGTGATGACCGCCGGCCTGTCCTTCATCTACCCGCATCTGGCGCTGATGCCGGACGCGCACCTGGGCAAGGGTGCCACCGTGGGGTCCGTGATTCCGACGCTCGGCGCGATCATTCCGGCGGCGGTGGGCGTGGACATCGGTTGCGGCATGATCGCGGTGCGGACGCAGTACTCGCTGCCCGACCTGCCCGCGGACCGGCGGCCGCTCAGGGAAGACATCGAGCGGGCTGTCCCCCTCTCCGCCGGGCACAATAACAGGAAGGTGCTTCCGACGGCGGAGCCCCGGGTTGCTGAGCTGAAGTCCCGCGCCGCCGCGGCCGGGTTCGATCCGGCCCGGTACGTCGAAAAATGGGACCTGCAGCTGGGGTCCCTCGGCTCGGGCAACCACTTCATCGAGGTGTGCGCGGACGAAACCGACCGGGTGTGGCTGTTCCTGCACTCGGGCTCGAGGGGCATCGGGAACAAGATCGCCCAGCACCACATCGGCGTGGCCCGGCAGGTGGCGGCAAGGCTGAAGGTGCACCTCCCGGATCCGGACCTGGCCCACCTGGAGGAGGGCACGCCTGAATTTGACCGGTACATCGCCGAGCTCCGCTGGGCCCAGCACTTCGCACTGCTCAACCGCGAGGAAATGATGGACCGGGTCACCGCCCGGTTTGCGCGTTTCGTGGGCGGGCCCGTGGAGGAACTGGAGCGGATCAACTGCCACCACAACTTCACCCAGCAGGAGACGCATTACGGGAAGTCCGTCTGGGTCTCACGCAAGGGCGCGATCAAGGCCGAGCGCGGAGATCCGGGACTTATCCCCGGATCGATGGGCACGGCGTCGTACGTGGTGGAGGGCCTGGGGAACCCGGCGTCCCTGAACTCCTCGCCGCACGGGGCGGGCCGGGAGTACTCCCGCAACGCGGCGCGGAAAGCCTTCACCCTTGAGGAGCTCAAGCGGGCCATGCGGGGCATCGAGTTCCGGGCGTCCGAGGCGTTCATCGACGAGATCCCCGCCGCGTACAAACCCATCGACGTGGTGATGCAGGACGCCGCGGACCTGGTCACGGTGCGGCACACGCTCCGGCAGCTGGTCAACGTCAAGGGGGACTAATGTGACGCCAGATTAACCCGCGTGACCCCGGGTTTCCGCGTCATTGAACGGGGTTTGGGCCACTCCCTATGGTGAAACAATGACTAGTTCCAAGCCCGGGATGAGGCGCATCGTGGCAGGCGAAAGCGCAGTGCCACGGCGCAGGCGTGCCATCGAGGCTGCCCTGGCCATCGGGCTTGTCCTGCTGATCGTGGCAGGAGCCGTAGTGGCGTCCAACCTTTCCAGGAACAGCGGGGCGGAAGCCGCCGCTTCGGGTCCGGCCGCAGAGCTCCGGCTGGGTTACTTCGGCAATGTGACGCACGCGGCGGCGCTGGTCGGCGTGAAGAACGGCTACCTCGCCGGGGCCCTGGGCAGCACCAGGCTCAGCACCGAGACCTTCAACGCCGGCCCGGCAGCCATCGAGGCCCTCAACGCCGGCGCCATTGATGCCGCCTACCTGGGCCCCAACCCTGCCATCAACTCCTTTGCCAAGAGCCAGGGTGAGTCCGTGCGCGTCATCGCCGGGGCAGCGGCGGGCGGTGCGCAGCTGGTGGTCAAACCCGGTATCAGCTCCGCGTCGGACCTGCGCGGCAAGACCCTGGCCACGCCCCAGCTGGGCGGCACCCAGGACGTCGCCCTCCGCGCCTGGCTGGCCAAACAGGGATTCAAGACCAACGTGGACGGCAGTGGCGACGTCGCCATCAACCCGACGGACAACGCCCAGACCCTCAAGCTTTTCCAGGACGGAAAGCTCGACGGCGCATGGTTGCCTGAGCCTTGGTCCTCCCGCCTGGTGCTCCAGGCCGGAGCCAAGGTCCTGGTGGATGAAAAGGACCTGTGGGACGGAACCGGAACAGGCAAGCCGGGCCAGTTCCCCACCACGGTGCTGATCGTGAACCAGCGGTTCGCCGCCGCCCACCCGGACACCATCCAAGCGCTGCTGGCCGGACACGCGGAGTCGGTGGCGTGGCTGAACAAGGCGCCGGAGGCCGAAAAAGCGCAGGTTATCAATGCCGCGCTGCAGGAGGCTGCCGGGGCGGCCCTGGCCGGTGACGTGCTGGACCGCGCCCTCGCCAACATCACTTTCACCCTTGACCCGCTGGCCGGAAGTTTCCAGCACCTGCTGCGGGACGGCGTCGAGGCCGGAACTACCAAGGAAGCCGACATCAACGGCCTGTTTGACCTCCGCGCACTCAACCAGGTCTCCGGCGCCGAACGGATATCCGCCGCCGGCCTCGGCCAGGACTGACCCGCTCTTCCACCAACTTAAGGACCCACCATGCCAGTCGTACTGGAACACCTGGGCAAGCGCTTTGGCGACGGCGCCCCGGTACTGGATGACGTCAACGCCACCATTGCCCCGGGTGAGTTCGTTGCCCTCCTTGGTGCATCGGGCTGCGGCAAGTCCACCCTGCTGAACATCATCGCGGGGCTGGAGCCGCCGTCGTCGGGCGCTTTGGAGGTGCCCAGCGATGGGGCGGCGTTCATGTTCCAGGACGCGGCGCTGTTTCCGTGGCTGACGGCACGGGAGAACATCCAGCTGGCGCTGAAGATGCGCGGGGTGGGCAAGGCGGAGCGCCAGGCCAAGGCGCAGGAGCTGCTGGAGCTGGTGCACCTGGATGCCGCCGGCGACAAGCGCCCCCACGAGCTTTCCGGCGGCATGCGGCAGCGCGTGTCCCTTGCCCGCGCGCTGGCGCAGGACCGGCAGCTGCTGCTCATGGACGAGCCGTTCGCCGCACTGGATGCCATCACCCGGGACCTGCTGCACGACGAACTCGAGCGCATCTGGAAGGAAACCGGCCGGACCATCGTCTTCGTCACCCACAACGTCCGCGAAGCCGTGCGGCTGGGACAGCGCGTGCTGCTGTTGTCCTCCCGCCCGGGCCGCGTGGTCCAGGAATGGGACGTCACTGAGGAACACCGTACCGACGCCGGGCTCGCCGGCCAGCTGACCGGGGTCATTACGGCCCGGCTGCGGGAGGAGATTCGCCGCCATGCCAAGTAACCCCACCCCGATTGAGGACAGGCAGCGCGCCGACGCCCCGCACATCCACGCCGCGTTGACCCGCACGTCCACCGGTAAGGAGGACCTGAGGCAGCTCGAGTCCGGCTTGGATTCGCTGCAGTCGGACGCCGCGGGCAGGCACCGGATCGACTGGTCCCGTGCTCTCCTGCCGGTCGCCGCGCTGGCGGTGCTGGTCCTCATCTGGCAGTTCTATGTGTCCCTTGGCTTTAAGCGCCGGGATCAGGTGCCCGGACCGCTGGACGTGCTGGGGCAGCTGGGAACGCTCTGGGGCGACGCCAAGCTGCAGGAAGCGATGTGGACCTCGCTGGAGCGCGGGCTGGTCGGCTTCCTGATTTCCGTGGCCATCGCGACGCCGGTGGGGCTGCTGCTGAGCCAGGTCGCGCCGCTCCGCCGGGCGTTCGGGCCGCTGATTTCCGGCCTGCAGGTGCTGCCGTCCGTGGCGTGGGTCCCGGCGGCGATCATCTGGTTCGGCCTGACCGACGCCACCGTGTACTTCGTGGTGTTCATGGGTGCGATCCCGTCCATCATCAACGGGCTGATTTCCGGCGTGGACCAGATCCCGCCCCAGTACCGCCGCGTTGGCACCGTCCTTGGTGCGTCCCGGCTGCAGATGGCGCTGCAGATCATCCTGCCGGCCGCACTTCCCGGGTACCTGGGCGGGCTCAAGCAAGGCTGGGCCTTCTCCTGGCGCTCGCTGATGGCCGCGGAAATCATCGCGGTGGGCGGGACCATCGGTTTCGGACTGGGCTCCCTGCTGGACCAGGGCCGCGACCTCTCAGACATGACCATAGTGATGGCTGCGATTCTGCTGATCCTCGGCGTCGGGATCCTGATCGAACTGCTGGTGTTCGGCCCGATCGAGAAGCGTCTCCTGCGCCGCCGCGGCCTCCTGGCCGGCAGTACGCGCTGAGCCGGGCGAGGTAACCGCACTTCTCTGGCGTCCCCGGGCCGGCCGGGTATAGCTTGAACCGTACCGGCAACTCTTGCGAGTCCGGGCTGGCGCTGAGCGTGAGGCGGACACATGGAACATGCGGTCGGAACGGATGAAGGCGTGTTGGCGGGGATAGGATCAACCCCCCTCATTGAACTGCGGAAAGTTGTGCCGCCCGGCTCTGCCCGGGTGCTTGCCAAGCTGGAGTTTGCGAACCCTACCGGGAGCATGAAGGACCGCATGGCGGCCGCCGCGATCAGCGCGGCCGAAGCGCGGGGTGAAATCAGCCCCGGAGACACCGTCGTCGAATACACGGCCGGGACCACCGGCATCTCACTGGCGCTGGTCTGCGCGGCCAAGGGTTACAAGCTCCATGTGGTTTTCTCCGACGCGTTCAGCGATGAAAAGCGGCGGACCATGGAAGCGCTCGGGGCCACTGTGGAGGATGTTCCCAGCGACCATGGAAAAATTACGGAACAACTGATCAAGGCCATGATCGCCCGCGCGGGTGAGTTGAGCCGGCAGCCAGGCCACTGGGCCTGCGACCAGCTCAACAACCATGACGCCATTACGGGCTACCTGGCCCTGGGCGAAGAGATCTGGCAGCAGTCCTACGGCCGTGTTGACGCTTTTGTACAGTTCGTGGGCACCGCCCACTCGATCCACGGGACGGCGCGCGGCCTGCGGGCACACGTCCCGGCGGTCCGCATCATCGCGGCGGAACCCGCCGAGTCGGCCGTGCTGTCCGGCGGTCCGACCGGGTCCCACCGGATCGAGGGTACCGGCATCGGCTTTATCCCGCCCCTGTGGGAGCCGGCTGAAGTCGACGGGATTGAACGTGTCCCCTCTGAGGAAGCCATGGCAATGAGCCGGCGGCTTGCCCGCGAGGAAGGTGTCTTCGCCGGCACCTCATCCGGCGGGAACGTCGTGGCGGCCCTGCGCATCGCAAAAGAGCTGGGGCCGAACGCCACCGTGGTCACCGTCATGGTCGATTCGGGCTTCCGCTACCTCAGCACCGGCCTGTACGGGCACTGATTGTGTGACGCAGGATTACCTTCCGTGAACTGGTGTTGCTCCGCCTTTGTGGGCGTTTGTGACGCGGCCCTACCGTAGATCTATGGCAATTCAGGACATTTACCCCACGGCGCTGCGGCTGCTGGGCCGCCCTGTGCTGGTGGTGGGCGGGGGACCGGTGGCAGCACGCCGCGCCAAGGGCCTGCTCGACGCCGGCGCCGTGGTCACCGTGGTGGCTCCCGTTGCCTCACCCGCGCTCCGGGACATGGCCGACGCCGGCCTGCTCACCTGGACCGCGCGCCCGTACGTTTCGACCGACGTCGACGGCGTCTGGTTCGTGCAGACGGCAACCGGCGATTCCGCCGTGGACGCCCTGGTATCGGCCGACGCCGAGGCGCAGCGCGTCTGGTGCGTCAACGCCTCAGACCACGAAGCCTCTGCTGCCTGGACTCCCGCCGTCGCCGAAGTGGATGACATCAAGATCGCCGTCAACGCCGGGGGAGACCCGCGCCGGGCCATGGCCGTCCGTGATGCCGTGGCGACCGCCCTGGAATCCGGAGACCTTCCGCTGCGCCGCCGCCGCGCCCATCAGGGGAGCGTGGCGCTCGTGGGCGGCGGCCCCGGCGACACCGGCCTCATCACCGTCCGCGGCCGCCGTCTCCTCGGCCAGGCCGACGTCGTGGTTGCCGACCGGCTCGGCCCCCGCGAACTCCTCAACGAACTCGCCCCCGACGTTCGCGTCATCGAGGTCGGCAAGACGCCCGGCCACCACCCGGTGCCGCAGGCCGAAATCAACCGGATACTCGTGGACGAGGCCCTGCAGGGGCGCCGCGTGGTCCGGCTCAAGGGCGGCGATCCCTACGTCCTGGGCCGCGGCGGCGAGGAGGCTGAGTACTGCCGCCAGCACGGCGTCGAGGTTGAGGTGGTCTCCGGCGTCACGTCCGCGATCTCCGTTCCCGCCGCCGCCGGCATCCCGGTGACCCACCGCGGCCTGGCCAAGGGCTTCAGCGTGGTCACCGGCCATGAGGAACTTTCCGAGGTCCCGGCCCGCGCCGACCACACCATCGTCCTGCTGATGGGTGTCGGCCAGCTGCGCGAATCAGCGTCCGCGCTGGGCGAAGCGGGCCTGCCTGCCGGCACCCCGGTTGGTATTGTGGAGAACGGCTATTTGCCCAACCAGCGCGTGACGATTGGCACGCTTGGTTCGATCGCCGACCAGGCCCAGGCCGCCGGCGTCGCAAATCCCGCAGTCATTGTCATCGGGGACGTGGTGCGCGTGAGCCCGTTCGCGCCGCCGCACTTCAAAACCGCTGACTACGGCACCACCACGCCGAACAAGCCCCGCAAGACCGCCCTTACCCCCTGAAACCCATCGATGCTCCGCAACTGCCGTTATGGAGGCCCAAACCGGCAGGTACTCAGCAATCGATGCAGAAGAAAAGGAACACAGCCGTGTCATCAAGCACCACCGTAGGTTCTGCCGAACGTCCGCTGCGCGTCGCCGTCGTGGGCTCCGGCCCGGCCGGCGTCTACGCCGCGGACATCCTCACCAAGAGCGAAGCCGTCAAGAGCGGCGAGCTGACCGTGAGCATCGACCTCTTTGACCGCTACCCGGCACCCTACGGCCTGATCCGCTACGGCGTTGCCCCGGACCACCCCCGCATCAAGGGCATCGTCAACGCCCTGCACAAGGTGCTGGACCGCGGCGACATCCGCTTCTTCGGCAACGTGGACTACGGCACGGACCTCACCATCGAGGACCTCCGCACGCACTACGACGCCGTCATCTTCGCCACCGGCGCCATCAAGGACGCGGACCTGAACATCCCTGGCATCGAGCTGGAAGGCTCCTTCGGCGGCGCCGACTTCGTCTCCTGGTACGACGGCCATCCGGACGTGCCCCGCGAGTGGCCGCTGGACGCCAAGGAAATCGCCGTGATCGGCAACGGCAACGTGGCCCTGGACGTTGCACGCGTCCTGTCCAAGCACGCAGACGACCTCCTCGTCTCCGAGATCCCGGACAACGTCTACGCCGGCCTGAAGTCCTCGCCCGTCACCGACGTGCACGTCTTCGGCCGACGCGGCCCGGCCCAGGTCAAGTTCACCCCGCTGGAGCTGCGCGAACTGTCCCACTCCAAGGACGTGGACATCATCCTTTACCCGGAGGACTTCGAGTTCGACGAGGAATCGGACCGCCAGATCCAGAGCAACAACCAGACCAAGACCATGGTGGGCACGCTCACCAACTGGATCGCCGAGCAGCCCGAAGACGTCTCCGAGCTCAAGGCCTCCCGCCGCCTGCACCTGCACTTCCTGCACAGCCCGGTGGAGATCTACGACGCCCCCGAAACACCGGGCAAGGTGGCCGGCATCAAGTTCGAGCGCACCGAACTGGACGGCACCGGCAACGCCCGCGGCACCGGCGAGTTCATCGACTACCCGGTCCAGGCCGTGTACCGCGCCATCGGCTACTTCGGCTCCGCCCTCCCGGAGATCGAGTTTGACCACACGAAGGGCGTCATCCCGAACGACGGCGGCCGCGTCCTGGACGCGTCCGGCACCCACGTGCCCGGCATCTACGCCACCGGCTGGATCAAGCGCGGCCCGGTCGGTCTGATCGGCCACACCAAGGGAGACGCCCTGGAGACCGTGACCTACCTGCTCGAGGACCGCGGGAACCTTCCGGTTGCCAGCGTTCCCGCGGAAGACGCCGTCGTGGACCTCCTGGACGCCCGCGGCGTGAAGTTCACCAGCTGGGAAGGCTGGCTTGCCCTGGACGCCCACGAACTCGCCCTCGGGGCAGCCGCCACGGAGGCCGGCGGCTCGCACGGCGTCGAGGTCAAGCGTGAGCGCATCAAGGTGGTACCGCGCGAGGACATGGTCAGCATCTCCCGCGACGGCGTTGCCGCCCAGGTCTAGCAGCGGACCGCTTTACCGCCCTGCACCGCCTGCAGCCATGAGCTCCAGGCGGTGCAGGGTTTCGCGGTTCCGGACCGAAATCGCCGGATCGCGGAACGTCTTGGGCACCCGCTTTCCCGGCCCGCGGATCGCGTCCTCCATGATGGTCACCAGGCACTGGCCGCCCCGGTCCTCGATCGTCAGCACCACCTTGGCCTCGCCCATGGGCCAGCCGCGCGCCACCAGTTCCAGCCTCTTTCCCGGCTCGACAGCGGTGACCCGGCTGCTGTCGTTGATCACCAGCGGCCAGGCGCCGACGGAATGGTGGAGCCTCGAGCCTTCCTGCGGCCAGTGATCGTCCACGGCCCGGATCCGCGAAGCACCCACCACCCAGCCGGAGTACAGCCAGCCGTCGGCGATCACTTTCCAGACGTTGGCGGCGGGGGCATTGAACAGCCGGGACACGGTGGACATGGCGTTCCTCTCTGTTGCGGCAGTGCCGCCAGGTTGGGGCAGGACAGAACGTACGACGGCGGCGGGAGGCACCCGCTGCGCCGTCCGGTAGGAGGGCTCCCGCAGCAGCCGGGTCCAGGCATAGGTTGCCGCTCCCGGCGGGCGGTGGGCCAGTGGGTCGAAGGGCAGCGGAGTGTCCGAAGGCCCGTCCGGGACGTGCAGCCTGAGCTCGCCGCACCGGTTCCACTGGCCACCGGGCCGCGCCCAGTACAGGCCCAGGACCCACTCCCCGGAGGCCGGCGACCCCGCCGGAAGGCTGAAGGTCCGGAGCCCGAGCAGGACCGGACCGCGCCGGCCCCGGTAGGGCATGAGGGTGGTCAGGGCGGCGGCCTCGACGTCCAGCCGCGGCTGGAGGAGGAAACGGCCCCGCACGTTCCAGCCTGTTGAGGCGAACAAGATGTCCGCCGGTCCGGCACCAGGGGAAGTGACCCTCAACGCCAGGCCCAGGATGTCCGGCAATGACTGCGGCAGCCCCACAGACCGGGAAAACCGTGCAGCCACCGTGTCCATGCCGGGCGCATCGAGCCAGTCCAGTCCGCTGGCTCCTTCCGGGGTTCCATTCCGGACCAGCTCACCAGTAAGGCCCAGGCCTTTCGGATGGATGGGGCGGTCCGGCCGCAAAAGCTTTAATCCGCCGAACCCGGCCGCGACGACCTTGCCCAGAGCCCTGGTGACGGGCGCTGAAGGGACCCGGGTGCCGCCGTCGTGCGCTGCGTGTGAGCTGCGCTGCTGTGTCATGGTTCCTCCGTACCCCAACCTACATGCGTCCAAAACGGGCGCGGATGAGCGCAAAGATGCCGTACGCGATGAAACCCGCACCGATGGCCACCAGCAGAGACGGGCCGAACGGGTGCTCGCGGAGGGCCTTGAGGCTGCCGTCCAGCCCGGTGGATTCCTCGGGGCGGTGCTTGGCCGCGGCGATCACGAACAACAGCCCGGCAAGGTTGAGTGCGACGCCCTTTGCCGCGTGGCCGGTCACGCCGAGGGTGTCGATGAGGCGGCCACGGCGGGTACCGTCGAACGCCAGCAGCTCTTCCTTGAAGCCGCGCCGCAGGCCCTTGATGACGAAGTAGACCCCCACGCCCATGATGGTCAGGCCGAGGGCGGCCAGCACCCAGGGGCCCAGGGGATGGGCCATCAGGGTGGCGCTGAAATCGCGCGTGCTGTCCCCGGAGTCCCCGGGCATGCCCACGGCAAAGCCCGCGAAGCTGAGTCCCACGCTGCCGTAGGCGACCGACAGGAACCCGGAAGAGATGAGCTTCCCGGCCCGTTCCTTGTGCGGAAGGTGCCGGGCGCGGAGTGTGGCCTCGCTGGCCTGCCAGAGCGCGAGCCCTGCGCACGCAGCCACGCACGCCCACATCACGGCCGGTCCCCACGCATTGGCCGCCAGTTGTTCAATGGCGCCGGTGGCTTCCGCCTGGCCGGGCTGGCCAAGCGCGATTGCGATGGCGATGGCTCCGACGATGAGGTGCAGGATAGCCATCACGCCAAAACCGGCGCGGGCCAGGAAGTCCAGGGCTTTGGCGTTGGAGGCGTCCTCGAGGACGTCCGCGGCCTGGCTGATGGTGGAGTCCGGTTCCCGCATGGCGTCAGCCGTTCATGGGCCCTTCAGCGCGCAGTTTTTCCGCGCCAGGTCCTTCGACGTGGATGGTGCAGCGGACCACCAGCCGGCCCGGTGCGTTCTCCAGTTCCACCAGGGAGTCGTTGCCGCTGAGCACCGTGAACGCCTCGGAGCCAGGCACCGCCTCCACCCCCTTGGCCGCGGCTGTTTCCCGCGCGTTCTCCAGCGCCTCGCGCTGGAGTGCGTCCACGTAGGAGCTGTCGGATTCGCGTGCCGGGTCCCCGAAGGCCCAGCCGAACAAGGTGCCTGTCATTCCCATGGCGACGATACTACGTGGTTGCACCGGCAAAATGCGGACTTTCGTAACATTAGTAAGTGTGCTTACGATGGCTTCATCGTGGCCCCTGCCGGGGGCACGGACATGCACCGGAATCCGGATCAACGTTAGGAACGCATCATGGCAGGAAACCTCATTGCCCGGTCAGTCCACGACCTGACGGCTGCGGCATGGTTCGGCGGATCCCTCATGGGTGCCATCGGACTCAACGGGGCGGCAGCCCAGGCCAAGGACCCGGCCGAACGGACCCGGCTCTCCAGTGCCGGATGGATGAAGTGGGCACCGGTCCAGACGGCAGCCTTCGCCTCCCATCTGGTCGCGGACCTGGCGATCGCGTGGGAGAACAAAGGGCGCATCGCCGCGCAGGACGGCGTCGCGCGGGACACGGCCATTAAGACGGCGGTCACGGTCGCCGGCGCAGCGGTGACGCTTTACTCGGGCCTCCTGGGCAAGAAGGTGGAGAAGCTTGCCGGCGAGGGTTCCGAGGGTGCCACCGAACCCCGCCCGGGCGCGTCCGACGAACTCCGGTCCGCGCAGCAGCAGCTGAAGATGCTGCAGTGGGTCATTCCCGTCTTTGCGGGGGCAGTGGTTGTGCTCGGCGCCAAGCACGGCGAGATGCAGCGGCCCAAGAACGTCTTCGCCGGCCTCCGCGGCTAGGCACCCGGCTGCCACGGGCGGCCGCAAGCAACGCGAACGACGACGGTCCGGCACCAGGGTGCCGGACCGTCGTCGTGCGTCCCCTCCCGGAAGGGGGGGCTAAACCGGTTGTGTGTTGGCCGGCGGGAGGTCCGGGTTCATGTCCGTGAGATGGGGATCCTCGGCAGTCCACACCTGGATGATCGCCCAGACGACGGCGGCAAGCGGTACGGACAGAACCGCACCGACGATTCCGGCCAGGATGGTCCCGGCAGTCAGCGCCATCAGGATGACCAGGGCGTGCAGCTGGAGCGATTTACCCATGACGATGGGCTGCAGGAGGTCGCCCTCGAGCTGGTTCACCGCGACGACGACAGCCACCACGATCAGGGCCACCACCGGCCCGTTCGCCACCAGCGCCACGAGGGCGGCGAGGATGCCCGCAACGGTGGCGCCCACCAGCGGAATGAAGGCGGTAATGAAAACGATGACCGCCAGCGGCAAGGCCAGCGGCACCTGCAGGATCAGCAGCGCGGTGCCAATGGCCACGGTGTCCACGAGCGCCACGATGGCGGTGCCCCGGACGTAGCCGCCCAGGACCTCCAGGGTCCGGCGGCCGACCCGGCGCAGCTTCGCCTCACGGCGTCCGCTGAAGGGGCGGAGCAGGAAGTTCCAGATCTTGGCGCCGTCCTTGAGGAAGAAGAAAAGGATGACCACCATGAGGCCGGTGCCGGCAATGAATTCAGTGACCAGCGATAGCCCCGTGATGGCCCTGGAGCGGGCCTGGCTGCTGGTGATGAAGTCGATGATCCCCTGGCGTGCCTCCTGGAGCTGGCCCTGGTCCAGGGGGACCGGGCCGTTGAGGAGGAAATTCTCCAACTCGTCCAGGCCGGTTGAGGCCTGCTGGGCCAATTCGGCCCACTGGTTCCGCACGGAGAGGTAGATGATGGCACCGACGCCGGCCAGCAGGGCCAGCAGGGCCACGAACGCAATGCCGGTGGCCAGCCCGCCCGGGATGCCGCGCCGGCGGAGCATGTTAACAAACGGGCCGATGGCGGCAGCCAGGATCAGCGCGATCAGGACGGGGATGACCAGCAGTTTGATCTGCATTAGCGCATAGACGGAGACGGATACCAACAGCAGGATCAGCAGCACCTGCGCAGCGCGGGTGCCAACCCTGCCCAGCCCGTCAGCCCAGAGTGCGGCCGCTCCGGACTTCGGTGCCGGGTGGACGGCCGCCGCCGGCGGGTTCTCGGTGCAGGCCCTGCGGGCGGCAAGGCGTGAAAAGGGCGCCATGGGAACTCCTCGTGGTTGGGGCGCCTGCGGGCCGGCTGGACGGCAGGCGTGACTACCTCGTCTGACAGTAAGCCTACTGAGCGTTCCCGGAGCGGCAGAATCCGACACGGCGCCCGCCCGCCCGGCCCGCTGACCCGCCCGCAGGTGGGGTTATTCTGCCAGCCACTCCGCGCAGGAGTTCAGGTTCCGGCTGACCGTGGCCACTGCGGCTTCCTCGTCGCGGCGCTCGATGGCCGCAAGCAGCGCCCCGTGCCCCTCGTGCGGCAGCCCGTCGAAACCGGGCCGGCGGTGCTGGGCGAGCAGGTCCTCGTGGAAGGCTGCCCCGAAACTGGCGTACAGCTCGTGCAGCAGCGGATTGGCCGACGCCAGGGCCACACGTTCGTGGAACCGCCAGTCGGCCTCCGCCCAGGCCGCATAGTTGCCCCCCTGCCAGGCCTGGTCCCGGGCGGCGAGGAGACTGCGCAAGGCCGTGACGTCGTCGTCCGTGGCATGGCGTGCTGCAAGGCGCGCGGCCTGGGTATCAAGCCCCAGGCGCACCTCGAGGACGTGCTGCCCGGCATGGTCCTGGTAAAGCCGCCGGGCCGCCCCGGAAATCTCGCTGGTGGCCCGGACGTAGGTGCCGTCCCCGCGCCGGACCTCCAGCATGCCGGTGTGCGCCAAAGCTTTCACGGCCTCCCGGAGCGTGCCGCGGGAGATGCCCAAGCCCGCCATGAGCTCGGGTTCGGAGGGAATGCGCCGGTCCAGGGGCCATTCGCCGGACTGGACCATGGCGCGGAGTTTGGCGGTTACTTCCTCAGCCAGGGGCTGGCGGTGCGAGGGGCTCAGTTCCATGGCTGCTACTTCCTGGCTCCGGTCATCGCACGGCCGGTGACCTGGTGCGAGACGACGATCTGCACCAGGGACAGCGCCAGCAGCAGGGCGAGCGGCAATGTCCAGCTTCCGGTGGAGCTGTGCAGCAGTCCCATCCCGAACGGTCCGGCGGTGGCCAACAGGTAACCGGTGGACTGCGCCAGCGTGGAGAGCGCGGTGGTTTCGGCGGTACTGGCGCCACTTCGGCTGATCATCACCATCACCAGCGGGAAGATCCCCAGGCCGAAACCGAGCAGGATGGCCGGGACCATGGCAAGGCCCGCAGGCAGGAACAGCAGCAGCGCGACTCCAACTGTCATGGTCCCGCTGGCAAGGTAGAACGCGGGGCGGAGCATGCGCGGCCGCGACCCGATGGCGATCAGCACCATGCCCGCCGGGACGGACACCAGCTGCATCAGTCCGAACAGCAATCCGCTGTCCGCTGCGCTTCTGCCCATGGTGGTGAGCATGTACGGGAACCAGCTCATCAGTGCGTAAGCCAGCAGTGACTGGAGCGTAAAAATCGCGGTCAGCAGGATGCCCTTCCGGGTGCGCAGGAGCGGCCACGGCGAGATGGGCGCGGCGGTGGTGCGCGTGCTGTTGCGGTGCGCGTGCAGGGCTACGGGAAGGAAGCCGAGGAACGCTGCGACGGCGGTGATTCCGATGGCGCCCACGGCGGCCGACGGCGAGCCCAGCGCCTGCGCCAGCGGAACCACCGCGACGGAGGCCACCGTGGCTCCGGTGGTCATCGTCACCGTGTAGAGGGCGGTCATCAGGGACGTGCGGTGCGCAAAATGTTCGCGGATGAAGGACGGCATGGCCACATTGCAGACGGCCAGCCCGGACATGCCCGCCACGCTGCCTGCCACCAGCATGCCGGTGGCGGGGATCCCGCGCAGCAACAGCCCGCCGGCCAGCATGGCCAGTGAGACCAGGATGGCGTTCTCCACGCCCAGCCTGCCCGTCAGCCATGACGTCCCCGCCCCCGCGAGCGAAAAGCACAGCGTGGGGATGGATGGGATGACCGCAGCCACCAGCGTCCCGTAGCCGAGGACCGCCTGCAGGTCGTGCAGGAGCGCGGACGCCCCGGTAATCCCGGCACGCAGGTTCAGTCCGATGAGTACCAGCGCAATGACCCCGAAGGCGACGGCCGAACGCGCCTTGCGCGCCTCTTCCGGAGCGTTGGGGGCGGCGGGCGCGGGGGCGGCCGGAAGCACGGAATGCGAAGGCGGTGTGGGCATCGTTCAAGGATAAACGTTAGACGTTTGACGTCTAGGGTTTTGTGGGGAATCTCTCCCGGTGGGGCGGCGGGCGAAATAGACTGCGGAAAACACACCACGCGGGAGGACAGCAGATGAACGTCCAGGGCATGGAAGTGGAGCTGAAGTACGACGCCGGCCCCGAGGCCCGGGTGCCCCGCCTCGCGGATCTGCCCGGGGCTGGGCGCGTTGCGCCCCCACGGGTGGACAGACTCACCGCGGTGTATTTCGACACTCCGGGACGTACGTTGGCCGGCCGTGGGATCAGCCTGCGGCGGCGCACGGGCGGGGCGGACGAGGGCTGGCACCTGAAGCTTGCGCCCGAAAAACCGGAAGGGGTTGGCGGAGGTGCGGAACCGGGAGCACCGGAGATCCGGCGTCGCCGGGAACTGCACGCGCCCTTGGGCAGGCCCGACGTCGTGCCTGACCCGTTGCTGGCACACCTGCACGTGTACCTGCGGGGGGCTGACCTCGCCCCCACGGTTCGGCTGGAAACGGAACGGACCACGCACGCCCTTTACGGCCCGGACGGCACACACTTGGCGGACCTGGCCGACGACAGGGTCTCCGCCAGCCTCCTGCCCGCCGGAGCCGGAGCGTACCGGTGGCGTGAGTGGGAATTCGAACTGGTGCATGGCGGACCGGAGCTGTTGGGCCCGGCGGCCGAACTGCTGGCAGCCGCCGGCGCCACCCCCGCCCCGCACGCGTCGAAACTTGCCAGGGCGCTCGAAGTGCTTGCGGAAACCGGCCCGGGCCGCGCCGAAAGCACCAACGGCCAAAGGGCCCCGGAACTCGCGGCGGGGAAGGAAGCGCCGGCCGCGGCCGTCGTCGGCCTTTACTTTGCAACGCACCTGGACGAGCTGCTGGCCAATGACCCGGCCGTCCGGCTGGAGGAACCCGAAGCCGTGCACAACATGAGGTCGGCGGTGCGGCGGCTCCGCTCGGCGCTGGCCGCGTACCGGAAGTTGTACGCGAGGGCGCCCCTGCGCCGGCTCGCGGGTGAACTCAAGTGGCTGGGCGGCATGCTGGGCGGGCCGCGCGATGCAGAGGTCCTCCGGGAACGGCTTGACGGGCACGCCGCGGAACTGCCGCCGGGGAAGGACTCGGCCGCGGCCCGGGAGCGGCTGGGCCGCCACGGCGCAGAGCAGTACGACGCCGGATACCGCCGCCTGCTGCTCGCGCTGGAATCAGGGCGCTACTTCCGCCTGCTTGCCGCGCTCGAGGATTTCCGGGATGCTCCGCCGCTGCGGATGGGGGCCGCCTCGAAGGGGATCCGGCGCGGCCGAAAGGTGTCCGCCCGGGCTGTGGCGAAGGCCGCGAGACGCCTGCGCCGAGCGCAGAAGAAGGCCTCCGGAACCCTGGGAGAGGGCGACTACGAGCAGGCGCTGCACCGGGTGCGCAAGGATGCGAAGCGGCTGCGGCACGTGGCGGAGTCGGCGGAACCAGTGCGGCGCAGGGCCCGAAAGGTGGCCAAGGCCGCGCACCGGCAGCAGAAGGTCCTGGGCGATTTCCATGACGCCGTCATCGCCCGTGACCTCGTGGCACGGATGGGCAGCGACGGTCCCTATGCCACCCTGCACGCGAGGGAGATCGAACTGATGGCCGCGGCGGAGAAGAAATACCGGAAGGCCCGGAAAAAATCGCGCCGCCTCCTGCAGCGCGGGGTCACATAACACCGCCTCAGGGCCGTTTGTTGAGCGGGATGTGACCGCGCGTTGGTGCGGTCGCGGCGGAGTTGCCGGGGCGGGAGGCGAGCCGGGCAACGGCCAGGGCCAGCCAAAGCTGGACGCGGTCCGCGGTGACGGAGGGGTCGTATCCGGTGAGCTCGGTGATCTGTGCCAGGCGGTAGCGGACGGTGTTCCGGTGCAGCGTCAGCTCCTCCGCCACGGCGGCCACCGAGCCGTTGTTGTTCAGGTAGCTTTCCAGCGTGGCCATCAGCTCGGAACCGTGGGTGGCATCAAAGTTCCGCAGCGGCGTGAGCGATTCCCGCGCCATGTCCGCCAGCGGCACGTCCTCGCTGGCCAACAGCAGGGAGGTCAGGCTCAGCCGTTCCGGTTCGTTGACCGGGAGGCCGTGGCTGGCGGCGTCCCGGGCTTCGTAGTAGCTCCAGCGCAGGCCGTTGGGCTTCGTGTAGGCGCCGCCGATCCCGATCGTCGCGTGGATCCCCGCCTCGGCGAGGTGGTCGCTGAGCCGGCGCGCCAGCGAGGGTGCCGACCCGCCGTCGTCATTGATCACCAGTACCAGGTCCTTGTTGACGACGGCGGCCACCGCCTCCCCGAGGTCGCGCGGCACCGAGGTGCTCGCCAAAGCCTTGTGGTGGGCCGCGGACACGGCCAGCAGCACCACATTCTTGCGGGTGCTGTTGATGCCAACGCCGGCGAGGCGGCGCTGGGCTTCGCTGGTTTCCAGGGCGCCGTTGATGACGTCGTCCAGCACCTGCCCGCACAGGGCGCGCTGGGCCTGCCGCTGCTGGACCATGTTGTTCAGCTCCACGCTGATCAGGTTCTGGGCGTAGCCGATGATTCCGGTGTCCTCGAACGGCTGCCGGACCCACAGGGTGCACGCGTCACGGCGGCCGGTGGGCACGGGATAGGAGGACCAGGTCCCGGTGGACGGCGTTTCGCCGGTGCTGTTGTAGAGCTCGGCGGTGAACTGGGTCAGCGCGATGCCCGTGCGCAGCATGCTGCCCAGCTGCTTCAGCAGTTCACCAAGCCCGCCCCCGGTCAGGAGCGCGCGGGCCAGCACCTGGTGCCCGGCGATCAGGCGCTCCAGCTTGGCGTAGTGGTCCGCGGACTGGGCGTCCGCCACCAGCTTGCCGATGGCGATGAACGGGGTCTCGTACGGAACCTCGACCACCGGCAGGCCCCACCGGTTGGCCTCGGCCAGCAGCGCCGGGGGCACTGATTCGTGCGAGAGCCCCACGCCGAACCCGATGCCTACGGCGCCGGCGCGCTGCACCTGGCGAACGAAGCGGCGCTGGTCGGGGGCGGAGCGGAGCCGCAGGCCCGTGGTGAGCACCAGTTCGCCGCCGTTCAGGAACCGCTGCGGGTCCTCCAGTTCGGTCACCGCCACCCAGTTGATGTCCTGGTGCCAGGTGGTTTCGGCCAGCCCCGCCTTGGACAGTTTCAGGGAACCGACACCCAGCAGGGCGGCAAGGGAAATAGCCATGGACCAAGGATAGTCGGGTGCTGGTCAACCGCACTAAAGATGGCGGGCAACGGTGTGCAGGTGGCTATTCCCTGCCACGGGGTGCTGGCATAGGCTCAAGGCAGATCCAGCCATCAGCTCCCGCCCACCCGCGCGGCTGCCGGTAGCCACAAAGAAAGAGGTTGTACACCGTGGTCCAAACCTTGCAGAACTTCATCAACGGCGAATTCGTGACGCCGGCAGGCACTGAGCTGCTGGACATCGTGAACCCCACCAACGGTGAAGTGGTGGCCCACTCGCCGGTTTCGGTGGAGGCAGACGTCGATGCAGCGATGGCTGCCGCCAAGGACGCCTTCAAGTCCTGGAAGCACGTCACGCCGGGACAGCGTCAGCTCATGCTGCTCAAGCTCGCGGACGCCATCGAGGCCAACAGTGACGAACTCGTGGAAGCCCAGCACCGCAACACCGGCCAGGTCCGTTCGCTGATCGCGTCCGAGGAAGTGGCCGCCGGCGCGGACCAGCTCCGGTTCTTCGCCGGCGCCGCACGCATCCTGGAAGGCAAGTCCGCCGGGGAGTACTTCCAGGGACACACGTCCTATGTCCGCCGCGAACCCATCGGCGTGGTGGCCCAGGTGGCGCCGTGGAACTACCCGTTCCTGATGGCCATCTGGAAGATCGGCCCCGCACTTGCGGCCGGCAACACGGTGGTCCTCAAGCCCTCCGACACCACTCCCGAGTCAACCCTGGTCCTGGCCCGCCTCGCCGGGGAGATCTTCCCTGCCGGCGTGCTGAACGTTGTCCTGGGAACGGGCCGGACCGGCTCACTGATGGTGGAGCACAAGGTGCCCGGCCTGGTGTCCATTACCGGTTCGGTCCGCGCCGGCATCGCCGTGGCCTCAGGCGCCGCGAAGGGCCTCAAGCGGGCCCACCTGGAGCTGGGGGGCAAGGCGCCGGCCATCGTTTTCAAGGACGCGGACATCAAGAAAAGCGCCGCCGCCATCGCCGAGTTCGCGTTCTTCAACGCCGGCCAGGACTGCACGGCCATCACCAGGGTGCTGGTGGAGGAATCAGTGCACGACGACGTCGTGGCAGCCATGGTGGAGCACACCAGGACCCTGCGCACTGGCTCGCAGGATGACTCGGAAAACTACTTCGGTCCGCTGAACAACGTTAACCACTTCAATGCCGTCCGCTCCGTGGTGGCCAACCTGCCGGAGAATTGCCGGATTGAAATCGGTGGCCACCAGGCGGGGGAGAAGGGCTACTTCTTCGAGCCCACCATCATCACCGGTGCCCGCCAGACGGACGACGTGGTCCAGCACGAAACCTTCGGGCCGGTGATCACAGTCCAGAAGTTCAGCACCGAGGAAGAAGCCGTGGAGCTGGCCAACGACGTTGACTACGCACTGGCCTCCAGCGTCTGGACCACCAACCACGGAACGGCCATGCGCCTGAGCCGTGACCTGGACTTCGGCGCCGTGTGGATCAACACCCACATCCTGCTCACCGCCGAAATGCCCCACGGCGGATTCAAGCAGTCCGGCTACGGCAAAGACCTCTCCATGTACGGCGTGGAGGACTACACGCGCATCAAGCACGTCATGTCCGCCCTCGATTCTTAAGAAAGTAACCCGATGACCACCACCGCATCAGACATCACCTTCCGCCTGGAGCAGAAGCGCCGCGTGCACGCCGACTTTCCGGGTCCCAAGTCCGTGGCACTGGCAGAACGGCGCAAAGCCGTAGTCGCCGCCGGCGTCGCGTCCGGCGTTCCCGTCTACGTGGCGGATGCCGACGGCGGCATCATCCATGACGTGGACGGCAACTCCTTCATCGACCTCGGCTCGGGCATCGCGGTCACCAGCGTGGGCGCGTCGGATCCCGCTGTCGTGGGCGCCGTCAAGGAAGCCGTGGAGCACTTCACCCACACCTGCTTCATGGTGACCCCCTACGAAGGCTACGTCGCCGTGGCCGAGCAGCTGAACCGCCTCACCCCCGGCGACCACGAGAAGCGCACTGTCCTCTTCAACTCAGGTGCCGAAGCTGTGGAGAACGCCGTCAAGGTGGCCCGCCTGGCCACCGGGCGGGACGCCGTCGTCGCTTTCGACCACGCCTACCACGGCCGCACCAACCTGACCATGGCCCTCACCGCGAAGGCCATGCCGTACAAGACCAACTTCGGCCCGTTCGCTCCCGAGGTCTACCGGATGCCCATGAGCTACCCGTACCGCGAGGAAAACCCCGCGATCACGGGTGCCGAGGCCGCGCAGCGGGCCATCACCATGATCGAGAAGCAAATTGGCGGTGAGTCCGTGGCCGCGATCATCATCGAACCCATCCAGGGTGAGGGCGGCTTCATCGTCCCGGCCGAAGGCTTCCTCCCGGCGCTGGCTGCGTGGGCCAAGGAGAAGGGCATCGTCTTCATCGCCGACGAGGTCCAGTCCGGGTTCTGCCGCACCGGCGAATGGTTTGCCGTGAACCACGAAGGTGTTGTCCCGGACATCATGACCCTGGCCAAGGGCATCGCCGGCGGCATGCCGCTCTCAGCCATCACCGGCCGCGCAGAGCTGCTGGATGCAGTCCACCCCGGCGGCCTGGGCGGCACCTACGGCGGCAACCCGGTGGCGTGCGCCGCGGCGCTGGCGTCAATCGGCACCATGGAGGAGTACGACCTTGCCGGGCGCGCCCGCCACATCGAAGCCCTGGCCACCGGCCGCCTCCGCGAACTGCAGGCGGAACTGGCCGGGGCCGGAACCGGCGTCATCGGCGATGTCCGCGGCCGCGGTGCCATGCTGGCCATCGAGCTGGTGCAGGCGGGCTCGAAGGAACCCAACCCGGAGCTGACCAAGGCCGTGGCCGCAGCCTGCCTCAAGGAGGGTGTCATCATCCTCACCTGCGGCACCTACGGCAACGTGATCCGCCTGCTCCCGCCGCTGGTCATCACCGACGAACTGCTCAACGACGGGCTGGACGTCCTGGCAGCTGCCATCAAGGCCCACGCGTAACAGCCGCTGCCCTGCGCGCCGCCGAGTTCTTCCGGGCGGCGCGCAGCATGTCCAGCGTGAGCAGGAGCAACGCCAGCCACACCACGCCGAAGCCGATCCAGCGCTCCAGCGGCATGGCTTCGCGGAAGACCAGCAGGGCCACCACGAACTGCAGCAGCGGCGCCATGTACTGCAGCAGCCCGATGGTGGTCATGGGCAGCCGGCGGGCAGCCGCGCCGAAGAACAGCAGCGGGACCGCCGTGATCACGCCGGAGGCCACCAACAGCCAGAAGTGCCCGGTGCCCTGCGTGGTCAGGGTGGCCGTTCCGTTCATGGCGAGGACTGCCATGGTGGCCGCCGCGAACGGCGCCAGCACCATGGTTTCCACGCTGAGGCTGGTCACCGCGTCCACCCTGGGACCCACGCGCTTCTTCACGAAGCCGTACAGGCCGAAGGTCACCGCCAGCGTCAGGGCAATCCATGGGAGCTTTCCGTAGGAGTAGGTGAGCACGCCCACCGCCACGAAACCGGTCCCGACGGCGGCCCACTGCAGCGGGCGCAGCCTTTCCTTAAGCACGAACACGCCCAGCAGCACGGATACCAGCGGGTTGATGAAGTAGCCCAGCGCCGCTTCGACGGCCTGGCCGGTGGTGACGCCGTAGGTGTAGGTGAGCCAGTTGGCGGCGATCAATGCAGCAGCCAGGGCCAGGGAACCGAACAACTTCCGGTCGCGGAAGGCCGCGGCAAGCGCCGGCCACGCCCGGGTGGCGGTAATCAGCAGGGCGCAGAACACCAGCGACCACACCACCCGGTTGGCCACGATTTCGACGGCGCCTGCCGGCATCAGTGCGAAGAAGTACAGCGGCAGCAGCCCCCACAGCCCGTAAGCGCCGACGCCGAAGAGAATTCCCGCCGTCGTCTCCTTGTCCACGGCCTTGGGGCCTGGCGGCGTGGCGCCGGGCGCCTGGGGGGCCGCAGAGCGTGGGGCCGCCGCAGTGGCAGCGGCGCTGGCTGGAGTTACTCCATCGGGTGTAGGCACGCAACCCATAACATCACCACCAGGGCCGGTATTCCAGCACGCCATGCGGGCGAAACCCCCACTGATCAGTAGGCTTGCTTTCATGACACACGCAGCCCCGCTCCCGCCCGCGCCATGAGGCTCCGGCGCAGCAACGCCAACGGGCGCGGATACCGCCGGGTGGCAGCCGGGACGGGGTTCAGCTACCGCGACCTGGACGGCTCCACCCTGCCGCCAGGACCCGTCCGCGACAGGCTCGAAAGCATCGGCATTCCGCCGGCCTGGACGGACGTGTGGATTTCCCCGTTCGACAACGGGCACATCCAGGCCACGGGGCTGGACGCGGTGGGGCGCCGCCAGTACATCTACCACCCGGAATGGCGGGAGCGGAAGGACCGGGCCAAGTTCGACCGGTCCCTCCAGCTCGCGGAGTCGTTGCCTGCCGCGCGCCGGAAGGTGACCATGGACCTGCGCAGCGAAGGTTTCTCCCGGGAGCGCGTCCTGGCCGGGGCGTTCCGGATGCTGGACAGCGGCTCCCTGCGGGTGGGTTCCGAGCGGTACACCAACGAGAACGGCAGCCGCGGCCTGGCCACCCTGCTGTGCGCGCACGCCCGGGTGCGCAAGGACCGTGTCATGCTGCGGTTCCCGGCGAAGAGCGGCAAGTTTTGGGAGTCGGAGATTGACGACGCCGACCTTGCCGCCCTGGTGCGGTCGCTCAAGCGCCGGGGGCCCAACGCCCGGCTCCTCGCGTACAAGGAGGGCCGGCAGTGGCGGCCGGTCACCAGTGCGGAGATCAACGCCTACGTCAAGGAGCGGACCGGCTCCGACTTCACCGCCAAGGACTTCCGGACCCTGCGCGGGACGGTAGCGGCCGCGGTGAGCCTGGCGCGGACCGGCGTCCGCCGAACGGTCGCGCAGCGCAAGCGCGCGGTCAGCCAGGCGATGCAGGAGGCCGCGGCGGTGCTGGGGAACACGCCGTCGATCGCGCGGAAAAGCTATGTGGACCCCAGGGTGGTGGACCACTACAACGACGGCGAAACCATTGACCCCCGCCGCGCCGACTCCGGCGAGGCCGAACTGCGGGCCCTGCTGTACCGGGAAGGCAGCGTGGTCCCGCTGCGGGCCTCATAAGCGTCTCAATCTAGAATGGAAGCCGGTGCGCCAAGGTCCGGCGCATCCTCATCGTTAGAAGGGCTCCCGGTGTCCAACCACAGCGAAACCGCCTCCACCCGTCCCCTCCGCGTCGCCATCGTGGGCGCCGGACCGGCCGGGGTCTATGCTGCGGACATCCTCACCAAATCCGCAGGCGTGAAGGACGGCGATTTCGAGGTCAGCATCGACCTGTTCGAGGCCTATCCCGCACCGTACGGGCTGATCCGCTACGGCGTGGCCCCGGACCATCCGCGTATCAAGGGAATCGTCAACGCGCTGCACAAGGTGCTGGACCGGGGCGATATCCGTTTCCTTGGCAACGTGACCTACGGCCGCGACCTGACGCTGCACGACTTCCGCGCCTTCTATGACGCCGTGATCTTCTCCACCGGCGCCATCAAGGACGCGGACCTGAACATTCCGGGCATCGAGCTGGCCGGGAGCTTCGGCGGAGCCGACTTTGTTTCCTGGTATGACGGACACCCGGACGTTCCCCGCGAGTGGCCGCTGGAGGCGCGCGAAATTGCGGTCATCGGGAACGGCAACGTGGCGCTGGACGTGGCCCGCATGCTGGTCAAGCACCCGGAGGAACTGCTCAGCACCGAGATCCCGGACAACGTCTACCAGGGGCTGAAGTCCTCGCCGGTCACGGACGTGCACGTGTTCGGCCGCCGCGGCCCTGCCCAGGTGAAGTTCACGCCCCTGGAGCTGCGCGAACTGAGCCACATGAACGACGTGGACATCGTGCTGTACCCGGAGGATTTCGAGTTCGACGAAGCCTCCGACGAGGCCATCCGGAGCAATAACCAGACCAAGACCATGGTGAACACGCTCACCAACTGGCTGGTGGAGGAGCACGCCGAGTCGGAGAACCCGTCCTCGCGCCGCCTGCACCTGCACTTCCTGCACAGTCCGGTGGAAATCCTGCCCGACGGCGGCACGGGCAAGGTGGGCGGCATCAAGTTCGAGCGCATGCAGCTGGACGGCACCGGTAACGCGAAGGGCACGGGAGAGTACGTCGAGTACCCGGTCCAGGCCGTTTACCGGGCCATCGGCTACCACGGCTCCGCGCTCGACGAGCTGGAGTACGACGCCAGGCGCGGGGTCATCCCCAACGAGGGCGGCCGTGTCCTGGACGCCGAGGGCAACCCCGTTCCGGGGATCTACACCACCGGATGGATCAAGCGCGGTCCGGTGGGCCTGATCGGCCATACCAAGGGCGATGCGCTGGAGACCATCGGCTTCCTGCTGGAGGACCGGCTGACGCTGCCGCCGGCCAGCAATCCGGACCCGCAGGCCATCATCGACCTGCTTGAGGAACGCGGCATCAAGTACACGACGTGGGAGGGCTGGAACAGGCTCGACGCCCACGAAGCAGCACTGGGTGCGGCCTGGACTGCGGACCGCGCGGCCGACGGTGCCGAACCCGTGGTCCGCGAACGCATCAAGGTGGTCCCGCGGGAGGAAATGATCCGCATCTCCCGCCCCTAAGCCAACCCTCTACCCATAGACCGCAATTCAAGTTAACATAGTTAACATGAATATGGACGGGACGCACACCCGGCCCTACGATTCCCCCAAGCGCGCGGCAGCCGCTGCGGAAACCGGCCGCCGGATCCTCCAGGCCACCGAGGACCTGTTCCTCGAAGGCCCGCTCGCGGACGTCACCTTGAATGCCGTGGCCGCCCGGGCCGGAGTCACCGTCCAGACCGTCATCCGCCGCTTCGGCGACCGGATGGGACTCATCCACGCCACCGCGGACGCCGCCGCGGCGAGGGTGGCCGGCCAGCGCAACGCAGCGCGGCCCGGCGACGTCCGGGCCGCCGTCGGGAACCTGCTGGAGCACTATGAAACCACGGGCGCGCTGGCGCTGAAGATGCTGGCGGAGGAGGGCACATCCCCGGTCATGGCCGAGATTACGGCCGCCGGCCGCCAATTCCACTGGCAGTGGTGCGAGCGGGTCTTCGAGCCCTACCTGTCAGAGAGCCTGTTTGCGGACAAGGCGGCGCGCCACCGCCGCCTTGCCCAGTTCGTCGCCCTCTGCGACGTCTACACCTGGAAGCTGCTCCGCCTCGACGCTGGGCTCAGCCGCGACCAGGTGGCCACCTCACTGCTCGAAATGCTGGGGCCCTTCATCCGGAGGCACTGATGTCCACCGTTCTTGCCTACACGTCACCCGCCATCGGGCATCTCTTCCCGATGGTTCCGCTGCTGCTGGAACTGAAAGCGCGCGGTCACGATGTCCATGTCCGCACCCTGCCGGCGCACGTGCCGGAACTGCGCCGCGGGGGCCTGGACGCAGCGCCCATAGATGCCCGGCTCCTGGACGTGGTGCACCGCGACTATACCGCGACGTCCATCAAGGCCAACCTCGCCCTGAGCACCGACACCTTCATCGCCCGCGCCCGCCTGGACGGACCAGACCTTCGCAACGCGATCGCCGGGACCCGCCCCGACCTGCTGCTGGTGGACATCAACGCCTGGGGTGCACGTACCGTGGCCGAGGGCAGTGGAATTCCGTGGGCCGCCTTCAGTCCCTACACCCCGCCGCTGCGGTCCGGCGGAACCCCGCCGTTCGGTCCCGGACTCGATCCCATGCCTGGCCCTTTGGGCCGGATCCGGGATGCCCTGGTGCGGCCGCTGGTGACCGGCGCCGTCGAAAAAATCATGTTACCGGGCATCAACAGCATGCGCGCTGACCTCTCCGGTGGCGTGCTTCGGCCGGTCCGAGGCGTAGATGACTTCTTCCGAACCGCCCCGCTGCTGCTGGTGACCACTGCTGAACCGTTCGAGTATCCGCACCCGGATTGGGGTCCGGACGTGCGGATGATCGGGGCGCTGGGTTGGGAACCGCCGGCAGAGCCTCCCGCCTGGCTGGATGCCCTGCCGAATCCCGCCGTCCTGGTGACCACTTCTTCCGAGTACCAAGCCGACGAGGACCTGGTGCGGATGTCCCTGGCGGCTCTGGCGCACGAGCCGTTCACCGTCGTCGCCACGCTTCCGGCTGGTGTGGCGGAAGCGCGTTGGCCGCGCGAAGTGCCGCCCAACGCCCGGCTTGAGCGCTTCCTGTCCCACGGGCCGGTGCTGGATCATGCCGCCGTCGCCGTCACCCACGGCGGGATGGGCGCCACCCAGAAGGCGCTGGCCAAGGGGGTGCCAGTGGTTGTGGTTCCGTACGGCCGGGACCAGCACGAGGTGGCGGCGAGGGTAGTAGCGGCCGACGCCGGAGTGCGGCTCAAGCGCAAAAACCTCACCCCGGAGAAGCTGCGCACCGCAGTCCGGGCGGCTCTCACGAAGACTGAGGGTGCCCGGCGGGTGGCTGCGGGCTTCGAAGCAGCCGGAGGTGCCCGCGCCGGTGCCGACGCACTTGAGGAGCTGCTCAGTCCCGCCCGAAGTGCGTAACTTTTGGATCCCTTACGCAGTCGCAACCGCGCCATTCCGCGGACAACCGGAGCTTCCGGCGCCAAAAACGACGCAATCGCGTCCGGTCTTGCTTCGGTGTGGCGCGGGTTACAATTGCCGGGCCGGCGCAGCGTCGCCGTGCCTGCACCCCGGGAGTTCGATGACGAACCTGATCACGCGCCAGCAGCACAGCGCCCTGGCCGGCCATGAGCAACTCACTCGCGGGCAGGCGTTCCCGGGCGCCGAAGAACTGCCCGGGATCAGGACGCTGATCCGGGAATCGTGGCAGCGGTCGGCCGGGTTCAAGGCGGATCCGGACAGCCCTGGAGCCCCGCTCGCCCTGGACCTGGCCGAACTCGAGCAATACCGCCGGCAGCATCCGCTGGCCAGCATCATGCCCGTCATTCACAGGCTCCTGGTCCAGCCCAGCCATGACAGCGGGCTGCTGGTGGCGGTGGGGGACGAAGTGGGCCGCCTGCTCTGGGTGGAAGGCGACCCGGCCATGCAGCGCCGTGCCGAAGGCATGATGTTCGTCCCCGGCGCCGACTGGTCCGAGGCCACCGTCGGAACCAGCGCTCCCGGAACCGCCCTGGCACTGGGCCGCGGTATCCAGATTTCCGGCGCCGAGCACTACCAGCGTTCCGTGCACGCGTGGAGCTGCACCGCCGTCCCGTTTCACGACCCGGACTCGGGCGCCGTCCTGGGCGTTGTGGATATCACGGGAACGGACAGCGCTGTGGCGCCCCATACGTTGTCGCTGGTGGAGGCCACGGTGGCGGCCGCCCAGGCGCAGCTGCGCGTAGAGCGGCTTGAGCTGGCCGCTGAACTGGCCCGCAAACCCGTACGACGGCGGCAGGCGGCTTCCGCTGCCCGTCCCGGTGCCGATGCCAAAGAAGGAAGCCTCTACCGCAACAGCCTGCAGCTGCTGGGCCGGGACCAGGCGCTGCTGAGCATTGAAGGCAAAACCGTGGTGCTGTCGGCGCGGCACAGCGAGATCCTGGCCCTGCTCAGTGCCCGCCCGGACGGGCTGAGCGCCGGGGAACTCAGCCTCCTGCTATACCCGGGGGACGGCTCCACCATGACGCTGCGGGCCGAAATGGTCCGGCTCCGCAAAGTCCTGCAGCAACTCAGTCCCGCGGCCGTTCCCGGATCAAGGCCCTACCGGCTGGCCGTGGACCTGGTGCCGGACAGCGGCCAGGTCCTCAACTGCCTGCAGCGCGGGGCGCACCGGATCGCGCTCGAGATCTACCGCGGGGCGGTGCTGCCCAGGTCTGAAGCGCCCGGAATCGTGGAGCTGCGGGAGAAGGTGTCCGGGCTGCTCCGCGAAGCCGTCCTCACCGACGGCAGCGCCGAGTCGCTCCTCAAGTACGCGGAGCTGCCGGAGGCAAGGAACGACGCCGGTGTCCGGCTGGCCGCCCTGAAGCTCCTGCCGCCGCGCTCACCCCGCCGGGCCGCCGTCGTCGCGGACCTCGAGCGGCTGGAAGCCGAGCTGCGCGCCTAACGGGCCAGCCGCCGTCGCCCGGTGTGACCTGGATCCCACCGTTGCAACCTTGCTGCAACCTTTGTTCTCCTACGCTGACGCCAACGGCAGCGGCAGTGTCCGGCCGCCCCCACTGCACAGCAAAGGAGCTCGCAATGACTGTTTACGCCCAGCCCGGTACCGAAGGTTCGAAGGTCACGTTCAAGGACCGCTACGAAAACTGGATCGGCGGCGAATGGGTGGCTCCCGTCAAGGGCCAGTACTTCGAGAACATCACTCCCGTTACGGGCAAGGCCTTTTGCGAGGTGGCCCGCGGGACCGCCGAGGACATCGAACTCGCCCTTGACGCCGCCCACAAGGTTGCACCGTCCTGGGGCAGGACCTCCGTGGCTGAGCGTGCCGCGATCCTGAACAGGATCGCCGACCGCATCGAGGAAAACCTGGAGATGCTGGCCGTCGCGGAATCATGGGATAACGGCAAGCCGATCCGTGAAACCCTCAACGCCGACATCCCGCTGGCGGTAGACCACTTCCGCTATTTCGCGTCCGCCGTCCGCGCCCAGGAAGGCCGGCTCTCGCAGCTCGACGACGACACCACCGCCTACCACTTCCACGAACCGCTCGGCGTGGTGGGCCAGATCATCCCGTGGAACTTCCCCATCCTGATGGCCGTGTGGAAGCTGGCACCCGCGCTCGCCGCCGGCAACGCGGTGGTGCTCAAGCCCGCCGAGCAGACGCCGTCGTCCATCCTGGTGCTGATGGAACTCATCGGCGAACTCCTGCCCGCAGGCGTGGTCAACGTGGTCAACGGGTTCGGCGTCGAGGCGGGCAAACCGCTGGCCTCCAGCTCCCGTATCCGCAAGATCGCCTTCACCGGTGAGACCACCACCGGCCGGCTGATCAGCCAGTATGCCTCCAACAACCTGATCCCCGTCACCCTCGAACTGGGCGGCAAGAGCCCCAACATCTTCTTCAACGACGTTGCGCAGGAGAACGACGCCTTCTACGACAAGGCCCAGGAAGGCTTCGCGCTGTTCGCCTTCAACCAGGGCGAGGTATGCACCTGCCCGTCCCGTGCACTGGTCCAGGAGGACATCTACGACTCCTTCATGGCCGACGCCGTGGCCCGGGTGGAAAAGATGGTGCAGGGCAATCCGCTGGACACGGACACGCAGGTGGGTGCCCAGGCCTCCAACGACCAGCTGGAGAAGATCCTCTCCTACATCGACATCGGAAAGCAGGAAGGCGCCAAGGTCCTCACCGGCGGAGCCCGCGCAGAACTGCCCGGCGACCTGGCCGGCGGCTTCTACGTCCAGCCCACCGTGTTCGAAGGCCACAACAGGATGCGCATCTTCCAGGAGGAGATCTTTGGCCCGGTGGTGGCCGTGACGAAGTTCAGTGACTACGCCGACGCCATGGGCCTGGCCAACGACACCCTCTACGGCCTGGGCGCCGGCGTCTGGTCCCGGAACGGCAACGTGGCCTACCGCGCCGGCCGCGAAATCCAGGCCGGCCGCGTCTGGGTCAACAACTACCACGCCTACCCGGCGGGGGCCGCGTTCGGCGGCTACAAATCCTCGGGCATCGGGCGCGAGAACCACGCCATGATGCTGGACCACTACCAGCAGACCAAGAACCTGCTGGTCAGCTACAACGAAAACAAGCTGGGCTTCTTCTAGGCCGTGGAAAACACAGTGTTGGACGCCGCCGTGACGCTCCCCGGGGAGGATTTCTCCCGGGTGGCGCTCACGGCGGCCGCCGCGGACCTGCTCCGGAAACTGTGGCTGCAGCACGGACCGCTCATGTTCCACCAGTCAGGCGGCTGCTGCGACGGCTCCGCCCCGATGTGCTACCCGGCCGGTGAGTTCCTCACCGGGGATTCGGATGTCCTGCTGGGCAGGTTCGACCTCGCCGAGGGTGGAACGCACGACGCCGGCGCGCGCCAGGGCGCCGAAGCGGCCCAGCCGCTGGAGTTCTGGATGTCGCGGGAACAGTTCGCCTACTGGAGCCACACCCACCTGACCGTCGACGTGGTCACCGGCCGGGGGAGCGGGTTTTCCGTGGAGGCGCCGGAAGGTAAACGGTTCCTCATCCGCTCCACGCTCATGGACTGGCCGGTCTGACGGACAGGCGGGCGGGCATGATGGCTGGCCCTCAAACTGCCGGCGCAGAGACGCTTTGGAAGGCAACCACCCGCTGCTGCTGCTCACCCAGGCCCTCGATGCCTATCGTCATCGTGTCCCCGTTTGTGAGGTATGGGAACCGGCCCGAGAGGGCAACTCCCTGCGGGGTGCCGGTATTGACCACGTCTCCGGGATCGAGCGCCATATATTGGGACAGGTCCCGGAGAATCTCGCTGACGCTGAACACCATGTCGGCCGTCGTCGAGTCTTGCCGGTCCTCGCCGTTGACCTTTGAGTAAAGGCGGAGCGCCTGTGGATCGGCGACCTCGTCCGCCGGAATGAGCGCTGGCCCCAGCGGGTTGAAGGTGGGCGCGCACTTTCCCTTGGACCACTGACCGCCCGAATGCGCAATCTGGTAATCCCGCTCGGAGACGTCATTGCTGACCGTGAACCCGGCGATACATTCCCGCGCCTCCTCAGCGCTGGCCAGGTAGGATACGCGCTTGCCGATGACGACTGCGAGCTCAACCTCCCAGTCCACCTTCTGCGCTCCTGGCGGTATGACCACATCGTCATTGGGGCCTACTACCGTATTGGGGTGCTTGAAGAAGATGATCGGCGCTTTCGGGGGTTGGTCGCCGGTTTCGGCGGCGTGCGCCGCATAATTCTGGCCCACGCAAACGACGGCGCCGATGCCGGCCACCGGCGGGCCCACCCGCATCGATTCGGCCCCGGCAAGTTCCGGCAGTCCGCCGGCGCCCAGCGCCTCGCGGATGCGGCTGATGCCACCGGCACCGAGGAATGCGCCGGTGACGTCGGCAGTAATGCTGCGAAGGTCGTAGGTGATGCCGTCCTGGCGCACCACGGGTATTTCCTGGCCGGGCTCGCCCAGTCGCATTAGTTCCATCTGAACTCTCCTTAATTCGTTGTGTGCTTCAGGGCGCTTAGGGGGCGGGCCGAAGCAGCAGGCTGTGCATTCCGCCGTCGACGGACAGGGACGTGCCGGACGTCGACCCGTTGGCCGGGTCGGCCAGGAACAGCACGGACGCAGCGACCTCCGCGGCTGATACAAGGCGACCGTGCGGCTGCCGTGCCTCAAGCGCGGTCCGCTCCGCTGCCGGGTCCTCGGCCGCGTCCAGCAGCCTTGCCACCCAAGGGGTGTCGGCGGTGCCCGGGTTTACGCAGTTCACGCGGATGCCTTCCCGGAGGTGGTCAGCCGCCATGGCCCGGGTGAGCGCAGTGACTGCTCCCTTGCTCGCCGAGTAAAGGGCCCTCTGGGGCAGCCCGTGAGTTGCGGCAACCGACCCTGTGTTGACGATGGCGGCGCGGTCGGACCGGCGCAGGTAGGGCAGCGCGGCGCGGGACACCCGGGCGATGCCCACTACGTTGATATTCAGCACGCGGAGCCACTCGTCGTCGTCATTGTCGTCCACGCTTCCCGCAGCACCGACGCCGGCGTTGTTGACAAGGACGTCGATCCCGCCCAGGTGCGCGGCTGCGGCTGCCACGGCATCGTCAACTGAGGCCCGGTCGCCGACATCGCAGGTGAACCCTGCAACGCCGTCGGGCAGGCCCTCGGGGCGCAGGTCCAGCACCGCTGCGCGTGCGCCGCGTGCGGTCAGTGCTGCGGTGACCGCAGCGCCAATTCCAGAGGCGCCGCCGGTTATCAGGGCACGTACGCCCGTAAAAGAGTCCATCGTTAGCATCCTTGTAAATTCCGGGAGAGATCAGCAAAGTTTGGCCGGGGACGGCGTGCGCAGACCCGGGCTGTCTTGATCGAAGGCCTCCGCGAAGCGGTGATAAGCGCCAACCAGATGCCGGTACATGGCTTCCTCAGCCGCGTCCGGGTCACACGCTGCGATCGCGTCCACAATCGCGCGGTGCTCCTCAACGGTGGTGGTTCCCTGATAGTCAGCGGGATGCAGACGGAACAGGTGGAGGTGGCAGTGGGTTGCCCGGTAGGCGTGCAGCGCGAACTCGTTGCTGCTTGCCGAGAGGATGCGGTCATGGAACGCGGTGTCGTGCGTAATCAACCGGTGCCGCACACTGTCGTCCTGCGCGGTACCGGTTTCAAATTCGTCAAGCCAGGCTTGGAGAGTACGCGCCGGATTGATGAGCCGGTTCACCGCGGCGGCGCGTGCTGCCCACGGTTCGACGAGGAGGCGGAACTCGAAGAGCTCCCGAAGTTCGACGGTGTCCAGCAGTGCCGTGGTGCGGTATCCCTTTCCGGGCGTCTTGACGATCAGCCGGTCACCCTCGAGCTGGCTGAGCGCCTCCCTGATGGGTGTCTGCGAGACGCCCATCTCCCTGGCCAGGGCGTCTATATTGACCTTCCCGTCCGGGGGCAGTTGAAGGTCCAGGATCTTCGCACGGAGGATCGCGTAAACGTCGACACCGGAACGCCCGCGGGTGTCGAACTCGCGGGCGGCGCGCTCACTCATCACGCACCCGCCCTGCCGCTGAGTTCGTTACGGCGCGAATGTGCCAGGAGGTACTCCAGCAGGTGGCCGATCCCGAATGACCAGGGCTCAAGGTCCTCCGTGGGCGCCACCATGTTGGTCAGTGTACCCAATCGGGGACTACTGATTTCGACGACATCATCAAACTTGTGCGTGAAGCCCATCCCGGCAGCATCCCGATCCTCGTTCGGCGCGAACAGCGTGCCCGTGAACAACGCAAAGCCGTCCGGATACTGGTGATGGCGCCCATAGGCTGCACCGACGAGTTCCTCGAAGGGACGGCTCAGGCGCTTCACGCTGTTGGTTCCATTCAACGTGTAGCCGTCCCTGCCGCGCACCGTGAGCTGGATGGTCTCCTGCCGGGCGTCGTCGAGCGTGTAGGAATCGTTGAAGAGCCTGACGAAGGGCCCAATGGCAGCTGAGCCATTGTTGTCTTTCGCCATGCCGAGCAGCAACGCGCTGCGGCCCTCGACGTCGCGGAGATTCACGTCATTGCCCAGGGTGCACCCGCGGATCCGGCCCTGGTTGTCCACCACGAGCACCAGTTCCGGTTCCGGATTGTTCCATGACGAAAAGGACGGAATGCCAATGCGCGCCCCGGCGCCCACCGCGGAAAGCACCGGTGCCTTGGTGAATACCTCGGGGTCGGGGCCGATGCCGACTTCCAGGTACTGGGACCAGAACCCCTCGCGGACAAGGACCTCCTTGACGCGCGCAGCTTCGGGAGATCCCGGTCGCAGGCCGGCAAGGTTGCCGCCAAGGGCGTCAAGCACCTGCGCGCGCATCTGGTCGGCGAGGGTGAAGTCGCCCCCGCAGCGTTCCTCGATCACCCGCTCAACCATGCTGTCGACGAAGGTAACGCCGCAAGCCTTCACGGCCTGGAGGTCGATGGGGGCCAACAGATGGGGTACTTCGTTGTTTCCCGTGCTACCCGACATTCCTCGAATGACGTCAGCAAGGCTCCAGCGACGGGCATCGGAACTGCGTGCCATTTCCAACAGCACCGCCGGCTGTTCACCGTTAAGCAGTTCCGAAACAGTCCCGGCATACCCAAACAGGTCCACAAGGCTATCGCCGTCCACCATGACCGGCCGCGGCCCCGCCGTCGCCGGATCCCAGAGGCGTCCAATCAAAAGCGCAGCGGTGGCATCCTCGGGCAGCAGCGTGCTGCTGGAAAGATTCACTGTCCAACCTCCCTGTGGCCGGTTCGAATTACCTCAAAGCGTCCATCCACCCGGCGCACGATACTCCATGGGTTCGACTCCTGGAGGGCCGGTGGCAGCGCGGCATCGGGCACATCCTGGTAGGCGACCGGCCGGGTGAACCGACTGATGGCGGCCGTTCCCACGGAGGTGGTCCGTGACGTGGTGGCCGGGTAGGGTCCGCCGTGCTGCTGGGCGTAGGACACGGTCACCCCGGTCGGCCAGCCGTTCCACAACACCCTGCCGGCAATACCGGTGACGACATCGAGGAGGCCGGAGGCATCGTCAGCGGCATCGGCATGGATGGTCGCGGTCAGCTGGCCTTCCAGGAGGGCCGCCAGTTCAGGGAGCTCGGCAGCATGACGGTAGCGAATCACGACTGTGGCCGGCCCGAACATTTCCCGGTGCAGCACCTCCGGGTTGCGGGTGACGGCGCCGGCATCGACGAGGAGGACAGTGGGGGCAGGCACCTCGTCGTCGGAGCCGGGCACCAGAGTCCTGACACCGGCGAGCGCGGATACCTCATCCCTGGCCCGGACGAAGGACTCGCGCAGGCCGGGTGTGAGCAGTTCGGCCAGTGGCGCCTTGGCCAGTGCGGGTTCGAGCGCGGCGCGCAGGTTCTCTTCGGCGAGGGTATCGGGCACGAACAGCAGGCCGGGCTTGGTGCAGAACTGCCCCATGCCCATGGTGAAGGAAGCGGCGTACCCGGTGAGAATTTCCACTGCACGGTTTTGCCATGCGGACGGCAGCACGAATACGGGGTTGATGCTTCCGAGCTCCCCATAGAACGGTATCGGTTCCGGTCGGGCGCAGGCGCGGTTGAACAGTGCGCGGCCTCCGGCAGTGGACCCGGTGAAACCAACGGCCTTCACCAATGGATGGTCAACCAGCGCTTCCGCTGCGGCACGGCCGTCGACAACCGCGAAGAGGCCCTCCGGCGCACCGATCCCCCTAAGAGCTTCGAGCACCACTTCCGCCGTCCGCAGCGCGAGCTGCCGATGCCCGCTGTGGATCTTGTGCAGGACGGCGCATCCGGCGGCGAGTGCGGATGCCGAATCTCCCCCCATCACGCTGAAGGCAAAGGGGAAGTTTGAAGCACCGAAGACGCCGACGACGCCGAGGGGTACGTTGACGCGACGAATGTCCGGGCGTGGCCCCATGCCCCAGTTGGGGTCGGCATGGTCCACCGTGGCGTCGAGCGGCACGCCGGCGAGAACCTCCTCGGCGAACAGGTCCAGCTGGAAGGCGGAACGCTTGAGCTCGCCCTGCAGACGGGCCTCACCCAGGTGCGTCTCCGCCTGGCCCAGTGCGACCAGTTCATCTGCGTTGTCCCGGAGGGCCGAGGCGATGGCCTTCAGGCGCGCCGCCCGCGTGGACGGGGTTTCAGCGGCAATCTCCAGAAAGGCGCGATGCGCCGCCTGGGCTGTCTGGTCGAGTTCCTCGGCTGTGGTGGCGATGGTCAGTGTGGATGCGGTCATGGGAGTCCTTTCGGCATTCAGCCAGCTCAGCGTGCGTTCAGTTCCTGCCAGCCGGCACCGGTGGGAAATGTCCACCGCGCCGCGGACTCGTCGAGCATCTCTGCACCGACGCCGGGAAGTTTAGGTGCCTGATAGCGCCCACCGGTGACGGTCACTGGCTCAATGAAGTGTTCGTGGAGATGGTCGACGAATTCAATGACCCTGTCCTCCATGGTGCCGCTGACGGCTGCGTAGTCAAAGAAGGAGAAATGCTGGACCAGTTCGCATAGGCCCACCCCGCCGGCATGCGGGCAAACCGGCGTGTTGAATTTCGCCGCCAGTAGCAGGTTGGCGATGTTCTCGTTGACACCGGCAACCCGTGTGGAATCGATCTGCATGATGTCAATGGCGCCCGCCTGCAGCAGTTGCTTGAAGATGATCCGGCTCTGCACGGCTTCGCCCGTCGCCACCTTGATGGGGCGGACGGCCTTGCGGATGGCTGCGTGGGCCAGGATGTCATCGGTGCTGGTGGGCTCCTCGATCCAGTACGGGTTGAAGTCCTGCAGCTGGTTGACCCAGTCAATGGCCTCCTGCTCTTCCCAGCGCTGGTTGGCGTCGATGGCAATGCGGACGTTGGGGCCTACTGCGTCGCGTGCCAACGAAAGACGACGGCGGTCGTCCTCGATGCTGCCTGCTACCTTGAGTTTGATCATCCCGAAACCGTCAGCGACTGCTTCCTTCGAGAGGCGGACCAGCTTCTCGTCGCTGTAGCCAAGCCAGCCGGGCGTGGTGGTGTAGGCCGGGTAGCCGTGCTGCTGGAGTTCCGCAATGCGTTCGTGCTTTCCGGCCTGTCCGCGCTGAAGAATGTCGGTTGCGTCCTGGGGCGTGAGGGCATTGCCAATGTGTGTGAAGTCGACGGCGCTGACCAGTTCCTCGACCGGCATCTCACTCAGCAGCAGCCACAATGGCTTGTTCTCGCGGCGTGCCCGGACGTCCCACAGGGCGTTGACAAGACCGCCACAGGCCATGTGCGACACACCCTTCTCCGGGCCGAGCCAGCGCATCTGTGAATCGTGGACCAGCCGCCGGGAGGCGTCTCCAAGGTTGTTGACGAGCTCATCGATGTCACGTCCGACCAACAGTTCACCGTAGCTGTCCATCGCCGCGGTGACGAGCTCATTACCCCGACCGCAGGTGAAAACCAGGCCGTAGCCGCGTTCGCCGTCATCCGTTGCTATTTCAACGTAGGCGGCGGAGTAGTCCGGGTCCACGTTCACGGCGTCGGAGCCGGAAAGGTCCAGGGAGGTGGGGAAGCGCACGTCGGTGGTGCGTACTGAAGTGATGCGTGACATGGAAAGTTCCTTGGTTCTGTTTGGTTCGGGCAGTCAGGATTACAGGAAGCCCAGCAGTGTGGGCAGCCCGACGGTAAGCGCGGGGACGAAGGTGATGACCAGGAGGGTGAGGACCATCGGGGCGAAGAAGGGGAGGATGCCCTTGATAACTGTCGGTACCGGCGCCCGGGTCACGCTTGAAAGCACGAAGAGCACCAGGCCTACCGGTGGAGTGATCAGCCCGATCAAGAGGTTGAAGATAACCATGATTCCGAGGTGGATGGGATCAATGCCAAAGGTCTCGGCCACCGGCAGCAGCACGGGTACCAGGATCAGGATGGCCGCGGTCGGCTCCAGGACGCACCCGACAATCAGAAGCAGGATGTTGACGAGTATCAGGAACACGATCGGCTGGTTGGTGATGTCCAGGATCAGGTTGGCGGCCACCTGGGGCGCTTGTTCGCGGGCCAAAACCCAGCCGAAGAGGGCGGCGGCGGCCACGATCAGCAGAACTGATCCGGAGGTTTCCACCGTCGTGAGCAGCGTCCGGTAGATTTTGCGCCAGGTCAGCGTCCGGTAGGCCAGGGCCAGGACGAAGATGTAGATGACGCCGATCCCGCTCGCTTCCGTGGGCGTGAAGACGCCGCTGAGGATCCCGCCGAGAATGACGACGGCAGACCCCATCGCGGGCAGGGCCGCCAGCGTAGTCTTCCCCCGCAGCTTCCAGCCGGACCTCGGCAGCCGCAGATCCTCGCGTTTGCGCATGAGCAGCCAGACCGTAAAGCACAGAGACGCGACCAGCACCAAAGCGGGCACAATGCCGGCCATGAACAGGGCGCCCACGGATACCCCCGCGGTGACAGCGTAGATGACCGCAGGAATGCTGGGCGGGATCATTGGGGCGATGAGGCTGGAGGCGCCGGTGACACCTAGGGCGAACTCGCGCTTGTAACCGCGCTCCACCATCGCCGGCACCTGCACCCGGCCCATGGCTGCGGCATCGGCGATCGCCGCTCCGCTCATCCACGAGAACCCGAAGCTGGTGGCAACGTTGACGTATCCGAGGCTGCCGCGGAGATGCCCGATGGCAGCCACTGCGGCGTCGTAGAGCTTGTCCGTAACGCCGGAGACATTGGCCAAGTTGCCCAGGAGGATGAACATCGGCACGGCGAGGATGGCGAAGGTGTCCACACCGGAGACCGTCTGCTGCACCGCCGTCCCGATCCGCGCCGTCGGATCCATGATGACATAGGACACCGACGGGATTAGCAGGGCAAATGAGACGGGAACGCGCAAGGCCAGCAGCACCAGCAGCGCAATAAGCATGATGAGGAGAGTCATGGGAGTCCTTAGACCGCTTCCCGCTCGAGGTTTTCCATGGCGTCGGGGACGACCTCGGGGTGGCGGATGTTGAGGTAGATGTGCAGCGCAGCGTGGAGGAAAATGAGTGCGAATCCGGTGACCGCTGCGCTGTAGACGACACTCATCGGCACGCTGGTGGCCGGAGCCAGGAGCCGGTTGGCGTCGGCGGCGAATTCTGCGCCGGTAACCGCCATCACGCCTGCGGTTGCCATCACCGCCGTTAGAGCGAACGTGTCCAGGACGATCGTCCCGGTCCGTCCCAGCCTGCTGGCCAGCAGGTCCACCGCGATATGGATGCGGCGGGCCATGACGAAGCCGGCGGAGACGAACGTGAACCACAGCAGCGCGAACCGGGCGAGCTCCTCTGTCCAGCTAAAGGGCGCATTGAAGACGTAGCGGCTGACCACCTGCAGCACGATCAGGGCGAGCGTGGCCACCAGGAGCGTGCAGGAAGCTGCACGCTCCACATTGACCAGCCCCCGGTAGAGCCGGCTGCGCTGTTCCGCGAAGTCCGGCTCATCCGGTTCCTGCGGGACGCGGGGGCCGGTGGCGATGTTGTTCTCCTTCAGGGCCTCCGACCGCGCACTGCTTGAAATCATCGGGCGTCCTTGATTTCCCGGTACAGCTCGCCCCAGGACTGCTTGAGCATGGCTTTCTCGGCTGCAGCTGCGAGGGATGCGCGGTCAACATCCTCATTGACCTTGATGCCGTCGCCGGACTTCCACTCCTTCAGGATGCTCTGTTCCTGTTCCTCGATGCATTCGCGGGTGGCATCGGCAGCCGGCCCCATCGCGGCTTCAAGGGCGCTGCGCTCTTCGTCAGTGAGGCCCTCGTAGATTGAGCGGCCGGTCGTGATCATGACGCCTTGGATCATGTGGCCCGTGAGGTTGATGTAGTCCTGAACCTCGTTGAACTTGGCGGTGGAAATGGTAGGAATGGGGTTCTCCTGCGCGTCGATGGCCCCCTGCTGGAGGGCCAGGTAGACCTCGTCCAGGGCCATCGGGGTGGCGGTACCGCCCATGGCCTTGATGTTCTCCAGGTACAGCGGTGCGTTGGGGGTGCGGATCTTCAGCCCGGCGAAGTCCTGGGAGCCCTTGATTTCCTTGTTGGCGGTGACGTGGCGGGTGCCGTAGTACCAGCTGGAGAGCACCTTGATGTCCGAGCTCTCGTACAGCTTGTCGAAAACGCCCTTCATGGTGTCGCCCTCGACTGTCTTGGCGAAGTGGTCCACATCCTCGAACAGGTAGGCGCCGTCCAGTACCGCTGCGTCCTTTTCCCAAACGCCGAGGAAGGAAGGGCCCGCCACCGCCATGTCAAGGGCACCGGAAGAAACCTGCTCCAGGGATTCCGACTCGTTGCCAAGCTGAGCGGCGGGGAAGCTTTGGATCTGAAGTCCGCTGCCTTCCAGTTCCTTCTTCAGCGTGGTGACGCCGCACTTCTCAACCGGGTGGCCGGCGTCGTACACATGGGCAAGGCGCAGGGTCTTGGCATCGGCATCTACCTGCGCCACCTTGTCACGGTCAACAGGGGCGCCGACGCTGCAGGCTGACAGAAGCATGGCGGCGCTCGCAGCGAGGCCCAGGGCGGCACCCGTACGACGACGGCGGGCAGGGGTGGAGTTTTCAAGCTTCATTGTTTGAGTTCCTTAGGGATACGTGTTGTGCGGAGGGTCGATGTGATCGGTTGAGTTGGACTGCTGATGTGTTCAGTTGAGCGTAGGGAGGGAGAGTTCATGTGCGAGCAGACGAAGCTGGTCTGCTGTGGAGGCGGGTAGCCGTACGGAGGTCGCGGCTTCGGTCTCACGTGTGCGTTCCGGGTCCCCCGGCGCGTGCACCGTGCGGCCGGCCGGTCCCGAATGCCGGACGCGCTGCTGAAGATCCGCAACCCGGGCCGCGGTGTGGGCCCGGCCCGCGAAGGCAGCGGCGTCGATTCCGACAACGAGGTGCCCGTTGTTCATCCGGGACGCGGGATTGGACCAAATGTCGATGGTTTCGTATGCGAATGTTGCGTCGGTGAGCGACGAGGCGAAGGCCTCAAGGAGCACCGAGACAGCCGAACCTTTGTGGCTGCCGAAGGGAATCATGGACCCGGCCGCCGCCGCTGCGGGATCGGTGGTGGGGTTTCCCTCAGAATCCACAGCCCAGCCCTCGGGTAGGGGTTTGCCCTCGTTCCGGGCAGCAATGACCTTGCCGTAGGCGCCATTGCTTGTGGCGAGGTCGGCAATCAGGGGCCACCCGTCGGCGCTTGGCGCGCCGAGAGTGAGCGGGTTTGTTCCAAGCACTTTCTCCAGGCCGCCGTGCGGTGCCACCACCGGTCCGGTGGAGGACGTGATGAAGGAAAGGAATCCTGCCTCGGCGAGCTGGTCGCTCCAGTAGGCGCCCGCTCCGTAGTGGCTGCTGTTGGCGACTGCAACGGCGGCTATGCCGTGTTCGCTGCCCGCTTCGATGACCCTGCGAACCGCGGCCTGCATCGCGACCTGGCCGAGCGCACCGTCGGCGTCGAGCATGGCCACGGCGCTCCGGGTGGAGGAGAAGGTCATCGCCGGGGTGGCGTTAATGCCGCCGAGACGCAGCGCCTCGGCGTACAGCGGAAGGCGCAGCAGTCCGTGCGAGAAGATGCCTCGCTGGTCTGCCTGGACCAGCGAGTGGGCCGTCAGTTCAGCGTCTTCAGCGGGGACGCCGCGGGCCTGAAGTACCGTGGCCGCGAGGTGGACCAGGTCAGTGACCAAATACGTCTGGTGGGTTTGCAACGTTGGAGACCCTTCGAAATATAGGAATTACCAGAATCCTATACAGAAGTGGGCCGCATCACAAGCCCCGGAGCAGGGGGTCCGTCCAGTGGGGTGAAAAAGCCGGTTGGCTGGGGTGGTGTGGACCGGGCGGCTCGACATGCAGTCGAGTCGTCGGGCTGGCCCGGAAGCACGCTCTACGGGGAGCAGGCCGTGATTCTGTAGAGGATGCGCTTCCCGTCGGAAAGGGCCTCCTCGATCCCTTGGCCAATCGGCACATTGTAGAAACCCGGCCATTGCTTCAGGCTTGCACTGCCGTGCGACCGGCCCGGGGCGTCCTGGTAGAAGTGGGTGGCACCCAGCGTCCGCAAAGCCTCACATACGGCGGGGTCGGTGGCCAACTTGTTGAATCTGGTCCGGAGCAGTTCCTTTGCTGCGCTTCCGGACGACGCCGACCCAAGCTGCGTGTAGACCACGCGCCTGCCGGTCAGGGCATAAAAGTAGGTTTCCCCGTTGAACGGGTCTCCCACCACCACCGCATCCGGCGGCAGCATGGCACCCGCGCGCTCAATGAAGGCCTGTTCGCCGCTGGACAGGATCCCGTGGCCTGGCCGGCTGGAAGCCTCATAGTTTTGCGCGGTGACCGCGACCCGCTCCACGGACCTGAAGTTCCCCGAAGAGGCATAGAGGCCCCAACCGGCGGCGGCCAGCGCCGCGGTGAGGGCAACCGCACCGGCGGGCACCTGCCGTCGGCCGCTTCTTTCGGGCAACCGCCGGAGCAGCGGGCGGAGGGACGCCGGCACCAGAACGGCAAGCGCCAGCGCAGCCAGGAGACTGCCGGCCATGGCGATGAACGGAGCGATCCGCTGGGTGTCCTTGTACCAGAAGCCTGTCAGCCAGCGGAGGCTGTTTTCCGGTCCGGCGGCCAGCACGTAGAGGCCTGCGAACACCAGCCACGCAGCGGCCAGTGGACGTGCTTCCCTGACGGCGAGGGCCAGCATCGCGCCAGCGATCACCAGGATCCCGATGGCCAGATTGAAATCGTCAGGTGCCGGCGGCGACAAGCGGGGGAACCTTGGCAGATCGAAAAACGCCAGGTACAAGGAGTCCGGGATCTCCGCACGGACAGGCCTCGGATAGGCCATGACGCCCGCCAGGATCCTGGAGTTTGTCACGGCCGCCACTGCGGCGGCAGCCAGGGCGGCGAGCACGACGGCGGTGGCCGCCGTCCGCAGCGGGCGGTGCCTGATGCCGCGGACCAGCATCGGGACGGCGGCGGCCACCATGAACGGCAAGGCCGCGGCTGCCAGCGCGAACAGGGTGCTCGGATGCGCGGCCGCGCAGCCTGCCATGGCCGCCAGGAGGACTGAAGTGAGCAGGAGCCGGTCCCGGACTGCGCCCTCCTTCGGGGTGGAGAGCTCCCGCAGCAGGAGGACCGCCACCGCCAGCGCGGCCGGCACCAGGGCAGTGCCCAGCCCGTTGGGCCACTGGCCGCTGCGGACCAGTTGGGAGAAGGGAAAGCTCACGAATGACGCACCGATGACGGGGGCCAGGGCCCATGCGGCGCGGTGGCGGGGGAGGACGGCCATCGCCAGGAACGCCAGGCCAATTGGCCAGGCCAGCCCGCCGATGACCACCGAGGACAGATTGGCCGTTTCCGCCACGCTGCCCGGCACCAGGGCTACCGCGCTGTGCCACCCGGCCGGGTAATAGGTGGGCCGGCCGGCGCCGAACAACGGCGCGACGCTCCAGGGAGTGGCCGCGCCCGATTCCTGGATCCAGCGGAGCACGTTCAGGTGGAACACCGGATCCCATCCCTGCGATGCGGTGCCGGGGCTGCCTATCCCGCGGAGCAGGGCCACGGACGTCACCGCTGCGGCGAAGGCCACTCCTGCCCAGACAGCAAGCGATATGGGACGGGCGCGCAGTCCACGCCCGCGCGGTAGGGAAACGCCGGGTACCAGCGGGGTCCTGAACGGGAGCCGGCGGCCCGCAAGCCAGGCGCCGCCCGCTGCCGGGACAGTCAGGAGCGCGGCAGTCGGGAGGTTCCAGGGGAGGCCCGTTCCGGCGGCCACGAAGGTGCCCGCCGAGAGGACGGCCAGGCTCACCGCGGGAGCTACCGCGACGGCGGCCGGCCAGCCGGGTTTGAACGGCAGGAGGACCAGCAGGCCGGGGACGAAGAAGACCGCGGTGAGCAGCATGACGGTCGGGACCGACGGGGCCAGCCCAGGAAGCCAATCAAGCATGTGGGTTAGGCGCTCCGGGACGGAGCTGACGGCTTCCGGGAAGCTCCCCCTGACCTGGTCAGTCCGGCCGGGAGGGCAGCGAGGGCATCGGAAGCCCGCGCCGCCACGAAGCGCCGCGCTGCCGCTGCGCGGTGCAGGAGCAGTTCAGTGCGGGGCAGCGGCGGATAGATGCTGCGGGCTTCCGCGAGCTTCCGGTCCACCAGTGCCTGAAGGTTCCGATGCAGCAGATTGGGCTGTTCCGGTGTCGCGGGGCGTTCACTGCCGTGTCCGTCCCCGCCTGCGGGCTCTTCGAAAGCAAGGGCCCACCCACTGCCCAGGGCGGCCACCGATTCGTGCTTGACGTCGTAGTAGCCCTTCTTCATGCCCACGGCCGTGCCGCCGGCACCCGCCGCTGCTGCCAGCAGGTGGAAGTGGAACCGGCTGGTTACCCAGGTCTGCTCGGCCGACAACGGCAGGCCCTCGCTCCAGATCCGGACAAACGGGATGAACCGCTCTTCCGGAATCAGGTCCGCCAGCGACTCGTACGCGAGCCGGTCGGCGCCGGGAATGGCTTCGAGGTAATAGGCGGTGGTTCCCCGGGCGGCTGCTTCCTGCACCGCTGAACGGGCAAGTTCCACAGCTTTGTCGAACCGGTCAGCGTCGACGGTGTCGCTTTGGATGCAGACATACAGTCCCGGCTCCGCCGGAGCACGGCCTATTTCAGCGGTGACGCCCAGGAAGGCGTCATCGAGTTCGTGCGGGATGCCATAGGCGAGTGCCCCGGCCTCGTCCCGGGATGCGGCATGGGTGAAGCCCTGGAAGAGGGACTCCACCGGAGGCTCGGAAAGCGCGGGCATCAGGCCCTGGCCGGTGGCCACCAGGCGTGCGCCGGTGACCTCGTGTACGGCCTGCATGGCTACCACCAGTCCGGCGTGGGCCGGCCAGGTGCCGTTGACGAAGCCGCCGCCGATGAGGTGGAGCGTTTCGGCTTCGCGCAGCTTGAGCAGTCCGAGGTCATAGAGGGGCGAGCCCAAACCGGTCACGCGGGCGCGGATCGTCTCTGCCGCGGCATCGGGTGCAAGCTCTGAGGTCCCGTGCACCAGCCGCCAAAGGGTGTTCGTGACGCGCAGCCGGGGGTGCATCCCTTCGAACAGGACCTGCGCCAGCCCTGGCTGGGGGCAGTCGAGCCAGACGTCGGTGCCCGGACGGACTTTGGCCAGGTATTTCAGCCACGCGGCGGCAATGAATTCATCACCGAAGTTGGGATTGCCCGAAGGGCCGATCAGATAAATGGGGCCCGGCTGCATGCAGTCGACTATATCGTTCCCCGGCGGCCCGTCACGGCGCCGCATATCTGCCCACCCAGTCGACCAGCGGGCGCAGCTGTTCCCAGCGTGCCGAAATCTCCTGCGCTGCCGCAGGCGTGGCCAGCCAGTCCGGTTTGCCCAGTTCCAGGCCCGCAGACAGCGTCTTATGCTTCAGAAGTTCCGAGCGGGGGTGGTCCCGGTCAAAGCCGCGCGGCACGGTCTTGAGTCTCTCGCCGTTCAGGGTAAACCCCGCCGCCGCAACACCGTCAACGATGTGCCGCAAGGCTTCCCCTGTCCCGGACGCATCCACGGAATTGCGGTAGCGGGCCAGTTGGGCAGGGGTGTGGGAATGATACCCGCCCCCTACCAGCAGCCCGTCCGCGCTGATCCGAAGGTAGTACCCCACGCCTTCCAGGGTGGAAGCGAAGGCGCCCTGCGCTGTCTTATAGGGTGATTTGTCCTCGGCAAACCTGATGTCCCGGTTGGGCCGGAAGAGCTTGCCGGGACCGAACCGGGGCGTCAGTTGCGCCAGGAGAGCCGTGACGGGATCCCGGACAAGGCCGGTGTAGTTGTCCTTGTGCTCCAGCCACCACTGCCGGTTGTTGTTTTCCTCCAGTTCGGCATAAAAGCTGAAGGCTTCGGCAGGGATCCCCTGGAAATCAGTCATGTACCGAGACTAAGGAAGGCCTGCCCCGGACGCCATGGCGCCGCCGTCGTATGTGGAAAACACTCCGCCCCGCCACGGAAACCGTAGCGGGGCGGAGAGTCTCGAGTGAGGGATCTAGCCGATCTTGTTGGCTGCCTCAGCCTCGGACAGCTGAGCGGCACCCAGGTTCGCGCGCAGCTTGGCGCCGAGTTCGGCGTCGACGTTGGTCCAGTACTGGATGGCGCGTTCCTTGATGCCCGGGCTCTTTACGCCGCCCACGGCACCGGTAATGGTGTCCAGGAAGCGGGCCTTGGCGGCGTCGTCGTAAACCTCGCGGTACAGCGTGCCGGCCTGGACGAAGTCGCTGTCCTCGGCGTGGAGGGAGTGGGCAGCGAGGGTCAGTTCGCCGTCGTTCTCCCAGCCGCCGGCGGGGTTCTGCGGCTCGACCGCAGCAGGCCCGCCCACGGAGTTCGGTGCGTACACCGGAACAGAGGGGGCGTTGAAGTGGTAGCGCCCGGCGCCGTCCTGGCTGTAGTTGTTGACCTGGTTCTTGGGCTGGTTCACCGGGATCTGGGCGTGGTTGGTGCCCACGCGGTAGCGGTGCGCGTCCGCGTAAGAGAAGATGCGTGCCTGCAGCATCTTGTCCGGGGAAGCGGCGATGCCGGGCACGAAGTTCGACGGCGCGAAGGTGGCCTGCTCAATCTGCGCGAAGTAGTTCTCCGGGTTGCGGTTCAGCTCCATGGTGCCCACCTTGATCAGCGGGTAGTCGCCATGCGGCCACACCTTGGTCAGGTCGAACGGGTTGAAGCGGTAGGTCTTGGCGTCCTCGTACGGCATGACCTGGACGTGCAGGTCCCAGGAGGGGAAGTTGCCGGCTTCGATGTTCTCGGAAAGGTCGCGGATGTAGAAGTCGGCGTCGGAGCCGGCCAGTGCCTCGGCCTGCTCGGAGGTCATGGAGTTCACACCCTGGTTGGACCTGAAGTGGTACTTGACCCAGAACCGCTCGCCGGCGGCATTGATCCACTGGTAGGTGTGCGAGCCGTAGCCCTGCATCTCGCGCCAGGAAGCCGGCAGGCCGCGGTCGCCCATGAGCCAGGTGACCTGGTGGGCGGACTCGGGGGAGAGGGTCCAGAAGTCCCACTGCATGTCGGCGTCGCGCAGGTGCGTGCCCGGCAGGCGCTTCTGGGAGTGGATGAAGTCCGGGAACTTGATGCCGTCGCGGATGAAGAAGACGGGGGTGTTGTTGCCCACGAGGTCGTAGTTGCCCTCGGACGTGTAGAACTTTACGGCGAAACCGCGGGGGTCGCGCCAGGTGTCCGGGGAACCGTTCTCGCCGGCGACGGAGGAGAAGCGGATCAGCATTTCGGTCTCGACGCCGGGCTGCAGGAAGGCAGCCTTAGTGTATGCGGAGACGTCCTCGGTGGCCTTGAACGTACCGAATGCGCCGCCGCCCTTGGCGTGCACTACGCGCTCCGGGACGCGCTCGCGGTTGAACTGGGCCAGCTTTTCCACCAGGTAGTGGTCGGTCAGAATGATGGCGCCGTCGGCGCCGACGGACCTGGAGTGCGCGTCGGATGTGACGGGGGCACCCGACTGGGTTGTGGAAACGGCAGTCATTGTTCTCCTATTTCTCTGATTCTTGCGAGGGATTGTGGGGAGGAAGCTGTTGGGCCTGCTGGCATTCCTGGCAGATGCCCTGGTACAGAACGTCCGCGATCTGGATGGTCATCGGCTTGGCATCCGGGTTCCAGTGCGGGGTGAGGCAGGGGGCGTGCCCGACGGCGCAGTCGACGTCCTCCACGCGGCCGCAGCTGACGCAGACGGCGTGGTGGTGGTTGTCGCCTACGCGTGTTTCATACAGCGCGGGGGAGTGGGGCGGCTCGAACCGGCGCAGCATGTGCAGGTCGGTGAGGTCTCCCAGTACCACGTAGACGGACTGCGCCGTCAGCTCCGGGAGCTCGGCGCGGGCGGCGGCCAGGATGCTTTCTGCCGGGGAATGCGGATGGCGTTCGACGGCGGCCAGCACGGCGAGGCGCTGCTTGGTCACCCTCCGGCCGTGGGCACGCAGGGCGGCAGCCCATGAGTCGTGGCCGTCCAGGAGTTCCGTCATGGGACCATTCAAGCACTTATTATGAGTACTTCACAATAAGGGTTGGCTAAGCTGCCGATTCCCCCGCGTTTTGCCTATTAGGGTGTCAGGGTGGGAAGACTTCTGGCCGATGTGACGCCGCTCAGGGAGAGCCCGGCGTTCCGCCGGCTGTGGCTCGGATCCGCGGTGTCCGCCGTCGGAAGCCAGCTCACCCTGGTGGCCGTCAGCCTGGAGGTGTACCGGCTGACCCAGGACAGTTTCTATGTGGGACTTCTGGGCATTTTCGCGCTGGTGCCGCTGGTGTTCGGCGGGCTGATGGGCGGCTCGATCGCGGACTCGCACGACCGCCGGAGCGTGGCGCTCGCTGCCACTGCGGTCCTCTGGTTAACCACCGGGCTCATTGCGCTGCAGGCTTGGCTGTCGCTGGGAAACGTGTGGATCCTTTATGCGTTGGTGGCACTGCAGAGCGGAGCCCAGGCCATCAACCAGCCCGCCCGGAGCGCCATCATTCCCAGCCTGGTCCGGCGCGAACTGCTCCCGGCCGCCAACGCCCTGAACATGCTGTCCATGGGCCTGTCCATGACCGCCGGCCCGCTGCTGGCGGGGCTCCTCGTTGCCTGGGTGGGCTTCGCCTGGACCTATACCTTGGGACTTCGCCAGCTTCGCGTTTGTCCTCTGGGCGGTGTTCCGGCTGCCTCCCCTGCCGCCGGACGGGACGCGGAGCAAGGCAGGGATCCGGTCCGTGGTCGAAGGCTTCCGTTTCCTGGGCACCCGGCCGAACGTGCGGATGACGTTCATCATCGACCTCATCGCCATGATCCTCGCCCAGCCCCGGGCGCTGATTCCCGCGATCGGGGCGGTAATGATCGGCGGCGGGGAGGCCACCGTGGGCATCCTCCTTGCGGCTACAGCTGTCGGCGCGTTCCTGGCCGGGCTGTTCTCCGGGCCGCTGGGCGGCATCCGCAGGCAAGGAACCGCAGTGGTGGTCTCGGTCATGGGCTGGGGCGCGTCCATTGGCGGTTTTGGCCTGGTGGTGCTGCTGGCCGGACGTTCCCCGGATGGTGCGGTTACGGCCTGGCTGGTCCCGGCGACGCTCTGTTGCATCCTGGCAGGCATCGCCGATTCCATCAGTGCCGTGTTCCGGAACACCATTCTGCAGTCAGCAACCCCTGACCACCTCCGCGGCCGGCTGCAGGGTGTCTTCATTGTGGTGGTGGCCGGCGGGCCGCGGGTGGGGGACCTGCTGGCCGGCGGCGCGACTAAGATTTTGAGTGAGGGCTGGGTGCTGCTGCTCGGCGGCGCGCTGTGCATCGGCGTTGCGTGGCTGGCGGCCAGGCTGCAGCCGGGCTTCACCGCGTACGACGCCCGCCACCCGGCCCCCTAGCGGCAACTGTTCGCGTGGCAGACGGGAGTGGAAATGCACAAGCACTACAACGGACTCAAGACCGTGGCGCTCTTCGGCGTTCTATGGGCGGTGCTGCTGGGACTGGGCGGGTTGATCGGGCTGAATACCCGTAGCTCAACGCCCATCTGGATCATGGCCCTGGTCGGGGTGGCCACCACCGCCTACGGTTACTGGAACAGCGACAAGATCGCCATCCGCTCCATGCAGGCCTATCCCGTGACCGAGGCCCAGGCCCCGCAGCTGCACCAGATCGTCAGTGAGCTCTCCGTCCGCGCCAACCAGCCCATGCCGCGCATCTACCTCTCGCCCACCATGAACCCCAACGCCTTCGCCACCGGCCGCAGTCCGAAGAACGCGGCGGTCTGCTGCACCGAGGGAATCCTCCAGCTGCTCGACGCGCGCGAACTCCGCGGAGTCCTGGGCCACGAACTCATGCACGTCTACAACCGGGACATCCTCACCTCGTCCGTGGCGGCCGCCGTCGCAGGCGTGATCACGTCTGTGGGCCAGATGCTCCTCTTCTTCGGAGGCGGGGACCGGAGGGGCGCCAATCCGCTGGCCATGATTGCCATGGCGCTCCTGGCACCGTTCGCGGCCTCGCTGATCCAGCTGGCTATCTCCCGCACCAGGGAGTACGACGCCGACGAGGACGGTGCGCAGCTTACCGGCGACCCTTTGGCGCTGGCCTCAGCCCTCGCCAAGATCGAGCGCGGCGTCACCATTGCGCCGCTGCCGCAGGACCAGCGGCTGGTGAACGCCTCGCACCTGATGATCGCCAACCCGTTCCGCGGCGGGGCGATGACCAAGCTTTTCGCCACCCATCCGCCCATGCGGGACCGGATTGCCCGGCTTGAGCGGATGGCCGGCAGGCCGCTGGTTTAGCTGCGGAAGTTCACGAACTGCAGGTCCGCTTCTTCAAAGTCCTTCAGCAGTGCCATGGTGGCCTGGAGGTCGTCGCGGGATTTGGATGTGACGCGCAGTTCATCGCCCTGGATCTGGGACTTGACCGATTTGGGGGCCTCGTCCCTGATGAGCTTGTTGATCTTCTTGGCCAGGTCCTGGGCGATGCCTTCCTTGATGGAGGCTTCCAGGCGGAACTCCTTGCCGGAGGCGTACGGCTCGCCGGTGTCCAGCGACTTGAGCGAGATGCCCCGCCGGATCAGCTTTGACTGGAGGACGTCCAGCACGGCAAGGACGCGTTCTTCGGAGTTGGCCTTCATGAGGATCTTTTCGCCGCTGAAGTCCACTTCAGCGCCGACGCCCTTGAAGTCGTACCGCTGGGCCAGTTCCTTCTGCGCCTGGTTCAGGGCGTTGGCCACTTCCTGCTTATCCACTTTGCTTACGACGTCGAACGTTGACTCGCCTGCCATGACTCTCCTTTTGCGGTGGTGCCGGGGTTGGGCCCTGTGCGCGGACGGGGCCGGGGATCACTGCCGTCAAGCCTAATACGGATACCCGTTCCCTAGGGTTCCGGACTTCACAGTTCCCTCTCAGCGGAAACGGGGACGGAGCCGCGCCTGATCCGCCATGAATTCCGCGCAGTTCCGCGGCTTCCGTGCTGTCGGGGAGTCCGATTCGATTCTTCGGCGGAAGTTCTGTAAAGTTGTCTTGCCCGCGGTTACCGGAAGCGGAACGGCCTGGAAACAGACGCTCTGCAGACTGCAGCCGGGGGTGATCTTCTTTTGAAGTTCGGCAGATTACCCGAGCGGCCAAAGGGGGCTGACTGTAAATCAGCTGGCAACGCCTACGGGGGTTCGAATCCCTCATCTGCCACAAAAATGAACACCCCGGTTTTCGAACCGGGGTGTTTTTCTTTGCACGGAGTTCGTGGTTCCTAAGCTTGTTCGCGGACCGGAACCTTCTCGTTTCGGGTCCGCGGACAAGCCTCTGACGGGGCCCGGCCGGGTGGAAAACCAGCCGTCGACACTGCCCGGCGCACCGGCGTAGGCTGGCAGCATCGGCGCATGTGCCCCGATGCCCTGCGTCGATACTTCCATCGATGAAGGAGGACCCAATGAGTGCTGTGCGTGAGTTTATGACCACTGACGCGCGCTGTATCAAGGAAAGCCAGTCCCTCGTGGACGCTGCCCGGATGATGATGGACCTGGATTGCGGATCGTTGCCCATCTGCGGTGACGACGGCAAGCTGACGGGCATGATCACCGACCGGGACATCGTCCTCAAGTGCGTTGCCACCGGCCGCAATCCGGCCGACATGCTGGCACGCGACCTCGCAACCGGCCGGCCGCACTGGATTGACGCCGATGCCAATGTGGACGCCGCGATTGAGCTGATGGAAAGGCACCAGATCAGGCGGCTGCCGGTCATTGCCGACCACAAACTGGTGGGCATCATCAGCCAGGGCGACATTGCCCGGAACTACACCGAACAGCGGGTTGGCGAGTTGGTGGAACACATTTCAGAGCGCCATCCCGCCTAGAGCAAAACGCCCGCTGAGGCAGCAGATGCCAAAGTAACGCCTGGCCTGTCCGCGGATCGGGTCCTTTCACAGGACCGGACCCGCGGACAACCTGTTAATGCAGCCAGCCCGGCTACATTCAGTTCAGCGCAATCAGCAGCATCTGGCTCGTCCCGGGAATGCAGGTCTGCAGGATGGCCCGCGGGAAGCTGCCGAACACGGCCACCACGTCGTTGGTGGTCCCGGGATTGGGAACCTGGCCACGGCCCGTTACCGTATACGTCCCGTACCCCGGCAGGCTCACCGTTTCACCTACCGCGATGCCGGAAAAGCGTGCCCACCCGCCGCAGAAGTCGTGCTCCGTGATGAACAGCGAGTAGCCGTCGTTTGGAGTGAAGTGGATGGGCCCGATGCACGCGTCGATCAGCTCTTGCCCGCCGGACCCTGCGACATAGATGGTCCGCACTGCGGGCGCGGGCGCCGGTGCAGGGGCCGGGGGCGGTGGAGCAGGGGCAGACGCGGGTACAGGGGCGGGGGCCGGATCGGGAGCCCCAGCAACCGCTGGAGCCGGAGGAGGTACGACGGCGGCGGGAGCCTTAGCGGGCGCCGGTGCCACCGCGGTCTGCCGGGCTGTGTAGTCCGCCATAGCAGGGCCTCCGGACGCAGCCGCACCGGCCGTCGTCGTGCCCGCCGTGGCCGTTTCAGCGCCGGGAACTGCGTCCGGCGCGCCAGGATGGGTGCTCAGGCTCAGGGCCCCGATGGTTATCGCTGCGGCAAGGGCGGCTCCGGCCATTCCGGCGTTGAACCTGAAACCCGGGACCGGGCCCCGAGCGGGCCAGCTGCGTGGTGCGTCGGTGGTGAAGTCATGGAAGGGAAGGGTGTTGAAGGGATCCTGTTGCGGGTTCATGGGCAGGCCGTCCAGCTACGGTCCTCCGGACGGGGCACGCCGCATCGAGGGCGGATATCCGGCACCCTGGAGTCGGACAGTTGATCACGGTGCGTAGGTGGCCCCGGCATCACGCCGGGCCACCTACGCCGGAAGCGACCGCATACCCAGAAAATACGGAAGCTTGAACGGGGGCGGATCCCGGCAGCCAACCCGGGAGGCCCGCCCTTGCGTGGTCCTAGGAGTTCCGAGTCTAGGAACGGCCCCGGAGGGGCGGCACGAGTAGGAGGTACGCGAATTTCCCGCCGGTGCAGTCATCCGCCTTGGGCGCGTACTCATGTGAGCACGCGGACCACTCGGCTCGGCCGCGGCAGCGACTCGAAACCGCTGTCACTTCTCGTTCGTCTCTATGCGTGTGGACGTCAGGTTGTCCTTCGGCTCCGCGACGGCGATATCGAGGGAGACCGTTGCTTCGATGCCCTGCCACGCCGCGATGTTGCCCAGCGCTTTGGACACCGCCGCCGCCTGAGCGTCCGTTACCACCAGGGGCCTGTCCGTCGAGTTCAGCCACTGGCTCGGGCACTGCTGCACCACGAAGCACCCGTAGGTGAATGTCGAGCCATTGATCACCCTGGCGCCTGAGGCCCGGACATGGCTGACCACGTCCACGCGCTGCAGCGTGCCGTTCTTGTAGCACCGGGCCGGGGTGGTGGATAGCACCTGCTGCCCCGGAGGAGTGAAGATACCGGCCTGGACGTAATCGTTCTCGCCGTTGACGAAACCGTCGAGCACCGTGCCGGCAGGGACACCGGCCCACAGCCACGACGAGTTCGTGGTCAGCGCTCCACGCGGTGCACAGCCGTACTGCGCGCCAAGGAGCGTCTGCTCGTGCCAGCCCTCGCCGCGGTAGCGCCAGCGGGTCGAAGCGTCCAAGGCCGACCTGTCGATGGACCATGTCCGGTGGTCGTCGGAGTAGTCGATTTCACGGTAAACGGTGTTCGCCCCGAGGTTCGCGACATGCACGCCGGCGTTCATTGCCTGAACCAGGGCGGCCCTCATCGGGTAGGAGTAGTACTCATCGTGGGCGGGCAGCCAGAGCGCACTGGTTCGCTGCGGAAGCTGGACCCCATAGGTATCCATGTCCTCGTCGGTCCAGTAGGTGACGTCGATCCCCTTGGACTCGGCCCAGTAGGTCAAACCACGCTCCAGCCCGAGATACTGCCCGGCTCCAAAGCCCTCGTCGTAGGGCCGGTCATAGGACAGCGTCGAACTCCCCGCGTTGGAGGTATAGAACGAGTACCCACCCCACCTGTTGTACGCCTGCCATGTCGAGGTCGCCTGCTGGATCAGCAGGTCGTGACGGACCGGGGTGTCGTCCCTCACCGTCAGCGGGGCGTATGTCGCTTCGCCGGCCGCGTCTTCCGCGCGCAGAAGGTAGACTCCCGGACGGAACTCCGTCGTAATCGGGACGCTCAGGGTTTCGGTCCACGACGATGCCGAGACGTTGTTATCGAGCACGGCGGGGCCCGGCTGGCTGCTGGCGGGGATGATTTCGGAGGTCCATACCTTCCGCCCACCCAGGCCCGCGTAGAAGCCCATCCGGTACGCTGTCACTGTCACCGGGCGCGAGGATTGGATGTGCAGCCCGACGCTCTCACCGCAGGCGGCACTCTGCTTGTCCGCCCACATGCTCATCGACGTCGACTGCGCCGTGATCGCCCATGCGCTGGTTCCGGCCAGTGCGTTCTCCCGGGCGATCGGAGCCCAAACAGAAGGGCATCCCGGGCCCGGTTCGGGCCATGGCTTGGCCGGCAGTGCTTCCATCGGTGCCGGGGGCACCGGGTTGACGGTCAGCGACCCGTACCCGGCCGTAAGGTAGCGGGTCCTCTCCACCGCGTTCATGCCCAGGCGATAGGTCGCCGCTTTTGGCAGCCGAAGGTTGTAGACCGGGATCGACAGCCTCGACCCGACGCTGACCGGGATGGGCCTGGTCGGCGTCCACCGCAGATAACCGGGCGCGTAGGTGCTGAGGGTGCCGTTAACCGAGGTCACCTTTCCACCGCTGCCCGGCGGGACGGCGAACTGGACGGCGGTCAGGGTTCCTGCGCTGGTGATCGTCGCCCGGTACGCGAGCGTGGTGGTGGCGTATGCCGTGGGGTTGGACGCCGTGACTGAGACATTGGGTGTCACGGAGACGCCGGCCGGGACCGGGACGTTGCCCGCACCGGCCTGCGCCGGGGTGACGCCGGTTCCCAACACGACCACCAGGGATGCGAGGAAGGTCTTCCACTTCATTTCAGTTCCCCCGCCTGGCGAACGTCTACGGCGCGGCCGTGTGCGGCGGCGCGCGGCCGCGTGCTGCGGGAAATCAGGGGGGCAGGGGCGTTGAGACTGTCTTGTTGCGGGTTCATGGGTAGGCCGTTCCAGCTACGGTCTTCCGGCCGGGGGCACGCAGCATCGCAAATGGATGAAGCGGCGACCGGTGTAGGACGGGATGATCAGGGAGCTCCGGTGGCCCCGGTATCACGCCGGTGCCCTGGAGCCGGAAGACTCCGCTAGACCAAGGTGCGGAGGCTTGAACGGGGGCGGATCCCGGCAGCCAACCCGGGAGGCCCGCCCTGCGTGGTCCTAGGAATCCCGAGTCTAGGAACGGACCCCGCGCCCGGCACGAGTACGCTGTACCCGGAAATCAGGGAGATTCGCCGGAACTCGTGCACGGGTGTACTCGCCTGGGGAACCGGGCTACTTGCCTGGCGGGCGGACTGCCCGCGCCCGCCGTCGACTCTTGTTACCAGCGGGTAACATAGGCGGCATGCACCTGATTCTGCGAACCATCCTGATGCTTTTCCGCTCTGCCCGGCGGACTCCGCTCACCATCTGGGACACGTCGTCGCTGCCGATGCGCGTCCTGCCCACCGATGTGGATATCGCCGTACACGTCAACAACGGCATGTATTTCTCGCTGATGGACCTTGGCCGGTTCGACCTCATGGTCCGCAGCGGCGTCTGGAAGCGCATGCGCCGGCGGGGCTGGTCTCCGGTCGCGGCGGGGGAGACCATCGCGTTCCGGAAGTCCCTCCAGCTATGGCAGCGTTACACCATAGAGACGCGCATCATCGGGCTGGACGCCAAAGCTGTCTACTTCGAGCAGCGCATGGTGTCCGACGGCGAAATTTACGCGCGCGCGTACATTGCCACCCGGCTGGTCGGCAGGGGGCGGCCGGTGAGCCAGGATGAGATCCTGGAAGAGTTCGGGCAGCCGCCGGCCGACCTGGTGCTGCCCGAGTGGATCCACGAGTGGCGGATTGCCAACGGGCTTCCCGGTGCCCGGACGCCCGCCCCGCACGCCTGGAACGCCTGACGCCCGTCCTGAACGGGTCAGGCCCCCACATCACGCTGTTCGAGTGCGGCGGCCGCCAGCACCACGAGCGCTGCGGAAAGTGCATACAGCCAGCCCGCGGCAGCCCAGTCCGCGCCGTTGGACACAGGCGAGTTTCCGTAAGCCCAGTGGTAAGGGCTCAGGTTCAGCAGCCACTCCACGTCCTCGCTCTGGCGGCCGACGGCGTTGAACACGTACCCGAGCACACCCACCGCCGCCCCGGCTGCCATGCCGGCGGTCCGGCGCCCGGTCACTGCCCCGGCACAGAGGGCTGCGGTACCGCTCAGGAGCGCCAGCCCGGCGAACAGGACAGCCGCGCCGAACAGGTTCTCCAGTTTGATCCCCAGCTGCGAGGGGCCGTTGAGGAATGACACCAGCAGGAACACCCAGGCAGCAAGCAGCACGACCCGCAAAGCAAGGGCCAGCGCCCGCTCCAGCACCACCTGCACCCGCCGCACTCCGTGGGCCAGGGTCAGCTCCAGCTGCCCCGACTCTTCGTCGCCGCCCACTGCCGACGCACCCCACGCGACGGAGGCGATGGTCATCAGCAAGAATCCCAACAACCCGTACAGCGTGGCCTGCGTATAGCCGGGGCCAGTGGCGATCTGGTCGTAGTTCAGCGCCTTGGTCATCTCCGCCGGGAGGGCGTCGATCATGCCCTGCATCTGCGCGCTGCCGCCGATGGACGGGTACAGCGGAAGGTACAGGAAGCACGCGCCCGCCAGCCCGGCGGCCCACGCCAGGGTGGAACGCCAGGAGTCAACGAAGGAGCGGCGAAACAGCGGGAGCGCGGTCTTCATCGTCCGTCCTCCTGCGGAACCGAGTACATCTTCAGGACGGCGTCCTCCAGGTCCGGTTCCTCCAGCACCAGGTCCGCGAGCTCCAGCCAGCCCAGCATTCGGACCAGCGGCTGGATGGGGCCGGAGAGGGACGCCGAAAGCGTCACCGAGCCGTCGGACTCAAGCACCTCGACGTTTCCGGCACCGGGCACCTCAGTGAGCAGCGCAACGGCGTCGTCCGCTGAAATTCCGTGCGCCGTGAACCGGACCCGCCGCTGGGCACCCTCGCGCAGGCCGCTGACGGATTCGACGGCGATGATGCGCCCGTCCCGCAGGATCGCCACCGTGTCCGCGGTCTGCTGCACCTCGCTCAGGACGTGCGAGCTGAGAAAAATGGTCTGTCCGCGGTGCCGGGCTTCACGGACCATCGCATGGAACTCCTGCTGCATCAAGGGGTCCAGTCCGCTGGTGGGCTCGTCCAAAACCAGCAGCTCGGGTTCGTGCATGAACGCCTGGACCAAACCGAGTTTCTGCTTGTTGCCTTTGGACAGTTTGCGCGTGTGGCTGTCGAGGTCCAGCCCCAGGCGTTCGGCGAGCTCGTTGATCCGGCCCTGCGGAACTGGTCCGCTGATGGCCTGGTAGTGGCTGAGGAGCTTCCGGCCCGTGACCCGCCCTTCCAGAAACAGTTCGCCCGGCAGGTAGCCGATGCGACGGCGCAGTTCCGGGCCCCCCGCCCGCGGGTCGGTGCCAAGGACGCGCACTTCGCCGCCGCTGGGCCGGATGATGTCCAGCAGACAGCGCATGGTGGTGGTTTTACCGGCGCCGTTAGGGCCAATGACGCCAAACACCGAGCCGGGCTCGACAGTGAAATCGACGCCGTGCAGAACTTCGCGCCGGCCAAAGCTCTTGGTCAGCGACCGGGCCGAAATCGCGGCCGTCATAAGCCCTCCTGATGATGTACGCCTCGCCTGCCCTTAGGCTAAGCGCCGGAAGGCGTGCTGTATACGGCCGAACGGCCCTTATTCCCGATGACGCGGGGAGCGAACACCGCCCGGTTCTGGATCCGTTCCGCGTAGCGTAGATACATGGCTACCCTCGACATCACTGGTGAACAGTTCGCATCGACCATTGAAGGAAACGACATTGTCCTGGTGGATTTCTGGGCGGAATGGTGCGGTCCCTGCAAGCAGTTCGGACCCACGTACTCCGCAGTTTCCGAGAAGCACCCGGACGTAGTGTTCGCCAAGGTGGACACGGAGGCTGAGCAGCAGCTCGCCGCCGAGGCCGGCATTTCCTCCATCCCCACCCTGATGGCGTTCCGTGAAAAGGTGCTGGTATTCTCCCAGCCCGGTGCGCTGAACGCCCAGCAACTGGAACAGGTTGTGGATGCGGTGAAGGCCCTGGACATGGAGGAAGTCCATGCCCACGTGGCCCGCCAGCGCGAAGAGGCCGCGGCCGCCGCCAGCAAGCCGGCCGGCCCCCAGGACGGTTCCCAGATCCCCGACCTCTAAGTCCTCTTAAACAGCGAAGCGGGACCCGTCCGGACGGGTCCCGCTTCGCTGTTAAGTGTTAGATCCGCTCCACCTTCACGGGCTCGGCCAGCAGCGCGCTCAGGGATTCGTTCAGGTCCTGCACCGCGATGCCCTTGGAGTGCTTCTCCAGGTCTTCCTCCGAGGCCCACTGTTCGGTCAGGACCAGCTTCTTCTCGGTGGCTTCCGTCAGTTCGTAGCGGATGCAGCCGGGTTCGTTCACCACTTCGTCAATGGCGATTTCCAGCGCGAGCTTCACGCGGAAGAATTCGCCTTCATTGGGGATGAACGTTGCCTGCAGGTCGATGGGTGCACTCATGCGTTTCAGAATACCGGCCGGCGCCGGCCAGGTGCGGTAGCGTGCCTTCATGCGTGCTTACACAGCCGGCGACACCGACGTCCCCCTGCTTGAAGAGACCATCGGCCACAACTTTGAACGGATCGCAGCACAGTTCCCGCTGCATGACGCGCTGATCGAGGCGGCCCCGGTCCCGGGTGCGGATGCCCGGCGATGGAGCTACACCAAGATGAACGACGACGTCGACCGCCTGGCGCGCGCCCTGCTCGCGTTGGGCGTTGCCAAGGGGGAGCGCGTGGGCATCTGGAGCCCCAACTGCGCCGAATGGACCCTCCTGCAGTACGCCACCGCCAAGGTGGGCGCCATCCTGGTCAACGTCAACCCGGCCTACCGAAGCCACGAGCTTGAGTTCGTGGTCAAGCAGAACGGCATGCGGATGCTGGTCGCCGCGCCCACGGACCGCAACAGCGACTACGTGGGCATGGCCCGTGGCGCGCTCACCACCTGCCCGGAGCTGCGCGAGCTCGTCTTCCTGCCGGCGCCGGGCGGGGAAGGGCCCGGCGGGGAGGCCTACGACGCCGGCGTCCCCCTCAGCGAGGCAGAGCTGACGTACGCCGAGCTGCTTCGGCGGGCTGACGCCGTCGGGCATTCCGTGCTGAAGGAGCGCATGGCGGACCTTGACCCGCACGACCCGATCAACCTGCAGTACACCTCCGGAACCACCGGTTTCCCCAAGGGCGCCACGCTGACGCACCACAACATCCTGAACAACGGCTACGCCATCGGGGAGCTGCTGGGCTACACGGAGAACGACCGCGTGGTAATCCCGGTGCCGTTCTACCACTGCTTCGGCATGGTGATCGGCAACCTGAACGCGCTGAGCCACGGTGCTGCCACCATCATCCCCGGGCGCGGATTCTCACCCGCCGCAGCCCTGGAGGCGGTGCAGGACTTCGGCGGGACGTCCCTGTACGGGGTCCCCACAATGTTCATCGCCGAACTGGCGCTGGAGGACTTCGCTTCCTACGATATTTCCACGCTGCGTACCGGCGTCATGGCCGGTTCGCCGTGCCCGGTGGAGGTGATGAAACGGGTCATCTCGGATATGCACATGAAGGATGTGGCCATCTGCTACGGCATGACCGAGACCTCTCCGGTCTCCACCATGACCCGGCAGGGGGACACGCTCCGGCAGCGCACGGAAACGGTGGGCCGGACCATGCCTCAGCTTGAGTCGCAAATTGTGGACCCGGCGTCGGGCGGGGTCCTGGAACGTGGGCAGATCGGCGAGCTGTGCACGCGCGGCTACGCCGTGATGGCGGGGTACTGGAACCAGCCGGAGAAGACTGCGGAGGCCATTGACGCCGACGGCTGGATGCACACCGGGGACCTGGCCCGCATGGATGATGACGGGTACCTGGTGATCGAGGGCCGGATGAAGGACATGGTGATCCGCGGCGGCGAGAACATCTACCCGCGCGAGATCGAGGAGTTCCTCTACGCCCACCCGGACATCCAGGACGTGCAGGTGATCGGGGTGCCGGACGCCAAGTACGGGGAAGAACTGATGGCCTGCGTCATCCTCAAGCCCGGTGCTGAAACCTTGGACGCGCACGCGCTGGCAGAGTTCTGCCGCGGGAAGCTGGCGCATTACAAGATTCCCCGTTACGTGGAGGTCCGCGAAAGCTTCCCCATGACGGTGTCCGGCAAGGTGCGCAAGGTGGAGATGCGTGAGGAAGCCGTGGCCCGCCTCCGCCTCTGACTGTCAGTGGCGGCGGTGGTCCTGGATAGTCATCCGCGGGCCGAACGTGGGCTTGCGGAAGCCGCTGGCCTGGATCATCCGCACCACGCGCTGGCGGTGGCCGGTCCAGGGCTCCAGCAGCCGGAGCATGCCGGCGTCGTCCGTGCGGCGGCCGGTCAGCGCAGCACCCACATAGGCGGCCAGGTGGTAGTCGCCCACGGAGATCGAGTCGGGGCAGCCGTGCGTGCGCTGCACCACCTCCGCCGCGGTCCAGATGCCGATGCCGGGGATGGTCTGCAGCTTGGCAGCTGCCTCCGCCGCGGGCAGCGCTGCCAGGCGTTCAAGCGCGGGGGCGGACCGCAGCGCCCGCATCACGGTGGCTGAACGCTGGGGTCCTACGCCGGCCCGGTGCCACTCCCAGCTGGGGACCTGGAGCCATTGCGCCGGGGTGGGCGGCAGCTTGAGTCCGGCGGGAGCAAGGGGGGCGCCGGGCGGTGGTGATCCGAATTTGTGCACCAGGTACCGGTAGGCCCGCCGTGCCTCGATGACCGTGACCTTCTGCTCCAGGATGATCGGCACCAGCTGGTCCACCATGCGCCCGCTGGCGGGAAGCCGCAAGGCACGGCTCTGCCGCCTGGCCTCGCGCACCATCCGGGGAAGCGTGGCATGGAAGACGGGTTCGTCGAAGGCAGACCAGTCGTCCCCGGAACCCAGGAGCCGGGGCACGGCGGCCACCGCCGCTTCCGAACCCGGGCCCCACGCCTGGGCATCAACCGCGCCGGCGTTCGCCGGGGCGAGGCGCAGCGTCACCGGGCCGTCCGGCGTCGTAAACGCGTTCCAAGCCGCGCCTTCCTGCACGCTGAAGGAGGGGTCGCTGGCACCGCGGAGGAGGGGGCCGATAGTGCGGAGGAGATCGAACTCGCCGCCCGAATGCCAGCGCAGCGAAGCGTCCGCCGCGGCGGCGAGCCGGGCGGGTGCTGCTGCGATGGTCATGCCTCCCATCGTCCCACGCCGCCCCGACATCGGCCGCGCCGCAGGCCGGCGGCGGGCAGCGGCAAACCGGAAGCGGTAGCTTAGTATCCATGAAGTACGCCCAGTCCGTTTTGGACCTCATTGGCAATACCCCGCTCATCAAGCTGAACCACGTCACGGACGGCATTAAAGCCACTGTCCTGGTCAAACTTGAGTACGTGAACCCAGGCGGATCCATCAAGGACCGCATCGCGGTGAAGATGATCGAGGACGCCGAGCGCGACGGCAAGCTCCAGCCGGGCGGGACCATTATCGAACCCACCTCGGGCAACACCGGTGTTGGCCTGGCGCTCGTGGCCCAGCAGAAGGGCTACAAGTGCATCTTCGTGGTCCCGGACAAGGTGGGCGAGGATAAGCGCGCGGTGCTCCAGGCGTACGGCGCGGAGGTCGTTGTGACCCCCACGTCCGTCCCGCCGGACAGCCCGCAGAGCTATTACGGAGTCTCTGACCGGCTGGTTCGGGAGACCCCCGGCGCGTATAAGCCGGACCAGTTCTCCAACCCCGCGGCGCCCGGCAGCCATTACGAGACCACCGGTCCGGAGATCTGGCGCGACACCGACGGCAAGGTCACCCACTGCGTGATCGGCGCCGGCACCGGCGGCACCATCACGGGCACGGGCCGCTACCTCAAGGAGGTGTCGGCGGACCGTCCGGAGTCCGACGGCGGCGTGGTCAAGATCATCGGCGCGGACCCCGAAGGTTCGGTCTACTCCGGCGGCACCGGCCGTCCCTACTTCGTCGAGGGCGTCGGCGAGGACATGTGGCCGGGCAACTACGACAAGTCCGTCCCGGACCGGGTGATCGCGGTCAACGACGGCGACTCGTTCGCCATGACGCGCCGGCTGGCCCGCGAGGAAGGGCTGCTGGTGGGCGGCTCCTCCGGCATGGCGGTGGTGGCTGCGCTCGAGGCGGCAAAGGATCTGCCCGAGGAGGCTGTCGTCGTCGTGATCCTGCCCGACTCCGGCCGCGGCTACCTGGCGAAAATCTTCAACGACCAGTGGATGCGCTCCTACGGCTTCCTCTCCGGCGGCGAGGAAACGTCCGTCGGCGAGGTGATCAAGTCCAAGAACGGCGAACTGCCGGACCTGGTGCACATCCACCCCAACGAGTCCGTCCGCGATGTCATCAACATCATGAACGAATTCGGCGTCAGCCACATCCCGGTCCTCTCGCAGGAACCGCCCGTGGTGATGGGTGAGGTCCTGGGCGCCGTGGATGAGCGGTCCCTCACGGCCAAGCTCTTCCGCGGCGAGGCGAAGCTGACGGACAAGATTTCCGAGCACATGGGCCCCAAGCTGCCCGTGATCGGGTCGCTGGAGACCATCTCGGCGGCCCGCGAAATGCTCTCAGATGTGGACACCCTGATGGTGACGTTCGTGGGGGCGCCGGTGGGAATCATCACCCGCCACGACCTCCTGGCCTACCTCAGCAACTGATCCGCGCCAACCCGAAAAGGAGCATTATGACTGCCTCTGAGAACCACGGCTTCAATACCAGGGCCGTGCACGCCGGCCAGGCTTTCGAACCGCGCACCGGCGCGGTGGTCCCGCCGCTGCACTTCAGCTCCACGTATGCCCAGGACGGCATCGGCGGGCTCCGCGACGGGTACGAGTACGGCCGCGGGGGCAACCCCACCCGTGACGCCCTGCAGGAGCAGCTGGCTGCTCTGGAGCTGGGCACCGACGCCTTCAGCTTCAGCTCCGGCCTGGCCGCGGAGGACGCCCTGATCCGCGCGCTCACCCGCCCGGGGGACCACATCGTGCTGGGCAATGACGCGTACGGCGGCACGTACCGGCTGATCAGCCGCGTGCTGGGGGAGTGGGGCATCGGGAACACCCCGGTGGACATGGCGGACCTGGATGCCGTGGCCAAGGCGGTGGCCGCGCAGCAGACCCGCATTGTCTGGGTGGAGACCCCCTCCAACCCGCTGATGAAGATCACCGATATCGCTGCGCTCGCCAAGGTAGCGCACGACGCCGGGGCCCTCCTTGTCGTGGACAACACCTTCGCGTCCCCCTACTTGCAGAACCCGCTTGCCCTGGGTGCCGACGTCGTGGTCCACTCCACGACGAAGTACATCGGCGGGCACTCCGACGTCGTCGGCGGCGCCGTGGTGGTCAAGGACGCGGAGCTGGCGGAGAAGATCGGCTTCGTGCAGTTCGCCGTCGGCGCCGTATCCGGTCCGATGGATGCCTTTCTGACCACCCGCGGCCTGAAGACCCTGGGCGTGCGGATGGACCGGCACAGCGAGAACGGCCAGGCGGTGGCCGAGTGGCTGCTGGAGCGTCCCGAGGTGGAGGCTGTGCTGTACCCGGGCCTGCCCTCGCACCCGGGCCATGAACTGGCGAAGCAGCAGATGAAGAAGTTCGGCGGCATGGTGTCCGTGCAGTTCAAGGGCGGCGAGGCGGCGGCGCGGGCAGTTGCGGAAAACACGTCCGTGTTCACGCTGGCCGAATCCCTTGGTGGCATCGAGTCGCTGATGAACTACCCGTCCGAGATGACCCACGCGTCCGTGAAGGGCACCGAGCTGGCCGTCCCGGTCAACCTGCTCCGGCTCTCCTGCGGCATCGAGGACGTGGAGGACCTGATCTCGGACCTCGAACAGGCGTTCCGCTCCATCCCCTAGCCCTCCCGCCCCGCGAGATGGCATTTAACGGCAATGTTGACCCCCAACACTGCCGCGAAGTGCCATCTCGCGGAACGACGAAAGATAGCAGCCGCATGAGCACAATGCCTGGTGCAACGGAACAGGCCGGCAACCAGGTGTCTCCGCAGCCCGGTCCGCGCCGCCGCCTCCACCCGGCCTGGGTGGTGGCGGCGGTGGCGTTCCTTGCCCTGGTGGGTGCTGCCGGCTTCCGTGCTGCCCCCGGCGTGCTCATGGTTCCACTACGGGAGGAGTTCGGCTGGTCCACCACGGTGCTGTCCGCCGCAGTGAGCATCAACCTGGTGCTGTTCGGCCTCACCGCCCCGTTTGCCGCGGCGTTGATGGAGCGCTTCGGAATCAGGGCGGTTACCGCCACTGCGCTGGTGCTGATCGGCATGGGCAGCGCGCTCACTGTCCTGGTGAACCAGTCCTGGCAGATCCTGCTGACGTGGGGCCTGCTGATCGGCCTGGGGACGGGGTCCATGGCGCTGGTGTTCGCCGCGACCATCGCCAATACGTGGTTCGTGAAGAGCAGGGGGCTGGTAATTGGCATGCTCACCGCGGGCAGTGCGGCCGGGCAGTTGGTCTTCCTGCCGTTTATCGCCATGCTTGCCCAGGACCCGGGCTGGCGGCAGGCTTCCCTGCTGATCGCTGCGGGCGCCCTGGCAGTGGTTCCGCTGGTGTTGAAGTTCCTGAAGAACTCCCCGCAGGACGCAGGTGTGCTGCCTTACGGGGCGGACCCGTCCGGCGCCGCTCCAGTCCCTCCGGCGCGGCACCCCGGGGACAGCGGCAACGCGGCGGTCCGTGCCCTTCAGGTGCTGCGCCGGGCAAGCCGGGTGCGGACGTTCTGGGCGCTGGCGGCCGGGTTCGCGATCTGCGGCGCCACCACCAACGGGCTGATCGGCACCCACTTCATCCCGAGTGCCCATGACCACGGGATGCCCGAAACCACCGCGGCGGGACTGCTGGCCGTCGTCGGAATTTTCGACATCCTGGGAACCATCGCGTCCGGCTGGCTGACCGACCGCTTCAACCCGCGCATCCTGCTGGCGGTTTACTACCAGTTCCGCGGGATCGGCCTGCTGGTGCTGCCAATGCTGCTCAGCACGGAGGTCCAGCCCAGCATGATCGTGTTCGTGGTGATTTATGGCCTGGACTGGGTGGCCACCGTGCCGCCCACGGCCGCGATCTGCCGGGAGACCTTCGGCGCGGACGGCAGTGTGGTGTTCGGCTGGGTGTTCGCCGCGCACCAGCTGGGGGCCGCGGCAGCTGCCCTGGCGGCAGGCGCCATCCGGGACTCCACCGGGCACTACACCTATGCCTGGCTGGGTGCCGCGGCGATGTGCACCGTGGCCGCCGTGGTCAGTGCCACCATCCGCAAGGACAGCAAGCCCCGGGAATCCCTCCCTGCCCCTACGGCGTAAGCGCCCGCCATCGAGATGGCATTTCGCAGCAGTCCCGGCGGGAAACATTGCTGCGGACTGCTCCCCAGCCGCTCCCTCGCCTCGCAAGCTCTGCCAGGGAGCCCTGCGGGCGTGGGCCCGTCTCGCGGACTGCCGCCGGCCGCGCCGTTACGCTGGTGCCATGGAACCTCCCGTCGAAGTACCTGCCCGTCCGGTTGCGCTCGTTACGGGGGCTGGGCGGCTGGCCGGCATCGGCGCCGGAATTGCCCGGCACCTGGCCGCGGACGGCTGGGACCTGGCCCTGGCGTACTGGCACCCCTACGATGCCCGCATGCCGTGGGGAAGCCAGCCGGACGACGTCGTACGCCTGATTGCCGAGCTGGAAGTCATCGGCGCCCGCGTCCACCTGTTGCCCGCGGACCTGGCGGATCCCGCCGCGGCGGAGAAGCTGGTGGCGGACGCGGTAGAGCTGGCCGGTCCGCTGCGGGGCCTGGTGCTCAGCCACGCGGAATCGGTCGATTCGGGCATCCTGGACACCACACTCGAATCGTTTGAGCGCCACTTCGCTGTCAATACCCGCGCCAGCTGGCAGCTGATCGCAGCGTTCGCGCGGCAGGCAACGGACGACGGCGGCGCCATCGTTGCGCTGACCAGTGACCACACAGCGTTCAACCTTCCGTATGGGGCCTCGAAGGGGGCACTGGACCGGATCGTCATTGCCGCAGCGCGGGAGCTGGGACCGCAGGGCATCTCGGCCAACGCGCTGAACCCAGGGCCGGTCGACACGGGCTGGATGACCCCGGAACTGAGGGATGCGCTCGCCGAACGCCAGCCGACCGGACGCCTGGGCACGCCGGCGGATGTCGCCGCCACGGTGGCGTTCCTGCTCTCGCCGGCCGGGCGCTGGGTGTCGGGCCAGCTGATCAAGGCCGATGGCGGGTTCTCGGCCTGAGCAGGACCGGTGCTGCGGGCCCGAGCCCTACACTGGTGCCATGGAAACCGCCTCCGTCCTTGCCGTGTGCCGCGTCCACCAGCTCCTCGAAGACGCCGGCGGGGTAGGGGTCACGGCTATTGACAAGCGACCCGCGGACGGACAGGTCAAAGTCCATAGACTGGGGCTGCGCGGCGACATCCAGGCGGACAGGTTCAACCACGGCGGTGAGGACCAGGCGGTGTACGCCTACTCCCAGGCGGACGCCGACTTCTGGGCGCAGGAGCTGGGCCGTGAACTGCCGCCGGGCATCTTCGGCGAGAACCTTCGCGTGGCCGGCATCGACGCCACCGGCGCGGTGATCGGGGAGCGCTGGAAGATCGGGCTGGACGTCGAGCTGGAAGTTACCTCACCGCGCGTCCCATGCGCCACGTTCCAGCGGCGCATGGACCAGCCGCAGTGGGTCAAGCGCTTCACCGAAGAAGGCCGCGTGGGCACCTACCTGCGGGTCGTCCACACCGGCGCCATCCAGGCCGGAGACCACATCCACCGCACCTTCGTTCCCCGCCACGGCATCACCGTGGGGCAGTGGTTCAGCGAGCCCACACCGGATCTTGTCGACGCCCTGCGCGATGCCGAGGCCGACGGCGAGATCCGCCTCCAGGACGAGTACCACGCCAAGTTTGACGCCGTTCTCCGCCGCTTCGGCAGGTGACACCCGGCGAAGCCCGCCGTCGCCCGGCCGGCCATGTGCGCAAGCTCACCGCCGCCGTCGTCCGCTGAATTTCCGGAAGGGCGCACCGGTGTCCTACACTTGAAACATCCCCCACTCCGGAAATCCCTTATTCCTGCCCAATTTTTGAGGCAGGACTGGCAAGTGTTGGGGCCCGCGCAAGCGATGCGGGCATTTTCATAGGGAGAGCCGGCTAAAGAAAACGCTGTACAGACTGCTGGGATAGCAGCCAAGAGATGCAGCGCGAAGTCCTGCCACGGGATTGCGAAAGCGCCGGACTTCTGTGACCGGCCGGTCAATGTTTGCCCGGCACCCACGGCACACGTACTGCGGCTCCGCTCACCTCGGGTAGTGCCGCCTGGCCCCCTATGGATGAGGAATCTTTCCCTATGCCCGAAAATCAGAACGAAAATTACGACGCCGACACCACCGTGAACGACGCCGCAGCAGCTTCCGCGGTCGCCGCCGAAGCCCCCGCAGCTCCCGCTGCCGAAACACCGGTCGCTGAAACGACGGCCGCTGAAACTCCGGCCGCCCGCCCCGAGGCGGACGCCGAGGACAACACCGTCAAGTTCGCCGACCTCGGCATTGACGGCCGCGTCCTCGCCGCGCTGCAGGATGTCGGCTACGAAAAGCCGTCCCCCATCCAGGCAGCCACCATCCCGCTGCTGCTCGAAGGCCGCGACGTCGTGGGCCTGGCGCAGACCGGTACCGGCAAGACTGCAGCATTCGCAGTGCCGGCACTGTCCCGCCTGGCCGAACTGCACGACCTCAACGGCCCGTCCCGCAAGACGCAGGCCCTGGTCCTCGCCCCGACCCGTGAGCTGGCGCTCCAGGTTGCAGAGGCCTTCACCTCCTACGCCAAGCACATCGACGACTTCACCGTCCTCCCCGTCTACGGCGGGTCCGCCTACGGCCCCCAGCTGGCCGGCCTGCGCCGCGGTGCCCAGGTCGTCGTCGGTACCCCCGGCCGCGTGATCGACCACATCTCCAAGGGTTCCCTGGACCTGTCCGAACTCCAGTACCTGGTGCTGGACGAGGCCGACGAAATGCTGCGGATGGGCTTCGCCGAAGACGTGGAGCAGATCTTCCAGCAGACCCCGTCGGACCGCCAGGTGGCGCTGTTCTCGGCAACCATGCCCAGCCAGATCCGCCGCATGTCCAAGCAGTACCTGAACGATCCCGCAGAGATCTCGGTCAAGACCAAGACCTCCACGGGCACCAACATCCGCCAGCGCTACCTGCAGGTCATGGGTCCGCACAAGCTGGACGCGCTGACCCGCATCCTCGAGGTGGAAGAGTTCGACGGCGTCATCGCCTTCGTGCGCACCAAGATGGCCACCGAGGACCTGGCTGACAAGCTGAAGTCCCGCGGTTTCCAGGCTGCCGCCATCAACGGCGACATCCCGCAGCAGCAGCGTGAACGCACGGTTGACGCGCTGAAGGAAGGCCGCATCGACATTCTGGTGGCCACCGACGTCGCCGCCCGCGGCCTGGACGTGGAACGCATCAGCCACGTGGTCAACTACGACATCCCGCACGACACTGAGTCCTACGTGCACCGCATCGGCCGCACGGGCCGCGCCGGCCGCAACGGTGATGCGATCCTCTTCATGACGCCGCGTGAGAAGTACCTGCTGCGCGCCATCGAGAAGGCCACCCGCCAGCCGGTTGAGCAGATGCACCTGCCCACCGCCGAGACCGTGAACACGCTGCGCCTGGGCAAGTTCGCCGAGCGCATCACCGAGACCCTCGCCTCCGAGGACGTCTCCATGTTCCGTGACCTGATCGCCTCCTACGAGGAAGAGCACAAGGTGCCGGCAGCCGAAATCGCTGCGGCCCTTGCTGTGATGGCCCAGGGCGGCCAGCCGCTCCTGGTCAAGGAACTGCCGGCAGCTCCCGAGTTCCAGAAGCGCGAACGGTCCAAGGACGGCTTCGGCTCCCGGGGCCCGACCCGCCAGCTCACCGAGGGCAACGCCACCTACCGGATCGCCGTGGGCCGCCGCCAGCGCGTCATGCCCGGCTCCATCGTGGGCGCCATCGCCAACGAGGGCGGCATCTCGTCCTCGCAGATCGGCGGCATCGACATCCGTTCGGACCACTCCCTGGTGGAGCTGCCCGCGGACCTGAGCGCCGAGCAGCTGCGCGCCCTGTCCCGCACCCGGATCGGCGGCGAGCTGATCCACCTCGAGCTGGACAACGGCCGCCGTCCCTCCGGCGACCGCCCCAGCTACCAGGGCAGCCGTGGCGGCGACCGTGGCGGCAACTTCAAGGGCAGCGGCGGCTTCAAGCGCGAGTTCCGCAAGAACGACGGCGAGCGGTCCTCTGCCGACCGCGGTGGACGTTCGTACAGCGAGCGTTCCGGCGACTCCCGCTTCGGCGGGCACGGTGACGGCTCCCGCAAGCCCCGCGGCAATGACAGCGGCCACCGCGACTTCAACCGCAAGGGCAAGTGGTAGGCCTTCCGCGAAGGTTACTGATTGACAACGGCGATGGGCCGGCTTTCGAGCCGGCCCATCGGCATTTAATGTCCATGATGTGGGTCTTGCCACATTCGTTCCCGGCCGCGGTGGCGGGGCAGCCCCGGCGGTGCTTTTCCGACGTCGGAGGCCAGGGACATAGTGGTCCGTGGATCCCCGGAATTCCGCGGAAGAACGGGGCTCCGGGACGCTCCGGGTACGCACGCCGCACGGCCCCGGAACTGCCCGGACCGCCGATTTGTTGGTGGGAAAATCTTCCGGTAGAGTATTTACTCGTTGCCCCCCTAGCTCAGTGGTAGAGCGCGTTCTTGGTAAGAACGAGGTCACCGGATCGATTCCGGTGGGGGGCTCTGAATGAGGGCCTGTGTCAAGGCGGTTTTGACCGGCTTGACACAGGTTTTTCTCATTCGTGGCGGTGTAGCTCAGTTGGTTAGAGCGCACGACTCATAATCGTGAGGTCGGGAGATCGAGCCTCCCCACCGCTACATATAAAGCCCCCGGAATCTCAGAGATTCCGGGGGCTTTTCCGTTGGATGGGCAGGTCCCACGTGCAGAGCGTTTCCGTTGCCGTTTGGGCCCTACGCGTGGTCGTCGCCGCGCATGCGGACGGCTACGACGACGCCGGAGGCTGCGGTGAGCGCGGCAATGGCGGCGGTGGCGGTGGGAATGCCATAGAGGTCGGCGAGGATGCCGGACAGAAGCGCACCGACGGCGAATCCGCCGTCGCGCCACAATCGATAGACTCCCACGGACCGCGCCCGCCAGGCAGGGTGGGCAACGTCCCCGATGGCGGCCAGCAGGGTTGGGTAGACCATGGCCGTGCCGAGTCCCAGGACGATGGCAGCGGCGAGCCAGGGCGCGAAGCTGTGGGCTGAGGCGGTGATGACCAGGCCTGCGGCCTGGACCAGCATGCCGGCCGTGATGAACCATTTGCGGCCCCACCGGTCCGAGGCGGCGCCAGTGACCAGTTGGGCGGCGCCCCAGGCAGCGGGGTAGGCGGCGGCCAGGATGCCGACCTGGCCAAGGCTCAGCCCGGCGCTGGCGAAAAGGACGGGGAAGAGGCCCCAGGCCAGCCCGTCATTGAGGTTGTTCACCAGGCCGGCCTGGCTTGCGGCGGAGAGGGAGCGGTCTTTGAAGCTGGTGAGGGTGAACACCTGGCCAGTGGTGAGTCCTGCGTGGGCGCTGCTGTGGACAGCGGCATGCTGGGCGGCCTCGGCCTTGGCGTGGTGTCGGGTTTCCCTGACGGCAAGAACCGTCAATCCCAGGCCCAGGGCGATGTAGGCGGCTCCGAGCAGGAAAGGGGCCGGACGGAGTCCGAAGGAGGTGGCCAGGTAGCCGGTGGCCAGTGCTGTGACAGCCACGCCCAGGTAGCCCGCCGCCTCGTTGAACCCCATGGCCAGGCCGCGCTGTCTCGGGCCCACGAGGTCCATTTTCATAATGACGGCGGTGGACCAGGTAAGGCCTTGGCTGATGCCCAACAGTATGTTGGCCGCCACGATCCAGGCCCAGGACGGGCCGAAGATGAGCATGAGCGGGACCGGTACAGCCGCCAGCCAGCCGGCGATGAGGACCGGTTTGCGGCCGTATTTGTCCGAAAGCGTGCCGGCGAAGTAGTTCATCGCGGCCTTGGAGAGGCCGAACGCCAGAATGTAGGTCAGTGCGCCGGTGTACAGGTCCAGGTGAAATTCCTGGGAGGCCAGCAGGGGCAGGACCGTGCGCTCCTGGCCCAGGGTTCCGCCCACCAGGGCGTTGACGGCCACCAGCAGCATGAACTGCGCCAGGTTCTGGCGCAGACCCAGCGCCGGGCCGGCTGAACCGGAGGCGTCGAATAGTGTTTTGCCCGGCATTGCTTTGTCCGTCCTGGTGGTGTGGCAGAAGGGTGGCCGGGGCGCGTTGAAGGAACGCGCCCCGGCCCGGAGCCCGGGCTGGAGTGGCCTGCCCGGGCTGATGGAGGGGTAGTGGGGCCTGGTTAGGCTGCAGGGACGCTGTTGTGCCAGGCCTCCCAGGCGGCGTAGCTGCCGTCGAGCTCGACCACGTCGTATCCTGCCCGGCGCAGGGCGCTGGCCGCTACGGAGTTGCGGACGCCGGACTGGCAGTACGTCACGATGGTCCCTTCGCCCGGGAGCTTGTCCAGGTGCCACATGATGCGGCCGGCGCCTAGCTGGGCAGAGCCGGGGATATGCC
>NZ_JBIVQC010000010.1:0-94581 GCF_044754925.1 Pseudarthrobacter sp. NPDC092424 | reverse complement strand
CGCTCGGCTTCCGCAACCTCGCGAACTACACAGCCAGGAGCCTGCTCGAGGCCGGAGGTTTCAGACCCTCGCTACACCCTTGATTCCGAAGAGCCATCATAGGCTCCTCGAGGAGTTCCGACATCCATGTCGTATCTGAGCGAGTGGCTCGCGCCAGAAATGCCATCCATTTCTGCATTGACTCTCTCATTAGTGAATCCGCATAGGCATCTACGGCGCTTTTCACGAAACTTTCTATGTCTGGTAACGCGGTGATTTCCTTGAACTCAAATTTCCTATCGGAATCATTCAAAGGGTGGGGATTGAATAACAAGCTGGCTGAAATCACTCGTAATATGAACGCTTCGAATTGTGAGACGGAGGAGACGAAGAGAGATTCAAGCATGAATTCTGATCTTGAGCGCTCCCGCTCCAATCGAATTACACGTCTAAATGCGACAAATACTGCCCATTCCGGCAGTCCTGCTTCTAGCGTCAACCTCTCGGCTACGGCCGCGACCTCCGCAAATTTCGCCATTTCCGCGTAGTCATCTGGCTGTGTCTCCGCAGTCCACGGGGGATTAGTTTCACTAGTTGATTTTTCGCCTGGCTCACTGGTTGATTCGCTCGCCGCTTTACGGGCACGGGTCGAATCGAGCGCCTCGCTCATCGCCCTAATTGACTCGTACAGATCGTGCGCTTGGTCTGCAGCCAGGGTCGGCACGCCCAAGTGTTCTGCTAATCGCCGGGCCCTGTATGCTGCATGATCCAAGCGCGTTGCTTCTCTTTCGGAAAGCTCAACGAGATCAAGGGTGGCAATCTGCGAAGTGAGATACACGTTTCGGGCTGCGCGGAGTCTTCTGGCTGCTTTGTTGACGCTTGTCGATTCGGTCATGGATCAATGTTCGCGGTTTCATCCAGCTACTGGAATAGGGCGCGCAGGCTCGCGGCACTTTGGTTAACCCTTGCGAGTGGCCTGGAGCGATTGGGGGCGCGGCGCAGCCGACCCCCTTCACTTGAAATAGGCAACGTTTCTCGTATGGGCAGAGAGAGTCACAAAGGCTCATGCCCTGGCGGTGCTGCTCAGGTTGATATTTGCCGTGGAACTGTGATTGCTGACAGACGCCCGGTGGTCTTGGTTGGCTCAAGGAGTCCCTTGACGCCCGTCAGCGAAGTCCCCGCATAGAACTAGTGGAGGCCCGGTGATGCGGGTGGTCTTGGTTGGCTCGAGGAGTCTCAGGATGCCCGTCACCGAATCTCCACGTAGCAATCACATCAACCGAAAGCAGGTCATCATGGCAGCACGTGCCAAGGCCCTCCGGATCGCTGGTTCCAGCGAGTCCGTTTTCAAGTCCCTCTTCGCTACGGGCTACGTGGCCCCGAAGTGGAAGTTCCAGAAGGACAACTTCGACCCCTCCAACCGCGAGCAGCAGGCCAACCGCGAGGGCGTCCTGCTGTGGAGGCTCGGGGTCGTCTCCCTGTCCTACGGCGAATTCGAGGTCACCGTGGCCTCGGCCCAGCAGCCCGTGATCGAGGCTGAAACCCCGGTCCGCCTCAGCGGGCTGACCATCGGCGGCGGTGCTTCGGGCCTGTGGTTCGCCGCTGACGCCATCTCCCTGGCGGCCGCCGCGTGAGGCCGCCCAAGGGCCTCCCGAAGTGGGCCGAGAAGTCGTGGGCCCGCATGCACGCTGAGTCCGACGTCAAGCTCACCACGGGTGTGACCGAGGGCTTCATCGAAGCGCCGGCCGAGCCCGTCGAGGGCGACGTCAAGTGGGAGCCTCCGAGCCCGCTGGCCCGCCCGCTGCCGACAAAGATGGCCTATGAGATCCTCGAAAGAGAGTGCAAAGCGATGCGGGAGGCGCTCGCCCACTTGAGCGTCGTCCTCGACGTCATGGAGAAGACCCTGCACGACGCGCAGACCCGCGTGACGCCCATCTTCTAGGCCCCGTGCCGTGCGGGTCGGGGTTCGCTCCGGCCCGCACGGCGGGCTTCGAGACGGTACGGGCGTCGTCCTGGTCCGCGGAGGGCACGGTGCGTAGCACCGAGCCCCGAAGCGGTCAGGACGCGCCCCGATCCGTCGCGGGTGGGACACGAGGGTCCTGTGGGTCGTCTCGGCGCATGTCGAGACGGCCGAAGCTTAGAGAGGTGTACGCAGCGGGCGAGGAGCGCGCCCGCTGAACTTCTGCGACGCTCCCGGGGCACCCCTGCCAGGACCCCGCAAACATATACATGAACGGATGGCCTTCCTGGCAGGCCTGAGCAGCATGGTCGGCCCGCGTCCGGATGCTCGAAGGAACGAAACTAATGGGCCCGCAGTGCGTCCGGCGCGAAAAAGAACGGCGGCGGACCCCGAAAAGGGGTCCGCCGCCGTTCGCGTGCGGGAGGCTAGTCGCGCTTGAACTCGTCCTTGATGTCTTCGCCGACCTTCTTGGCGTCGGCCTTGACCTGGTCGGCCTGGCCCTCTGCCCTCAGGCGGTCATTGTCTGTTGCGTTGCCTGCAGCTTCCTTGGCCTTGCCGCCCATGTCTTCTGCTGCGTTACCGATCTTGTCTCCGAGGCCCATTGTGGTGGCCTCCTTTCGTTTCCGGTGATCAAACAATGCGGTTTCACCATAACACGAAGCTTGCTTACTATTTCAAGCCCCGCGGGCGGAATCGGACTAGGCTCAAGCCCATGGAACATTCCACCACCCTCACCCAGCACATTCAGGCGACGCCGGAGAGCGTGTGGGCGGTGATCACCGATATTCCAGGCTCGGCGGCCACGCTCAGTGGCGTGGAGTCGGTGCAGCTGCTCACCGACGGCCCCTACGGAGAGGGCACGCGATGGCGTGAAACGCGAAAGATGATGGGCCGCTCCGAGACGGTGGAGATGTGGGTGGCCGCGGCAGACCCCAGCCGAAGCACGGTGGTCAAGGCCGTGCAGGGCGGAGCCGACTACACCACCCGCTTCAATCTGTCCCCGCGCGACGGCGGGACGGACCTGACGCTTACGTTCGCGGCGAAGGTCATGAAGCCCACGGCCGCCAGCCGGATCCTGATGGCACTCTTCGGCGGGTTGGGCATGTCCCTGACCCGTAAGGCGCTGGCCAGGGACATGGCGGACATCGCGGCCAAGGCAGAGTCCCGCTAACAACGCAACAGGGGTGTCTTGGGGCGGGCGGCCGTGTACTATTTACAGAACGAACGGTCGGTAAGTGGGTCATGCCCGCGGTACCGTCCGCCGAGACAGTGCTGTTGATCGCGTGAAGGGTGTTTCCATGGCTGCAACCGCAGGGCCGCAGGCTTTCCTTGTTGGCGGGGTACGTACGCCGGTGGGCCGGTACGGCGGGGCGCTCTCGTCCGTCCGCCCCGATGACCTCGCCGCCCTGGTGGTCCGCGAGGCCGTAACCCGGGCCGGCGTGGATCCGGACAGCATCGAGGAGGTGATCTTGGGCAACGCCAACGGTGCCGGCGAGGAAAACCGCAATGTCGCCCGCATGGCCACCCTCCTGGCCGGACTTCCCCTCCATATCCCCGGCATCACCGTGAACCGGCTGTGCGCCTCCGGCCTGAGCGCCATCATCCAGGCCAGCCAGATGATCAAGGCAGGAGCCGCGGACATCGTCATAGCAGGCGGCGTCGAATCCATGAGCCGCGCGCCGTGGGTCCAGGAAAAGCCCGCCACCGCGTTTGCCAAGCCCGGCCAGATCTTTGACACCTCCATTGGGTGGCGCTTCGTCAACCCGAAATTCCAGAAGGGCGAACTCGCGCGCCACGGCAAGATGACATACTCCATGCCGGAAACCGCCGAGGAGGTGGCCCGTGTGGACAACATCTCCCGCGAGGACGCCGACGCGTTCGCCGTCCGCTCCCACGAGCGGGCGCTGGCCGCCATTGAAGCCGGCCGGTTCAAGGACGAAATCGTCCCCGTCACGGTTAAGACCCGAAAGTCCGAGACCGTGGTGGACAGCGACGAAGGTCCCCGCCAGGGCACCACGATGGACGTCCTCGCCGGGCTGCGCCCCGTGATTCCGGGCGGCTCCGTAGTCACCGCGGGCAACTCCTCCACCCTCAACGACGGCGCCTCAGCGATCATCGTCGCCTCCGAAGCAGCCATCGAGCGCCTGGGCCTGGTGCCGCGCGCGCGCATTATCGACGGTGCCTCGGCCGGTTGCGAGCCCGAGATCATGGGCATCGGCCCGGTCCCGGCGACGCAGAAGGTGCTCAAGCGGAGCGGCTACGGCGTGGGTGACCTTGCCGCCGTCGAACTTAATGAAGCTTTTGCCACCCAGTCGCTGGCGAGCATGCGGCGCCTGGGGCTGGATCCGGAGATCGTGAATAACGACGGCGGCGCGATCGCCCTGGGGCACCCGCTGGGTTCCAGCGGGGCCAGGATCGCGATCACGCTGCTGGGCCGGATGGAGCGCGAGGACGCCCGGATCGGCCTTGCCACCATGTGCATCGGTGTTGGCCAGGGCACGGCCATGCTGCTGGAGAAGGTCTGATGGCCGGCGCCGTGGACCTCGCTGCTGAAAAATTTGAGGCGCTGCTGGTCGAAGAGCGCCCGGACCGGGTGGTGGTGCTGCTTAACCGGCCGCAGGTGCGCAACGCGATCGACCAGCAGATGGTCGATGAACTCCACACCGTCTGCGCAGCGCTGGAACAGGACCCGAAGGTCCTGGTCATCGCCGGTGTTGAAGGTGTCTTCGCCTCGGGTGCGGACATCGCCCAGCTGCGAGAGCGGCGGCGTGACGATGCCCTGCAGGGGATCAACTCCACCATCTTCGTGCGGATAGCGAAGCTGCCCATGCCCGTGATCGCTGCCCTGGACGGTTACTGCCTGGGCGGCGGCGCCGAGCTGGCATACGCCGCGGACTTCCGGATCGGCACGCCCTCGGTCAAAATCGGCAACCCCGAAACCGGCCTGGGCATTCTGGCCGCCGCCGGCGCCAGCTGGCGGCTCAAGGAACTCGTGGGGGAGCCGGTGGCCAAGCAGATCCTGCTGGCCGGCAGGATCCTCGGCGCGGAGGAAGCCCTGGCAGTCAACCTCATCACGGAGATCCACGAGGCTGACGGGCTCATGGCCGCCGCACACAGTTTGGCGGACCGGATCGGCCGGCAGGACCCGCTGGCCGTGCGGATCACCAAATCCGTGTTCCACGCGCCGGCCGAGGCGCACCCCCTGATCGACCAGCTGGCCCAGGGGATCCTTTTTGAATCCCAGGCAAAGTTCGACCGCATGCAGGCGTTCCTGGACAGGAAATCACAGAAGAAGGACCAGCAGTGACCAACTCCGAGTTGCCCGCAGAGCTGCCCCGCGCCGTCGGCGTCCTGGGCGGCGGACGGATGGGAGCCGGCATCGCCCACGCGTTCCTCATCAAGGGCGCGGACGTGCTGGTGGTGGAACGTGACGAGCAGTCGGCCGAAGCCGCGCGGGAGAGGGTGGAGTCCGCTGCGGCGAAGTCCATTGAGCGGGGCGCCACGGACGCCAACCTGGACGAGATGGCCTCCCGGCTGACGGTCGGCGTGGACTATGAGGCCTTCAAGGACCGGCAGCTGGTGGTCGAGGCCGTTCCCGAGGACTGGGACCTGAAGGTCGCATCGCTGCGCGGCATCGAGGAACGCCTTGCCGCGGATGCGTTCCTCGCCTCCAACACCTCGTCGCTGTCCGTCAACGGCCTGGCCGCCGAACTGGCCCGGCCGCAGAACTTCCTGGGCCTGCACTTCTTCAACCCCGTCCCCGCGTCCACCCTCATCGAGGTGGTGCTGGGCGAGAGGACGTCTCCCGAACTCGCTGCCGCGGCAAAGAGGTGGGTCGAGGCACTCGGCAAGACCGCCGTCGTCGTCAATGATGCCCCCGGCTTTGCGTCCTCCCGGCTTGGCGTGGCCATCGCCCTGGAGGCCATGCGCATGGTGGAGGAAGGCGTGGCGTCCGCCGAGGACATCGATAACGCCATGGTGCTCGGCTATAAGCACCCTACCGGGCCGCTGAAGACCACCGACATCGTAGGGCTGGATGTCCGGCTCGGCATCGCCGAATACCTGCACTCCACCCTGGGCGACCGGTTCGCGCCGCCGCAGATCCTCCGCGACAAGGTGGCCCGCGGCGAGCTGGGGCGCAAGACCGGCAAGGGATTCTTCGACTGGCCGGCAGCGGGCAACTAGCCAAACAGCCCCACGATGTAGCCAATAAAGAAGAGCAGGAACAACAGCACGCCCGCGCCGATGGCCGCGAGCCAGAACACTTGCTGGCCCTTCCCGGATCCGGGCTGGCGCGGCTCCTGCGTGCCGGTCACTGACCCTTCCCCCGGCGGAGTTTCGCCCGGCGGCACTCCGCCGCCGGGTTCGAGGCCTGTGACCCTGTCGTCATCCGGATCCGGGTTGGTACCTGACATTTCAACTCCCTTGGCTTGCGCTGCTGGTGCTGTGCCCAGCGTAGCCGGGGATGGCCTTCCCTCCTAGGACCGGCTACGCCCGGGCCAGCTGCTTCAGGCTGACTGAGGCCAGCAGAGCGTCTGCGTATGCGTCGTGCCCGTCAGCGTTCGGATGGAAATTCCGGGGATCGAACAGGTTTCCGCTGTCGAGGAAGATCCACGGATCGGTTGAGTTGACCGCGTGGCCGGCAAACGTGCCGGTCACATCGACGTACTGGACCTGCGTTCCGAACAGGTTCTTGGCGGTTGCCGCCGCAGACGCGATGGTCAGGTTCAGCCCGGCCGTTCCGCCGTTGACCAGGGCCTGGGCCGGTGTTGGGATGATCGGGACAGCGGACGTGTCAAAGAGCATCGGATAACCCAGGACAGCAATCCTTGCCCGCGGTGCGTAGCTCTGGATGGCGGCGAAGGTCTGGACCAGGTTGGCGTGAACGGCCGGCAGGGCGGCTGCCGCGGCGGAACTGGCAGCGGTGCACGCCTCGATGGTGGACGTGGCGCACGTGTAGAGGATGGCGCTGACCCCGATATCGTTGGCCCCGGCGGTGATGCTGACCAGTTCGGTGTCCCTGGAGAGGCGGCCGCTCGCCATCAGGCCGCCGATCTGGGCCTGGACGCTGGTAACGCCGATCGACGAATCCACGAGCAGGGCACCGTGGCAGGCCGCGGTGCCGGCGAGGGAGACCGGGACCACGGCGTCGACATGGTCGACGTACCCGCCGGCCGTCTGCGTGCACGGCGGCGTCGGGACGAAGGCGGCGGCGCCGGTCCCCGCTGTATAGGAGTCCCCGACGGCCACGTAGTCCACATCCTTCGGCGGCGGCGCCGCCTCGGCCGGAACGGCCGTGAAACCAAGTGCCAGGGCCAGGGCGGCGAGGAAGGCCGCTAAAGCCGGGTGCCGCCGTCGTGCATTTTCCATCAGGTTCTCCTTTGACGCGTGAGAGCAAAAAAAGGGGGTGTCCGATGAACGCTACGCCTGCCCGGGCCGGCCGTCACGAGTACGAGGTACCCGATTTTCCCCTACTTCCGCCGCTCCATGAGCAGGTTGGTGATGCGAAGGGTGCACAGGCGCTGGCCGGCGTCGTTGGTGATGAGTACCTCGTGGGTGGTGAGGGTGCCGCCCAGGTGGATAGGCGTGGCGGTGATGGTGATCTGGCCCTCGCGTGCGGACCGGTGGTGCGTGGCGGAAACGTCCACACCCACCGCCGTCTTGCCCATGGTGCTGGCGTGGATCACTGCTGCCCAGGAGCCCACCGCCTCGCCCACGGCCAGGGACGCCCCGCCGTGCAGCAGTCCGAATGACTGCCGGTTCCCCTCAACGGGCATGGTGGCCACCACGCGCTGGACGGATTCCTCGACGATCTTCACGCCCATCTTCTCGTCGAGCTCGCCGAGCGTGATTTTCCACAGCCCGGTGTCTGTGGGGGAGCGGTCGGCAGGCGTGGCGGTCATGGTTCTCCTCGGCAGTGGCGGAACGTCCGGCGTGCAAATTCCTAGTGTGCACCACGGCGCATTCATGTACTGTAGTTATATTACCGAACGGCCGGTCAGTAATGATCGACCGTCTTCGTCTGCCCCCATGTTGGAAGGACCAGTCAACGATGACCACCACTGCCACAGCTCCCCAGGCCACGGTCGACACCGTCGAGACCGTCCCCAGTTTCGTCCAGGACCGCTGGTGGACGCCCGACGCCGGCTCTGCAGCTTCCGCTGTCCCCGTCCGGGATGCCAGCACGGGTGAGCTCCTGGCCAGGGTGAGCACGGAAGGCCTGGACCTCGCCGCCGTCGTGGAGTACGGCCGCACCGTGGGCCAGGCCGAACTCGGCAAGCTGACCTTCCACCAGCGCGCCCTCAAGCTCAAGGAACTGGCGCAGTACCTCAATGCCCGCCGCGAGCACTTCTATGCCTTCTCCGCGCAGACCGGCGCCACCAAAATCGACTCCATGATCGACATCGACGGCGGCATCGGCGTCCTCTTCACCTTTGGCTCCAAGGGCCGCCGCGAGCTCCCCAACGCCCAAGTGGTGGTGGATGGCCCGATGGAGATCCTGTCCAAGGACGGCTCGTTCGCCGGTGAGCACATCTACACGCGCATCCCCGGCGTAGCCGTGCAGATCAACGCGTTCAACTTCCCCGTCTGGGGCATGCTGGAAAAGCTGGCGCCCGCCTTCATCGCCGGCGTCCCCACCATCGTCAAGCCGGCCACCCCCACCGGCTACGTTGCCGCCGCCGTGGTGAAGGCCATTATTGAATCCAACATCCTGCCCAAGGGATCGTTGCAGCTGGTCTCCGGCTCCGTCCGCGGGCTGCTGGACGTGCTGGACTACCGCGACCTCGTGGCCTTCACGGGGTCTGCGTCCACCGCGCAGTCGCTGAAATCGCACCGCAACGTGGTGGAGGGCGGAGTCCGGTTCACCTCTGAAACCGACTCCCTCAATGCCGCGATCCTCGGCCCGGACGCCGTGGAGGGCACCCCCGAGTTCGACGCGTTCGTCAAGTCCGTGGTCACCGAAATGACCGTCAAGGCCGGGCAGAAGTGCACAGCCATCCGCCGCGCCATCGTGCCCCAGGCGATGGTTCCGGCCGTCTCCGCCGCCATTGGCAAGCGCGTCCAGGAGCGCGTGATCCTCGGCGACCCGCGCGCGGAAGGCGTCACCATGGGTGCCCTCGCCTCCGTGGAGCAGCTCCAGGACGTCCGCGCCGCCGTCCAGTCAATGCTCGACGCCGGCGGTGAGCTTGCCTACGGAACGCTCGATTCGCCGTCGGTCACCTCTGCCGACGGAACCGCCGGGGTAGTGGAGGAGGGCGCCTTCATGTCTCCGGTGGTGCTGAACTGGCAGAATCCCGAGGCGGAGGCGATCCACTCGCTGGAAGCCTTCGGTCCGGTCTCGTCCGTGATCGGTTATAAGGACATTTCCGACGCCGTCCGCCTTGCCGCCCGCGGCGGCGGCTCGCTGGTGGCGTCCGTGTGCACCAATGATCGCGGAGTCGCGCGTGAACTGGTCACCGGCATCGCTGCCCACCACGGCCGCGTGCTGATGCTGAACCGGGAGGACGCCCGCAGCTCCACCGGGCACGGCTCGCCCGTGCCGCACCTGGTCCACGGCGGCCCGGGACGCGCCGGGGGCGGCGAGGAGCTTGGCGGTATCCGGTCCGTCATGCACCACATGCAGCGCACCGCCATCCAGGGTTCGCCCAACATGCTCACCGCAGTCACGGGCATCTGGCACGCAGGGGCGGACCGGAACTTCACCGTGGAGACCGAGGGGACGCACCCGTTCCGGAAGCCGCTCTCCTCCCTCCGCATCGGCGACGCCGTCCGGTCCGGGCTGCGCCAGGTCACCCTGGAGGACATCACCGCGTTCGCCAACTCGACCGGCGACACGTTCTACGCCCACACCAACCAGGAAGCGGCGGAAGCGAACCCCTTCTTCCCGGGCATCGTGGCCCACGGTTACCTGCTCCTCAGCTGGGCCGCCGGGCTGTTCGTGGAGCCCGCTCCGGGCCCTGTCCTGGCGAACTACGGGCTGGAAAACCTGCGGTTCATCACCCCCGTGGCGGCAGGGGATTCCATCCGGGTGACGCTCACGGCCAAGAAGATCACCCCGCGCGAAACGGATGAGTACGGCGAGGTCGCCTGGGACGCCGTCCTGACCAACCAGAATGACGAGATTGTGGCCACCTACGACGTCCTCACGCTGGTCGAAAAGTAACGGCCGAAAAATCGCGGCGCGGAAAGCGGGCCCCTAACCCCCGACGCTCTCTCACTTAATGCGCCTTAACGCCCAACGCTCTCTCACTTGGTGAGAGAGCGTTGGGCGTTTTGCAGCATTAAGTGAGAGAGCGTCCGGCGGGGAGGATCAGGACTCGGCGCCGGCGTGCAGGCCGTCGTCGCTGCTGTCGTCCTCGGGGCCGGTGCCGTGACCGGTGCTGCTCTGGTCCGAGAGGTCCATGTTGCCGCGGGCTTCCTCCATGGTGGGGCCGCCGGACGGAACACTGTAGGTGTCCGGGCGGATGCCGTGGGACTGTTCCTCGATCAGGGCCTGCTCTTCACTGAACCGGATCGCGTTCGCCTCATCGCCGGCGTCGCCCGGGACGTCGTCCCGCACCTTGGACGGGTCCGGGACGATGAAACCGGCGTCCGCTTCTTCTTTGGGGTGGCTCATTTTCTGACCTTCCTATCGGGTGGTTCTACTGGTGGGCCGCTCCACGAGGTCCGCCTTGATATCCAGGCTTTGGTCCCCGCGTTTGATCTTGAAGCCTACGGTATCGCCGGGATTCCGGCCGCGAAGTTCAGCCAAGAGCTTCTCCGGCGCCGTCAGCTGGACGCCTTCCATGGACTCCAGCGCATCCCCCGGCCGGATCCCGGCGCGCCCGGCCGGCCCGTCGCCGTCGACCGCCAGGACCAGCACGCCGGAGCCCGCCCGGATGCCCAACTGGCTGGCGATCTGCGGCGTGAGCTCACCTGGGGTCAGGCCCAGGTAGGCGTGCTCGGCTGTGCCATCCTCCAGCAACTCCTCGGCAACCTCAACCGCGGTGGCGGCGGGTATGGCGAAGCCCAGGGCCACGGCGCCGGCTGACGGCGGGATGTAGGCCTCGCTGATGCCGATGATTTCGCCCCGCATGTTGATCACGGCGCCGCCCGAGTTGCCGGGGCTGATGGGTGCATCTGTCTGGATCAGGTCCACCAGGGACAGGCTGTTGGATGCCGATCCGGGAATCGAGCGGTGCAGCCCGGAGATGATCCCGGCCGTGGCAGTGTTTTCGAAGCCCAGCGGGGAACCCAGCACCAGGGCGTCCTCGCCCACCTTGGGGAGCGTGGTCTGGTACACGGGCTTGGGCAGGCCGGTACGGTCGGCCTGGATCAGCGCGAGGTCGGTGACCGCATCCGTCGCCTTGACCGTGCCGCTCACCCGCTGTCCGTCCGCGAACCCCACTTCAACCTCGGCGGCGCCGCGCACCACATGCTCGTTGGTGAGGATCAGGCCGTCTTCGGAGTACACCACCCCGCTGCCCAGGCCGCCCCGGGTAAAAATCGTGACCACGGACGGCGACAGGTTCTCCACCAATTCCGGAAGGCTGCCCGCCGCGGCCGGCTCCGGCGCGGCACTCGGCGGGGCAACCGCCGTCGTACTCGCTGGTCCCTCTGGCGTGGGAGGCAGGGAACCGGTGCAGGCGGAAAGTACGACGGCGGCGCTTGCCATGGCGGCGGCGGCAGCCGGGCGCCGGAGGGGCTGAGCTGCGGCTGGCTTCACGGGGCAAACCTCCCTGCGGATGCTGGTCTTGCTACCACCGTAACCGTCGGGCGCGTCGATACCAAGTACGCTTAGTATCCTTGGTTGAACCGACGTACGCGCCGTTCTACTGGTGGCCGTGCAGCCCGTCAAAGGCCATGGTGATGACGTCGTCCGCCAGTTTCTCCGGCGAGAGCGACCCGCCCGGCCTGTACCACTCCACGATGGAGTTGATCATGCCGAACAGAAGCCGGGTGACCGTGCGCGGATCGATGTCCTGGCGCAGTGAGCCCTCGTCCCGGGCAGCGGAAATGAGCGCGGCCACCTTGTGGTCGAACAGGCGGCGGCGGGCCAGCGCGTCCCGCTCGATCTCCGTGTTGCCTCGCAGGCGCAGCAGCAGCGTGACGAACGGCAGCCGGTCCACCAGCACCGCCACCGTCTGCCGCAGCACGAATTCCAGCCGGGCATCCGCCGCGCCGGATGTGGCCTGCGGCTGCTCCAGGATGGCCTCCAGCCCGCCCAGCGCGTGGTCCAGGGCAAGCTTGAGGAGGTCGCCCTTGGACGGCACGTGATGGTAGATCGCTGACTTGGAGATGCCCAGGTTTTCCGCCAGGATGCCCATGGAGGTTGCGTCGTAACCATGCCGGTTGAAGACGTCCACCGCAATGCGCAGCACCGACTGCTGGTCGTAGCCCGGCCGGCCGCGCTTGGTTCCCGAAGGGGTGGCGGCTGCTGTGGTGCTTGCTGTGCTGGGCATAGAGGCTAGTTTCTCACGAACGGTCGGTCAGCCTTGTCCCTTGGGGCGCAGGTCGTAGATGCGGCGCAGCTTGCCGTTTGAGCGCTCAAGCGATCCCGGGTCCACCACATCCACGGCGCACGAAGAACCCACGTGGATCTTGATCTGCTCCTTCAAGGCACGCGCCGCCGTCGCGCATTGCTCGGGGGTGACGGCGTCCCGCCGCTCGATCCGCACGGTCAGCTGGTCCATCCGCTGGCCTTCGGGGCGGGTGAGTTCGAGCTGGAAGTGGGGGCTCAGGTCGGGGATGCGCAGGGCGATCTCCTCGATCTGGGACGGGAAGAGGTTCACGCCGCGGAGAATGATCATGTCATCGCTGCGGCCGGTGATGCGGCCCATGCGGCGGTGCGCGGGGCGGGCGGTGCCGGGGAGCAGGCGGGTGAGGTCCTTGGTGCGGTAGCGGATGATGGGTAGCGCTTCCTTGGTGAGCGAGGTGAAGACGAGTTCGCCGTGTTCGCCGTCGCGCAGGACGTTTTCCTTGCCCACCGCGGGGTTGTAAGCGTCAATAATCTCGGGGCGGAAATGGTCCTCCCAGATGTGGCTTCCATCCTGGGTTTCCACCGCTTCGCCGGCGACGCCCGGGCCCATGACTTCGGACAGGCCGTAGATGTCGCAGGCCTTGATGTCCATGGTGACCTCGAGTTCATGCCGCATCTCCTCGGTCCACGGCTCGGCGCCCAGGACCGCGAATTTCAGGGACGTGGACCGGGGATCGATGCCCATGTGCGCCATGGCGTCGGCGATGGTCAGCAGGTAGGTGGGGGTGGCCAGGATGGCATCCGGCCGGAAGTCCTGGATGAGCTGGATCTGGCGTTCGGTCTGGCCGCCGGACATCGGGATGACGGTGCAGCCCAGCGCCTCGGCGCCGGCGTGCGCGCCCAGGCCGCCGGTGAACAGGCCGTAGCCGTAGGCGTTGTGGACCTTCATGCCGGGCCGCACACCGGAGGCGCGGAGTGAGCGGGCCACGAGCTTGGCCCAGTCAGCCAGGTCCTTTTTCGTGTAGCCGACGACGGTGGGCCTGCCCGTGGTGCCGGAGCTTGCCTGGACGCGGGCTACTTCAGCCTGCGGGACGGCGAACATGCCGAACGGGTATTCCTCCCGCAGGTCCTCCTTGGTGGTGAAGGGAAAGTTGCCCAGGTCGCTGAGTTCCCGGAGGTCGCGCGGGTGGATGCCGGCGTCGTCGAACTTGCGCTTGTACAGGGGGACGCGGTCGTAGGCGTACTGAACGGTATGCTGCAGCCGGCTCAGCTGGAGCGCTTCGAGCTCGTCGCGGGAGATGGTCTCCTCGCGGTCCAGGACGGCGTCCGAGCCTGTGATATCGGCTGAAGCGGCGGTGGCGGCGGGGGTTTCAGGGGCATGGAGGGACATGGTTTTCCTACTTCTTGGAGATGGTGCGGCTGCGCCCGCGGAACTCGGCGATGAGTTGGCCGTACTGGGGCAGGGAGGAGTCTGCGGGGGAGCCGGAAGCCGGCGTACCGGCGTCGGCGGCGAATATCTGGATGTCGTAGAGCCCGCTGCGGCCGGCGCTGGAGCGGCGGTCCGCCACTGCCGTGAGCACCTGGCCGCGGAAGGCGGGCTTGAGGAAGTTGATGTCGACGCCGGATGCCACGGTGATGCTGTTTTCTTCTCCGGGTGCCGGGGCGGCGGGGTTGCACGCGAGTGCGAAGGCCGTGTCGCCGAAGGCGAAGATCATTCCGCCGTGGGCAATGCCGAAGCCGTTGAGCATTTCCTGCCGGAGGGTCATCCGGATGGTGGCGTGCCCGTCGCTGAGCGCGATGACGTCGATGCCCATCCACTCGGAGGCGTAGTCGTTCTCCAGGATTTGGTGGGGTGGGCCCGAGAGGGTTGTTCCAGCCATGCGTCATTGCCTCCAGCTTTATTTACCGAATGTTCATTAGGTAATCCCATGCAGGGGGTCGGTGTCAAGGGTTGTCCGGCGCCGGGGCCCTTCGTTTCCCTTGCCTGCAGCCCCTCCGCGAGATGGCACTTAACGGCAGTCCGGGGTGTCAACACCGCTGCGAAGTGCCAACTCGCGGAGGGGAGGTGAAAGACTGGGGTGGACCTGCATCACCACTACCTAAGGGCGGACCATGGCCAAGGGGATCTACGTCAGTGCAACCACACCCGGATCGGGCAAGTCACTTGTGGCTTTGGGCCTGGCGGACACCCTCCACCGGCATGCGGACCGGATTGGATTCTTCAAGCCAGTGGTCCAGGGGCCAGGGGACGATCCGATGGTGGCGCTGATGAAGAGCCGCTTCGAACTCGATGACCAGCGCTGCCGCGGCGGCCTGACGTTCCAGCAGGTCCGCGAGCTGCTGGCCGAAGGCAACCGGGCCGAGATCGACGCCCGCTGCGTGGAAATCTTCGCCGAAATCTCCCGCCACTGCGACGTGGTAATCGTGGAGGGCACGGACCTGACCGGCCAGGATGCCGCCGTCGAATTCGACCTGAACGCCAGGCTCGCCAACAACCTTGCCGCCTCCGTGGTGGCCGTTGTCGGAGCGAAGGGGAGGACCGTCGAGGAGGCCACCGCCGCCGTCGAGGTGGCCCGCAAGGAGCTCTCCGCGGAGAAATGCTCGCTGCTGGCCATCATGGTCAACCGCGCGAACCCGGACGACGTCGGTGCTATCGCCGCCGCCGTGAAGCCCGGCGCCTCCGGACGTCCCGTCTACGTTTTCCCCGAACTGGAGGACATCGCCCGGCCCACCACGGGTGAGGTGGCCGCGGCGCTTGGCGTGCGGCAGATCGCCGGCCGGGCAGACATGGAGCGGGACGTGAAGGACGTCAAGGTGGCGGCCATGAATGTGGGCAACTTCCTCAACGTGCTGGACGAAGGCGCGCTGGTGATCGTTCCCGGGGACCGGGCGGACGTAATGGTCGCCTGCCTGGCCTCGTCGTTCTCGCCCGAATTTCCGGTGCCGTCCGGGCTCGTCCTGACCGGCGGCCTGGCCCCGGATGCCAACATCTACCCACTGCTTGCACAGGCGCCATTCCCCGTTTTTGCCTCCGCCGAGGACACCTATGGCACAGCAAAGCGCATCTCTGAGGTCCGCAGCGAAATCTGGTCCGGGCACCGCCGCAAGGTGGCCTCCGCGCTGGGTTTGTGGTCGCGGAGCGTAGACGAGGCCGAGCTGGTGGAGCGGCTGCACCTGCCGCGGGCCGAACGCATGACACCCCTTCGGTTCCTGCACGACCTGATCGAGCGGGCCCGGGCGCAGCGCCGCCACGTAGTCCTGCCCGAAGGGACGGACGTCCGGATCCTGCGCGCCGCCGAAATCCTGCACCGCCGCGACGTATGTGACCTTACAGTCCTGGGCCCGGAACCCGAGGTGCGCGAACTGGCCTCCTCCAGCGGCATCGACCTGACCGGGATCAGCGTCGTGGACCCGGCCACCTCGGAGCTGCGCCAGAAGTTCGCTGAGAAGTACGCGGAGCTGAGGGCGCACAAGGGCGTGGACCTGCCCAAGGCGTTGGAAATCATGCAGGACGTCAGCTACTTCGGCACCATGATGGTCCAGCTGGGCGTCGTGGACGGGATGGTCTCCGGCGCCGCGCACACCACCGCGCACACCATCCGCCCGGCGCTGGAGTTCGTGAAGACGCGCGAGGGCGTAAAGATCGTTTCCTCGGTGTTCCTGATGCTCATGCCGGACCGGGTGCTGGTGTATGGCGACTGTGCCGTGAACCCGGACCCGAACGTGGAGCAGCTCGCGGACATCGCGCTGGCCTCGGCCGAGACAGCGGCACAGTTCGGCGTGGAGCCGCGCGTGGCCATGCTGTCCTATTCCACCGGGGGCTCCGGTTCCGGTGAGGCTGTGGACCAGGTGCGGCAGGCCACGGACCTGGTCCGGCAGCGGCGCCCCGACCTCGCCGTCGAAGGCCCCATCCAGTACGACGCCGCCGTGGACGCGTCCATCGCGGAGTCCAAGATGCCGGGCTCGTCCGTGGCAGGGCAGGCGACCGTGTTCATTTTTCCCGACCTGAACACCGGCAACAACACGTACAAGGCCGTCCAGCAAAGCTCCGGTGCGGTCGCCGTCGGGCCGGTCCTGCAGGGGCTCCGGAAGCCCGTGAACGACCTGTCCCGGGGCTGCACCGTGGAGGACATCGTAAACACGGTAGCCATCACGGCCATCCAGGCCCAGGCTTAGCCCCGGCGCCGGCCTCCTGATCCCGCGTTGCGTTCGTTAGCTGTTGTCCGGTTTGGCCAGGCTCTCCGGGTCTTCCTCTTTGGCGGGCTCATCGGACAGGCCCTGGGGGCTGAGGTCCAGGCCCTCAGTGTTTTCCGGGGCCTGGGGGGCCTCGCCGGTTTCGTTGGCCTTGAGCGCTCCGGTGTCGTCGAGCGCCGGGTTCGCACCCTCGACGCCGGTGGGATCCTTGGTGCCGGAGCCGCCAGGGCCGGCGCCAGCGCCGCCGTCGTGCGTTCCGCTTGCGCCCTCGGGCAGCGGCGCGGTGCTGCTGGATCCGGTATTGGTGGGGTCGTTGTCCTCGGCGGGCGTGGGCTCGTTGGTCATGCGATGTCCTCTCGGCGTGGTCCGGCCTGTCCGCTGACTGTAGGCACAGCGCCGGGGGATCCGCAAGGACCCGCCCGCCCCACTCAAACCCCGCCCGCCCCGTCCCAAACCTCGCGAGATGGCAGTTAACGGCAGTCCCGGGCTCGAGTATTGCCGTTAACTGCCATCTCGCGGAGGGGGCAACAGATAGTGTGGAACTGAACCGCGGAAGCTCAGGCTCAGGAGGCCCTTCATGCTCGTGCTCGTCATCAACTCCGGCTCGTCCTCGCTCAAGTACCAGGTGCGCGATGTCGCCGCAGGATCCGTCCTGACCGAGGGGCTGATCGAGAAGATCGGGATGGGCAACGGCGGCGGCGGGGACGGCGAGATCGAGGGTCCGCGTGACCACGCCGAGGCCCTGGAGCAGGTGGACGCCGCCATCCACAGCGAGCTGGGCGACCTGGAGCTTGGCGCGGTGGGCCACCGGGTGGTGCACGGCGGCGAGCGGTTCGCCGAACCCGTGCTGATCGACAACGAGATCACCCGCGCCATCGAACGGCTTAACCCGCTGGCGCCGCTGCACAACCCGGCCAACGTCCTGGGCATCCGCGCCATCAGCAGGAAGTGGCCGGACATGCCGCAGGTGGCCGTCTTCGATACCGCCTTTCACCGCAGCATCCCCGAGCACGCCTGGCGCTACGCCATCCCGGACGAGCTGTACACGAACCACGGCATCCGGCGCTATGGCTTCCACGGCACCTCGCACGAGTACGTCACCCGGCAGGCGGCCGCGCTGCTGGACATCCCGGCGGAGGAGTTCGACGGCGTTATCGCCCACTTGGGGAACGGCGCCTCGGTCACGGCGATCCAGGGCGGCCGGTCGGTGGATACGTCGATGGGCTTCACGCCCCTGGAAGGCCTGGTGATGGGCACGCGCTCCGGCGACCTGGACCCCTCGATCCTCGTGTTCCTGGGCCGGGCCGGATGGACGCCCGAGGACCTGGACACCATGCTCAACCGCGGGTCCGGGCTCAAGGGCCTGGCCGGCAACAACGACATGCGCTCCGTGGTGGAGGCCGCGGAGTCAGGTGACGGCCGCGCCGCGATGGCCCTCGCCGTCACGTCCTACCGCCTGGCCAAGTACATCGGCGGATACCACGTGGCAGTGGGAGGGGCGAAGGCGCTGGTGTTCACCGCCGGCATTGGCGAGAACTCGCACCAGTTCCGCGCGCTCGTTGCGGACCGGCTGGGTGCCCTGGGTGTAGAGCTCGACGGCGGCCTGAACCTTCAGCGGTCCAAGGAACCACGCGTCATTTCCACGCCGCAGTCCGGCCTGCCCGTCCTGGTGGTGCCCACGGATGAGGAACGCGCCATCGCGGAGGCGACGGCCGCCGTCGTCTCTTCATCGACTGCTCCGTAGATGCCGTTCCGGCGGCGCAAAACGGCATTATCGGAGCAGCCGACCGGGATAGGCCTAGGCGCGGCCCTTGAGGATGAGGTTCCAGTAGATCTTCGGGAAGATGTCCCGGTCCACCACCCATGAGAGCCGGCTCTCGTTCCATGTGGGCACGCGGGGGATGGTGGGCATGGGGCGGTAGCGGTCGTCGAATTCGGCGAAGACCACGGTGTCGCGCGAGACGGTAAACGGGCACACGGAGTAGCCGTTGTACTTGGCGGGGAGGCGCTTGCCCTGCCGTGCGGCCACCAGGTTCCTTGCCAGCACCTTGGTCTGCTTGCGCAGGGCGCCGCCGGACTTGGAGTTGGTGGTGCCCGCGGCGTCGCCCAGGGACCAGACGTTTGGGTACCGGAGATGCCGCAGCGTCTGCCGGTCCACCTCCACGAAGCCGCCCTTGTCCCCGGCAGCCGGCAGATCCGTGGCCTTCAGCCAGTCCGGCGCCGACTGCGGCGGTACGCCATTGAGGACGTCGTAGTGGAGCTGTTCCTCATCCCCGGTCTCGACATTGCGGATGGTGGCCGTCTGAGCAGAGGGGTCCACGGCCACGAGTTCGCCGTTCGTGCGCAGCTCGATGCCGTACTCCGCGATCTTCCGGTCCAGTTCCCGGTCCACCTCCGGCACGCCGAACACGGTGGGGTAGGGCTGGACCATCACCACGCGGATCTGGTCCAGGACGCCCTGTTCGCGCCAGTAGTCGCAGGCGAGGTACATGGGCTTCTGGCTGGCGCCGCCGCACTTGATGGGCCCCGCCGGCATGGTGAACACGGCGGTGCCGGAGGTCAGCCCGCTGAGGAGGGTCCAGGCCTTGGGAGCGAGCTCGAATTCGTAGTGCGACGCGCCATGGGGCGAGTGCACGGCCTCGGCGAGGCCGGGAACGGCGTCCCAGTCGTACTGCAGGCCGGGGCACACCACCAGCTGCCCGTAGGCCACTGTTGACCCGGACTCCAGCGTGACAGTGTTGGCGTTGGCGTCCACATCCACGGCGCTGTCCCGGATCCAGGTGACACCCCTGGGCGTCACCGACTCCTGTGTCCGGACCGCTTCCTTGGCAGACGCCCGCCCGCCGGCGATATGCGAAAACAGCGGCTGATAGAGGTGGTGGTTCTTCGGCTCGATGAGGGCCACGTCCTTGACGCCGTACCGCTCCAACCGGGCCGCCAGCGACACGCCCGCGTTGCCGCCGCCGATGACCACCACTTCGAAGCTTTTCATGCCACTCCTTCGCCCAGGGTTCGTGCGGTCCGGCCCGGAACGGATCGCGGACACCCCTACATGGTAAGCAGGGTGAGCATGTGGCGGAACCGCTGCGGCACCCCCTCGGGAGTTGAGTGTACGACGGCGGGCGGCGGCCGCCGTCGTACGCTCGACTGGGAGGGGCTTACTTCAGCCCGGCGCCCGGCAGCAGTTCGGTCGCGCCCAGGGCATCGGCGATGAATGCGTAGTCCCAGGCCCGCTCCCGCCATTGCACGTACCGTCCTGACGCGCCGCCATGCCCGCCGTCCATCTCGATCTTCATGACGACCGGCTCGGTCCCGGTGGTCTTGCTCCGCAGTTCCTGCACCCACTTGGCCGGCTCCACGTACAGCACGCGGGTGTCATTGAACGACGTGACGGCAGCGATTTTGGGGTAAGCGGCCGCCCGGACATTCTCATAGGGCGAGTAGGACTTCATGTAGCCGTACACGTCCGGGTCTGTGATGGGGTTGCCCCATTCCTCCCACTCCAGCGCGGACAGCGGCAGGTCCGGGTCCAGGATGCTGGTCAGCGGGTCCACGAACGGCACCTGCGCCACGATGGCCGCGTACTTCTCCGGGGCAAGGTTGGCCACCGCGCCCATCAGCAGGCCGCCGGCCGATCCGCCCAGCGCCGCGATCCGGGCCGGGTCCACCCAGCCGGACGCGGCCAGCCAGCCTGTGGCGTCGATGAAGTCGGTGAAGGTGTTCTTCTTGGCCAGCTTCTTGCCGTTGTCGTACCACTTCCGGCCCAGCTCACCGCCGCCGCGCACATGCGCAATGACAAACACCACGCCCCGGTCCAGCAACGACAGCCGTGCAATGCCGAACCCCGGGTCCATACTCATCTCGTATGAGCCGTAGCCGTAGACCAGGCCCGCCGCCGTCGAATCCTGCCGCACACTCTTGTGCCGCAGAACGGAAAGCGGGATGCGCGTGCCGTCCGCCGCCGTCGCCCATTCCCGGGTGGCCACGTAGTCGGCGGCGTCATATCCGCCCAGCACCGGGCTTTCCTTGCGCAGCAGCAGCTCACCGGCGGGCCGTTCCGCGGTGGGCAGCACGAAATCGTAGACGCGCGACGGGGTGAAATAGGACGTGTAGCCCAGCCGGATCACCGGGGCGTCATAGTCTGACCCGCCCACTCCGGCAGTGTAGAGCTCCTCATCGAACGCCGGTTCCACGGGCGCTTCCTGCGCCGGCGTCCCCAGCCCGGCCAGCCCCATCACCTGGACGCGCTCAATGGTGTCCTTGCGGATGGACACGATCAGGTGGGTGGCGGTGACGCCGGCGCCGTTGACGCGGACCTCCTCGGAATGTCCGACGACGGTCTGCCACCTCTGCTCCGCCAGCGGCTTTTCGAGCTCGGCCGGGTCAACCAGCGAGACCATGGAGTTCACGGCGCCGCGGTTATGCGTCAGAAGGATGCGCTCTGCACCATCCAGCAGGAAGGGCTCGGCCTCGTAGAGGACTCGCTCGCTGCGCGGGATGACGGCCCGGACTGTCCCGGAGGGGTCATCGAACCGGAGCAGGCGTGTCTCGCTGTACTCGGAGCAGCCGATCCCCAGCACCAGGTAACGCCGGTCTGCGGAGAGCTCGAAGCCCAGCCACATGGCGGCGTCGTCCTCCTGGTAGATGACTACGTCGTCGGCGACGGGCGTGCCCAGGATGTGCGCCTTCACCTGGTAGGGGCGCCAGGAATCGTCCACCACGGTGTAGAAAATGCGCGTGCCGTCGGGGGAGAATGCCACCCCGTAGAAGATGTTCTCGATGACGTCCGGCAGAAGTTCGCCGGTGCGGAGGTCCTTGATGCGGAGGGTGAACCGCTCGTCGCCGGAGTTGTCCACGGCGTAGGCGTAAAGGTTGCCGTCGACAGTCACGGCCGAGCCGCCCACGGAGAAGAAGGGCTTGCCTTCCGCCTCCACGTTGCCGTCCAGCAGGACTTCCTCGCCGGGAATCCCGATTCCCGGCTCAACCGCAGGCGGGGTCCAGTCGGCAATCTTGTCCTCGGTATCGCTGGCGCGGACGCGGCACTGGATGCCGTACTCCTTGCCTTCCACCGAGCGGCTGAAATACCACCAGCCGTCCTTCCGGTGCGGGACAGACAGGTCGGTTTCCTGCGTCCGGCCCTTGATCTCCTGGAAGATCGCCTCGCGCAGCGGTTCCTGGTGTGCCGTGACCGCCTCCTGGTAGGCGTTCTCGGCCTTCAGGTGCGCTACGACCTCGGCGGATTCCTTGTCCCGCAGCCACTCGTAGTTGTCCACGAAAGTGTCTCCGTGATGCGTCCGCTCCATGGGAATCCGCTTGGCGACGGGCGGTGAGGCGGCCGTGGCGGGGGCAGTGCTGGCGGGATCCTGCAGGGGAGTGGAGGTCATGCCTTCAATATATAGACCCCCTCGGACAATCCTGCGGCCCGTTCGCTACCGGGCAAACCCGCCTGGCCCGCTGCCGGCCACCTTCCCCGCTCCCCTCGCCGGCCCCCTTCACCGACGCTCTCTCACTTAATGCGGTTTTCCCGCTGACGCTCTCTCACTTGATCGAGCATCGGGACGCCGCCCTATCGGCGCCCAGGTCGCGGGCGTATTCTGGTCATTTGAGGCACATCCGCCCAGCGTGAGAGGGGAAGTTCCATGACCATCCCGCCAGTGCACGAACCCGAGCCGTTCCCGCCGGAGCCGGGTCCGGAACCGACATCACCTGACCCCACCCAGCCCCATCCTCCCGGACCGCCGGCGCCCGGTCCCTTCCCCACCCCCGAACCGCCCGGGCCGCTGCCGGTACCGGATCCGGGCCCGGCGCCGCTCCGCCCGGACCCGACCAGAAGCTAACCGAAGACCACCTGGCAGGGTCCCTTCCCCACGGGAAGGGGCCCTGTCTGCGCGGTTCGAACGCTCGAAAAACTTTCAAAAAATCTGTTCCGAACCGCTTGAAGACCTCCCGCGCCGGTGCTAAAAAATCTATATCAGTCAACACAGATCGGCTGATATGGAACCGTCTCTTTCGAGGAGGGAAGCCATGTTGATGCGAACCGATCCGTTCCGCGAGCTGGACAGGCTGGCCCAGCAGGTCCTCGGTACGGCAGCGCGTCCGGCTGCGATGCCCATGGACGCGTGGCGGGAGGACAAGGAATTCGTCGTTGCCTTTGACCTGCCTGGCGTAGCGGTGGATTCCGTGGACCTGGATGTGGAACGGAACGTCCTGACGGTGCGGGCTGAACGCCCTGAACCGGCCGGCAAGGACACCGAGTTGATCGCCTCCGAGCGGCCGCGCGGCGTGTTCAGCCGCCAACTGATTCTCGGAGACACCCTCGACACGGAAAACATCAGGGCCAGTTACGACGGCGGCGTCCTCACCTTGCGGATCCCCGTCGCCGAAAAGGCGCAGCCGCGCAAGATCGAGATCGAAACCAGGGGGTCGAAGCAAGAGATCGCCGCATAGTCCCGCAGGACAATTTCATAGGACCGGGAGGCCGCGCTCCTTCTGTTGGCTGCCTTTTGGGGCGATTCGCCATTCTGTGCACGCCACAGCGCCAGACAGCGCACCGGCAGCGTATGCACGGCCTTCCCGCAAGGTGGCCCCCGGTTCCGGCCGGGGGCCATCCCATGCCTGGTGGCTTTTGCGCCCGGGACCCGGGACCCCGCGTTGGGTCAGGAGCCGAGTTCCAGCATCAGCGCCGGGAGCTCGTCGGCAAGTTCGCGGGCAAGGAAGCCGAGCGGTCCCATCCTGCTGGCCAGCCGGTCGGCCGCCGCGGCGTGCATGTGAGTACCCCAGCAGGCTGCCTGCGGACCGGTGGTCCCGCGTGCCCGCAGCCCCGCGACCGCCCCGGCCAGCACGTCACCGCTGCCGGACGTCCCCAGTCCCCCGTATCCGGTGGTGATCTTCCACAGGTCCGGTTCACCAGGGCCGTGTGCCGGCGGCTGCGCGATCACCCCCTGGCAGCTGACCACGGCGTCATACCGGGCAGCCACCTCGGACACGGCTGCCTCAAGGCCGTCCGCGTGAAGATCGCCCGCATCGCGGCCCAGCAGGAGCGCGGCCTCGTTGGGATTAGGAGTGAGGATCAACCGCCCGCGCCACGGGTCCAGCTTGGTTTCCAGCCGCACCAGGGCGCCCAAAGCGTAGGCATCGAGAACGACGGCGGGACCGCCTTCCCGGCCGGCGTCACCGTCCGCGTCCTCCCGGGCAGCGTCCGCCCGCGCTGCCGCTTCCCGAGCCAGCAGCGCGCCCAGCAGCTCCTCGGCGAGGTCCAAATCGTCCAGCCCGGGGCCCACCAGGATGGCGTCGGCCCGGTCCAGGTAGGTGGCGATCCGCTCCAGCCCGCTGGCAAGTACGGACCCGCCGGAGTTTTCGGGCAGCCCGATCGAGCCGCACTCCGGCAGTGCCACCCCAACCTGGACGGCGGCGGACTCGGCTACGGCGAGCGTAAGTTTTCCGGCCCCTGCCCGGAGGGCCGCAGTCCCGGCCAGCAACGCCGCGCCGGGAGTGGCCCGCGCCCCTCCCACCACCAGCACCGAGCCGCGGGAATACTTGTCTTCGCCGGCGGCAGGCAACGGCCAGTCGCGGAGGAAGGAGGGGGTGACCAAGGCGGGCTGCGCTCCTGGACCCGCGGCGCCGCCGTCGTAATTACCGGGGGTGGACACTTGCGTCCCCGGCGTGCTCGGTGACCTCGACGCCCTGCTCCGTCAGATGGTCCGCCACGTTGAAGCTCTCCAGCGTCCACGGACCCGCGCCGGACGGGCGGACGTAACGGGTGATGGAGGCATTGAGGACGGACGTGCTTGCGGCAAGGTCAAGCAGTTCCTGCTCCGAGAGCCCCTCCATGACGTAGCGGAACAGCATGATCACGGCGTCATGGCACACCAGCATGACGCGGTGGCCGGTGCCCAGGTTGTTCAGCTCGGCCAGGACCGACCGAAGCCGCAGCGCCACATCGGCCCACGATTCCCCGCCGGGCGGCCGGTAGTACAGTTTCCCCAGCCAGAGCCGACGCTCGGCCTCTTCCGGGAAGCGGTTCTCCACGCCTAGCCGGGTGAGCCGGTCCAGGATGCCGAGCTCCCGGTCCCGGAGCCGTTCGTCGGTGACTACTTTCACCGGCCAGCCTGCCGTCTCCACGGCGATTTCCGCCGTCTGACGGGCGCGCGCGTAAGGGGAGGACACCACGGCATCGGCGCGGAACTCCTCCGCGATCCGGGCCAGCGCCGTCCCCAGCGCCTTGGCCTGTTCCTGCCCGGTCCCGGACAGATTCACGTCCGCGTCCCGGGCAGGTACGTCGATGACCTCGGCCCCCGCCAGCCGCGCCTCCGTGGCGGCAACGTTGCCCTCGCTCTCGCCGTGCCGGACCAGGAGCAGCTCCACCGCCCCGGCCTCCTGTACGGCCTCCGTCAATCCGTCGTCGTTCAAGAAAATCACCCCGTCCGCGTTCGGTGCCGAATGCAGGAACACTATCAGCGGCCTTACCCACGGTGTGGCAAAAATAACGTCCGACGGCGGTGCATCACGCGGGATACGTTGCATCACTATCTAGTTCGTGACACTATCTAGTCATGACTGCGGAGAAGCGATGGCCGAGCGACTGGGTGCGGGCGGTGCTGCCCATCTGCATCCTCCAGGTCATCGCCGACAACAGCGAAGCCTATGGTTACCAGATTATCCACGCGCTGAAGGCCGCCGGTTTTGACGGTCTTAGCGGCGGAACCGTCTACCCGGCCCTGAACCGGCTCGAAACGGATGGCTCCATAACTTCCGAGTGGCGCGAAGGCAGCTCGGGTCCGGGCAAGAAGTTCTACTACCTGACATCGGCAGGCCGCCAGAGGCTCACCGAAGCAGGTGCGGACTGGAGGGACTTCGCCGCACTCATCGACCACTTTCTCCAAGCGAAGAAAGGCTGAACAAGTGCCTGTAGACGAATACCTGAAGACCCTTGCCTACGAACTGCGGCAGCGGAAACAGAGCGAGGAGATGGTCCACAGCACGCTTCAGGAAGTCCGCAGCTATATAGCCGAGAGCGGCGAGAGCGCTGAGGCGGCCTTCGGGCAGCCGCGTGACTACGCGGCCTCGTTCCCTGAAGGAACAACCACGTCCAGAGGTGCGCGGGTGGGAACACTGGCCGGACTTGTCGTCATCGTGACACTCGCTGCCTACCTGGTCCTCCGGGGGGCCTTCGGCATCAGCTTCGGCATCTCCGGAACGCTCGCCTATTTTGGCGTGGTGGTGGCGGTCACGGCTGCCCTGATCGTGACCGGGCAGCACTTGGACAGACGTCTTCCGGACCTTCGGGAGGCCAACCGCTACTGATTCGGACAACCGCTACCCGGGTCCCGGCAGCGCTTGTCCGAATCCATAGCGAACGTCCGAAAACTACCGCTCCGGCGTCAGCACCTTGGAGAACACCGTGGCGCCGTTCGCGTTCCGCAGGCTCACCGTGAAGGCGTCGGTATCCAGCTGGACGTGCCCGAAGAACTGGTTCTCGCCGTCGCGGGGTGACTCGCCGGGGAAGCGGCCGGCCTTGGAGAACACCACCTCCGGTCCGAACGTGCCGTCCATCGTGTTCGGTCCAAAGGACCCGGCCGCGATCGGCCCGGCCACGAACTCCCAGAAGGGGTCGAAGTCGGTGAACGCCGCCCGCTCGGGGGAGTAGTGGTGCGCGGCGCAGTAGTGCACGTCCGCGGTCAGCCACACCACGTTCTTGACCCGGTTGCGCTTGAACGCGCTGAGGACCCCGGCGATCTCCAGTTCGCGGCCCAGCGGAGCGCCGGCGTCGCGGTTGGCAACGCTTTCCTGGTTCACGGGTCCGTCGGGCACGATGACGCCCAGGGGCATGTCCGCGGCGATCACCTTCCACGTCGCCTTGGACTTGCTGACTTCGCGGATGAGCCAGTCCACCTGCTCCCGGCCCAGGATGTTGGTGGCGTAGCTTTCCTTGCCGTCGGTGTTCGGGGACTTGAAAGTCCGCATATCCAGGCAGAAGATGTCCAGCTGCGGGCCGCGGGAAATCTTCCGGTAGATGCGCGCGGGCTGGTACTGCCCGGCGTCGTCGAATGTTCCCGGCCGCCACAGCGCGGCACTGTCCGCGATGGGCATGTTCTCCTGCCACGCCTGCCGGCCCCGGGCTGCAAGCGTGTTGACGTCGCGCACCGTGTAGCGGGGGTCCTGCAGTATCTCCCCGGGGTACCAGTTGTTGGTGGTCTCGTGGTCGTCCCACTGGGCGATGACGGGCACGTCGGAGAACATGGCGCGCATGTTGGCGTCCATCTGGTTGTAGCGGTGCCGGCCCCGGAACTCGGTGAGCGTCTCGGCCACCTTGGACACTTCCTCGGTCACCAGGTTCCGCCACACCTGTCCGTCCTTCTCCACCACGGACTCGGCGATGGGACCGTCGGCGTACACGGTGTCGCCTGCGTGGATAAAGAAGTCCGGCCGGGTCTGGTGCATGGCCCGGTAGCCGCGCATCCCGCCGATCTCCTCGTTGATGCCCCAGCCCTGCCCGGCGGTGTCGCCGGTCCAGACGAAGCTTTGGGCGGACGACGCCGGGACCTCACCGCCGTTGCTCGTCCCGCCGGTGCGTCCCGCGCCGTAGTACGTCCCCGCGTCGGGCGCCGTGCGGAAGGTGCCGCGGACGCTCTCGCCGGCTGCGCCGCCGTCGTCCTCGAAGCTGATCTCCAGCGCGAACCGCGTGTTGGACGGCAGATTCCCTGCGTGGATCTTGGCCGTGAAGTCGGAGGCCTGCGTGGCGCGGGGGCCGCGGAGGACGCGCTCGAAGGCACCCCGTCCGCGCAGGATTTCGCCGCCGTCGTCCACTGCGCGCAGGACCGCCGTCATGCGCCCGGCACCCGACGCGCGGGACCAGAGCACGGCCGAGTCGGCCGTGACGTCTCCGGTGGCAATGCCGCTGGGGAGGGTGAGCCGGTTCCGGACCAGCGCAGCGCCGGCAGGGGAGAATGCGGCGTTGGCGTTGGCCGCGGTGGGGACGGAGGCAAGCGCGGCGGCGAGGACTGAGCCGCGGACCACCGTGCGGCGGGAAAGTTCAGGGCGTGAAGTATCAGTCATGCCCCCAGAATTCCGGCCGCGGGCGCACGCGCATTGTCCGGGCGGTGAACCGCAGGTAAGGCCCCGCTGAACAGTCGCACCGGCCGCCCTCCGAAAGCAGCGCGGGGTTCAGATCCGGCGCGCTAAGGGCCCGGAGGTGGGCGTTATCTGCCCAGCGCCGCAGTGTCTGCGCGCGTTGCTCCGGGCTACCGCGCGAGCTGCGCGATCCGCCCGGAGCGCAGCGCGGCGCCGACGGCCGCGATGCCGGCCTGGTCAGGGAAGATCACGGACTGCTCTCCCACGTAGCCCATCCCCGCATTGGGCAGCGTCATGCTGCGGATCGCCTTCACGTTGAGGTTGCGCAGGCTGTACGCCAGGATCGCCGCCTGCGCCGGGTCGAAACCCTTGTTCACGGTGAGGCAGCAGCTGGCCATGTCCACCAGGGCGCGCACGGCCGTGACGTTGTTGAGCGCGCCGCGGGCGGTCAGCCGGGCCAGGATGGCGCGGAGCAGGGTCTGCTGGTTGCGGACCCGTTGGAAGTCGCCGTCGGCAAAGGCGTAGCGCTCCCGGGCGAACTCCAGCGCCGCCTGCCCATTGAGATGGTTGACCCCGGCCTTGAAAACGTGGCGGGTCTCGTGGGTGGACCGGAACGGTGTGGTGACGTTGACGTCGATTCCGCCCAGCCGGTCCGTGAGCACCCTGAAACCGTGGAAGTCCAGCATCAGCGTGTGCGCGATCCTGATTCCCAGCAACTGCTCCACCGTCCGCTGCGCCAGGTCGATGCCGCCGCGTTCCAGGCTCGCGTTGATCTTCGCGCCGCCGACCCCAGGCACTTCCACCCAGGTGTCCCGGTTGATCGAAATCAGGGTCAACGAGCGCCGGTCCGCCGGGACATGGACCACCATCAGCGTGTCCGCACGCTGGTCCGACGCCTCCCCGGTGGCCGCCGTGTGCGCCGCCTGCTTGCGTGCGTTCGCCCGGCTGTCGCTCCCGATCACCAGCACGTTCATGGGCACGGCGCGGAGTTCCGGAATGGGCGCCGGGGCGGGCGGCTTGGTCCTGGTTGGAGTTGCCGACGGCGTGCCGCTGGGCGTCGCCGTCGGAGTCGGGCTGGCGGCGGGCCCGGCTTCGGTGCCGGCGGGGTTCAGGTTGAAAATTACGACGACGGCGGTGGCCACGAGTGCCACGGCCAGCAGTGCCGCGATCCAGCGCCTCCGCCCGTGGAACATTTGGTGCCAGGCGTCGCCCGCCGGGTGGGACTCCGGGCCGGGGCCAGCGGGAGCGCTCATTTGTGCCTCCACCTCATCGTGTTTGGTGGGATCAGTGTCCGCCCGCCAGCCCCCTGTTGGCTACAAACTTGTCCAAACTGTCACCTGCCAGGGCCTGGCCCATGGCGGCGACGGCGTCCCAGTCCGGCAGGACGATCGACTGGCCGTCCGATGAAGTGCCGGTTCCCGCCGTCGGCAACGTGAAAAAGACCAGGTCGCCGGGGCCCACGCCGCGCAACTCCAGAGCCAGCCGGGCCAGGGCCGCAGCATTCAGCCCGCTGTCAGCACTGATGAACGGCGAGATGGCCGAAAGTGCCTCGCTGACCTTGAACGGGTTGAGCAGCGTGCCGGCGCTGAGGTTCTTGGCCAGGAGGGCCTTGACGAATGCCTGCTGGTTCCGCACGCGCTGGTAGTCGCCGTCGGTGAACGCGTACCGTTCGCGGACGAACGCCAGGGCGCGCTCGCCGTCCAGCAGCGCAGGGCCTTGGGTGAAGGTGAAGTTGCCGTGCAGGGACACAAAGGGTTGGGTGACGTTCACTTCTACCCCGTCAAGGGCATCGGTCATGCCCTTGAAGCCCTCGAAGTCGATCATTGCCACGTGGTTGATGCGCTGGTTGAAGAGCGACTCCACGGTCTGCACCATGAGGGGGACACCGCCAAATGCGAGTGCCGCATTGATCTTGGCTTCCCCCTGCCCCGGGATCCCCACCCAAAGGTCACGCATCAGGGAGACGGCGAAGATCCGGGACCGGTCGGCGGGAACATGGACCAGCATCAGGGTGTCCGCACGCTGGTTGGAGTTGCTGCCGGACAGCGCTTCGCCGGGCGTGGCGCCGCGGCTGTCGGTGCCCATCACCAGGATGTTCAAGGCCCCGCCCGGCGCGGGCGCCTTTTCTCCGGGGGCCACGGCGGCAGCCGGACCTGAACCGGCCGCCGCGCCCGGGGCCTCCTCCGCGGCGCCGGCCGACGGCCCGGTTGGCTGGGCGTTGGGGCGGGGCCGCAGGGACTCGTCGGGGAACGCGTTTTCGATCGTGGTGCTCCGCGAGTCGAAGGTCTGGCCAAGGGTGTACAGGAACGCTCCGGCAGAGGCCGCCATCAGCACCGCGACGGTCAGCAGCACCAGGAGGAGCCCCCGCAGCCGGTGCCGGGGATGCTTCTTGGGGAGGCCGGGGGCCGCGCCGCCTGGATACGTCTGCTGGGTGCCCATCGCCGAAAACTACTGCGGCCCGGGCGCTGTTTCATCAGGGGAATCCGCAGGAAGCCCGCACGAAAATCCGCAGTCCGTGGTGGGCGGGGGCCGATGGACGTCGGTTTGGGGCAGCGGCCCCGGGAGGTCAGGAACCGGGGCCGGCGGCAGCCTCGGCGGACGGGGCGTTCAGGCGGGCGTGGCGCAGAATCGACACGATGGCCGGGGCGAGCTGGTCCTCCATCTGCCGGTACACCCCGGGGTCTCGCCGGTACGGGTCCACGATGTCGTTCTCACTGGAATCCGCCGGCAGGGACAGGTGCCGGACACCCGCCGCGCGGGCGGGCAACCCGCGCCAATAGGCGGCGTTGGCAGCCAAGGGGGAGGCGCCGTCGTGCGCGTCCGCCGTGGAAGGCACGACGGCGGCTCCTGCTTCCGCGACGCCGTCGGCAGCGCGCTGGTCGAGGACGTCCAGCATCCGTGCGAATTCGCGGATCGTGAAGGTCCGCTTCAGCAAGGAGGCATCCAGCTGGAGCACCTCGCCGCGGTGCCCGGAGGTCATGGTGAGCACCAGGTCCACGCCGCGGAGGATATTCGGCGTCAGCTGGCGGGCGGCAAAGTGGTCCGGGCTGCCGCCGAAGGTACGCACGATGTCGGCGGAGATCGGCTGCATCGGCTCACCCACCATGGCCCGCGTGCCGGCGCTGGCAACCTCGAAGCCGCCCGGCACCGCCTGGTCCAGCCCGGCCTGCAGCAGCCTCTCGGCCACGGGCGACCTGCAGATGTTGCCCGTGCAGACGGTCAGGATTCTTACGGGTGCGGACGTGTCCAAGGAGCTCTCTTTCCAACCGGCGGGACCGTGCAGTCCGCGCACCTCAACTTAACATGCCACCCCCGCGACGCTCTCTCACTTAAGGCGGGTTTTGGGCCGACGCTCTCTCACTTAAAGCGGGTTTTGCGGCGGCGCTCCTGCACCCCCAAAAGGGAAGCGCAGGAGCGTTACGCCGCGGGGCGGCAGGAGCTAGAGCTTTCCCAGCAGCTGCTTCATTTCCGCGATCTCGGCCTGCTGCGCGGTGACGATGTCGCGGCCCAGCTGCACCGCCTCGGCGTTCTTGCCCGCGCCGATCTCCTGCTGGGCCATCTCTACGGCGCCCTCGTGGTGCATGATCATCTGCTCGAGAAACAACTTCGCGGCTTCGGGGCCAGGGGCGGCCTTGAGCTTCTCCATGCCGTCCGCGTCCACCATGCCGGACATGCCGTGCCCGGAGTCGGTGGGCATCATGGTGGGCTGTCCCCAGCTTTCCAGCCAGCCCGTCATCTTCTCGATTTCGGGGCCCTGGGCTTCCTTGATCCTGGTGGCCAGCGCCGTCACCTCGGCGGGCACATCCTGCTTGCCCAGCACGATGTCGCTCATCTCCACCGCCTGGGCGTGGTGCGGGATCATCATCTGCGCGAACATGGTGTCCGCCGCGTTGTGCCCGGCATTGGCGTCGGGCATCATGCTGGTCATCGGGCTGGAGCCGTGGTCCATGCCGGACATGCTGCCGCCCCCGGTGGGCGCCGAGCCGGAGTCGGCGGCGCAGCCGGCCAGGCCCAGGGTTGCGGCGAGGGCAGCGGTGACGGTGAGGGTCTTCAGTGTGGTGTTCATGCGGAATTCGTCCTTAAGGTTGAACCGGTTTTCGGGCGGAAAGCGCGGTTCGGTTTACGTCCGGCTGATGGACAGTTCGCAGGGCGTGGGGCTGGACGGAATGTAGGAATATGCGGCGGCGGCTGCGGCAGTGCGCGACTCCTGTTTCATGGCGGGCGCCGGCGGCGGAATCGCGGGGAACGATCCCGCGTTCGCCAACGGGACACACGCCGCCCCGGCTTCTCCCGCGCCCGGGCAGGCCTCCCCGCAGACAGCGCCGGCCGAGAGCACGACGACGGCGTCCCCGCCCGGGTGCGCCGGCCCGCCCGGCTGCCTCCCGCCGTCGTCCGCGGACGCAGCGTACGTGGCCGCAGCGGCCGCAGCGTGTGAAACCGCCGAGTGCGCAACAACAGAATGGGACGCGTGGCTCCCCGTCATCACGTGCATTCCGAGGATCCCGGCAATGACCGACAGGATCCCTGCGAACACCGCACAGCGCAGCAGCGCCTGTGATGTGAGCGAGGGCTGCCCCAAAACCCGCATTGAATGAGAGAGCGTTGGCCCGAAACGCGCACTAAGTGAGAGAGCGTCGGAGGGGAACGCGCAGGAAGTGAGAGAGCGTCGGGGCATGGTGTTTCTAACGTACCGCGGACGGATTGAGTTTCACGCGGCGCAGCAGCTGGGCGTTGAGGGCCACCACGATCGTGGAGGCGGACATCAGTACGGCACCGGCCGCGGGCGAGAGCACCACCCCGGCGAACGCCAGAACACCGGCGGCCAGGGGCACGGACAGGATGTTGTAGCCCGTGGCCCAGACCAGGTTCTGCCACATCTTGCGGTAGCTGGCGCGGGAGAGGTCCACCATGGACAGCACGGCGCGGGGATCGTTCCCTGCCAGCACCACGCCGGCGGATTCCATCGCCACGTCCGTGCCGGCCCCGATCGCGATGCCCACCTCGGCGCGGGCCAGGGCGGGGGAGTCGTTGACGCCGTCGCCCACCATGGCCACCTTGAGGCCCCGGGCCTGCAGCTCTGCCACCTTCTTGTCCTTGTCCGCAGGCAGGACCTCGGCAAAGACCTCGTCGATGTTCAGGTCCTCGGCCACGGCCTGGGCCACCTGGCGGGCATCGCCGGTGATCATGCCTACCTTCACGCCGCGGTTCTGCAGTGCGGCCACGGCCTGCCGGGATTCGGCGCGCACCGCGTCCTCGAGGCTGACGGCGCCCAGCACGCGGCCTTCGTCCACCACATGCAGCACTGCGGCGCCGCGCCCCATCCAGGCCCGGGTGGATTCGGCCAGGGCAGGAGGTTCGACGGCGGCCAGCTCGCGCAGCAGCGCCGGCCCGCCCACATGGACGGTGCGGCCGTCCACGGTGGCACGCACGCCGCGGCCGGTCATTGAGGTGAAGCCTGAGACCGCGGGCAGGGCAAGGCCGCGCTCACGCGCCGCCCGGACGATCGCGCGGGCCACGGGGTGTTCGCTGTCGGACTCCACCGCGGCGGCGAGCGCCAGGATCTGGTCCGGCTCCGCGCCTTCGACGGCCGCGATGTCCATAAGATCAGGCTCGCCGGTGGTCAGGGTTCCGGTCTTGTCGAACAGCACTACGTCGATGGTGCGCATCCGCTCCAGCGCCATCCGGTTCTTGATCAGCACACCCGCACGGGCTGCCTGTTCGGTGGAAATGGCGATGACCAGCGGAATTGCCAGGCCCAGGGCGTGCGGGCAGGCGATGACCAGCACGGTCACGGTGCGGGTCACGGCGTCGGCCACGCTGCCCAGCAGGGTCCAGGCGATGAACGTCAGCACGCCGGCGCCGGCAGCGAAGTAGAAGAGGAACGCCGCCGCCCGGTCCGCGAGGGCCTGGGCCCGGGACGAGGACGCCTGGGCTTCGGCCACCAGCCGCTGGATGCCGGCCAGCGCGGTCTGGTCTCCCACCGCGGTGACCTGCACACGGACGGTGTTGTCTGTGGCTACGGTTCCGGCCACGACGGCGTCGCCCGGCCTGCGCGGAACGGTCTTGGATTCGCCGGTAATCATGGACTCGTCGAACTCGGCCCGGCCGTCCACCACGGTACCGTCGGCCGGCATCCGTGCGCCGGACCGGACCAGCACCACGTCCCCCTCACGCAGGTCCGCCACCGGCACTGTCTCCGTGCCGCCGTCGTCCGAAATGCGGTCCGCCTCGTCCGGAAGGAGGGCGGCCAGCGCGTCCAGAGCGCCCTGGGCGGAGCCGAGGGCGCGCATCTCGATCCAGTGGCCCAGCAGCATGATGGCCACCAGCAGGGACAGTTCCCACCAGAAGTCCAGGTCGAACCCGCCAAGCCCCAGGCTGGTGACCCACGAGGCCACGAACGCCACGGTGATGGCCATGCCGATCAGCAGCATCATGCCGGGCCGGCGGTCGCGCACCTCCTGCACGGCGCCCTTGAGGAACGGCTGGCCGCCATAGAGGAAAATCACGGTGCCCAGGACGGGCGGAATGAGAGTTGAGCCGGGGAACATCGGGGCCATGTAGCCGAAGATGTGGCCGACCATGGGGCTGAAATACACCACCGGAATGGACAGGGCCAGCGTGAGCCAGAACCGGTTCCTGAACATCGCGGTACTGTGACCGGCGTGCTGGCCGTGGGTGTGGACGGCGTGGTCGTCATCGGGCATTGGCCCCGCGTGGCCGCCGTGGCCCGGATGCCCCGAAGATGATGGGCGCGCTGCAGTCATCCCGTGGCCTGCGTGCCCCGCGTGGTCGATGACGGCTGGCGTGGAAGGCGGGGCGCCGTCGTCGTGATGGTGGTTGTGGTCCTGCATGGTGCCGCCTTAGGTAAGGATGTTGCCCGGGGCACGCGGCCCCGGGCCGGAATTACGGGGCTGCGTAGCCGGCCGAGGCCACCGCCTGGCGCACGTCCGCGTCGGCCGCTGAACCGGTCACGGTCAGGCGCGACCGCCCGCCGGACACCAGGTCCACCTTGGCCGCGTCCACGCCTGCCAGCGCACCCACGGCCTTCTCCACGGTCTGCACGCAGTGCCCGCAGGTGAGGCCTTCCACGGCGAACTCGCGCGGCGCGCCGGCTGTACGGGGAGGGACGACGGCGGCACGCGCCGGGGCGCTGCCGGTAGCTTCCGTGGCGCGGGCGGAGGGTCCGCAGCAGCTGCAGCCTGCCGCGGAAGCGAGGGGGAGGGTTGTCCGGGTTTGAGGTGCACACATGTCAGTTTCCATTCCGTCGAGGATTCATGGGCGCTGGGGTTGAACGGCTGTGAGAGGAGGCGCGGGGCGCCTGCCGGGACATACCACTTCACTGACAACACCTTGAACATACCCCTGGGGGGTATATGTGTCAAGACTGCGGCGCCCGGAGCGTGAACAATGGAGCCATGGGTCGAGGGGCGTTGCGCATATTCCTGGGAGCCGCACCCGGTGCCGGCAAGACATTCGCCATGCTGGAGGAAGGGTGCCGGCTCCGCCAGGAGGGCAAGGACGTTGTGGTGGGCGTTGCACTGAGCCGCGGCCGGTCAGAAACGGAGGCGCTGCTGGCGGGACTGGAGTTCTGCCCGGCAACGGCGCGCCCGGACCTCGACTCCGGGCTCGACCTCCCGGCCCTGCTGGACCGCGCACCGCAGGTGGTCCTGGTGGACGACTATGCCGCCTTTCCCGCGCCCGGTGCGGCCCGGTGGGAGCAGGTGCCGGTGCTCCTGGACGCCGGCATCGACGTGCTGTCCACCCTGGATATCAGAAACGTCGAATCGTTGCGGGACGTCGTGGAGGACATCACTGGTGCCCGCGCCACTGCCACGGTGCCCGACGCGGCGGTACTGGGTGCGGACCAGATCGAACTGGTGGACGCCTCGCCTGAACTGCTGCGCCAGCGACTCGGGGAAGGCAGGATCTTCAGCAGCCGGGAGGAGGCCGACTCGGCCCTGGCCGGTGACTTCCGCCCGGGGACCCTCGCCGCCCTGCGGGAACTTGCGTTGATCTGGCTGGCCGAACGCGTGGACGCCGGGCTGGCGGACTACCGCGTGGCGAGGAACATCAGGGACAGCTGGCCCGCGCGCGAAAAGCTTGTGGTGGGCCTCAGCGGCCGTCCCCGCGACCAGGCACTCCTCCGGCGGGCGGCCCGGATGCTGGCCGCGGCGGCCGGCGGGGAGCTCCATGCCGTGCACATCAGGACCGCAGCTGCCGGCAGCGACGCCCGGACCGGCAAGGACCTGGAGCTGCTTCGCAGGCTCACCCGGGAGGTTGGCGGGGTGTTCCATTCAGTCGGCGGGCAGGATACGGCCGCCGGGATCCTGGATTTTGCCCGCAGCATCAACGCCAGCCAGATTGTCCTGGGAACGCCGGCGGGCCCGTGCCGCCGCCGGGGCATCGCGGACTGGGTGCGGGGTGGCGGAGTCGCGGAGCGGGTCAGGAAAAATGCCGGCAACGTGGACATCCATCTCGTTGCCACGAAAGCGGCTGACGGGTACGGTGCGGAGGGGACGGGAGGACCAGCGCGCCGCCTTGCCGCCCGTCCGCGGGCCGGGATGGGCCGGCCCGGCAGGGGCAGGGTCCGCCAGGGCGCCGGGTTTGCCCTGGCCGTGCTGCTCCCGGCCCTCCTCCAGTTCTTCCTGGGACAGCTGCCGCACCGCCAGCTTTCCACCGACATGCTGGTGCACCTGTCCGGCGTGGTGGCCGTTTCCCTGCTGGGCGGCGTGTGGGCGGCCGTGCTGGCCGCTTTGGTGGCGGGGATGATAGTGAATTACTTCAGCGTCCGGCCGGTGGGTTCGCTGTTCATCCTGGACCCTGAAAACGTCCTGGCGATCCTGGTGTTCCTGGTGCTTGCGGTGGCAGTTTCCCTCCTGATGGACCGGTCCGTCAGCCTTCGCCAGGAGGCCAAAGTGGCCCGTGCGGAGGCGGCGGTCCTCGGCGAACTGAGCCGGCGTGCAGTCGCTGAGGGCAACACCATCCCCGGGTTCCTTGAGCAGGTGCGCGATTACTTTCAGGTGGACGGCGCCGCCCTGTGGACCAGAACGGACGACGGCGGCCCGGCCGCCTGGCGGATCAGCGAACATGCCGGCGGTGCCGTCCCCGGCGAAATTTCTGCCGCGTCCACGCGGGAAGACCTGGACGGAAAACGGGCGCTCACTTTGACCGGGCGGGAACTGTCCCAGGACGAGCGCCGGCTCCTGGCCGCGTTCGGGGCGCACCTGCTGGCCATGCTGCAGCGTGAGCAACTGTCGGCCAGCCAGCGTGAAAACCTGCGTTTGGCGGAGGGGAACACCATGCGCACTTCCATCCTCCGTGCCGTCTCGCACGATCTGCGGACGCCGCTGGCCGGCATCAAGCTTGCCTCCAGCAGCCTGCGGGACGGGACCATCGCGTTTTCCAAGGCTGAGGAACAAGAGCTCCTGGCCACCATCGAGGCCGGGGCCGACCGGCTGGACCGCCTGGTCAGCAACCTGCTGGACATGTCCCGCATCACTGCTGATGCGGTTTCCCCGTTGATCCGGCCCGTGTACTGGGCGGACGTAGTGGCCGAGGCGGTCCGCGGAACCGCGCCGGCGCGTGTGCGGGTGCTCCTGCCGGACAACATGCCGCCGGTGGATGCGGACCCCGGGATGCTGGAGCGCGTCATCGCGAACCTGGTGGAGAACGCCCTGAAATACGCGCCGGGCTCCGACGTGGTCATTGCCGGAGCGGTGGGCGGCGCCGGCAACGCCGTGATCCGTGGCGTCCCGGCCAGCGAGCTGACCATCGTGGACCATGGGGCCGGAATCCCCGCCGAGCAGGTTCTGACCATGTTCCGGCCCTTCCAGCGCGCGGACGATACAGCGGCCGGCACCGGCATCGGGCTGGGGTTGGCAGTGGCCAAGGGCTTCGTCGAGGCCATGGGAGGCGTGCTGCTGGCCGAACCCACCCCCGGCGGCGGCCTGACCATGGTGGTCCGCCTGCCCCTGTCCACCCGGGCGGCTGCCGAGCCTCCGAACCACTGGAAAGAGCGAACATGACGCCCGCCGTCCTCATCGTCGACGACGAAATCCAGATCCTCCGCGCGCTGCAGATCAACCTGAATGCCCGCGGTTACACCACCGTGACCGCGCTGAACGGTTCCCAGGCGCTCGAAGAGGCAGCCCGCCACCGGCTGGACGCGGTGATCCTGGACCTGGGGCTCCCCGATATCGACGGCGTGGAAGTCATCAGGCGCCTTCGCCGCTGGAACGGTGTGCCGGTCGTCGTGCTTTCTGCCCGGCACGGTTCCGAAGACAAAATCCAGGCCCTGGACGCCGGCGCGGACGACTATGTGACCAAGCCGTTCGGCATGGACGAGCTCCTGGCCCGGCTGCGGGCAGCGCAACGCCGCGGCTCGGCCGCCGACGCGGTCCCTGTGGTGGAGACCGCGGGTTTCACCGTGGACCTGGCAGCAAAGCAGGTCACACGGCGCGGCGTCACGGTGCGGCTGACGCCGACGGAGTGGAAGATCCTGGAACTCCTGGCGCGGAACAGCGGGGCGCTCGTCACGCACCAGCAGATCCTGGCGCACGTGTGGGGGCCGGGTTATGCGGAGGAAACAGCTTACCTGCGCGTCTACCTCGCCCAGCTGCGCAGGAAGCTCGAAATGGACCCGGCCAACCCGCGGCACCTGCTGACCGAGACCGGACTGGGGTACCGCTTGAAGAAGTAGGCGCTGGACCGGGGCAGCCCAGCGGAAGGGGGCCGTTAAGAAAGCATTAAGATCCCCGAACGGGCACCGGAAGGGCTTCCAGGCCGGTGCTAGGCTCCGGAAGTTACCAGCCCTTGTGCCGGACCGGTCCGCCGGGGCGGCGCAGCACAGAAAGACACGTAATTGTCGGCTTCCGCCCACTTCTCCATGCCCGCCACAGTTCCCAACCCGGAAAAGGAATCGGAGCCAGGCACCCCGCTGGTCAGGTGGCTGCTGGAACACCGCGTCAACCAGCCGGTCGGCCCCGAAACCGACGAGGGCCACGCCACCCAGCACGCCTGGTGGAAAGTGATGTGCCTTACCGGCGTGGACTACTTCTCTACTCTTTCCTACCTGCCGGGCATTGCGGCCCTGGCTGCCGGCGCCCTCTCGCCGCTGGCGACGTTGCTGATCGTTGCGCTGACCCTGCTGGGCATGTTGCCGATGTACCGCCGGGTTGCCGCCGAGAGCCCCCACGGACAGGGGTCCGTCGCCATGCTGGAGCGGCTGCTGCCATTCTGGCGGGGCAAGATCTTTGTGCTGGTCCTGCTGGGCTTCGTGGCCACCTCGTGGATCATCACCATCACGCTTTCCGCCGCCGACGCCACCGTGCACCTGCTGGAGAACCCGTACCTGCCGCCCGCGCTGGAAGGCCAGGCTGTGCCCATCACCGTGGTGCTGCTGCTGATCCTGGGCGGGGTGTTCCTGCTGGGCTTTTCGGAGGCGGTGGCGGTGGCCATCCCATTGGTGGCCGTCTTCCTGGGCATGAACGCCATCATCATCGGCACCGGGCTGGTGGAGGTTTTCGCCAAGCCTGAGGCGTTTTCTTACTGGCTGTCGGCATTGGAGGCCGACGGCGGCGGGCCGGGCGGCGTGGTGGGCCCTGCTTTGGTCGCGTTCCCCCTGCTGGTCCTGGGCCTGTCCGGCTTCGAAACGGGCGTGAGCATGATGCCGCTCGTGGCAGCCAGGGGGAACACTCCCGAGGAGAAGCTGGAGAACCGCATCCGCAACACGCGCAAGTTCCTCACTGCCGCAGCGGTAATCATGAGCATGTACCTGGTCGGCAGCAGCTTCGTGACCACGGTGCTGATCCCGGCAGAGGAATTCCAGGATGGCGGGGAGGCCAACGGCCGTGCCCTGGCCTACCTCGCTCACGAACACCTGGGCAACGGATTCGGCTCGGTCTATGACATCAGCAGCATCCTGATCCTCTGGTTTGCCGGGGCCTCCGCGATGGCGGGCCTCATCAACATCGTGCCGCGGTACCTGCCTTCGTACGGCATGGCACCGGACTGGTCGCGCGCAGTCCGGCCCCTGGTGCTGGTGTACACCACCGTCAGCATCCTGATCACCGTCGGCTTCCGCGCGGACGTCAACGCACAGGCAGGCGCCTATGCGACCGGGGTCCTGGCCATGATGGTCTCTGCTGCCGTTGCCGTGGCCATCTCCGCCATCCGGAACAAGCGGCGCGGGCAGGCCGTGGGCTTCACCGTTCTGACCCTCGTGATGCTGTACGCCCTGGGCGCCAACGTCATCGAAAAGCCGGACGGCATCACGATTTCCGCATTCTTCATCCTGGGGATCATCGCGGTTTCCTTGGTGTCCCGTGTCAGCCGCACTACCGAACTGCGGGTGCACGGAATCGAGTTCGATGCCGAGGCGCGGCGCTTCGTCAGCGATTCCCTGGCGTTCGACGGACGGCTGAACATCATCGCCAACCGGCCGCAGGCACGGGATGCCGCCGAATACGCCGGGAAGGAACTGGCGCAGCGGGCCAACAACCCCGTACCCGGCACGGCGGACGTGATCTTCCTGGAAATCGATGTCAGCGACCCTTCCGGCTTCAGCGACGTGCTGTGCGTCCGCGGTGTGGAAGTGGACGGGCACCGCGTGCTGCGGGCCGAGAGCCCTGCGGCACCGAACGCCATCGCTGCCATCCTGCTGGCGTTGCGCGACGCCACGGGGGTCAAGCCGCATGTCTATTTTGAATGGTCCGAGGGCAATCCGCTGGCGCACCTTATGCGCTACCTGCTGCTGGGGACGGGAGATACCGCTCCGGTGGTCCGGGAAATCATCCGCGAGAACGAACCCGATCCGGACCGCCGGCCGGGAATCCACGTCGGATGAGGGCCGGTACGGCGGAACTGCTGGCACACCCGGTCCGGGCGGTTCCGGCGGCCTTCCTGCTGGTCATCCTGGCCGGCGCCGGACTGCTGGCACTGCCCGCGGCGCAGACCGGCGCCGGCCCTGAAGACGGACTGGCGCCGCTGTTCACCTCAGTATCCGCTGTCTGCGTGACCGGTCTGATCACGGTGGACACGGCCATTCACTGGACCCCGCTGGGACAGGGCATCATCCTGGGCCTGATCCAGGTGGGCGGCTTCGGGATCATGACCCTGGCAACCCTCCTGGCGCTCCTGGTGCGCAAGAGCATCGGCCTCCGCGGCCAGCTGGTGGCCCAGTCGGAGACGCACACCCTGAACCTGGGCGACGTCCGCTCCGTCCTGCTCAGCGTCGCCCGGATCATGCTGGCCCTCGAAGGTGCCACGGCCCTGGTGCTCACGCTCCGCTTCTGGCTGGGCGGTTACGATGACAATCCGCTGACGGCACTGTGGCACGGGGTCTTCCATGCGGTTTCGGCCTTTAACAACGCCGGGTTCTCCCTCTATAGCGACAACCTCATGGGGTTCGCCGAGGACCCGTGGATCCTGGTGCCCATCTGCCTGGCGGTCATTGCCGGCGGCTTGGGCTTCCCTGTCATCATCCAGCTCTCCCGCGGCGGAACACCGCCACGTGACTGGACTGTCCACCTGCGGCTCACTGTCTACGGGACGCTTCTGCTCCTGGCCGCCGGCGGGGCCTTCTTCGCCGCCTTCGAGTGGAACCGGGCTGAAACCCTGGGTCCGCTGTCTGTACAGGGGAAGCTCCTGGGTGCCTTCGCCGGCACGGTCTTCCCCCGCACGGCAGGCTTCAATGCCATCGATTACGGGGTGGCCGCGCCGGAGACCCTGATGGTCTCCAACATCCTGATGTTCATCGGCGGCGGCAGTGCCGGTACCGCCGGCGGCATCAAAGTCACTACCTTCCTGGTGCTCGGCTTCGCCATCTGGAATGAGGTCCGGGGCCGCGACCAGGTGACCATCGCCCACCGCTCCATCAGCTCTTCCTCGCAGCGCCAGGCGCTTTCGGTGGCGCTGCTGGGTATCGCCGCGGTGATCAGCGGCACCATGCTGCTGCTGCTCTTCACTGACCACGGCCTGGAAAGGGTTCTGTTCGAAGCCATTTCCGCGTTCGGCACGGTTGGGCTGAGTACGGGAATCACGTACGGCCTGCCGCCCTCGGCGCAGTGGGTGCTGATGGCGCTCATGTTCACCGGCCGCATCGGAACCGTGACCGTCGCCTCCGCGCTGGCGCTCTCCGCGCGGCCCCGGCTGTTCAGGCTTCCGGAGGAGCGGCCGATTATCGGCTAGGCCTTTTGGCTGTCCAACGCTTGGGCTTAGCGTGGGACGTGTTAGTGCACCTCGACCGAACAGGAGAAGGACATGACACACCACATCAGCGCAATGCTCGGCTCACACCCCGGAGCCGCAGGAACCCCCGCCGTGGACAAGGAAAAACTCGCCGCCTGCATCGCCGCATGCTTCCAGTGCGCCCAGGCCTGCTCGTCCTGCGCGGACGCCTGCCTGGCCGAGGACATGGTGGCCGAACTCGCCTCCTGCATCCGCACGGACCTGGACTGCGCCGACGTCTGCGCCGCCACCGGGACCGTGCTTAGCCGCCAGACCGGCACCAATGTGGAACTGGTCCGGTCGTTGCTGGAAGCCTGTCGCACCGCGTGCGCGGTCTGTGCCGCCGAATGTGAGCAGCACGCCGGCATGCATGAGCACTGCCGGATCTGCGCCGAAGCCTGCCGCCGGTGCGAAACCGCGTGCTCCGAACTCCTCGAAACGCTCGGCTAGCGGGCACTCAGGCAGGGATACGGGCTGACAGCTTAGCCGTGCTCCACCCAGCAGGCCAGGATGGTGGTGGCCAGCTGGTACGCCAGCGCGTTGCGGGTCACGGCATCCGGGCCCACGGCGGCGGGCAGGCCGGACGCGTCCACGGTCAGCACGAAGCTGTCCTTCTGGAACACGGCCTTGCCGTCGGCGGTTTCGTAGGCTGGGAACCCAAGGTTGGCCAGGCCGCCGATGGGTGTGGCGTCCGGGGCGAGCGCCTGCATGGCGTCGAAGTATTCCAGCGCCGTGGCCTCGTCCCGGGCTTCCTGTACCGAGATGTCCAGGGAGCCCGGCACCGCCGGTGACGCCTGGTCCAGGTGGTACGTGCAGGTGAACGTGCTGTCCGCCCAGTTGTTCACGGTGTGCGGCGCCTTGTCCAGATCCAGGACGGCAATCAGGCGGTCCATAGGCTGGTCACCGCACACCATTTTCGCGGCTTCGCTGGGACCGCCCGCGGCGGCGCGGGCGGGGGCTTTCACGCTTTGGTGGTGGCCGCCGTCGTGCGCGCCGTGGCTCTCCGCGCCGTGGCTCTCCGCACCGTGGCTCTGGCCCGGCTGGCCGGCGGTTCCCGGGCCGGCCGCGGCGGCCGAGCAGCCGGTGAGCAGGACTGCGGACAGGAGGACCGATGCCATCAGGGGCGGGCGGTTGTTCATGGCGGATCCGTTCCGGCGGGTCAGGCCTTGAGTTTGGCGTAGATGACGTAGTTGTCGTCGAAAAGTCCGGTGGCGGGGTCATAGCCGTCACACGTAATGAGGCGCAGTTCGGCGCCGGCCGTGTTGCCGTAGACCTCCAGCGTGGGGAAGCTGTCCTTCCCGTAGAGGGCGCCGCGTTCCACGGTGAACACCGCGGTGCTGCCGTCGGCGCGGGTCACTTTGATGTCCGCGCCGGGGTTGAGGCTGCGCAGGTCCGCGAACACGCCCTTGTTGCCGCCGAGTGCATTCACATGGCCCAGGATGACGGACGGTCCGCGCTCGCCGGGGGTGGGGGAGCCGTCATACCAGCTGGCGGGGGCGCCGTTGCCGGTGTCCTCCGGGACCTCGAGCGACCGGTTCGGGCGCAGCCCCAGATGGATCAGCTCCGTCCGCAGGCCCACCGACGGGATCTCCAGCGCCTTCGGTTTGGACCTGGGGAGGACAGGGCGTACGACGGCGGCCGGAGCCTTTGCTGCCCCCGGTGCCTTGGTCTTGGGCGGGGCCGGTGCAGTGGCCGTCCGGGTGGGCGTGGCCTCCGGTGTGGTGCTGGAGGGTGCGGCCGAGGCGGCAGGCGGGGCGCCGGCGTCGTACGTTCCGTTGCCGGGGGCGCCGCACCCGGTCAACGCGAGGAGCAGGAGAAGCCCGGCCGCCGCGGAAGCGCGGAAGCCCCCGCAGCGGCCGGATTCCATTGGTTTCACCTGTTGTATCCGGCTGACCTAGGCTGCTGCACCGTTGCGGCGGCGGACCACGTAGGTGCCGGCTGCAGCTGCGGCGAGCACCAGGCCGCCGCCCAGTGCGAGGGCGCCGGCGTCGTTGGTTCCCTCGGTGACGCCCGTGTCAGCCCCGCCAACCGGCATGGTCATCTGGCCCGCCTGGAGGGTTCCGCACAGTGCAGGGGAAGTGGCTGCGAGGGGCAGGCTCGGGACGAGGTCTGACTTGGCGGCCTGTGCCTCCTTGCTGAGGGTGGCCGGATCCAGGCCGTGGACCACCACTACTGCCGTGCCGGCCTCAAGCGCCGCCTTGGTCTCTGCGTTCAGTTCGAAGGTGCGGTCCACCGTGTAGCCGGCGCCCTGGCCTGCGACCTTGAGGTCGAGCCCGGCGGCGGGGCTCGTGTCGCCGCTGGTGGAAAGCGTGGTCACGATTTCGCCGTAGCTCGGGTTGCCTTCCGTGGTGGAGATGACGCCGTCGCCGTTGGCGTCGGCACCCGGGGCGGGGCAGATGCCCTTGGCTCCCCCGTGGATGTGCTGGACGTGCGGGTAGGGAGCGTCGTTGAAGGTGGGGGCCAGGCCGGAGACCGTCAGGACCGCGTGGGCCTGGTTGCCGGTGACATCGACGGTGATGGTGCCGGAAGCGGAACTGCCGTTGATCTGGCCCAGCGTGGACTGGTAGTGATCGGACCCGTCATGGGCCATGGCCGGCGAACCGGACAGTGCCAGGGCGCCGAGTGCCAGGGTGGGAACGGCCAGGAAGCGAAGTGCCTTGTTCATCGGAATGCTCTCCTCATACAAGTAACGGTGATGTCCCGAATGGGGACCTGTCCCGGGAAAGGACGGTATCCCCGGAAGAGGGGACACTGGCAGTTCGGAGCGGCTGCGGTGACGGATGGGAAAATTGTGAAACGGGCCACTTTGGGTGCTGCCGGGTGGGACGCAAGCGCGGGCGTCCGCAGGTTCGAGACCCGCCCCGCAGGGGCCGCTCCGGTTGCGGCAGTGTGACCCGCGCCCCATACAATAGGTTGGAGGTGCGCCGGGAAGTCTGGTCGGCAACAGTTTTGTCGAACCCGAAACCAGGAGGACCCTCCATGAATTCAGCGCCGCCCCCCACTCCGCCAAAGGCCGGGTCGACCATCCTCGGACGCGGCAGTTACGCCGAAGCCCTGCGTATCGGCGAGATCCTCCGGAAAGAAACCGTCGGCGGCGCTCTGCTTGTTATCGCTGCGGTGATCGCGCTCGTCTGGGCCAATTCGCCGGCATCGGACTCATACTTTGCGCTCCGCGACTTCAAGGTGGGCTACGAACCCTGGCACCTGGAACTCAGCCTGGGCGCGTGGGCTGCTGACGGGCTGCTGGCCATCTTCTTCTTCCTGGTGGGCCTGGAGCTCAAACGTGAATTCGTGGCCGGGGACCTGCGGCAGATCAACAAGTCGATCGTGCCGGTCGCCGCGGCGGCCGGCGGTGTGGTTGTTCCGGCGCTGATCTACGTGGCCATCAACCTCGGCAGCCCCGGTACCCTGCGCGGCTGGGCCATTCCGACGGCCACGGACATCGCGTTCGCCGTCGCCGTGCTGGCCATCATCGGTTCCCACTTGCCCAGTGCGCTGCGGATCTTCCTGCTCACGCTCGCCGTGGTGGATGACCTGATCGCCATCACCATCATCGCGTTCTTCTACACCAGCGACCTGCACTTCGAACCGCTGCTGCTGGCGCTCATCCCGCTGGGCATCTACACGTTCCTGGCGCAGAAGTACCGGCACTTCTTCGGCCGGAAGGTCTTCGCTGCCTGGCTGATCCTGTTGCCTTTGGGCGTCGTGGTTTGGGCCTTGGTCCACGCTTCCGGCATCCACGCCACAGTGGCCGGCGTGCTGCTCGGCTTCGCGGTCCCCGTGATCAAATCCCGGGCGCTCGGGCCGGAAGGCGGCCCCGGGCTGGCCGAGATTTTTGAACACCGCTTCCGGCCGATCTCCGCCGGCGTGGCCGTGCCGATCTTCGCGTTCTTCTCCGCCGGCGTGGCCGTGGGCGGCTGGGACGGGCTGCTCTCGGCACTGTCGGATCCTGTGGCGCTGGGCATTATCGTGGCGCTGGTCCTGGGCAAGCCGATCGGTATCCTGGGCACCACCTGGATCCTGACCAAGGCCACCAAGGCCCGGCTGGATGACTCCTTCAAGTGGATCGACATCTTCGGTGTCGCACTGCTGGCCGGCATTGGGTTCACTGTCTCGCTCCTGGTGGCTGAACTGAGCTTCGGCCTCGGGAGCCCGCATGACGACCACGCCAAGGTGGGCATCCTCGGCGCGTCCCTGCTCGCCGCGCTGCTGGCCACGACGGTGCTCCGGACCCGCAACCGGCAGTACCGGGCCGAAGAGGAGCGGGAAAAGGTGGACGCGGACCAGGACGGCATCCCGGACGTCTACCAGAAGTAGCCCTTTTCTAGGGCCGGGCGGGGAGGGTCACTTTCCGCCCAATAATCCGGGTCTATTGGGCCGAAGGTGACCCGCGTTGGGGTTACGGGTGGCTAGTGGACGCCCTTGCGGCGGCCGGCGATCGCCTCGGCGGTGCCCACCAGGAGCACGGCGGCAATGACGGCCACGATGAAGCCCAGGAAGTTCAGTTCGAAAATGTCGCCGGTTCCCAGCAGCGACGCCACCACTCCGCCGATTACGGAGCCGGCCAGGCCCAGCAGCAGGGTGGCCAGCAGGCCCAGGTTCTGTTTGCCGGGCTTGATCAGGCGGGCCAGGGCGCCGATCACCAGGCCTGCAACGATGAATCCAATCATGGACTACTCCTTCGGGTCTTCGCCGCACCCACGGGTGCGTCCGCGGCACGGTGCAGCGGCGCTTCCAGTCTATGAATGCTGGGCGCTGCGTGGATGCCGGGCAGCGCCGGAGCACCCGGGGCCTGGCCGCGCCGGGTGCTCCGGGGATCGGGGGTTTCTACTGGTGCGAGTAGGTGAGGCAGTCGGCGTTGTCGGCGCCGGGGCCAACGTGGACCTCGGGTGCCTTGCACATGAGGTGGTCGTTGTGGATGCATTCACTGCGCTGGCAGGCTCCCACGTCGGCGAGGACCTTGGGCAGGCCGCCGTGGGATCCGGTGTCAATGAAGGTGGCGCAGTGGGCATGGTTCTCAGCGCCACCGACGGTGATGGCGGCTGCGTTGCAGTTGGTGTGGTCGTTAAAGGAACAGTTCGTTACGCTGCAGTCAGCGACGTGCGTTGTCATGGAAAGTCCTCCTCCAGGCTGCCCCGGGCGGGCGGCTCTCTGTGGGACTACCGTAAACCTGTAACGTCCCATCAAAAAGACCCACTTGTGTTGCGTAATTGCTGGTCACTGCCCTGTAAAACGCCTCCTCATAGGAGTTCAATAGGAGTGTGGGCGGTTATCCGCCCGCACGCCCGGAACGCCCGTGGCGTTCCCCGCGTCAAACAGGAAGGAAGGACCCAATGGAAAAGTGGCATCGTTGGCAGGATTGGGTCAGCGTGGCTGCCGGACTTGTGGCAGCGGCGTCAGTCCTGTGGATGCGGCAGGAAGGCATGTCCACCACCCTGATGCTCGCGTTCGGCGGGCTTCTGGTAGTCAGCGGAATCATCAACCTGGCCATGCCCGGCACGCCGGCCATGGAGTGGGTGCAGGCGGTCCTCGCCGCCGGCCTGATTCTTTCCCCTTGGCTCGGTAGCTACTCAAGCACCGTGGGGGCTGCCTGGACTTCGTGGATCGCAGGTGGTGTGGCCCTGGTTGTGACAGCGGCCGCCATCAAACCGAGCACGGAGCTCCACCACCAATACCGCATGTCCCACTAGGAGACCGTTTCCCGGATGCCCGCCAGGCTACAAACGCCCGGCCCGCACCCGGGAAGCATGGCCGGGTCAGCGTCCTCAGCGGAACGAACCAGGCGAATTTATTATCCCGCGGGATTATTCCATTTGATGCCGGAATCCTATTTTCCCATTATTCCTCGTGTGTTCAGGAGGAGTCATTCATCAATTCGCCTTTTCAGGGTGAACTGTTTTTGATTTTCGGCTATCACTTTCGCCCTGACTAGGACTGCGACTCCTTATTAAGCGTAGACTGCCGTTTATCGGGGGAATTGTAGCTTTTGCGCTGGGCAAGGGCTGGGGACTTCCGGGAGGCACCATGGGCGGTATACGCGTGGTTGTCATTGAAGATGATTTGGATATGCGGAACCTGCTTGAGGCGGTACTGCACCAATCCGGCTATGAGGTCTTCACCGCGGTGGACGGCCGCTCGGGACTTGAACTTACCCGCACCGCACAGCCGGACGTGGTCACGGTCGACGCCGGCCTGCCCGATCTGGACGGACTGGAGGTCCTGCGGCAAATCCGCGGGTTCAGTTGCGCCCGTGTGGTGATGCTGACCGGCCGGACCCACCCGGCGGACCAGGAGGCCGCCTTCGAAGCCGGTGCGGCGGACTACATCATCAAACCGTTCCGCCCCCGCGACGTGCGTGCCCGGATCGCCGCCCTGCTGCAGCCTTCGAACCCCAACGCGGGCGGGCAGCGCGCGTCGGAATGAGCTAAGCCCGCGTGCTGAACCCCTCAGCCAGGTTCTTGGTCCCCTGCACAATGATCTGGTCCTCTTCGTAGAGGACGGTCTGCGCAGTGGTGTGCTGCCAGGTGCCGCCGGGACGCTTCACGGCGACGATGGTGATTCCGTACTGGTCCCGCAGTCCCAGAACGCCGAGCGGACGGTCGCGGGCTTCGGACGGCGGCTGCGTGCGGATCATCACGAAGTCGTCCTCGAACTCCACGTAGTCCAGGATCGCGCCGCGGACCAGGTGCGCCACGCGCTTGCCCATGTCATGCTCGGGCCGGATGACATGCTGCACGCCCAGCTGGCCCAGGATTTCGGCGTGGGGTTCGCTGATGGCCTTGGCCCAGATCTCCGGGTGCTTGAATGTGAGCAGCCGCGAGGTGGTGAGGATGCTGGCTTCGAGGTCCGAGCCGATGCCCACCACCGCCCGGTCGAACTCGTGCACCGAGAGCTGGCGCAGCACCTCTTCGCGGGTGGAGTCGGCACGGACCACGTGGGTGAGCCGGCCGTTGTAGGACTGCACGATTTCCTCATTGGTGTCGATGCCCAGCACTTCGGTGCCCTGTGCCTCGAGCTCCAGGGCAAGCGACCCGCCGAAACGGCCCAGGCCGATCACGGCCACCGAGTCCGTCTGCGCCACGCGCTCGGCTTTGCGGGAGAAGATGTCCTTAGCCAATGAGCGGCCTTTCCTTCGGGTATTCGAACAGTATGGGACGGCTGCGGAGGGCCAGTGCGGTTCCCAGCGTCACGGGGCCAAGGCGGCCGATGAACATCAGCAGGATCAGGACCACTTGTCCCGCTGGCGGCAGCCCGGCCGTGATGCCGGTGGACAGGCCCACGGTGGCGAACGCGGAAACCACCTCGAACAGGATGCGCTCCTGCCCGAAATCCGTGATCAGCATCAGGAACATGGTTGATGCCACCACCAAGGCGATGGCCAGCAGCACCACGGTGATCGCCTGGCGGTGCACGGCCCTCGAGAGACGCTTGCCGAAGATGTTCACGGCCGTGCCTCCGCGCAGTTCCGTGGACAGGATGAAGAACAGGACCGCGAACGTGGTGACCTTCAGGCCGCCGGCGGTTCCGGCGGGGCCGCCGCCGATGAACATGAGGATGTCCATGCCCATCCAGGAGACGGGGTGCATCTGCGAAATGTCGATGCTGTTAAAGCCCGCGGTTCGCGTGATAACGGACTGGAAGAACCCGTTCAGCACCCGGTCGCCGGGGGACAGGGCAGCCATCGTGGCCGTGTTGGTCCACTCCGCGGCGGTGAGGAACAGGGTACCGCCGGCCAGGAGCGTGGCACTGCCGGCAAGGACGAGCTTGGTGTTCATGCTCCAGTGGATAGGGCGGCGGTACCGGCGGCGAAGTTCGAACAGCACAGGGAAGCCCAGGCCGCCGATGATCACCGCGGCCGCGATGGGCAGCAGTACCAACGGATCGGAGGCGAACCCCACCAGGCTATCTGAGTACAGGGCAAAACCGGCGTTGTTGAACGCGGAAATCGAGTGGAACGCGCCAAACCAGATCGCCTCGCCGGCCGGGTAGTCGTACGCCATCGCGAAATGCACGGCCAGCACGGCCGCAAGGATGACCTCGACGGTCACGGTGATCTTCAGGACCCCGAACAGCACAGACCGGACATCCCCGAACCCCGTGCTTTTGGTTTCTGCAGCCGCCAGCATCCGGGACCGCAGCCCGAGTTTCCGGGCCATCAGCACCCCCAGCAAAGTACTGAAGGACATCACGCCGAACCCTCCCACCTGAATCAGCGCGAGGATCACAGCCTGCCCGAATCCGCTCCAGAATACGGGCGTATCAACGGTGACCAGCCCGGTTACGCACACAGCGGATGTGGCGGTGAAGAGTGCTTCGAGGAATGACGCGCCACCCGCGCCCGGCGTGGCCACCGGCAGCATCAGCAGCCCCGTGCCCACCAGAATGGCCAGCAGGAATCCGGTAACGATTACCTGGGCGGGATGCCTCGGCACCAGCAGCTCGCCCGCTCTGCGAAGCATCGCCACTAGCCTGCCCGCGAAAGATGCGGAGGAACGCCCGACGTCGGTCAGAACCTTTCGCGGTTTCCTCTTCTTCGGGCGCTGCGGGGTGGGGCCTCGCTGGTAGGCCTTGAGATGCATAGGCGTCACGGTATCACCGGCCCGGCCTGCCGCGATATTTGGGCATAACGGCCATGGAACGCCGTGCGCCGGGATCAAGTGCGCACGTAGTCGGTGGTCCCCGTCGATGAAGGTCTCAACGCGCCTGCGGTTCCAATGCAAAGTTAGGGTGGCGGAACCGCGTGAGCATGAGCCGCACCTGTTCAAGACGGCGGATGAACAGTGTCCGGTTAGGTGGCAAGGCTGGATGGCAGATCCGCTTCCGGACCGGCTTCGCCGCCCATGGCGGCCACCAGCCGCTCCCTGGCGCGGCCCAGGTGCTCGTCCAACAGGCGTGCGGCGTCTTCCCCGCGCCCGGCCTCGATCAGTTCAAGGAGCCTTTGGTGTTCGGCCTGGATGAGGGCAGTGTCCAGAAGGTGCAGTGACTGCACCCGGGACATGCAGAGGCGGACCTCCGCCACCAGGGACGAATACATCTTGCTGACCCGTTCGTTGCCGACGGCGTCGATCAGGCTGGTGTGGAAGCGCATGTCCGGCTCCACCACGTCCAGCGGCGCTCCCGTGGTTAGTGCGGCTATGTCCTGGTTGGCTTGCACCGCGCCGGCGGGAACGGTCCGCCCGGCTGCCAGCCTGCGGAGCACTTCGCTCTCAAGGTAGGCCCGCGCCAGGTAGATGTCGCGCACCGACTCAGGCCCAAGGTCAACCACGCGGGCAGTCTTATGCGCCCCGCGGGCCAGCAGTCCCTCCGAGACGAGTTTTTCGATGGCCGCCTTTGCGGTGGGCCGGGCAACCTCGTAGGAGGCCGCTACGTCCGTTTCAGTAAGCGCGTGCGAGGATTCGAGATCGCCGGAGAAGATCCGCAGCCGCAGGTCCGAAGCCACTGCTTCAACGATCGAGACGGCTGATACCCGGCCTGCCACGGTTCTCCGTTCCTTGCTTGTGTATGTCCTGTTGCCAATCTTGCCAGACAAGCGCGCACAACTATTGACCTACATGTGTACTTGTTAGACAATCGATCCATCATCACGTCGATGTGATGGCCCACACAACTGGAGTCTTATGTTTCAGCAAATCCTCGATCCAATAGCAGGCTCGCTCCTGCTCTCGGCCCTCTGTGCTGCACTTCCGCTGGCCCTGCTTTTTATCCTGCTGGGTGTTTTCCGGGTCAAGGCGCCCAAAGCCGCAATTGCCAGCCTGGTCCTCTCCCTGGCCCTGGCCGTCATCGGCTGGCAGATGCCGCTGGACCAGGCGCTGAGCGCCACCGCCGCAGGCATCTTCTACGGCCTGTTTCCCATTCTCTGGATCCTGGTCAACGCGCTGTGGATCTATAAGCTCACGGTGGCCACGCCCTGGTTCGAAGTCCTGGGCCGGACCATCCGCTCCATCTCCAACGACCTGCGAATCCTCGCCATCCTCATTGCCTTCTGCTTCGGCGCGCTCCTTGAGTCCCTTGCCGGATTCGGCGCCCCTGTGGCAATCTCCGCTGCCATGCTGATGGCCGCCGGCATGAAGCCGCTCAAGTCCGCGATCGTTTCCCTGCTGGCCAACACCGCTCCGGTGGCGTTCGGCGCCATGGCCGCCCCGATCATCGCCCTGAACGGCGTCACCGGGCTGCCCCTGCAGGACCTGTCCTCGATGGCAGGCCGCCAGACGCCGTTCATCGCCCTTATCGTTCCGTTGCTGCTGGTCTTCATTGTGGACGGCAAGCGGGGCGTGAAGCAGACCTGGCCCGTTGCCCTCGTAGCGGGCGCAGCCTTTGGCGCCTCACAGTTTGTCACCTCCAACTACCTCGCCGTGGAGCTCACCGACGTGGTTGCCGCCGTGGTCACGGTCGCCGCGGTGCTGCTGATGCTCAAGGTGTGGCAGCCCGCCGAGACCGTGGGCGTGGGCGGTTCCGCTCAGACCGCTGACGTTCCGGCCATGGTGCCGCCCGGCGGTACCCTTTCCGGGGCGGGAGCGGCAGCGGAAAGCACGACGGCGGCCGGCGGCCCCCGCCGATCGGCGGCGGGCACTGACGCAGCCGGCATCCCCACGGACAACACCCGGCCCGAGCCACGGCAGATATGGTTCGCCATAGCCCCCTACCTCATCATCATCGCGGTGTTCTCCATCGCGCAGATCCCGGCCATTAAGGCCTGGCTGGGCCAGGTTGGCAGCGTAACCTTCGCATGGCCCGGCCTGCACATCGAGGACTCGGCCGGCAAGGCCGTGGCAGCGACCAAGTTCAAGCTGGACCACTTCAAGTCCACCGGAACCCTGCTGCTGCTGTCCGGCGTGCTCACCATGGTGCTGTACAAGATCAGCGCGTCGCAGGGTCTGCGCATCTACCGGGAGACCCTGGTGCAGCTCCGCTGGACCATCGTCACCGTGACTGCGGTGCTGGGCCTGTCTTTCGTCATGAACCTCTCTGGCCAAACCACCACGCTGGGCTTCGCCCTGGCCTCGGCCGGCGGCTTCTTCGCGCTGCTCTCGCCGCTGATCGGCTGGATCGGCGTCGCCCTCACCGGATCGGACACTTCGTCCAACTCGCTCTTTGGCCAGATGCAGGCCACCGCCGCCGAACAGACCGGTCTTTCGCCTGTGCTGATGGCCGCCTCCAACTCTTCCGCCGGCGTGATGGGCAAGATGCTGTCCCTGCAAAACCTCGCCGTGGCGTCCGCGGCCGTGGGCCTGGACGGCGCGGAAGGAACCCTGTTCCGCAAGCTGATCGGCTGGAGTCTGGCCCTCCTGGCCCTCATCACGGTGCTGATCTTCCTGCAGTCCACCCCGGTGCTGGGCTGGATGGTTCCCTGATGCCCGGACTCGAGCTTGCGGCCTTCCGGCAGGCAGTGGCCGACCCGGGGCAGGTCAAGACCCGCGCCATCGACCTTCACGCCAACGCCCACGACGCCTCCCACTTCCTGCTCATCCCGCAGGCCGTGGCGGTTCCGGCGAACGCGTCGGAAGTGGGCAGCCTGCTCCGTGCCAGCGCGGCGCAGGGCGTCCCCTTGACGCTTCGTTCCGGCGGGACCAGCCTCAGCGGCCAGGCCGTGACCGACGGCGTGCTGGTGGACGTGCGCCGCAACTTCAGGGACGTTGAGGTGCTCGACGGCGGCGCCCGGGTCCGGGTGCAGCCCGGCGTGACCGTTCGGGCACTCAATGCCCGGCTGGCCCCCTATGGGCGGAAGTTCGGCCCCGATCCCGCCAGTGAATCCGCCTGCACCATCGGCGGCGTGGTGGCAAACAACTCGTCGGGAATGAACTGCGGCACCGTAAACAATGCCTACCGCACGCTCGAGTCGCTCACGGTGGTCCTGCCCTCCGGGACCGTTATCGACACCGGCGCCGCGGACGCGGATGCCAGGCTGCGCGCCCTGGAACCGGAGCTGCATGAGGGCCTGGTGCAGCTTGCCGCCCGGGTCCGCGGCAACAGTGGCTCGGTGCAGCGGATCCAGCAGCAGTTCAGCATGAAGAACACCATGGGCTACGGCCTGAACTCCCTGCTGGACTACGACCGGCCGGTGGACATCATGGCCCATCTCATCGTGGGCAGTGAGGGCACCCTGGGTTTCGTGGCCGAGGCCGTGTTCCGCACCATTCCGCGGCTGCCGCACGCTGCCACCGGGCTGCTGGTCTTCCCGGACCTGCAGGCCGCCAACGAGGCGCTGCCGGCTCTGGTGGATACCGGCGCCGCCACCGTGGAGCTCCTGGATGCGCTCTCGCTCAAGGTGGGCCAGACGCTGAAGGGGACTCCCGCCGTCGTGCAGGACCTGGCAGTCCACGAGCACGCGGCGCTGCTGGTGGAGTACTCGGCCGGGCAGAAGGACGACCTGGGCGCGCTGCAGCAGGTGGGGGAGCGCACCCTGGCGGGCCTCAACCTGGCAGCACCGGCCCAGTTCACCGGCGACGCCTCCGCCCGGGCGCAGCTGTGGCACCTGCGCAAGGGCCTCTATGCGTCGGTGGCCGGGGCACGGCCGCAGGGCACCACGGCGCTGCTGGAGGACATCGTGGTGCCGGTGCCGGCACTGGCCCGCACCTGCCGGGAACTGATCGGGCTGTTCGGGAAGTACCGGTACGAGAACAGCGTGATCTTCGGCCACGCCAAGGACGGCAACGTCCACTTCATGCTCACCGACGGATTCGCCAGCACGGAGGAACTGGACAGGTACACCGCCTTCACAGAGGACATGGTGGACCTGGTGCTCGGTGAAGGCGGCTCCCTGAAGGCCGAACACGGGACCGGGCGGGTCATGGCCCCCTACGTGCGCCGGCAGTACGGCGACGAACTGTACGGGGTGATGCGGCGGATCAAGGAACTGTTCGATCCGGCCGGAATGCTGAACCCCGGCGTACTCATGGACGACGACCCCGAGGCCCACCTCCGCCACATCAAGACCGCGCCGCCGGTGGCCGAGGAAGTCGACCGGTGCGTTTCCTGCGGATACTGCGAACCGGTGTGCCCCAGCAAGGACCTCACCCTGACGCCGCGGCAGCGCATCGTCACGCTCCGCGCCATCGAGGCCGCCAGGCTGGCCGGGGACGCGGCTCTGGTCAAGCAACTGGAGAAGGATTACGACTACGAGTCCGTGCAGACGTGCGCCGTGGACGGCATGTGCCAGACAGCCTGTCCGGTGGGAATTAACACCGGACTGCTGGTCAAACGGTTCCGGCGCGCGGATGCCGGGCCGGTGGCCAACGGCGCCTGGAACGCCGCCGCCAAGCACTGGGAAGGCGTCACGCGCGGGGCCTCGCTCGCACTGACCGTGGTGGACAAGCTGCCGTCGCCCGCGGTGGTGGCCCCCAACAAGGCCGCCCGAGCGGTGCTGGGCAGGGATACGGTGCCGCTGTACTCGCCGGAGCTGCCCGCCGGCGGGTCCGTGCGGAAGCGCCCGACGCCGGACAACGCACCTGACGCCGTCTACTTCCCCGCGTGCGTGGGGACGATGTTTGGGCCTGCCTCGGCGGGCGGATCGGGGGCATCCGGGGCCGCCGGTGCCGGCCGCGGGGTGCAGTACAGCTTTGAACAGCTGTGCGAACGGGCAGGCATCACGCTGCTGGTCCCTGAAGGGATCGATTCGCTGTGCTGCGGCACCCCGTGGTCGTCCAAGGGCATGGCGGCCGGGCAGGCCACCATGCAGGAGAAGACCATCGCCGCGCTCCGGGAGGCAACCCGGGACGGGGAACTGGCCATCATCTGCGATGCATCCTCCTGCACGGAGGGGCTGCGCCAGGCGGTCGAGGCGGACGTCCCGCTGGTGGGTCAGCGGCCGCTGCGGATCGTGGACGCCGTGGATTTCGCCGCCGAACGCATCCTGCCCGGACTGCCCGAGTACGCGAAGCTCGAATCGCTGGCGCTGCACCCCACCTGCTCCTCCACACGGATGGGGATCAACGGTTCCCTGGATGCCGTGGCTGGCGCCGTTGCGGAGAAGGTGGACGTCCCCGTGAACTGGGGCTGCTGCGCCTTCGCCGGGGACCGCGGCATGCTCCACCCCGAGCTTACGGCTTCCGCCACCGGCAAACAGGCCGCGGAAGTGGGGGAGCTCGGCGCGCAGGCGCACGCCTCCTGCAACCGCACCTGTGAGCTGGGAATGACCCGGGCAACCGGCGCGGACTACCGGCACGTGCTGGAGTTGCTGGAGGAAGTGACCCGCTGACCGCCTCCCAGCTCCAGTCCGGGCGTAGGGGCCGGCCGACACGCGCATTACCTGGCGCCGCGCCACATGCGGGGCGACAGGTAATTTGCGCGTCATGGCCGGGCTCCTGCGTCGATAACGGCAGAACGCGTACGACGGCGGGGCACGCCTGCTGCGGCCAGCTCGGCTTCCAGCCGCCCGGGCTCCATCAGGACCGCCCAGTCCCACCGCACCACGTTCAGCCCGGTGGCGCGGATCCGGTTCTCGCGGTTCTTCTCCGCCACCACCGCTTGGGAAGTGGTGCGGCCCTTGAGGTACTCGGCCTTCACATACTTCTCCACGCCGTCGAACTCGCCCACCACCCAGGCCTCTTTCCAGTAAAAGTCCGTGTAGCCCAATGAGCCTTCCGTTGTCCGCACGTTGAATTGCAGGACCGGTGCCTCGAACCCCGCAACATGGATCAGCGCCCGGCTCAACGATTCTCCCGGCGACCCCGAGCGCGGGTCCGCGAACTTGATTGCCGCCCGGATCCTCCGCGCCGCAGCTGCGGAATAGTTCGATTCAATACCCGCTTCCAGCTCGGCTTTGGTGAGGGCCGGCAATGCCCGGGCAATGTCCGGCTTCAGTACATGATCGAGCGGCGCGATGGCTTCGGTAAACGGAAGAAAGGCGCCGAGATCCAGGACGGTGCGACGGCGGCCGGTGACCAGCAGTCCTTCCCGCTGGACTGGATCCACACATCCCAGTGCGGCGAAGTGGCGGCGGACCCCGGCGCGCGACCGCCCGCCGTCGTTCTTGTGGGTGAGGGCCTCGACGGGATGGTGCTGGCCAATTATGGGGATGCCCCACACGCTGGCCGAAGAGCGCCGGGCAAACACCGTGGGATTTTCGAGCGTTTCCGCGGCTGCCTGGACCCGCACCCGGTACTGCTCCCATGGTTTAAGTTCCTGCCACGTCTGCCCGTCCACGTAGACCCCGTGCCGGACCCGGACCAGCTCGCCGGCCCGCACTCGCTTTCCGAGGTCGTTGGCCGTCAGCCCGTGTTCGATCCGTTCGCGGGCCAGCAGGAGTGGGGGAAGGTCTTGCATGGATTCACGGTGGCACCGCCAGGCCAGCAGCGGGAGGGGGAAGTCCTGCTATGTGGATAACCGGGGCTGTCGGGGACCGCCATGCCGTGTCAGGGGTGCCGGCGTGAAAGAAAGCGGGGTCCGGGACCGCAGCCGTGGGCATGTTTTCGACGCGCATATTTGTCCTCGACCCTGTCCTGCCCTGGCGCACGTCATATATGGGCCGCGTCCGGGAACATGGGCGTCGATTGCAAAGATGCGCGTCGAAGGGACACCACCAGCCGCCCGCCCAACACGCTTGACGCCCCACGCCCCTTCCGCATATCCTGAACGAACGGTCGGTAAATAATTCCGCACGTCCCCGAAGGTCATTGCATAGGAGCAACCATGGCAGCGCATACCCTGCAATCAGTGCCCGCCGAGCAACCCGCGTCAGAGCAGCACCAGGCGCAGCTGGACGCCGAAGGCCAGGCCAACTTCGACCGCATCATCGCCGAGGATTCGAGGGTCGAGCCGAAGGACTGGATGCCGGCCGCGTACCGCAAAACCCTCCTCCGCCAGGTGAGCCAGCACGCCCACTCGGAAATCATCGGCATGCAGCCTGAAGCCAACTGGATCTCAAGGGCCCCCAGCCTCAAACGCAAGGCCATCCTCATGGCCAAGGTCCAGGACGAGGCCGGCCACGGCCTCTACCTCTACTCCGCCGCCGAAACCCTTGGCCAGTCCAGGGACAAGATGATGGATGACCTCATCGCCGGCAAGGCCCGTTACTCCAGCATCTTCAACTACCCTGCCCTGACCTGGGCGGACATGGGCGCCATCGGCTGGCTCGTGGACGGCGCCGCGATCTGTAACCAGGTCCCGCTGTGCCGCGCCTCCTACGGGCCCTACGGACGAGCCATGGTCCGCATCTGCAAGGAAGAATCCTTCCACCAGCGCCAGGGTTTTGAGATCCTGCTGGAACTCGCCAACGGTACAGAAGCCCAGAAGCAGATGGCCCAGGACGCCGTGAACCGCTGGTATGCCCCGGCCCTGATGATGTTCGGCCCGCCGGATGACGATTCGCCCAACTCCAAGCAGTCCATGGCCTGGAACATCAAGCGCTTCAGCAACGACGAACTCCGCAGCCGCTTCGTCGGCATGATGGTCGAACAGGTCAGGGTCCTGGGCCTCACCCTCCCCGATGACCAGATCCGCTTCAACGAGGACACCAGGAAGTGGGAGCACGGCCCCCTGGACTGGGAGGAGTTCCACGAGGTGCTCGCCGGCCGCGGCCCGTGCAACGCCCAGCGCCTGGAGCGCCGCAGGGAAGCGCACGACGCCGGCGCCTGGGTCCGCGAGGCAGCGGCGGCTTACGCAGCAAAACAGTCAGCCAAGGCAAAGGAATACGCAGCATGACACCCCACGGCAACCCGGAAGCCCCCGCAAGCGCCGCCGCCCGGATCAACCGCGACGCCCCCAAGGCCAGCCCTGCGCCCAACGAGCACACGGATGACCGCTCCGCCTGGGGCCTTTGGGAGGTCTTCGTCCGGTCCAGCCGCGGCCTGAGCCATGTCCACGCCGGCTCCCTGCACGCCCCGGACGCCGCCATGGCACTGCGCAACGCCCGCGACCTCTACACGAGAAGGAACGAAGGCGTCTCCATCTGGGTGGTCCCCGCGGACGCCATCGCCGCCAGCGACCCCGACTCCAAGGGCGCCTTCTTCGAGTCGCCCCAGGGCAAGGATTACCGGCACGCCACCTACTACACCAAGAGCGAAGGGGTGAAGCACCTGTGAGCTCCACCCATACCGAAGGCCACGGCGACATCTCCACCGGCGTGGCTGCGCCCAGCGGCAGTGGTGACTCCAACGCCTCCGCAACAAGAATCACCCCCGGTAACGCGCTCCGTCCGGAAGATATCGCCCTCGAGATCAGCACCGGCGCAGCCCGGCCCAGCCGGGACATTGCAGAATATGCCCTCCGCCTTGGCGACGATGCCCTGATCCTGGCGCAGCGCCTGGGCCACTGGATCTCCAGGGCCCCCGAACTGGAGGAGGACATCGCCCTGGGCAACATCGCCCTGGACCAGCTGGGCCACGCCCGCAGCTTCCTCACCTATGCCGGCGCCGGCCTGCCCAGCGAGGACGGCACGCCCCGGACCGAGGACGACCTGGCCTACTTCCGCCGCGAACACGAGTTCCGCAGCGTCCAGCTGTTCGAGCAGCCCAACGGGGACTTCGCGGCCACCATCGCCCGCCAGTTCGTGGTGAGCTACTACCAGTTCGAGCTTTACCGCCGCCTCACAGGATCCACGGATGCAACCCTCTCAGCCATCGCCGCCAAGGCCGTGAAGGAAGTGGATTACCACCGGGACCACAGCGCCCAGTGGATCCTCCGCCTGGCCGGCGGCACCGAGGAATCCCGGACCCGCATGATCCACGGCCTGCGCACCATGTGGCCGTACGTGAACGAACTGTTCCAGGACGACGACCTGACGCTGCGGCTGGCTGAGGCGGGTGCCGCCGTCGTGCCTTCCACTCTGCGGGAGGACTTCGACCGGCTCACCGGCGAAATCCTCGCCGAGGCGGAACTGGACGTCCCGGACGTCCCGCCGGCCCCCGGCGGCGGCCGCCAGGGCAGGCACTCCGAGTACCTCGGCTACATCCTCGCGGAGATGCAGGTGCTGGCCCGCGAGCACCCCGGGGCAGGCTGGTGACCGTCATGGCCACGGAGGTTGACCGGCGCCAGAAGGCCTGGGACATCGCCGCCACGGTGTGCGATCCGGAAATTCCGGTGCTTACCATTGCTGACCTGGGCATCCTCCGCAACGTCCAGGTGACGGAGGAAACGGACGACGGCGGCACGCCCCGGACCGTCCGCGTCACCATCACGCCAACGTACTCGGGCTGCCCGGCCATGGACGCCATCCGGGATGACCTGAAGACTGCCTTCGCGAAGGAGGGCTACCAGGACGTGCAGGTGGAACTGGTCCTCGCCCCGGCGTGGACCACGGACTGGATGACGGACGAAGGCAAGGCAAAGCTGCAGGAGTACGGCATCGCCCCGCCCACCGGCAACTCCAAGGCCGGCGGCCACTCCGGTCCCGTCCGCTTGAGCCTGGCCGTGAAGTGCCCGCAGTGCGCCAGCCTCAACACCAAGGAACTCACCCGTTTCGGTTCCACCTCCTGCAAGGCGCTGTACGTCTGCCAGGACTGCAAGGAACCGTTCGACTACTTCAAAGTCCTGTAAAGGAAGCACCCATGCCTGTTGTCCGCCAGACCGCCGCCGAAGAAGCGCAGGTGACCGGCCGCCGTCGTCCGTCCTTCCATACGCTCGCCGTGAAGGAGGTCCGCCGGCTCACCGATGACGCCATCGAGGTCTCCTTCCACGTACCCGCGGAGCTCGCCGGCCAGTTCGACTACCTGCCCGGCCAGTACGTGGCCCTGCGCACCACGCTGCCGGACGAGGCGGGCGAGCCGAAGGAAATCCGCCGCAGCTACTCGATCTGCGCCGAGCCGCGGAGCTTCGCGGACGGCACCAGCGAGATCCGCGTCGCCATCAAGAAGGACCTGGGCGGGCTGTTCTCCACGTGGGCCAACGCCGAGCTCAAGGCCGGGGACACGCTGGACGTGATGAGCCCGATGGGCGCGTTCGTGTCCAAGCACGGGCGGGACGGGCAGGCTGTGGAGCAGAACGTCATGAACTCCATGAACCACCCGGAGGAGCTGGCGGGGGACGCCGGACTTAGAGGCGGCACGTTCGTGGCCATCGCAGCGGGGTCCGGCATCACCCCGGTGATCGCGATCGCCCGCACGCTGCTGGCCGCCAACCCGGATACCCGCTTCGACCTGATCTACGCCAACAAGGCCGCCATGGACGTGATGTTCCTGGAGGAGCTGGCGGACCTGAAGGACAGGTACCCGCAGCGGCTGGCCATCCACCACGTGCTGTCCCGCGAGCAGCGGATCGCGCCGCTGCTGAGCGGCCGGATCGACGCGGAGAAGCTGCAGCAGCTCCTCGGCACCGCCATCCACGCGGACGACGTGGACGAGTGGTTCCTTTGCGGGCCGTTTGAACTGGTGCAGCTGTGCCGCGACACCCTGGCCGAACGCGGCGTGAAGCCGGAGCATGTCCGGTTTGAGTTGTTCACCTCCGGCAAGCCGGACCGCCCGGAGGGGCATGCCGGCCGTCCCGTGCTGGTGGACGAGTCCAAGGAGACGTACAAGATCACGTTCAAGCTGGACGGCCTGCAGGGCGAGGTGGCCAGCCCCACCCACGCCCGCGAGTCGATCCTGAACGCCGCGCTCCGGGTCCGGCCGGACGTGCCGTTCGCGTGCGCCGGCGGGGTGTGCGGCACGTGCCGGGCAAAGGTGGTCACCGGCAGCGTCACCATGGACGAAAACTATGCGCTGGAGCAGGATGAGCTGGACAAGGGCTACGTGCTCACGTGCCAAAGCCACCCCACCAGCAAGGAAGTCACGGTCGACTTCGACGTCTAGCCTGTATCCGACCACTTGAGGAGCTCCATGATTTCGCTGTCCATCAACAACGGTGTTGCCGAGGTGGTGCTTGACGCGCCGCACAAGCTCAATTCGCTCGACGGGCAGGCACTGAAGGATTTAACCCAGGCGTACGACGACGCCGCTGCCGCCGCCTCCCGCGGTGAGGTGCGGGCGCTGCTTCTGCGCGGAGAGGGCCGCGCCTTCTGCGCGGGCCGGGACATCGCCGGAGTCACCCCGGAGAGCGACGACGCCGCCGCGTACCTGGGCGGGCTGGTGGAGCCACTGCTTAAGAAGATGGCAGCGTTCCCCGCTCCGACGTTCGCAGCCGCCCAGGGGGCGTGCCTGGGCGTGGGGCTGGGGCTGCTGCTGGCTACGGACGTGGTGTACGTGGCGGAGAACGCCAAGTTCGGCTCGCCGTTCGCCAAGCTGGGCGCCACGCTGGATTCGGGCGGGCACTGGTACTTCACGGAGCGGCTTGGCATGCACCGGACGCTGGACCTGATCTATACGGCGGACCTGATCTCCGGCGCAGAGGCGGTGGCGCAAGGGTTGTTCAGCCGGGCGATGCCGGCCGGCTCGCTGCTGGAGACGACGCGGGGGATCGTGGGCCGGGTGGCTGCCGGGCCGACGGGCGCTTTTGTTGCGTCCAAGGAGCTGGTGGCGCACATTCGGGACCAGCGGCTGGGACTGTGGGCCTCAATGCAGGAAGAGAACGCGGAGCAGGCCCGGCTGTGCACCACGGAAGACTATGCCGAGGGTTTCCGGGCGTTCCAGGAGAAGCGGGAGCCGCAGTTCAAGGGTTAGCCTGACGATTCCGGGGACCTGTTCTCCGCCGTCGGCACCGGTTTCCATTGTGCCCAATCGCCGGGCCGGGTGGACGGGCGCCCCAACAGGTATCCCTGCCCTCCGGCCATGCCAATGCTGGTGACAGCGGCGAGTTCCCTCTCCGTTTCGATCCCTTCGGCCACGACGACGGCCCCAACGTGCGCAGCGAATTCGGTCATGGCGGCGCCCAGGGCGTACTGACCTTTGCTCTTGTCTATCCCGGCGATGATTTCGCGGTCGATTTTGATGATGTCCGGGGCCAGTTGCAGGATGTGGCGCATGGAGGCGAAGCCGGCCCCGGCATCGTCCACGGCCAGCAGGATCCCATCGCGGCGAAGAACGGCGAGTGCTTCCCTCAGAGTCCGGTAGTCGGCGACGGCTGTCCTCTCGGTCAGTTCCAGGACTATGGGGCGCGCCGCGGGCTGTGACCGGCGGATCACTTCAGCCAGACGGGGATTGAGGCAGGTTTCAGGGGAAAGGTTCACCGAGACGTAGATGTCAGCAGGCAGGCCTGTGGCGGCGGCAAGCGCAGCCTGCATGGAAGCCAGTTCGAGTTCTGCGCCGAGGCCAACGGAGGTGGCCTGGCTGAACCAGATATCGGGGGTTACATCCCCAGCATCCCGAAACCTGGCGAGGGCCTCTGCGCCGGTGACGCGGCCGCTGGACAGGTCGTAGATCGGCTGGAAGGCGATGCTGAAGGACAGCCCTTCCAGGACTGCCTCGATCCGGCCCCGCATCTGTTTGGCGGAGATGGTCTGCGCAGTCTCGGACCCCAAAGGTCTGCTGGTGCCCTCGAAGCCGTTCATGACGCCGGAGCCGTCATAGCGGGCGCGTCCGGACGCCTCCACCCAGACGGTGCTTCCGTTACGGTGCCGGCAGGGCACGATCAGACCGGTGAAGGAGCCCTTGCGGGCCGGATCGGCAATTATTTTCTGTGCCGCGGCGAGGTCCGATTCGCCCACCACAAGTCCGCAATGCCGGCCGATGAGTTCGCCGGGTGCATAGCCCAATATCGTGGCGGAGGCAGGACTGGAAAAGGTGAACCGCCAGTCGGCGTCCACTTCCCAGAGCCATTCGCGGCTCGTGGACAGGACGGTACTCATAAGTTCGGCCGTTCGGGATGCCTTTCGGCTCTCATGCCGTTGCTCCCGTACCAAGAGGCAGGTGGCTGTCACGCTTACCGGCACCAGGACGACCGCTGCCGTGGCCAGGAACTCCACTGCTCCGGGAGCGGACAGCCAGTGCTCGCGGGACAACAACCCCAGGAGGATGGCGAGGGCGATTGCGCTTTGCAGCCCGACAACGGCAAGGAACAGGCGCCCGGCCGCGGATGACAGCATGTCCCGGCTGCCTCGTGCCCCGCCGGCCCGGCCCGGGCCGGCATGGTCAACGCCCGAGGCGGCTTCAGTGCTTTGGGAGGCTGGCGGGCGTGGATCGGCAGAAAGCCCCACTGTTGGCCCCCTTTTCCCCAGTGAATTTATGCTACCTGAACGCGTCAGAGCTGTCTTTCTTTCCGGCCAGTTCCCAACAATGGCGCGGCCGGTGGTTACCGTCTGCGGCACGCTGCCGATAGTTAAGCCGTGCCTTTGAGGGAGAGCAGGGCGGCAGGAGCCCGGCAGCAGCATGCTCCGCAGCGTCGCGGGCACCTCACGAACACGGGCCCCGAGGTTCCCAAACAGCCTGTGTCGGTTCTGTTGGCCCTGACGGGAGCAGGATCCCTGCTGGTTTTGCTCGCTGCCCAGGGCATAGTGGGTTCGCAGCCGTCTGCGGGACATGGGACAGCGGGCCAGGCAGCAAAGCCGGACGGGGTCCCAACCTACGAGGGCCCTGCCATGACTCCAGGACCCTCAGCCGCGGCTACAGACCCGTGGCGACTTCCGCTCCTGGTGACCAAGGAACGCCCTCTTCAGCCGCTCACCTACGTTCCGGATGACCTCGTATCCATCGCAGGCACGAGGCTCGTTGAGGCTGCGGCCCGGGACCTCGAAGCCATGTTGGAGGCCGCCGCGGGCGACGGCTCGCCCGTCCTCGTCGCCAGCGGGTACCGCTCCTACCAGGAACAAGAGGCCCTGCACGCAGGATTCGTGGCTACGTTAGGCGCCGGGCGGGCTGCGGACCTGTCCGCGCAACCGGGTCACAGCGAACACCAGACCGGCCTCGCCGTGGACATCGCCGATCCCTCCGGCGAATGCGCCTTGATGCCATGCTTCGCGCAGACTCCCGCCGGTGCCTGGGCTGCAGCGAACGCCTGGCGTTACGGGTTCATCGTCCGGTATCCGGCAGGCGCGCAGGCAGTCACCGGCTACACGTACGAACCATGGCACCTGCGGCATGTCGGCATCGCGACGGCGGCTGCCATGCACCGCGGCCCGGCGGATACGCTCGAGGCCTACGTCGCGGACCAGGAACATCCGACGGCGGGCTGAAGCGGCTGTCATTGGGGGTCTGCCGGCAGGGCGCCCGGCCTGGGCCTGCCGCTTACCCTGCCAAAGGGAGTTGGGCCCGCACTGGCCAGCTGCTGCCTTCAAGGACCACCTGTGCACACATCCCGCTGACCGGGTTGACCACGATGGGTGCCATCAGGTTCACAGTGGTTCCGTCTTCGGCCGGGTTAGCCACCAGCAGGATCCTTACACCGGTTTCTCCGGGCGCCAACTGTTCCAGCTGCGCTGGGGACATGTGGGGCTGGTAACCCGGAGCGTAGACCGCAGGGTCCACCAGGAAGAGTCGAAGTGCTGATTCGTCTGCCGACCGCAGCGAATAAAGCCCCTCGGCGCCGTCCACCGCATCGAGGCTGAAGTCAACAAAGGGCGCCAGCCCGGGCAAAGGCGAGGTGAACGTCACCGCGCTCATCGCAGGAAGTCCATAAGGGTAGGCTGCAGGACCTTGGCAGTCACGGCCAGGGCCGTCCGGTAGTTGACCTCCTGGAGGTTCATGTCCAGGATCGCCTGAGCGGTGTCCACGTCTTCGACGCCGGAACGCTGGGCCTCCAACAGGCCGGAAAGGTCCATGTTTATCTCTTCCGCACGCAGGAGCTGCGCATGGCGGGTGCCGATGTCAGCATATTGTCCAATAAACACCTCATGCCGGGCATCAATGGCGGCAAGGTGTCGGCTGACATTCACACCGGAGCGCAGATCGGCCACGATGCTGTCCACCAGGCTAAAAACTGAGTCAGTGCCGGTGCCGAAGACTGCCGCGCCGTCGGTGCAGACACGGACGGTGGTGCCGGGAGCTATCCGCCGTTCCACCGCAGCACCGGGCACGCCGGTAAAGACAGGGGGATTGTCAACGGTGAAGGCGCCCGCGGCATCCGATGTACCGGCGAACACGCTGCGCCCTAGGTACTGGGTGTTGGCCTGACTGAGCAGGTCGGCCCGCAGGCCTTCAAGCTCGACGGCGATCGCCTGGCGGGCCGCCGGCGGTACCGAGTCGTTGGCGCCCTGGATGGTCAGGTCCCGAACGCGGTTCAGGATGCCCGTCGCAGTGCTCATGGCGGTATCAAGAGTGGTCAGCCAGCCGTTGCCGTTGGCGATGTTACGGCCGTACTGGTCGGCCGCGGCCTGCTCCGCGCGCACCTTCAGGGAGGCAGCAGTGCCGGACGGATCGTCGGAGGGGCGGGTAATCTTTTGCTGCGAGGCGACCTTTTCCTGCAAGGCCGCCATCCGGGTCATGTTGGACTGCAGGGTGCGCTGCGCGGCGATGCTCAGGGTTTGGTTCGTTGAGCGCGTGATCATGGGTTACCTTCCCACCAGCCCGGTTCGATTGATGAGGACATCCAGCATTTCATCGATGGCTGTCATCACCCGCGCGGCGGCCTGGTACGCGTGCTGGTTACTCAGGAGACTGACGTTTTCCTCGTCCAGGCTCACTGCCGCCTGGGACAGCTGCATGTCTTTGGCGGTGTTTGCCGCTGCCTCCGCCAGCACGCCGCGCTGAAGTTCAGCGCGGGCGGCGGAGCCCAGCTGGATCACGAAGGTATTCCAGGCATCGTCCGGAGAATCGGCGCCTGCATTGATTTGCGAGATTGCGTCGGCGTTGCCGCCGTCGAACGGTCCAGCTCCCGCCCTGCCCGTGGCGAGGCCGGAGGCATCCGTAGGCACCACGCCCAAGCCGGCCGCTGGAGCCAGTCCGGGGGAAAACTTGAAAAAGTCCAGGCCGGTGCTGCCATTCACGCTGCTGCCACCGCGGTGCAGGGTGTTCACAGTGCTGGACAACTTTTCCGCGAAGGCGTTGTAAGAGGCCGCCGCTTCTGCGATCGCGCCCCCGGAGCCGCCGCTGGCCGGGGCCAGCAGCGAGAGAGATCCGGCCATTTCACCGCTTTCCAGTCCGACGGCGGGGCCCGGGCGGTGCGTCCATTCCAGCTGGACCCGGGCGGTGGAAGCCCCCTCCATCCGGTTGGATCCTGCAACCTGGACGGTGCGGTACCGATCTGCCGACACAAGGGTGTTACCGCCTATGAAGACGTCCACGGTTCCATCCGCGTTGTCCCGGACCGTGCCACCGGCCATGGAGGCGATGTCTGCGGTGATGAGGCTTCGCTGGTCGATGAGTTCATTAACCGAGCCCCCGGCGGAGAGTGTGGTGCGGATGCGGATATTCAGGTCTGCCACCTGCGCTGCCGCAGCGTTGAGTTGGTCCGCCATACCGGATACGCCGGAGCGTGTGCGGCTCCAGAGTGCATCGATGTCCCCGTATCCACGGCCGAGCTGCGCGGCCAGGGCGCCGGCCTCCTGGAGGACGGCGTTGGTGGGAGCGGCTTCGCCGGCCTGGTTGGCCAGGTCCTGCCAAGCTCCCCAAAAACGCTGGAGCTGGGCGCTGAGGCCGTTCTCCCCGGGCTCATTCAGTACATCCTCGAGGGAGATGTGGACTTCGGCGCGGACCGCGGTATAGCCGGCGCTTGCGGTGTCCGCCCGGGCGCGTGCGTCGAGGTAGGCATTACCGAGGCGGGCGATGCCGTCAACCGATACTCCCTGTCCGGCGGAGGGTGCGTCCGCGAAAAGGCCCGTGCGGCCCGCCGGACCGGCGGCGGAAGTCTCCAACCGCTGCCGGGTGTATCCCTCAGTGCCCGCATTGGCTACGTTTTGGCTCGCGACATTGAGTGCCTGCCGGGCGGCCGACAGGCCCGTGTACGCGGTGTTAAGGCCGCTGAATGTACTCACGCTTTTCCTTTAGAGTTGCCGGTCCAGAGTGGACGTTCCAGAGGTGGGGGAAGGGGCGCCCAGGGAGTCGTAAGTCCCGGCGTCGGCGCGGAGACCAGCAAGCGTTTCCTGCGTGGACCTCATGGCCGCGCGCAGGAACACCTCGTTGGCGTCACGGAGTTCCTTGATCCGTGCGGTCAGGGCGAGCAGTTCCTTCAAATGGCCTTCAAAGATCTCCGCCCACGGGCCGGACGGGGCGTTCGACACAATGTCCCGCAGGGTGGGCTGTTCGCCGAGGTTCCACTCGGCCGCCAGTGCCGCCACGGCCACCTCGCGCGAGAGCGCCTCGGAGCGCAGGTGTTCCACCACCTGTTCCACCTCGCGGGTGGCGTGGTGAAGCCATTTGGTGTTGCCCGTGGTTAAGAGCAGCTGTTCTTCTTCCAGCTTGAAGGTAAGGAGTCCCAGGAGCTCCCGTTCGCGCCAGAGCAGTGCCGACAGTTCATTGGCCGCCACACGCATATTCAACTCCCTTGAATGCCAGTGCAGTGATGCCTGCCGCACTTCCTACGCCTTTCACCATCGTCCTGTATTCACCAGCCGTTAGGAACCCGGCCACCGGGAACACTTGAGCAAACCGGTTAAAGAAAATGTGGCACGCCAACTAACGGAACGGTGCGTGCGGGCGATAGTCCACAGCGCCGCCCCATGGACGGAGCGGCTCAAGTTCACCCACATCACGGAGGAATTCACCATGGGTATGCAGATCAACACCAACATCGCGGCACTTAACTCGTACCGCAACCTGTCCAGCACGCAGAACGACCTGTCCAAGTCGCTGGAGAAGCTTTCCAGCGGCCTGCGTATCAACCGCGCCGCGGACGACGCCGCGGGCCTGGCTATCTCCGAGGGCCTGCGTGCTCAGGTCAACGGCCTGACAGTTGCATCCCGCAATGCACAGGACGGCATCTCCGTCATTCAGACGGCCGAAGGCGCACTGACCGAAGTACATAGCATCCTGCAGCGCATGCGCGACCTCGCTGTCCAGGGAGCCAACGACTCGAACAACCCGGAATCCCGCAAGGCAATTAAGGGGGAACTGGACTCCTTGGGTTCAGAGCTTTCACGCATCCAGCAGTCAACCAACTTCAACGGTACTGACCTGCTCAAGGGCGAGTCATTGAACTTCCAGGTCGGAGCCGATGGCAACGCGGCTTCGTTGGTGACGGTAAAGAACGCGGACCTCACCGCCGCACTGTCAGGACTGACTTATACTGACAACGCGGGCGTAGCGGCCACGGGGGCTGTTCTTACATTCGGTGCGGACCCTGATGCGCTTGTGACCGGATCTGCCCTCTTGGTTAATGACACAGAGGCAGCGCAGAACTCCGTTGAAATCCTGGATGCAGCGATTACCGCGGTTTCGTCGCAGCGCGCCGACCTGGGTGCCAACCAGAACCGGTTTGAGTCGGCCATCAACAGCCTCGCCGTGTCCAAGGAAAACCTGACCGCTGCCGAGTCCCGTATCCGCGACACGGACATGGCTGCCGAGATGGTGAACTACACCCGCTCGAACATCCTGTCCCAGGCCGGAACCGCCATGCTCGCGCAGGCAAACCAGTCCAACCAGGGCGTCCTGCAGCTGCTGGGCTAATACCGCTAGCCCGGTATAACCGGACGCCGCCAACGGTGGCCAGGGGCGAGCTGTGGATCCTCCTGGCCACTGCAGGCGGCGCCGGTTTCAGTACCAGCGCCGCTACCTAGTACTTCAAGGGACTTCTTATGGGCATCGCACTACCCGGCCTCGCCACGGGCATGGACACCACCGGCCTGATCAGCTCGTTAATGCGGATCGAGGCGATTCCGCAGACGCTGCTCAAAAATAAGGTCTCCGCTTCACAGAGCATGGTGACGTCCCTGCAGACGCTAAATGCGAAGATTGCGTCCTTGGCCGAGTTGAGCAAGGCCACCGCGAAGACCGGAGCGCTGGACCTCTTCGTTGCAACATCCAGCAGCGAGGGCGTGACCGCCAAAGCCGGCGCCGGCGCCACCGCGGGCTCTGTGGACTTCACGGTAGACCGCCTGGCCCAGGCCCATGCGGGTGTCACCGCCAGCATGACTGTCTGGCCAAACGATCCGCCGGTGCTGACGTTCGTTGGGGCCGACGGCACCCGCACCGAGGTCGCCGCAGCATCCACCAGTCTCGACGACGTTGTCTCCGCCGTGAACGCCTCAGCGACGGCGGGTGTGACCGCCATGAAGGTCTCCACCGGCAACGGGGAATACCGGCTGCAGCTGACCTCCAAAACTTCCGGGGCGGCGGGGTCCTTTACCGCCTACCGCGGCAACACCGCCGACCTCGACGCCGGCACCGCCACCGATCTCTTCGCCGAGCCCGGCGCGGCCGTCATCACGACGGGCCAGGACGCCCAGGTCACCCTGTGGGCCGGAACCGGCGCGGCGCAGGCCATCACGTCGTCGTCCAACACCTTCACGGGTTTGCTGCCGGGGGTGGACGTTACGCTCACCTCCGTGCCAACCGCGCCTGTAACCGTCACCGTAGCCGGAGACAACGAGCAGATTACAAAGAAGGCCGAGGACCTGGTCAGCGCCCTCAACGGAATCTTCGCGTACATCAAGTCCAACAGCGCCGTCACCCCGGCGACCGGATCGGCCGGCACCAAGGCAGGGAACTTCACCGGCGACAGCACCGTCCGTGACGCCAACCAGCGGCTGCTGGCTGCCGCCTCCCAGCCGGTTGGCGGAAGATCGCCCGCGGAGATCGGCATCGCGATCACCAAGGACGGAAACTTCACCTTCGACGCGGCAAAGTTCTCCGCGGCGCTCGCAGCGGATCCCGCGCTCGTGGAGTCCACGCTCCAAACCATCGCCGGTCGGGTGGAAACCGCTGCCACTGTCACTTCAGACAGATACAAGGGGCTGATCACAGCCAGCATCAATGGGCGCCAGTCTGTCGTAAAGAACCTGCAGGACCAGATCCTGAAATGGGACGACCGGCTCGCTGCCCGCGAGGAGACGCTCAAGCGCATCTACTCGGGACTGGAAGTGCAGATCAGCCGCATGAACTCGCAGTCGACCTGGCTCGCCTCACAGATTGCCACCCTTCCCCAAGGAGACCAAGGATCATGACAACGGCCGCAATGTTCAACCGGCAGCGTGAGCAGCTCCGCCGTGACGCCATCCTCTCGGCAACGCCGGCGCAGCTTGTCACCATGCTCTATGACCGGCTGCTGCTGGACCTTGGCCGGGCGGAAACCGCGCAGGAAGGCGCCAACTGGGCCGTTGCATCCGAGAATCTGTTGCACGCGCAGGCCATCATCGCCGAACTCAGCGCGTCCCTGAACACCACTGCGTGGGACGGCGCCGACAACCTGCTGGGCATCTACAACTACGTATCCTCAGCCCTGGTCTCCGCCAACCTCCACCGGAACGCGGACCGCACCCGCGAGGCCATCCGGCTGTTGCAGCCGCTGCAGCAGGCCTGGCGCGAAGCCGCAGCCCAGCTGCCCGCCGGCACTCCAATGATGGCGTCCGGCGGGAGCCTGGGCATTGCCTGAAGCGCCAGCCCCAAAGACCGGGATGGGTGCCGGCTGGGATTCCGTGCTGGCAGACTTCGAAGCGGACGTGCAGGCCGCGCAAAATGCGGGTGCTGCCGGCGAGGCTGCGGAAGCCACGGAGCCGTGGACAGCGCCGCAGGACCTGGGCCCGCTACCTGCGCGCCTGGCAGAGCGGGCAGCCCGGATCCTCAGCGCCCAGCGGCACGCCCTCAGGGCGTTGGAACACGCTAAAGAAGACGCCGCAAAACACCTGGCCGCACTGGACGCCATACCCTCCGTCCGTGCGCCGCTGCAGTCGGTCTACCTGGACGTCGAAGGCTAGACCCAGCCGACGGGTAACAAATCAGTGGATGCGGCTTACGTGCCCGGACGCTGTGCCGATAGAACTAGGTGAGCAAGGATGCCTCACCTCCCGGGCCATGGATCGGCCGCCTGTAACTTCTGCACAAGTAGGGCTTCTGTGTTTAATTCGGTATCGGCCGTGGCGCTGGAAAGCGCGCTGGACGGGCTGGCGTTACGCCAGCGCACCATTGCGAACAACATCGCCAACGTCAACACACCGAACTTCAAGGCCAAGCGTGTTGCGTTCGAGGCAGCCTTGGCAGGTTCCGTCAAAGCCGGTGACGGTCACGTCCAGGCCAGCGTTGAGGGTTCCCTGGAACCCACCCGGCTGGACGGGAACAACGTCAACCTGGAGACAGAAACGCTCTCCAACATCGACACCGTCCTGCGCTACCAGTTCGCCGCCCAGGCCGCCGAAGGAACCTTTTCCGCACTGCGCTCAGCGATGAGGACCAACTGATGACCTTCGACGCCATCGGCATCGCCGGCACCGGCATGACCGTTCACCGCAAATGGCTCGACGCCGTCTCGGACAACCTCGCCAACATCAACAACGCTTCTTCCACCGACGGAGCAGCCTTCCAGGCCAGGTACGTCCTTGCCCAGGCCGGGAAGGGCAATGCCGGTGTCTATGTCACCGGCGCCGAATGGGGCGACGCCGAGGGCCGCATGGTGCACCAGCCGGACCACCCGCTCGCCGATAAGGACGGCTACGTTCGTTACCCGGACATCGACATGGCCGAACAGATGGGCTCGCTCATCATGGCCCAGCGCGGTTACCAGGCGAACGCGGCAGTAGTTGACCGGGCCAAAGAGACCTACCAGGCCGCACTCCAGATCGGAAAATCCTGATGCCCATCAGCCCTACTGGCGCCGTCGAGCCTGTCGCGCCCACCGGTTATCTCACGCCTGCCGCCCCGGTCGGTTCCGGAGGGGACGAAGGGTTCGCTTCCTCGCTGACGGGCGCCATCGACAACCTTCAGCAACTGCAGTCCACGTCCAAAGACCTCGCCATCAAGGCCGTGACCGGAGACCTTGACGACATCCACTCCGCCACCCTCGCTTCCACCCGTGCGCAGGTGACGCTGGAGCTTGTCGCCGCCGTGCGGAACAAGGGCGTTGACGCCTTCAACGAGATCATGAGGATGCAGGCCTGATGCCACCAAAGATTAACGGCCTGCTCCAGCGGGCAGGCGGCGTAGTCCAAGGCTTCAGCGTGGCCCAGCGGACCCTTGTGATTCTTGGCGTCGCCCTCCTTGCCCTTGGCGGATTTGCCCTGGCCGCGATGCTGACCAAGCCTTCATACACGCCGCTTTTTTCCGGCCTTCAGGCATCCGATGCCAGCACCATCGTCGAGCAGCTGAGGGCCGACGGCGTCCCGTACGAACTCAGCGCAGGCGGCAGCACCATCCTGGTCCCCGAGGAAAAAGTGTACGACCAGCGCCTCAAGGCCGCCTCCGCCGGCCTGCCCTCCGCGGCAGCCACCGGCTATGCGTTGCTTGACGACATGGGCGTCACGTCCTCCGAGTTCCAGCAGTCCGTCACCTACAAGCGCGCCCTCGAGGGCGAACTGGCCGCCACTGTGACTGCCCTGGACGGCGTGAAGAAGGCATCCGTGCGGCTCGCCATCCCGGAAGAGACTGTTTTCGTCTCCAAAAAGGCCGACCCCACCGCGTCCGTCTTCGTGGAAACCCGCAACGGAGTCACGCTGAGTACGGACCAGATCGAGGCGATCGTGCACCTCACCTCTGCCTCGATCGAGGGCATGAAGCCTGAGAGCGTGGCCGTGATCGATTCGAAGGGCACCGTCCTTTCGGCCGTGGGTGCCGGGGCCACAGGCTCAGCGGATAAGCAGGCGGCCAATTACGAGGAAAATGTCCGGAATTCGGTGCAGTCCATGCTGGACCGCGTGGTGGGCCCCGGCAATGCCACCGTCGCCGTGGCCGCTGACATCAGCCGCGAATCCGCTGAACGGGTTGAAGAGGCCTTCACCTCGCCGCAGGAAGACCTGGCCCTGAACGAGTCCACCAGGACCGAAACCTACGAGGGCACCGGCGGCCCCGCGGCCGGGGTCCTGGGCCCGGACAACATTGCCGTCCCTGGCGGTAACGGTGACGGCGGGACATTCAACTCAGAAGAGAGCACCCGCAACAACGCCGTCAACAAGGTCACCGAATCACGGAAAATCCCCGCCGGTACCTTGAACCGCCAAACCGTCTCCGTGGCGGTCAATGACGCCGCGGCCGCCGGAATCGATGTCGGCCGCATCACCGACCTGGTCCGGGCGGCCGCCGGCATCAACGCGGACCGCGGCGACGAGGTCACGGTGCAGGTCGTTCCCTTCAATACCGCGGGGGCAGATGCCGCAGCGGAGGCATTGGCAGCAGCCGACGCAGCAGCCGACGCAGAAAGGATTGCCGGACTCATCCGCACCGCCATCATCGTGGCCGGCGTCCTCCTCTTCATGCTCCTGGCCGCCATCCTCTATGCCCGGCGCTCCCGGCACCAGCTCAGGGAACCGGTGGACCTGGGCGAACGCTACGACGCCCAGCCGGAACTCGTGACAGTCCCCGCCCCAATTGCCCTCGATCCGCCCACTGCGGCCATCGATATCCAGGCACTGCCGGTGCCCCCGGCCGAAACAGCCGACATTGAACTCAAACGCGCCCAGATCGACGCTCTGGCCGGCAGCGACCCGGAACGGACCGCGGAATACCTTCGCAGCCTGATCGATGACAGGCAACCGGTATGAGTACTGCCCAAAAAGAGCTGACCGGGATCCAAAAGGTCGCGGTCGTGCTGATGCAGATGAACCAGGACAAAGCCGTGCTGGTCATGCAGCAGTTCTCTGAGAGCGAGGCGCAGGAGATCGCCGCGGAGATCGTCAAGCTGCGGCGGGTCGACGCCGGCATCGCCGAAAGCGTCATCACCGAATTCCATGAACTGACCGTCAGCGGCCGCCGGCACGCCCACGGAGGCAAGGGATTCGCCGTCGGCCTCCTGGAAGCCTCCTTCGGTGCGGAGCGCGCCGCCGGCGTGATGGACCGATTGACGTCCTCAATGGCGGGCAAGTCGTTCGAGTTCCTGGACAACGCGGAGCCGGGCCAGGTCATTGCAATGCTCGATGGCGAGCTGCCGCAGACCATCGCGCTGGTCCTCGCCCACCTCCCGCCCCACGCCGCGTCCGCCGTCATGTCCGGGCTGGCGGACGGTGTCCGGACTGAAGTGGCGCATTGCATCGCCACCATGGGCACCGCCACTCCGGAAGCCGTGGCGGCGGTAGCTGAGACACTCAAGGCACGCGCCCGGGCCGTCGTCGCACCGGAACACGTCGACGCCGTGGGCGGCATCCAGCCGCTGGTGGAAATCATCAACCGCGCCGACGTCCTCACCGAAAGGTCTGTCCTGGACGGCCTGCAGGACCTTGATCCGGAGCTTGCCGAGGAGATCCGTTCCCGCATGCTGACCTTCGCCGACATCGTCAAACTGGAGCGCCGCGACATCCAGCGCATCCTGCGGGGCGTCAATGTCTCCGTGCTGGCGCTGGCCATGAAGGGCGCCAGCCCGGCCGTCCTCGAGGCCATCCACACGAACGTATCCGAACGCAACCTGGAAATCCTGGAATCCGAGATCAGTTCCATGGGCCCGGTCCGGGCATCCCAGGTCGAGGAAGCCCGCTCCGAGATCGTCCGGTCCATCCGCGAGCTCGAAGCCGAAGGTTCCATCACCGTGCGCAGGGGCGACGAAGATGCCTTTGTCTACTGAGGACGGATTCACCCAGATGGCCTTTCCGCAGCTGCGCCGGCCGGAGCCGGAAAGCCGCGACGACGGGTATGTCCACGGGCACGCCGCCGGCTACGCCGCCGGACTCCGTGCCGCCGAAACCGAGCGCCTGCGCCGGCTGGAGGAACTGGAAGCCGACTTCGCTGTCCGACGCGACCAGCAGCAGCGGGAGGCCCGGCAGCTGGCCGGGCTCCTGCAGTCCGCGGCCGCGGCGCTTGATGCACGTATCCTTCCCACGGTCTCGGCTGCGGAGGAAACCCTGGTGGCTGCCGCTGTCGAACTCGCCGAAGCCGTCCTGGGCTATGAGCTGGCCGACCGCTCCAAGGCGGCCCGGGCAGCGCTGGACCGTGCACTCTCCGGCAGCAAGGGGCTTGATCCGGTCAGCATCCGGATGAACCCGCAGGACCTCGCGGTCCTGGAGCGTGCGGCGGCCACCGGCGTGGACCTGGGCAACGAACCGGGCCGGACCGCCGTCGTACTCATCCCCGACCCCGCACTCAGCCCCGGCGATGCCATAGCGGAACTTCCCCACGGTTTCCTGGACGCCAAGATCGGCACCGCCCTGGCCCGGGCCAAGACTTCGCTGGCGGTGGGTGCGCCGTGACAGCCCTTGACTGGCGGCCCCGGGGCGCCAGCTTTACTGCTGCGCTCGGCGCGGCCCGGCCCCAACGGGTTGGCATCGTTTCCTCGGTCCTCGGGCTCGGGCTCGAAGCAGCCGGCCTTGACGCCGCAATCGGTGACCTGGTGACCGTGGGTGACGGCGAAGGCGTCGACGCCGAAGTGGTCGCCGTATCGGCAGCTGGCCTGCGGTGCATGCCGCTCGGGAACATCTCCGGCATCAGCGCCGGGGATCCTGTCCGGACCAAGGGCGTGGCGCTGCTGGTACCCACCGGCCGGGGGCTGTTGGGCCGGGTGATCGACGGCCTCGGCCGGCCTATTGACGGCAAGGGCCCGCTGCGCGCCGACGCGCTTGTTCCGCTGGACCACCCCACGCCATCCGCGATGCACCGCGCCCGGATCAGCACCCCGCTGCAGACCGGCGTCCGGGTCCTCGACACGCTCACCACCCTGGGCCGGGGCCAGCGGCTTGGCCTCTTCGCCGGCTCCGGCGTTGGCAAGTCCTCGCTGCTGTCCATGATTGCCCGCGGCACGGACGCCGAGGTGTCGGTGATCGCCCTGGTGGGGGAGCGCGGCCGTGAGGTGCGCGAATTCCTCGAGGACGATCTCGGAGCCGAAGGCCTGGCCCGGTCCATCGTCGTGGTCTCCACCTCCGACGAACCCGCCCAGATGCGCCTGCGGGCAGCCTTCACAGCCACCCGCATCGCCGAGGCGTTCCGGGAAGGGGGCTCCGACGTCGTCCTGATGATGGACTCCCTGACCCGCGTGGCGATGGCCCAGCGTGAGATCGGCCTGTCCGTCGGCGAGCCGCCGGCCACCCGCGGGTACCCGCCGTCGACCTTTTCGGTGCTGGCAAAACTGCTGGAACGCGCCGGAACAGACCGGGAGGGCTCCATCACCGGCGTCTACACGGTGCTGGTGGACGGCGATGACCACAACGAACCGATCGCGGACGCGGCCCGCTCCATCCTGGACGGGCACGTGGTCCTGGACCGCCGCCTGGCAGTAGCAGGGCACTTCCCGTCCGTGGACGCGCTGGCTTCAATCTCGCGGCTGGCGGCCAAGGTCAACCCGCGTGACTATTCGGCCGCTGCGGCGAAACTGCGGAAGGTCATGGCGGCGCGGACCGCGGCGCAGGACCTGATCGACGTCGGCGCCTACGCCCGCGGCAGCAACCCGCTGGTTGACGCTGCCCTGGACCATGAGGAAGCCATCGCGGCGTTCCTCCAGCAACCCATGAACGAAAGCACCCCGGCAGACCAAGCCTGGGCGCAGCTGATCAACCTCACCACCACCCTCGGAGATTCCTGATGGCACGATCCTTCCCCCTTGCGGGCCTGATGCGGCTGCGCCGGCTCCAGGAAGATGCAGCCGCCGGCACGCTGGCGGCAGCGAACCAGGCTGCCGGGCTGCACGCGGACCGGCAGCGGGCCGCCCGCCACGAACTGGACTCGACCAGCAGCGAAGCCAGTGGCACGCCTGCCCTGCTGGCTGTTGCGGCGGCCCGGGCCTCGGCCCGCAGCATGCTCGCCACCCTGGACGCGCTCGCCGTCGAACACCAGGCTGCCGCCGCCGAAGCCCAGGAAAATTACCTGCAGGCGCGTCTGGAAGCGGCCGGCATTGAAAAGCTGGAGGCCCGGCACCAGGCTGCCGCCCGCGGCGAAGCGTTGCGCGCTGAACAAATAGGCCTGGATGAGCTCGCGCTCCGCGGGCGGAAGATCGGCGGGCAGCACTGATGCCAATGGTCGAAGCCCTGGGACGAATGCAGGAAATCCGTACGGCGCTGACGCGGATGTCGGAGCTGACTCCTCCGGTGCAGCAGCTTCCGGCCAGCGCCGGAACCGCCCCTGGCCGACCCGCCGACCCCGCTAAGTTCGGGCAGGCGCTCGAAGCCCTGACCGCGTCCATGCCGGGCATTGTGGCACCGGGCGCGCCCGGCCTGGGCCCAGCGCCGGCGGCCCCGGCACCCGGAGCGGGCAAAATCGGCGAGACGGCCGCCAAATACGCCGGCCTGCCCTACATCTGGGGAGGCAACGACCCCGCCGTCGGCCTGGACTGCTCATCCTTCGTGCAGAACGTTTACCGCGACCTTGGTTACGAGCTGCCGCGTGTCACCTGGGACCAGATGAAGGAAGGCACCGCCGTTCCTTCCATGGCCCAGGCAAAGCCCGGCGACCTGCTCTTCAGCTTCAACGGCGGCCATGTTGCCCTTTACCTGGGGAACGGCAAAGCCATCGATGCCCCGCAGCCGGGGAAGACCATCCAGGTCCGCGACGCCTGGGAAAACGACGCCAATGTCACGGCCATCCGCCGCATCCTGCCGGCCGGTGACGCCGGAGCCCGGTCACCCCTCATGGCCGGTGCACTCCGATGATGACCATTGACCTGTCCCGCCCGGGGACACCAGGACCGATGCCCCGCAAGGACAAACCAGCGGGCACGGGGGACGCCGGTTTCGGCGTCCAAATGCAGAAGGCTCTAGCAGCAGGGCCTTCTGAGCACCAGGGGAGCGGGGACCGCTCCCCGGACACCGTACGGAACCGCGGGATGGAGGGCGCCGGACTTGAGCCCGGCGCATCCGCACCCTCCGTGCAGGCGTCCGAATCAGGTGAGGCCGTGCCGGCCGAGGCTGCTGCCACAACAGCGCAGGCCGGCACGGTCTCCAGTGCAGGCCCGGCAGCGGTTACGCACCTCCCGGATCCACCAGCTGCCGGGCTTTGGGCGGCCACAGCCCCGGAACCGTCGGCGCCCGGGCCTCCGGCGGGCTGCGCCGGCGCGCTTCACGCTCAGGAAGTGCCGAACGCCGTGGAGGCATCGGGCACGACGGCGGCCAGGCAACCAGCGGCGAACGGCGCCGGCGCCGCCGCCGGCACAGCGGCAGCAGCACTGTCGTTCGGCGTTGGAAGGGCGTCCGATGTCCCGGCTGGGTCTGTCGTTCCAGTCGGCCCGACGGGTCCCGCTTTTCCCGCCGGCACGAGGCGGGCCGCCGAAGCGCCGGCCGAGGCCGCAACGGCCCTGGACACAGTTCCGCCGGGGCTTTCGAACCCTCCTGTTACGCCACAAACTGCCGCCTCACCGGGCGGTGGGGCGGGTGCAGCCGGTCCTGCCGTGCCTGGAACCACTCCCAGCGGCGCACCTGCTTCCGGGCCTGTCCTGGGAGGCGCCGTGGCGGCAAACCCAACGGCCCCCGGAGGCGAGCTGCAGGCTCGCCCGGCCCAACCCGCCGTCGTACCCGATTCCGGGGCACCTGCGCAGGTACCCGGACCTGTACCCGGTCCGGCGCTCCCGCCGGCGCCCGCTCCGGCCCCTACGGCAGGCGCAGGGCCGGTGCAGGCGGCCCACCCGACGCTGGCGGGACAACTGGCCGGCCCGGTGTTTTCTTTGGCCGCGGGGAAGCCCGGTCAGTACACCATGACGCTGAGCGTCACGCCGGAGAACCTGGGCCCGGTGACCGTCCGGGCGCACATTGGCGCGGAACTCGTTCGGGTGGAACTGTTCGCCCCGAACGACGCCGGCCGCGAAGCCCTCAGGTCCATCTTGCAGGACCTGAAGCGGGACCTCGCCGCGGCAGGCCTGGGCACCACCCTGGACCTCTCGGCCCGGAGCGGCCCGGACGACGGCGGGCAGAGCGGGCCACGCGACCGGCCCGGCGAACGGGCGGGCAACAGTACGGGGCGATTCCAAGCCGTTACTGCCGCCGCCCGCCCAGACCAGGACCCCCATCCCCACCTCCGGTATGCCGGAACAAGCGGCCTCGACGTACTGGCCTGAAGTAAGGAGAACCAAGCATGCCAATCGAAGCTGTCACGGCCCCCCGGGACGCGGGCCTCTACACAGGGGCCCCGGCAAGGGCCCCCAAGCAGGCCATGGACGGAGAGGTCTTCATGCAGCTGCTGGTCACGCAGCTGCAGAACCAGGACCCCGGTTCACCCATGGACACCAACGAAATGATCGCGCAGACCACCCAGCTGGCAATGATGGAAAAGCTGAACGAGCTCTCAAACAACGCCAAAGAGAACTTCTCCCTGCAGATGCGCTCCGCAGCGGCGGCCCTGATCGGGCAACAAGTCAGCTACACCGGTGCCGACGGCCGGCCCGCCACCGGCGTGGCAACCTCCGTCTCCTACGCAGGCAAGGTACCCACGGTCACCGTTGACGGCCAGGCCGTCGCCCTCGACGCTGTGACCGGCATCGCCGCCGGCGCTTCCTAACTTCACGAATCCCCTTTCGAAAGGCACACCATGCTCCGCTCCCTGTATTCCGGCATTTCCGGACTCCGCTCGCACCAGACCATGCTCGACGTCACCGGTAACAACATCGCCAACGTGAACACCACCGGCTTCAAGGCCTCGGCCACACAGTTCCAGGACACCCTGTCCCAGATGACGCAGGGTGCAGGTTCCGGCAGCCCCACGGTGGGCGGAACCAATCCGGCGCAGGTGGGACTGGGCGTCCAGGTGGCGGGCATCTCCACCAACTTCTCCCAGGGTTCTGCCCAGTCCACCGGCCGCTCCACGGACATGATGATTTCCGGGGACGGCTTCTTCGTGACCCGCAAGGGCGGCGAGCAGTTCTACACCCGCGCCGGTGCCTTGGACCTCGACGCGCAGGGCCGCTTCGTCACCCCGGACGGCGCCCTGCTGCAGGGCTGGAAAGCCGTCAACGGCAAGGTTCCCACCGGCGGCGCCCTCGGCAATTTGACCGCTGACCCGCGGGAGACGGCGCCTGCCACGGCAACCACAGCGGCGGGTATGGGCGGAAACCTGCCTTCCGAAAGCGCCGTCGGCACACAGCTGGTGCGGGACATTGACGTTTTTGACGGTACGGGCAGGGTCCGCACCATGGCGCTCACCTTCAGCCGCACGGCCGGCGGCTGGGCAGTAACGGGAGACGACGGAGCGGGCGCCACCGGGGCAACGAACCTTGCGTTTGCCAACGGCAAGCAGACCGGCGGGGGAACCATGACGGTCGGCGGCATCACGGTGGACCTGACGGCCGTCACCGGCTACGCGGGCCTGAACACCCTGGTCAGCACCGGCCAGAACGGGCGCGCCGCCGGCACGCTGCAGTCCTTCACCCTGTCGCCGGACGGCACCATCGTAGGCTCGTTCAGCAACGGCGCCCGGGAAGCGGTCGGAAAGGTGGCGCTGGCCACCTTCACCAACCCGGGCGGGCTGGAAAAGGCCGGTGACTCCGGTTACCGCTCCACACCGAACTCCGGCGGCGCCGTCATCGGCAGCGCCGGGGACCCCGGCGTGGGGACCCTCGCCGGTGGATACCTGGAGATGTCCAACGTGGACCTGTCGCAGGAATTCACCAACCTCATCGTGGCCCAGCGCGGCTTCCAGGCGAACTCGCGCATCATCACCACCTCCGACGAGGTGCTCCAGGAACTGACCAACCTGAAGCGGTAACGCTTGGGGTTCGTGTCCACGTAGAAGCCTTAAGGCGGCCGCGCAAGGCCCCGAAGTGGACAAGACCCCGATGCTAACGGTTGGTCCTTGGCTGCCGAGAGTTTAGTGGGACAGCCCGCCGGGCTCGGAATGCAGGAGTGGGCCCCGTGATAGTTGTAACCCGTCTGAACGGTGCACAGTTTGCCGTCAACCCGGACCTGATCGAACGCATGTATGCCAGTCCGGACACCACGCTGGTGATGGTGGACGGGGCCAAGTACATCGTCACGGAGCCGCTGGACGCCGTCATCGACCTGATCGCCGGCTGGCGTGCGCGGGTCCTGGCGGCAGCCCGTGACCTTCCGGTGCGCGCCCCGGAGCCAGGGGCGCGGCCACTGAGCATCGTCCCGCCGGCCCCCGCGGCTGAGCAGCCACCCACACACTGAGAGTAGTTATGGATCCCGCAACAATAATCGGCCTGCTGCTGGCGTTCGGCTCGCTCTACGCCATGATCACGCTCGAAGGCTCCAGCGTGACCTCGATCCTGCTCCCTGCACCCATGATCATGGTCATCGGCGGTACCTTGGCGGTGGGCCTGGCGGGAACCACCATGCGTGAGGCGCTCCGGGCCTTCAACTCCCTGCCCAAGGCGTTCATGGGGCGCACCACCAAACCCCAGGACAGCATCGACCAGATTGTGGTCCTCGCGGAGAAAGCGCGCAGCGAGGGGTTGCTGGCACTCGAGGAGGAAGCCGGCAAGCAGGAGGACCCGTTCCTGCGCGGCGCCCTGCAGAACGTTGCGGACGGCACGGATGGCGAAGACCTGCGCATCATGCTCGAGGACGAAATCGCCACCAAGGCGAAGTCTGACCACGCCTGCTCCAAGTTCTTCATGGGCATGGGCGGCTACGCGCCAACCATCGGCATCATTGGGACCGTGGTATCCCTGACGCACGTCCTGGAGAACCTCTCCAACCCGGACGAACTGGGCCACATGATCGCAGCCGCCTTCGTGGCTACGCTTTGGGGCCTGCTGTCGGCCAACTTCATCTGGCTTCCGCTCGGCAGCCGTCTGGCCAAGGTCAACGAGCTGGAACTGGCCCGGATGCAGCTGCTGATGGAGGGGGTCCTGGCGATCCAGGCCGGCAGCCAGCCGCTTCTGCTGCAGGAACGGCTGCGGGCCATGGTTCCGGCCCACGCCCTGCCCAAGGAAGGAACCGGTAAGAAGTCCTTGGCAAAGGACGGCGCGCCGCCACTTGAGGATGCCGCCTGATGTCCCGCCGGCGTGGACGGCAGGCCTACGTCCCACCGGAAGAGCATCCTGACGAACGCTGGATGGCCTCCTATACGGACATGGTCACCGTCCTGATGTGCCTGTTCATCGTGCTGTTCGCCATGTCCTCGGTGGACGCCCAAAAATTCGAGAAGTTGAAGAATTCCCTGGCCAGCGGTTTCGGGGTGGTCAATGAGGGCAAGGTGGACACCGCAGAGGGCGTGGTGGTGACCCCCGAGAAAGTCAACGCCGAACTCGAGGGCATGACAGACCTCGAGCTGGCCATGGCCGAAACGGACGAACTGCTGGCCATCAAGGCCCGTATCAGCAAGGACCTTGCCCGGGAGGGCCTGTTGGATGCGGTCAGGTTTGCCATCGATGAGCGCGGACTGAGCATCCGCCTGGTCGGTGCCGAGGCGTTCTTCCGCCCGGATTCCGCGGAACTGACGGACCAGACCGTTCAGGTGCTGGATACCATCCGTCCTGTTGTGTCGCCGACCGGGCGCGAGGTGGCGGTCGAAGGTCACACGGCCAGGGTGGACGCGCCGAATCCCCGCTATTGGGAACTGTCCTCCGAACGCGCCACCAACGTGGTGCGAAACCTGATCGGGCCGGGTGGTGTGAGGCCGGAACGCATCCGCGCCGTGGGGTTCGGCTCCGCGCGTCCGCTAACGCCCGGCAAAACGGCGGACGAACTGAGGCTCAACCGGCGCACCGACGTCGTGGTCCTTTCGGATGAAAGCGAAACGGTCCGTGCGCTGATTCCCGGAATCCTCAAATCGCGCGCCACCTGACCGCCTTACGCCAAGACTGCCGCGGCCGATAGTAGCAGCCGTGAGTCCAGAGGAAATGCAGCACATGAACCCGCGGGGAAGGGCGCCGCGGACGGTGGAAGTCTATGACTTCCGGCGTCCCACCACCCTTGCCCGCGAGCACAGCCGGATCCTGGAACTGGCCTTTGAGACTTTTGCCCGCCAGTGGGGCACCCAGCTGACCGCCAAGGTCCGGGTGAAGTCCCAGGTGACCTTCGGCAACGTCCTGATGCAGACCTACGACGCCTATGCTGCATCGCTGCCGTCCACCACGGCCATGGTCCTTTGCCGGCTCGAGGGCCTGGACTCCAAAGCCGTTATCCAATTCCCCACCGCCGCAGGCCTGGCCTGGGTGGGCCGAATGCTGGGCGGCAACGGGAGCCGGACGGCGCCGGAACGCAAATTCACGCAGATCGAGCATTCGCTGGTGCGGCGCCTCATGGAGGACGCCCTCGAGGACCTCCGCTACTCTCTGGGCACCCTGATGGAACCGGCCATCAGCCTCGAAAGCATCCAGCACAACTCCCAGTTCGCCCAGGCGGCCGCCACCACGGACCTGATGATTGTGGCCGCCTTCAGCATCCGGGTGGGCGAAGACGCAGCAGATGCAACCATTGCCATGCCCGCCGAGGTGCTGCTGTCAGGCCTCGGCGCCGCAAACCCCACCGTTTCGGCGGAAAACTCGAAGGAAATGCTGCTGGAGCAGCTGGGCTACGTGCCTGTGGATGTTTCGCTGAGCCTGACCCCGGCCAGCGTCCGCCCCAGCACAGTCCTGAACCTGGCAGTGGGGGACTTGGTGCCCTTGCCTCATCCCACCCACCGGCCGCTGGACATCACCGTGGAAGGACGGGCGCTGGCGCAGGCTGCGCCAGGAGCAAACGGTGCACGGCTGGCCGCAGTTATCGTCAATACCCAGGAGACCCGCCGATGAGCGCAAACCGCACCCTGCAAACCTCAGCCGCAGCCGCCCTGGTTGAGCTGCTGCCCACCCCTGTTCCGCTCACGGCCGTGCCTGTCACGGCCGCCCTTCCCCCCGGCGCCGCCGGCTCCGCAGTCAGCGCCAACTTCGTCGGCTCTGTATCCGCGGACATCGCCATTGCGCTGGTGGACGCCGACTCCGTCCTGCCCGCGGGAGGAGGGGCAGGTCTGGTCACCGCCGCCAGCGTGCTCCGCCCGGCGCTGGAGAACGCCAGCGCCGCGCTGGGTACGGGGGTCCTGGGAGACTGCCGGAACGAGGACGCCACGGCACTGTTCACGGATCCCGGGACGGTGGTGTTCGAACTTCGGGACATGCAAAACACGGCCGGGTGGTTCGGCATCCGTGTCCGGGAAAATGGAGTGCTCGGCGGCTCCGCGGTCCCGGCGGCAGACCCGCAACAGCACGGCAGCATGGCCGGAAAGCTCGGCAGGATCAACAACGTGGAGATGGCGCTGACTGTCGAAATCGGGCGGACCCGGATGTCGGTCCGTGACGTCCTGAACCTGGAGCCGGGCGGCGTTGTTGAGCTGGACCGTTCCGCCGGCGCTCCTGCGGATGTCCTGCTCAACGGCCGGGTCATCGCACACGGCGAAGTAGTGGTGGTTGACCAGGACTACGCCGTGCGGATCACCCGTATCCTCGACATCGCCGACGGCGTCCACTGATGGACGAGCTGATTCTCTGGCTGAGGGTGATCCTCTCGCTGGGAGCCGTGCTGGCGCTGCTGTGGCTCATCCAGCGGCGCTTCGGCAGGAACGCCGGGGCCGCCGTCGGAAGTACCCGCCCCCTTCAGCTCATTGCCCGGCAGGGAATCGGCCAGAAGGCCTCGGTGGTCATCGTTGAGGCGGACGGGCAGCGGCTGCTGCTGGGCGTCACCGAACAGTCCGTGACGGTCATTGGCAGCACCGAGGCCCGCACGGCCAAACCCGAGGCCGGGCAGGCAGCCCCGGTTGTTTCTTTCGGCGCCGCGCTGGCGGCGGAGACGGGTGGAAGCACGACGGCGATCAGCCGGAAGCGCCGTGAACGTCGCCGCGCGCGCGAATCACGCACCGGGCTGGAGGGTTCCATCCTTTCGCTCAAGACCTGGCAGGACAGCGCCGCGGCGCTGAGAAACGGCGCAGATGCGCCGAAAAACGGCACGGACGCCGTCGACACACCTGGCACGGATGCCCTGACGAATGGTTCCAGGAACTAACTTGCCCGTTTCATCCCTGCGCCCCCGCACCGGGGTGCTGCACCTTCTTGCGGCCATTTTCGTGGCCGCGGCCCTGATTCTCTGGGCATCGGCGGCCGGCCATGCCGCGCCGCTGCCCCCGGTGGATCCCACCCCTCCGGCGGATCCAAACGCCCCGGAGGACACCAACGGCGGCTTCTCCGTGGAAATCAACGGACCCGATGGTGCACCGGCGGGCGCCATCGTCACGCTGCTCGGCATTACGCTTCTGGCGGTGGCGCCGTCGCTGCTGCTGATGATGTCCTCGTTCACCAAGATTTTCGTGGTCCTGGCCATGGCCCGCAACGCCCTGGGCCTGCCCTCCATCCCGCCCAACCAGGTGCTGGCCGGGCTCGCGCTTTTCCTGTCCCTGTTCATCATGGGACCGGTCCTGACCCTGATCAACGAGACTGCGCTCCAGCCTTACCTCAACGGTGAAATGACATTCGACACCGCCTATGAGACAGGCGTCAAACCGCTGCAGGCGTTCATGCTCGCCCATACCAGGGAAGAGGACATCGCGCTCATGACGCGGGCGGCGGAGATGGAAAACCCGGCCAGTCCGGAAGCGGTGCCGCTGCTGACACTGATCCCTTCCTTCATGGTCTCCGAGCTTCGGGCCGCATTCATCATCGGCTTCGTCATCTTTGTGCCGTTCCTGGTCATCGACCTCGTGGTCGCCTCCGCCCTGATGTCCATGGGCATGATGATGCTTCCGCCGGTAATGATCTCGCTGCCGTTCAAGATCCTGCTGTTCATCCTGGTGGACGGCTGGGGCCTGGTCATCAAAGCCCTGGTGGGCAGTTATGCGGGAACGGGATGAACACCAGCGCAGTCATGGACATCGGCCTGCAGGCCCTTTGGCTGGCCGCCAAGCTGTCCGCGCCCGTGCTGATCACGGCGCTCGCCGTGGGATTCGGCATCTCGCTGCTGCAGTCCATCACGCAGATCCAGGAAGTCACGCTGTCCTTCGTCCCCAAGGCAATCGCCGTTGCGGTGGTCCTGATGGTATCCGGGCACTGGATGATCGCCGAAGCCGTGACGTTCACCCAGATGCTGTTCGAGAAGATTCCCTCACTGCTGGGAAACGGTTAGCCGTGGAAATCCCGCTCAACCAGGCATGGCTGGAAGCCGTCATGCTCGCATCCGTGCGGATGGTGACCTTCCTGGCCATCGCCCCGCCGTTCTCCTACAACGCCTTTCCGTTGCGGATCAAGGCCATGCTGGGTATCGGACTGGCCCTGGCCGTCTCGCCGCAGGCGGCGCCCGGCTATGAACCGTTGGACACGGCCGGCTTCGTGGGTGCCCTGACCATGGAAATCCTTACCGGAGGCGTGCTGGGTTTCCTGGTCATGCTGGTGTTCTCAGCGCTGCAGTCCGCCGGGAACCTGATCGACCTGTTCGGTGGCTTCCAGCTCGCGCAGGCCTTCGACCCGCAGTCCATGGTCAACGGTGCCCAGTTCACCAGGCTGTTCCAGATGACAGCTTTGGCCCTGCTGTTCGTGAGCGACGGCTACCAGCTGATCCTGGGCGGGCTTGCCCGGAGCTTCACGGCGCTGCCGATCGCCGGCTCGGTGGACCTCTCCCGCGCCGGTGAACTCATGGTCACGGGCACCACGGGCATGTTCCTGGCGGCGGTGCAGATTGCCGGGCCGCTGCTGGTGGTACTGTTCCTGGCCGATGTGGGGCTTGGCCTGCTGACCCGCGTGGCGCCGGCGTTGAATGCGTTCGCCCTGGGCTTCCCACTGAAGATCCTGCTGACACTGATCTTTTCGGCCGTGATTTTCGTGGCGCTGCCCGGGGTTGTGGCCGCGATCAGCGGCGACGCCGTCAACACGCTGACGGGGGTGAGGTAGATGTCCCAGGACTCCGGTGAACGCACCGAGCAAGCCACCGAGAAACGGATGAAGGAGGTCCGTTCCAAGGGCCAGTTATCCAAGTCCCAGGACCTCACGGCGTGGCTGGGCATCGGTGCCGCCGCGCTGATGATGCCATCAACCCTGGACAGGGCAGCACAGGCGGCCAATGACCAGCTCTTCAACATCCCCGCGGCGGTCCGCAACCCGGATCCGGACGAGGCCCTGCGAATGCTGGCGGATGGGCTCGCGTCCATGGGGGCCAGCCTGTTGCCGATGCTCGGCGTGGTTCTCCTGGCCGTGTTCCTCGGCGCCGCCGGCCAGGGCGGCATCAATTTCCGCAAGTTCCGCGGCAAATTCGAACAGTTCAACCTGGCGGCGGGCATGAAACAGACCTTCGGGACCCAGGCGCTCTGGCAGGGCGTCAAAGCCTTGCTGAAAACGGCCGTCGTGGGGCTGGTGCTGTACCTGGTGATCCAAGGGCTGGTGCCGGTGCTCATGACAGCCGGCGGCCTGTCGGTGGCTTCTCTGCTGGCCTCGGCCGGCGGCGGCATCGGTGCGCTCATCCAGTACGCCGTCGCAGCGGGCATTGTCCTGGCCCTCGCGGACGTCTGGGTGGTCATGCGCCGGAACCGCAAGCGCACCAGGATGACCAAGAAGGAAGTCAAGGACGAGCACAAGAATTCCGACGGCGATCCGCTGGTCAAGTCCCAGCGCCGCTCCCGGCAGCTCTCGATGAGCCGGAACCGGATGATCGCCGCGGTGGGCGAATCCGACGTCGTACTGGTCAACCCCACGCACATCGCCGTCGCGCTTCGCTATGAGGCCGGAAAGTCGGCCCCGCGCGTCACCGCCAAGGGGGCCGGCCACATCGCACTGCGGATCCGTGAAGAGGCGGAGGCCAGGGGCGTGCCCCTGGTCCGCGACGTGCCCCTGGCACGCGCGCTGCATGCGTCCTGCGAGATAGGCCAGGAGATCCCGGTGGAACTGTACAGCGCGGTCGCAGCTGTTCTGGCGTTCACCATGCAGCTCAAGGCGCGCGGCTCCGCGGCAGGCACCCACACCATCAATTCCCATCAGGTCCCGGCACCCCAAACCCCTGCAACCGGAAGGCACGCACGATGAACCGCAACCTTGGCCGTTTGGCGGTGCCGGTCGGCGTCGTAGGCATCATCCTGCTCCTGGTGGTGCCTGTCCCCGCCCAGCTCCTGGACTTCCTGATCGTGGCAAACATCCTGTTTGCCTTGGTGGTCCTGCTGAACACGATGTTCGTCAAGAAGCCCATGGACTTCTCCGTGTTCCCGTCCCTGCTGCTGGTGGCCACGCTGTTCCGGCTGGGACTCAATGTCGCCTCCACCAGGCTGGTCCTGGGTGAGGCGCACGCCGGGCAGGTGATCGATGCTTTCGGCCAGGTGACCGTGGGCGGGAACATGATCATCGGCATCGTCGTGTTCCTGATCCTGGTGGTCATCCAGTTCGTGGTGGTCACAAAGGGAGCCGAGCGCGTGGCGGAAGTAGGGGCCAGGTTCACCCTGGATGCCATGCCCGGCAAACAGATGGCCATTGACGCCGATCTGAACGCCGGCCTGATCACGGATGACCAGGCGCGGGAACGCCGCTCGGAGGTTTCGGCGGAGGCGGATTTCTACGGTGCCATGGACGGAGCCTCCAAGTTCGTCAAGGGCGATGCGATCGTGGGCATCATCATCATCGTCGTCAACCTGCTGGGCGGGGTGGCCATCGGCATGGTCCAGCGCGGCATGGACATCATGGACGCGCTGGATACCTACAGCCTGCTGACCATTGGCGACGGGCTGGTCAGCCAGATTCCCGCGTTGTTAATGGCCGTAGCCACAGGCATGATCGTTACCCGTTCCAATGCGGAATCGGACATGGGCTCCACGGCCTCCTCGCAGCTGGCGCAGTCCCGCAATGCCCTCATGATCGCGGGCCTGGCGGCGATCGTCATGGCACTGATTCCGGGCATGCCCAAGCTGCCGTTCATCCTGGTGGGCGCATTCCTGCTCTTCGCCTCCCAGCGGGTCAAGGCCGCGGCAGACAGCAAGGCAGCGGCCGACCTCGCATCAGCCCCAGACAATCAGGCCGCCTCGAAGCCGGACCCCACCGCGGAGATCATGGAGCAGATGCGCGTGCACGCCCTGGAAATCCAGCTGGCACCGGACCTGGTGGACATCGTTTCCGGAGCCTCGGACGACCTCCTCGCACGGGTCCGTTCGCTGCGGCACAAGATCGCCATGGAACTGGGGATCGTCATCCCGCCGGTAAGGACCCGCGACAGCGTGGAGCTTCCGGCGTCTACCTACGTGATCCGGATTGCCGGCGTCGAGGCCGGGCGGGGCCAGGCGCCGTCGGGCCGGGTGCTGGCGCTGGGGGAGGAGCTGGAGGCCCTCCCGGGCACCACTACGGCGGAGCCGGTCTTCGGGTTGTCCGGCAAGTGGGTCCCGTCGGAAATGCGGCATGCGGCGGAGATGGCCGGGGCCACGGTCATCGACCGGGTGTCGGTGCTGGTGACCCACCTGTCCGCGATCATCACCGAGAACGCGCCGCGCCTGCTCAGCCGCGAGGACGTGCGGGTGCTCAACGAGGGCGTCAAGGAGCAGAGCCCCTCCGCCGTGGAGGAGCTCGTTCCGGGGCTGCTGAGCCTGGCAGAGGTGCAGCGGGTCCTGCAGGGGCTGCTGGCCGAGCAGGTGCCCATCAACGACCTGCCCCGGATCTACGAGGCACTGACCCTGCGGGCCAAGATCTCCACCGACCCCGAAGGGCTGATCGAGGCTGCCCGGCAGGGCCTGGGCCCGGTGGTTGCCGCCAAGCACATCAGCAACGGCTCCCTTGCCGTGCTGACCATCGAACCGCTCCTGGAACAGAGTCTCCTGGAGGGAATGCGGCCCTCGGAGCACGGCACGCAGATCATGATGTCCCCGGGCCGGCTGGAGGGGCTGCTGGCGGCTGTGCGTGAGGCCCTGGCGCGGGCGGACGCGGCCGGGCAGGCACCGGTGCTGGTGTGCGCCCCGGCGCTGCGGCCGGCGGTCCACCGGCTGGTGTCCGCCCAGCCCGGTGGACTGGTGGTGCTTTCCTACCAGGAAGCCACTGCTGCGAAGACCGGAATCGAGACTGTCGGGGTGGTCCGGATGGCCGAACCGATCACCGCGTGAGGCCCGTTTTCGGCGGACCGGCGGCGGAGGGTTACGCACCTGTGCGGATCCTGCGCAAAAACAAGGGATAACCTGCGGTTATGCAGGAATCAGCGGCAAAATCGGCTGATAGTTTTATTGCCGGTGCCGCGGGTCACACAGTTTGACACGCAGATTGGCCCGACAAATCTCTTGTCAAAATGGGGAAAAATGGATCGGAACGAACGCGACAGGCTGGTGCTCGACAACCTTCCGCTGGTGGGGTATCTCGTCTCGGATCTTTGCGCCAAAGCCACACATATCTCGCGTGAGGACGCGGCGTCAGTGGGCACCATCGCCCTCATAACGGCGGCCGATTCCTACGATCCTTCCCGCGGCGTGCCTTTTGGCGCCTACGCGCGCCGCCGGATTGTTGGCTCCTTCGCGGATGACATGCGGTCCAGTGACTGGGCGCCCAGGTCTGCCCGACGCCGGATCCGCGAGACCCTGGCAGTCCAGGAAACCCTGACCGCTGAGCTCGGCAGGGCGCCGTCGTCCGCTGAGATCGCTGCCGCGCTCGGAGTGGACCAGGCCACCGCGGAGGCCGCGCTCGCCGATTCAGCCCGCACGGTGTCCACCATCGACGGAACCATCGCGGAGTTCCTGGTGGCCGACGGCGGCGCCTCCCCGGAGACCGAAGTCCTCCTTGCGGAGCGGCAGGGTTTCCTGCGCACAGCGGTGCAGGCACTGCCGGAGAAGATGCGCTACATCGTGGAGCAGGTGTACTTCGGGGACCGCACGGTGAAGGAAGTGGCGGAGGAACTGGGCCTGACCCACTCTGCGGTGTCGCAGCAGCGCGCCGAGGCGATTCGGCTCCTGCAGGACGGCATGGCCACCCACTATGCCGACGAGCCCGCAGCCGACGGCGCGCGGCAGGCGCAGTCACGCCTGCCGGCCAGCCGGCGGGCTGCGTATCTGGAGTCCCTCCGCACCCAGGCGATCGGCGGGATTGCCTACGCCGGGCGCCGCATGCCCGCGCTCACGCCTTCCCTGTAAGCGCCGGGATGGAAGTCCAGCTCAGTGGCAGGTCCATGGAGGAACTGCGCGAACGCGTGCGCACCAGGTATGGGACGGAGGCGCGGATTGTCAGTGCCGAGGCGGTCACTGTTGGCGGCATCAAGGGGTACCTGGCCAGGCGCCACTACGAAGTAACGGTCCGGGTGCCCGCTCCAGGGCAGGAGCGCGGCGGACGGATGCGGCCGCGCGCCGGGATTGCTGCCTTGCTTGCGGAAGCGGACCAGGCTGAGTCCGGCGCGGGTCCTGGCGGCGCGGCAGGGAAGGCCTCGGCGCCGGCGGTTTCCACGGCATCCGGCGGGTTCGACGAGCTCGTCCGGGACCTCACGCGCTCCACCGGGAGCATCGCCCGGACTGACAACGGGGCCCGGACCGGCAACGAAGCCCGGACCGGCAACGAAGCCCGGGCCGCCGCCCCAACCGGTGTCCGGGGACGCAGGGCGCACCGGGTGCCGCGCCCTGCCAGGCACCCGGGAGACCTCACTGTTGTGGTGGGACTCCAAGCGGACGCGCTCAAGGTGTGCCGGGAGATGGCGCAGGATGCTGCGGTGGAATCCGGTAAGGGAACGGCCGGGCACGGTGCCCGGGGTGTGTACACGGGTGGCAGCCAGGGGGCCAAGGGCTATCTGCCGCTCGGCAACAGGGCCGCTGCCGTGGCGGCCCGGGCCGCGGGCGTGGAGGGCGGCTACCCGGTATTTATTGCCTGGGGGATTGGTTACACGCACGGGGAAGACAAGGGGTTCACCGGCTTGGCGTCGCTGGCGCCAGACCAGGTGTGGCTGGCAGTGGACGCGCGTATGAAAGAGGCAGATACGGCCTCGTGGGTGGCCGCTGTCAAAGCGGCTGTGCACGTTAATGGCCTTGCAGTGGAGCACAATGATGGCACGGCCACTCCGGAAACGGTGAACCTGCTGGAAGTACCGGTGGGCTGGGTGGACGGCAGGCCCTCGCACGCTCCGAAGCTATGACCGTCACTCTTTTATGGAGGGCAAAGACCGCAATTATGCGTTGGGATAGAGTGGCGCTGTGCTGGTACTAACACGCAAAGTCGATGAAAAAATCCTCATAGGTGATGACATTGTCATTACCGTCCTTGAGTCCCGGGGAGACGTGGTGCGCATCGGGATCGAAGCGCCCCGCGGTATCAGCATCCAGCGTGAGGAAGTGGTGCGGGCGATCAGCGAGGCGAACCTCGCGGCGGCGCATATGGATGATGACGCCGAAGAGCGGCTTAAAGCGGTCTTGGGACACCGGAAGAACGACTGAAGCAAAAGCAGCAGGCGGAAGATGCCTGCCGCACGAAAGGTGCAGCACCGTGTTTGGGGGAAACATGAATAGTGGAAGTGGCGAGGGCCTGGATGGGCAGATACCACTCGTGGATCCGGCGGTCCTGAAGGATCTTGCGGACAAACTGCAGAGCCCGGACATCGCGTCCCGCTTTGCCGCGGATTACGTGGATCTGTGGGAGGTGCGCCGGGCCCGGCTGGCGGCTGCGCTGGAACGCAATGACTTCCCTGGTGCCGTGGACGCCGTAATCAGCCTGAGGGTGGCGTCGGTCATGGTTGGTGCCGGGCGGCTGACCTGGCTGGCGCAGCAGGTCGAGGACGCCGTCAATAGCGCGGACTTTGCGGCCGGGCGGGAGCTCATGGCTGCGGTATGTGCTTGCGGCATACAGACCGTAGAGGAACTGGCGAAGCCGTACAACCCCGAATTGGCGTTGTGCAGCCGCCATTTGTAGGGTTCACCTATGACAACCGGGAAAAAAATCACCAAAGCCGTCATTCCTGCCGCCGGATTGGGGACCCGCTTCCTGCCCGCGACCAAGGCGATGCCGAAGGAAATGCTGCCGGTGGTGGACCGTCCGGCCATCCAGTACGTGGTTGAGGAAGCTGTTGACGCCGGCCTCACCGACCTGCTGATGATCACCGGCCGCAACAAGCGCTCCCTGGAGGACCACTTTGACCGTGAGCCGGGCCTGGAGCGGACCCTCGAACGCAAGGGCGACACGGACCGCCTGGCCGCTGTTGAGCACGCCTCTGAGCTTGGCCCCATCCACTACGTCCGCCAGGGCGAAGCCAAGGGCCTGGGCCACGCGGTGCTGTGCGCCAGCCAGCACGTGGGCAACGAGCCGTTCGCGGTGCTGCTGGGCGATGACCTCATTGACGAGGCCGAGGACCTGCTGACCACGATGATGGAAGTGCAGCAGAAGACCGGGGGATCGGTGATCGCCCTGATCGAGGTGGACCCGTCCCAGATCAGCGCCTACGGCTGCGCGGACATCACCGCAGTGGAGGGCGAGGACTATGTCCGCGTGAACAGCCTGGTGGAGAAGCCGGCCGTCGGGGAGGCCCCGTCCAACCTGGCAGTGATCGGCCGGTACGTGCTGCACCCGTCAGTGTTTGGCGTCCTGGAGAAGACGGAACCGGGCCGAGGCGGGGAGATCCAGCTGACGGACGCGCTGCAGACCCTGGCCGCTGCCGAGGGCGAGGGCTCCGGGGTGTATGGCGTGGTGTTCAAGGGCCGCCGTTTCGATACGGGCGACAAGCTCAGCTACCTGAAGGCCGTGATCACGCTGGCTTCGGAGCGCGTGGAGTTCGGTGAAGAGCTGAAGACCTGGATGAAGGGGTTCCTCAACCACTAAGGCGTACTGCTGAAACGCTCACAGGCCCGCTGCCGGAAGGTGGCGGGCCTGTGCTTTTTTGGCCAGTGCCCGTGCGGAGGCGCCGGCAAGGAGGGCCCCGATGACCGCACCAGACGTGTTTGTCAGCAGGTCTACGGGCGTTGCAAACCGGTTGTGAAGAAATATGAGCTGGCCCAGTTCCATGCAGCCGGAAATAGCGAATCCGAGAATTCCGAGATGGGCTCTTCGCAGTTGAGGGTGTAGTCGAGGGTCGGCGGCTGGTTCGTGGATAGACGTCGAGGTCTTCCAGGATGGAAGTTCTCACACTGCCCAT
>NZ_JBIVQC010000009.1:94712-125466 GCF_044754925.1 Pseudarthrobacter sp. NPDC092424 | reverse complement strand
TAGACCGCGATGTCGCGGCGGCCGTCGACAACAACGGCAGTGCCGTTGGCCTGGCAGCCGATGAAGTAGCTGGCCTGGGCGAGGTCTTCGTCGTAGATGCGTTCGATAAGCATGGCAACTCCTGAGCTCGGCTAGCCCCCAGTTTATACCCCTAGGGGTATAAAGAAAAGAGCGTGTGTCGGTAAGAAAAGAGCGTGTGCCGGCGACTTGGACCCCGACGACCCGGAGAAGCTCTTCCTGTCGCCGGCTTGGAACTCCGGCGCCCGCCGCGTCGGGGCGTGCGGCGCGGGGGCGTTAGTGCAGCCCCATTGCCTCGCGCACCTCGTTGAGGATGTGATGCATCGCCTGTTCGGCCACTACGGTGTCGCCGGCCGCCACGGCGGCGGCTACGTCCTCGTGTGCCTGCAGCGCCTCGCTCCGGGGTTTGAACGGCATGAGCCCCTGCTGCGTGCGGCTGGTCAGGACTTCGGCGACCATGCCCTCGAGCGCCTGGAACATTTCGTTGCCGCAGCTGCGCAACAGCAGCTGGTGGAAAGCGATATCGGCTGCTAGGAACCCCTCGAGGTCCCCGGCCTCGCCCAGCCGGCGCAGGTCCGCGGCCAGTGCCAGCAGCTGGTGGCGTTCGGTGGACGTCGCCCGCCGGGCCGCGCCCGCCGCGGCAATGGGTTCGACGGCGATGCGCAGCTCGGTCAGGCTGCTGTACTGCATCTCGCGGCGGTTCGACGCCAGCCGCCAGCGCACCAGCTTGGGGTCGAATACGTTCCAGAGCGGCCGCTCCTGCACCACGATTCCTACCCGGCGGCGCGAGTAGACCAGGTTCATGGACTCCAGGACCTTCATGGTGTCCCGGGCAACAGTGCGGGAGATCCCGTACTCCTGCTGCAACCCCTCCAGGGTCAGCCGGCTGCCCGGCGGCAGTTCGGCGGACGCGATCGCAATCCCCACCGCCTCGAGAACACGCTCATGCATCGCAGGTGAGGACCCGCCCTCGTGCGCGTTATCCGCATCCTGTTCCGTCGCCGTCGACATCTTCCCGCTCTCTCTTCCGCGCCGCAGCGCCCTCTCAGGATAGCGAAAATCTGAAAGGTATGACTTATGACACGAAAAGATAGTATCTATCCGATCAAAAGGTGATACCTTATGGCGTAGTCCGCTGCAGCGCGGGCCAGCACCGAGCTTCTTCGAAAGCCAACGACGTCTTCTCCGGAGGTATGACATGCAGCAGCAACCCACGCACCTCGTGGTGATGGGCGTGGCCGGGTCCGGCAAAACGACCCTGGCGGCAGCGCTCTCGCAGCGGCTCGGCTGGACCTGTGCGGAGGCGGACGAGTTCCACCCGCCGCGGAACATCGACAAGATGCGCCGTGGCATTCCGCTCGAGGATGCCGACCGCTGGCCCTGGCTGGCCGAAATCCGTGACTGGATGACTGCCCAGGGCCGCGCCGGCGCCAGCACCGTCCTCACCTGTTCGGCGCTGAAGAAAAGTTACCGGCAGCTGCTCTCCGAGGCGGAAGGGCGCGTCGTGTTCCTCCACCTGCAGGGCGGCGCTGACCTCATCAGCCGGCGCATGCAGGACCGCGAAGGCCACTTCATGCCGCCGGCGCTGCTTCCCAGCCAGCTCGCCACCCTTGAGCCACTGACCGAAGAAGAACTCCGCGCCGGCAGCCTTCGCCTCGATATTGCACGCTCCCCGGAGGAGTTGGCCGCTGCCGTCGTGGAGGCGCTGGACCTTCCCGCCCTGTAGGCGCCGCGCGCCTGACCTGGCACCCACTACAAAATCTGTTTCAAAGGAGAACCATGACCATCGAAGGATGGACCCAAACGCTGGGAGCAGGCCCCCTGCTGCTCATCGCCGCAGCTGCGATCGTCGCCCTGCTGTTCCTGATCATCAAGCTGCGCGTGCATGCCCTGATCGCCCTGATCCTGATCAGCCTCGCCACGGCTTTCGCCACCGGCATCCCGGCCAACCAGGTGGTGCCGGTGCTGATCAACGGCTTCGGCACCACGCTCGGCACCGTGGCGCTCCTGGTGGGCCTGGGTGCCATGCTCGGCCGCATCGTGGAAACCAGCGGCGGCGCCAAGGTCCTGGCCGACTACCTCATCGGAGTCTTTGGCGAGAGGCGCGCACCGTTCGCGCTGGGCGTCGCCTCGCTGATCTTCGGCTTCCCCATCTTCTTCGACGCCGGCCTGGTGGTCATGCTGCCGGTGGTCTTCGCCGTCGCCCTCCGCCTGGGCGGGGGAGTGCTCCGCTACGGCCTGCCCGCCGCCGGCGCGTTCTCCGTGATGCACATCTTCCTGCCGCCGCACCCGGGACCCGTCTCCGCCTCCGCATTCTTTGACGCCAACATCGGCCTGGTCACCATCGCGGGCCTCATCGTTGCCATCCCCACCTGGTACGTCACGGCCTATCTCTACGGCCTGTACACCGGCAAGAAGCTGGTCCTGCCCGTGCCGGAAATCCTGGGCCACGCCTCCGCCGAAGCCGAATCCCACCCGCCGCGCTTCCGCACCATCGTGGGCCTGCTGCTCCTGCCGCTGGTCCTGATCTTCATGAACACCGGCCTGAACACCCTGGCTGCTTCCGGCGTCCTGCCCGAAGGAGTCAAGGACGAGCAGTGGTACCAGGTGCTGCGTACCCTCGGTGAAACCCCGGTTGCCCTCCTGATCGCTGTCCTGGTTGCCCTGTTCGTTCTCGGCGCCAAGCGCGGCAAGGACGCCGGTGCCCTGGAGAAGCTGCTCGAGTCCTCGCTCGGCCCGGTCTGCTCCGTCATCCTGATCACCGGCGCCGGCGGAATGTTCGGCGGCGTGCTGCGCACCTCCGGCATCGGCCAGGCACTCGCCGACGTCCTGGGCAACCTGGGCATACCGCTGATCCTGGCAGGCTTCCTGATCTCCTCCATCCTCCGCATCGCCCAGGGGTCGGCAACGGTTGCCCTCACCACCACCGCCGGCCTCATCGCCCCTGCCGTGGCAGCGGCCGGGCTGAACGGCATGCAGGTGGCCGCCATGGTCCTGGCAGTTGCCGCCGGCTCCGTGGTGGTCTCCCACGTCAACGACTCCGGCTTCTGGCTGGTGGGCCGCTTCTTCGGCATGGACGTCAAGACCACGCTGAAGACCTGGACCGTCATGGAGACCCTCATCGGCGTAATGGGCTTCGCCATCGCAGCGGTGATCTTCCTGCTGGCCGGGCTGGCCGGCTGACGCTCCCGCCCTGCCGTGCAGCGCCGCGTGCCGTTTTGAACCCTCAAAACGGCACGCGGCGCTGCTCGGTTCGGAGAGCCTGGGCGGCGGACGGGAACACCTGCCGCCCCGCCGTCGTTGTTTCCTCTGTGTGCCGGAAACCGGCGCCGTAAACCACCAACCAAAGGACACCCCTTGCCCCAACGCACCATTGTGATCACCGGCGCCAGTGACGGCATCGGCGCGGCAGCAGCGCGGACGCTGGCCAGGGCAGGGGAGCGGGTGGTCGTCGTCGGCCGTTCCGCGGAGAAGACGCGCGCGCTCGCCAAGGAACTGGACTCCGACTACTTCGTGGCCGACTTCGCCGAGCTCGCCCAGGTGCGCGACCTTGCCGCCCGGCTGAAGTCCGACTACCCGCGCATCGACGTCCTGGCCAACAACGCCGGCGGCATCATGGGCACCCATGCGCTCACCGTGGACGGCAATGAATCCACCTTCCAGATCAACCACCTTGCCCCGTTCCTGCTGACCACGCTGCTGATGGACACGCTTATTGCCAGCGACGCCAAGGTCATCAACACAGCGAGCATGGCCAACGGGTTCGGGAAACTGGACCTGTTCGACCTTAACTCCGAGCACAGCTACTCCACCAACCGCGCCTACGGGACCGCAAAACTGGCCAACATCCTGTTCACGTCGGAGCTGCACCGGCGCTTCCACGCCCAGGGAATTACGACTGCGGCGTTCCACCCGGGCGTGGTGCGCACCAATTTCGCAGCGGAGTCCAGCAGCTGGTTCCGGCACGCGTACAAGACCCTCCTGAACCGCTTCATGCTGACCCCGGACCAGGGTGCGGACACCATGCTCTGGCTGATCAACGGCACCCCGGGCACCGACTGGGTTTCGGGCGCCTACTATGCCAAACGCGCCATCGCCAAGGCCAACCCCCAGGCGTACGACGCCGGCCTGGCGCAGGGCCTGTGGGAAAAGAGCGAAGAGCTGACCGCCCCCTAGCCACCACCCCCGGGACAGATCTCCAGAGCGGGACGGCTTATATAAAACGCCCGACGACGGGACGTCACGTTATGTTCGTCACTCGCCACGCCGTCTTGCAGGGTTTCGTCAAACGGCAGCCCCATACTTGTCTTGAACGGCTTCAGCCGTCCCCCGGCCAGGCAGGAGGAAGTGCGTGGAAACCCTAAAAAAAATCGTGACGAACCAGTATTTTCCTGCTGCCGCGGTACTGGCCTCGGTGCTCATTTACTGGACGGTCGGCTTACTCGGCGGGCTGTCCCTGCTGCACAATAACCAGCCGCCGTTGACCACCCTCACGTGGCTCCTGTTCGTTTACGCGTCGGCTGCGCTGACCCCGCTCGCCGGGGCGCTGGCCGTCATGGACCTGGTCCGGCGCTGGCACCGCAACCGGGACGCCGTACCGTTCCAGGCACGGCAGGCCGAAGATGCCGCCGCAGCGCCCGCTGCGGAGGCCCCGGCAGAAACTCCGGCCACGGAGGAGCCGCGTCCCGGGCCCCGCGTCCAAAACCCGCCGGCCTCCGGGCCGGCCAAAAAGAGTGGCAGCAAAAAGACCGGCAGCAAAAAGACCGCCACCAGGAAAGCCGCCTGACCCGCCTGCGCCAGCGCGCTACCAGGCCGCTTCCACGCGGTTCCTGCCTGCCGCCTTAGCCGCATAAAGCGCAGCGTCCGCTTCGCCCAAGAGCGTGTCCGCGTCCACGGCGTGCCCGGCGCCGAACATCGAGATCCCGGCACTGACGCGCAGCCCGCCGGAGGGGTCGCCGTGATGCTCTATCCGGAGCTTCCGCACAGCCTCCAGAGCCCGCTCCAGCAACACCCTCGCATCAGCGATGCCCTGGCGCGGCAGCACCAGCAGGAACTCCTCGCCCCCAAACCGGTAGACGCCGTCGCTTTTGCGCACCTGGCCCAGAAGCGCCGCCGCCACACTCCGGAGGGCAAGGTCGCCGGCCTGGTGGCCGTAGATATCGTTGTAGCTCTTGAAGTTGTCCACGTCGCACATGGCTATGCTGTACTCCTCGCCGTACCGGGCGCTGCGGGCGTGGAGCTGCTCCAGGTCTTCAGACAGCTTCAGGCGGTTGTTCAGCCCGGTCAGCGGATCGGTCCGGGCCTGCCGGGAGAGCACTTTGCGGTAGTGGGCCAGATCGGCGTGCAGGGTGGTCACCCGCAATGCCACCAGAAGCCGGGCGCGCAGCACGAACGGGTCCAGCGGCTTGGGGACGTAGTCGTCCGCGCCCGCCTCGAGCCCGGCCAGCATGTCCTGCTGCGAATCCTGGGAGGTAAGCAGCACGATGTACGTGTACAGGTCGGTTTCGCTGGCCCGGATGGCCCGGCAGAGGGCCAGCCCGTCCATGCCGGGCATCATCCGGTCCGTCACCACCGCATCCGGCCGGTGGGCCAGGAAGAGCGTCCAGGCCTCGTCACCGTCAGCGGCTGCCACGCATTCATGTCCGGCGCGTTCGACGGCGGCGCGCGCCACCAGCAGCGACCCCGGATCGTCGTCTGCCACCAGCACTTTCACTGACCCGCCTCCTTCTCCAGGGCGTCGTTCACCCGCTGCAGCTCGGCCTCCAGCCGGGGCAGGAGCGCCGCGGCAGTTGCGTGGTTGCCGCTGTGGCCCATCCCTTCGAGCTCCGAACAGAGCGCCGCAAGAGCGCCTGCACCGATGTTGCCAGCCGAACCCTTCAAGGCATGGGCGGCCTGCACCAGGGCCGGCCCGCCGCCGTCGTGCACGGCAGACCGGAGCGCCGCCAGGCGGGCCGGAACGCTGTCCTGGAAAGCCGCCGCGGCGGCTGCGAACAGATCCTGGCCGTCCCTGCCGCCCAGGCTGCGCAGCATCGCAAGCCGGTCCCGGTCGAGTGCGGGAGGGATTCCGACGCCGGTGTGCCCGCCGCCGGTGACCGCCAGCGGCTGCGGCTGCGGTTCGGGGATCCAGCGGGACAGCACCGTCTCCAGGGTTGCCGCGTCGACTGGCTTGGCAAGGTAGTCGTCCATGCCGGCGGCCAGGCATCGTTCTCTGTCCCCGTCCAGTGCTCCGGCCGTCATGGCGATGATGGGCAGCACGGCGCCGCTGCCGCCGCGGTCCCGGATTATCCGGGTGGCCTCGAATCCGTCCAGGACCGGCATGTGGCAGTCCATGAGTACTGCAGCGTAGTTGGCGGACTTGGTGGCGGCGACGGCCTGGGCGCCGTCCGGCACTACATCCACCATGTAGCCCAGCCTGCCGGCCATGGCACTGGCCACCAACTGGTTAACCTCGTTATCCTCCACCACCAGGATGCGCCCGCGGTGCGTGCCCGCTGCGGCCTGTTGCGTCGCGGTGGGTGCTTCAGGTGCGGGAACCTCCGGGCCGCGCGTGGACATCAGACGGACCAGCCGGTTATAGAACTCTGAGCTGCGGACCGGCTTCATCAGCCATTCACGGACGCCCGCGGCGGCAATTTCACCGGCGTCCACCTGCATCGTAGAGGTGAGCATTATCAGCTCGATGCCTGCCAACCCGGGGTCTGCCTTTATCCCGCGGGCCAGTTCCAGCCCGTCCGTGTCCGGCATGCAGAGGTCCAGCACGGCAAGGTCGAATGGGGTGCCTGCCTCCCTCGCCTCCGTTGCCCGTGCAAGGGCCGATCCGGCATCCGGCACGGTGGCGGGCACCAGCCCCCAGCCCCGCAGCTGCGATTCGAGTACCAGCCGGTTCGTGGCATTGTCATCCACCACCAGTACCCGAAGGCCGTTGAGGAAACCTGCCGCGGGGATCGGATCGGTGGACACGGGAGCCACGGGCAACGGCAGCCGGAACCGGAAGGTGCTGCCCTGGTCCGGCGCGCTGTCAACGGCGATCTCACCGTCCATAGCCTGGGTTAGCCGGCGGCAGATGGCAAGGCCCAGGCCCGTGCCCCCGTAGCGGCGCGTGGTGGACGCGTCCGCCTGGGAAAAAGGCTCGAAAAGCCGGGCTTGCTGGGCGGGTTCGATGCCGATCCCGGTATCGCGGACTTCGAAACAGACGGCGGCGCTGGTTCCGGCGGCGGCATCGGTAGTTTCGCACCGCACCCGGAGGGAAACCTCTCCGGACGCCGTGAACTTCACGGCGTTGGACGCAAGGTTCAGGAGGACCTGCCGGATCCTTCCGGCATCCCCCAGCAGCCGGGCCGGGACGTCCGGCTCGCAGTAGGCGATAAGTTCCAGGCGCTTTGCCTGCGCCTGTTCGGCCAGCAGGCCGGCCACCTCCTCAACGAGTACCCGCGGGTCGAAGGGACGGATGTCGAGGTCAACCTTTCCCGCCTCCAGCTTGGAAAAGTCCAGGATGTCGTTGATGAGGGCCAGCAGCGCTTCGCCGGCGCCCTTGACACCCTGCGCGTACTGCTTCTGGGTCTGGTCCAGCCGGGTTTCCAGGAGGAGGGAGGTCAGGCCCACCACGCCGTTCATGGGGGTGCGGATCTCATGGCTCATGGTGGCCAGGAATTCCGATTTCAGGCGGCTTGATTCGAGGGCGTCCTTCCGGGCGGCCTCGAGTTCCGTGGTCCGCACCGCGACTTCCTCCTCCAGTCCGGTGGTCAGGGTGATGTTTTCGAAGATGATCAGCACCTGGCGGACGAACACGGCCACCAGTACGGCCGCGCAAACCACCAGCAGGAATGGCTCCAGCTCGTGGAGGTGGGGTGCGGCAAACAGGAGTATGGCCACCAGGAGCGGCGTGTAAGGCAGCAGTTCCAGGGCCAGCGTGTAGCCCCGTCGGCCCGAATGCGCGTTCTCAACATAAGGCGCCATGGGCGCCAGCGCGATCAGGAGGAACGCAACGATCCAGCCCAAAGCGAGGGGCGAGCCCGTGGTGCCCGTGACGCCGTCGAACGTGAGACGGGTGTAGATGCTGTCCGTGACTGAAAGCGCCACCAACCCGCCGCCGAAAAACAGCCAGGGCAGCCGCTCACCCGCCCTGCGGCGCATTCCCAGGACCAGGACCAGCGACGTGATCACCAGGTCCACCACGGGGTAGGCCATGCCGGTGAACCGCGCCAGCGGATCACCCTCTGCGCTGTAAGCAGGGCCGAGGGCGGTGTACCAGCTGACCACCAGCACTGAGCCCGCGATCACGGCGGCATCCATCACCGCCCGGAACAGGGCCACCGGGTTTCCGGGCCGGCGCTTGAACGCGAAAAGTGCGGCGGCGGCAGGCAGCGAATACCCGATGAAGCCAACGTCGGCGATCGACGGGAAGGGGTAGACGTGGTTGTAGGCGAGGCCGTAGTAGGCGTATACGGCCATGCCGGCTGCCCACCAGAAAACGGCCACCGCCATAAGGGCCCATGCCCTGGCGTTGGGGCCGCCCCGCCTGGCAGCCCTCGCACAACTTGCGCCGGCTAACAATGATGCGGCAAGGATGAGGAAGTCACCCGTGACCATGGCCGGGGCAGTCCCGTTGTTTGCTGCGAAGAAAACTCCGAGCGCGGCCAGCGCCGTAACAGTCAGGGCAGCCGGCACCAGGATTCCGCCCCTGCCGCGGCCGGCGGGCCAGGATCCTCCTCCCTGGTATTTTCCGGACTCCAACGTACCCATCCTTACTGCTCCTTCAGGGCCCGGAGGACCTCATCGGCTTGGCTCAGGGCAACGTGCAGGCGGTGGCCCGGCTCGGGTCTTGAAAAAAGGTAGCCCTGCATCGAATCACATTCCAGAGCCGCCAGGTAGTTGGCCTGCTCAATGGTTTCGATCCCTTCGGCCGTGACGGTCAGGCCCAGGCTGTGCGCCATGTTGATCATGGAACTGAGGATGGGCAGCCGCTCGCGCCCAGTGCGGATCATCGACACAAAGGACTTGTCGATCTTGACCGTGTCCACGGGCAGCTCCTGGAGCCGCCCGAGCGAGGAATAGCCGGTCCCGAAATCGTCCAGGGCGACGCGCGCTCCCGCCTCCCGCAGGGTGCTGAGCTGCTTGACCAGGCTGCAGTCGGCGTCGAAAAATACGCTCTCGGTGACTTCAATGACCAGCTGGTAGGGCGCAACCCCGCTGGCCTCGGCCAGGCGGAGCACCTGCTCGGCGAAGTCGTGCTCCTGCAGCTGCACGCCTGAGACGTTGACGGCGAGGGACCGGGACGGGTCGCCGGCAAGCCACCCGGCAACGCGCAGCATGGCCCGGCCCGTCACCTCCGTGCCGATTCCACTGATCAGCCCGGTGCGCTCAGCGAGCGGAATGAAGACCGACGGCGGAACCCGGCCGCCGTCGCGGTCCCACCGTGCCAGCGCCTCGAACGTGACCACCTGGCCCCGCTGGCAGGACACGATCGGCTGGAAGTCCACGGAGATTTCGCCGTGCTCGGTTGCCCGGAGGAGGCCGGATTCCATGGCCGTGCGCTGGACCAGTTCGGTCATCATGTCCGGCTGGAACCTCAGGAAGCGGTTCTTGCCCGCCGCCTTGGCCGCGTACATGGCGATGTCCGCCCGGCGGAGCAGCTCCGGAGCCTGCTGGTCCTCGGAGGTCATGGATGCCAGCCCCAGGCTGAGGCTGGGACGCAGAACGGTCCCGCCCACGGTCAGCGGGACACGCAGGCAACGGACCATGCATGTGGCGATCTCGTCCGCGTTGGGGCAGGCCGTCAGCAGAACCACGAATTCGTCGCCGCCCAGCCGCGCCACCACGTCAGCGGTAGGCGCACAGCCCCGGAGCCGGCGGGCCACTTCGATGAGCATGTCGTCTCCCGCCTGGTGGCCCAGGATGTCGTTGACCTCCTTGAAGTCGTCCAGGTCCAGGAGGAGGACGTCCACGGATTTAAGCCGGGGGGATCTCAAAGCCTCCGCGAGGGCATCGTTGAACACGGCCCGGTTCGCCAGGCCGGTGAGGGGATCGCGGAACGCCATGCCACGGAGTTTCTCGGTCTGTGCCGCGAGGTCCGCCATGGCCCGGTTAGCCCGTTCCTGCGCCTGGCGGCGCGGGGTGATGTCCTGGAAACTCCAGACCCGTCCCAAAATCTCGTCACCTGAACGGTGCGGCCGCGAATACCGTTCGATGGTCCGGCCGTCCTTGAATTCCAGGACGTCGTGGCTTTCCGCAGCGGGGTTGGATTCCAGGTCGCCAAGCCTGGCCATGAACTGAAGCGGGTCATGCAGCTGATCCAGAACCAGCTGCATGACCTCCGTCTGCGGGTTTTCGGTGATGTCCCGGGGGCCCTCAAGGAGCCCTTCGGGTATGCCCCACATGGCAAGGAACTTTTCGTTGTATCCGGTGATGTTCCAGTCGGAGTCCACCACCAGGATTCCGTCCGCTGTGGATTCCAGGGTTGCGGCCAGGAGGGCCATGGCCTCGCGCCGGGGGGCGGCGGAGCTATGGTGGGCCGTGCTCCGGACGGAAAGGAGCAGCTGCCCCGTATCGGACCGTTGCCGGCCGGCGCCCGGCAGGAAGGAAGCTGTCAGTTCGGCCGGGAACTCTGTGCCTGTTCGGTGCAGGCAGTACGTCTGCACCGGTGCCGGGTGCAGGTCCGGACGTGCCAGGAGGCGGCGGAAGAGCTTACGGATGTCTTCCCGGAAGTCACCCGCGAGCAGTGAGCGGTGGTCCAGGCCCGCCAGGTTGTCCTCCGGGATGCCGAAGAGCCGGCTGGCGGGGGCGTTGGCGGCGGCGACGGTGCCGTCAGCCGCGACGACCAGGAGCGCGTCAGGGCTGATGTCCAGCACGGCTTCCAGCGCCTGCGCGGTAAGGACTTTCCCCTCTATCGGGCCGTTCATCAGACCACCCCCTCGGCCATCATAAAGTCTTCCGGACACAAAAACGCCGTCCTTTGTGAAGGAGGACGGCGTTTTGCTGGAAGAGTCGCTATACCCTGCGGTGGCTCCGGTTGGTAATGGCGCCGTACACGAGAAGCACGACAATGGAACCGAGGATAGCAAGCAGCCATGTGCGGATGTCGAAGAACTCGGCCAGCCCGCCGCCGAAAATCAGCGAGCCGATCCAGCCGCCCAGGATAGCGCCCACGACGCCGAGGACCATGGTGACGATCCAGCCCCCGCCCTGGCGGCCCGGGAGGATGGCCTTTGCAATGGCTCCGGCAATCAGGCCCAAAATGAGAAATCCGAGAATACCCATGTTGTCACTCCTTTATCAGTAAGTTGTGCCGTGCCCCCATTTCCGGTTCCATCATTCAATCAGCGTGCTTACTTCACTTCAAGACTTCGAATATCACGGGATGACTGTCATTTTCGGGGTGAAGCGTGTCAGCTGCCGGATTTCCTTGTGCCTGCTCGACGGGAGGCCCGGCGGAGCGGATACGGCCTGGTCCGGGGTTGTGTCGATAGGATTGGGTTTTCGCCTGGCGCGGGTGACGGGCCCGCCTGGACGCCCCAACCTAAGGAACGGCATGACCAGCACCCCGACGGCCCGGGCCATTTTCCTCGACATCGACGGCACCTACGCGGACCACGGCCTGGCCCCTGAAGCCCATGTGGAAGCCGTGCGGAGCGCCCGAAGGCTTGGCCACCTGGTCTTCGTCTGCACCGGCCGGCCGCTGTCCATGGTTCCGGACCATATCCTTGCGGCAGGGTTCGATGGCACCATCACCGGTGCCGGCGCGCGGGTGGAACTCGGCGGGGAGGTCCTGAAGGACACCCGGTTCGAGCAGGACCTTGCGGCCCGCATCGTGGATCTATTGGACCGGCACGACGTCGCCTACATCCTCGAAGCGCCCGAGGCGCTGTACGGCAGGGAGGGCGTGGACCAGCGGCTCCGGCGTGTCCTGGGCCCCATCTTCGCCGCCCGGGCCAGGGCCGAAGGCGGTGCTCCGGCTGCCGGAAACGTCACCGCTCACCACGCCGGCCGGCCGGATCCGCTGGAGGACATCCTGGCCCCTGTGCAGTACGGCGGAGACCTCCGCCAAGCCTCCTACGCCAAAATCTCCTGCTTCGATGCGCCCCTGCCGCTGCGGGAACTGACGGATGCACTGGGCAAGGGCGTAGGCCTGATCCCCAGTTCGCTGTCCGCGCTGGGGGACGGGGCCGGCGAAATCTTCATGGCCGGCACGCACAAAGCTGTGGGCATCCGGGTGATCGAAGCGCGCCTCGGGTTGGACCGCGCGGACATCGTGGCCATCGGCGACAGCGCCAACGACATCGAAATGCTCGAGTACGCCGGGACCGGCATTGCCGTCGAAGGCGGCCACCCGGCTGTACTGGCGGTCGCGGACCGCGTCACTGCTGGGCCGGCGGGCAACGGCGTGGCGCTCGCCTTTGCCGAGCTGGGACTGCTGGAGCGGGACACCACGACGTTAGCCACATAGCCGCCTCGGGTGCTTCCCGGGGCTACGAGAGGCTGGCCGGTGCCTGCCGTGCCGTCGGTGCCCCCTTGGTTCCGGGTACTTCGCTCTCCTGATGCGCTGCCGCGGGAGAGGTCCCGAGCCCTCGAACCGTCCAGCCGGCATTCCGCCAGGCGGCGGCGTCCAGGACATTACGGGCGTCCAGGACCCTGCGCCGCCGCACCAATGTCCCGGCATCAGCGGGGGAGAGCCTGCGGTACTCGCCCCACTCGGTCAGGAGCAGCACCAGTTCGGCATCCTCGAGGGCGCGGGCGGTTCCCTTCTCGAAGCGCAGGCGCGGGTAGCGCTGCCACGCATTGTTCACGGCCTTCGGGTCCGTGACGGTTACGTGCGCGCCGGCCGCGGCGAGCCGGTCGGCCACGTCCAGCGCCGGCGAATCGCGGATGTCGTCCGTGTCCGGCTTGAACGAGGCGCCCAACACCGCGATGGTCCGGCCGGAGACGCGTCCGCCGCACATCTGCGCTGCCAGGTCGACAGTCCGCTGCCGCTGGTCAAGGTTCACCGAGTCCACCAGGCGCATCCAGTCCTCCACGGCGGAGACGCCCAGGTCACCGGCCTGCTGGCGGAAGCTGCGGATGTCCTTGGGCAGGCAGCCGCCGCCGAAGCCCAGCCCGGCGTGCAGATACCGGTTGCCGATCCTTGGGTCCAGCCCCATGGCCTCGCTCAGCTCCGCCACATCTGCTCCGGCTGCGTCGCAGAGTTCAGAGACGGCATTGATGAAGCTGACCTTGGTGGCCAGGTAGGCGTTGGCTGCGGACTTGATGAGTTCGGCCGTGGCGAAGTTGCACACCAGCCGGGGGATTCCGGCCCGGAGCAGGGGCTCGTACACGGCATCCAGCGTCGCTGTGACTCCCCGTGCAGTGCCGGTGGCGGGGCTGAAGGCCCCGGTCCGGCCGCCCGGAACGCCGTACACTAGGCGGTCCGGCACCAGGGAGTCCTTCACGGCCGTTCCCTGCCGCAGGAACTCAGGATTCCACCCCACCTGCACGTCAGGACGGGCTGACAGGACACCGCGGAGCCTTTCCACCGTGCCGACAGGGACGGTGGATTTCCCCACGACGGCGGCGCCTTGGGACAGATGCGGAAGCAGGGCTTCGGTGGCGGAAAGGAGGAAGCTGAGGTCGGCGGCATCGGAGGTCTTGTCCTGGGGCGTCCCCACGCACAGGAAATGTACCTGGGCGTCACGGGCGTCTGCCGGGTCCGTGGAGAATCTGAGGCGGCCCGTGGCGCGGCCATCCTGCAGCAGTTCATCCAGGCCGGGTTCATGGAACGGGGCATTCCCGCGGGCCAGCTGTTCGACCTTGGCTGCATCGACGTCGATGCCCACCACGTTGTGGCCCATGGAGGCCAGGGTCGCGGCGTGGACGGCGCCGAGGTAGCCGCAGCCGATCACCGAAATATCGAGCGCATTGGTCTTCATGGGGATGCCTTTCACTGTGGTGCTCCTGCCCGGCTGCCCGGGAATGCTTCGGCCCGGCTGCCCGGAAGCTGCGGCCTGCTGACGCGGCCGGCCGCAGGAGCGCCTTCCGAGATGGCGGCCGTGTAGTGGCGGACCAGTTCGGCGCTCAACGCAGGCCACGTCCGGTCCTGGACCGAGGCATGGGCTGCGGACGCGAAGGCCCGGCGTTTGGCGTCGTCGCCCATCAGATCCACCACATGCGCGCGCATCGCGGAAAGGTCGCCGGGTTCATAGAGCCACCCGGTCCGGGAGTTTTCAACCAGGTCCAGCGGCCCGCCGCAGCCGGTAGCCACCACCGGGACACCGGAGGCCATGGCCTCCTGGATGGTCTGGCAAAACGTTTCGAATTCGCCCGGATGGACGAACAGGTCGAAGGAGGCCAGGGCCCGGGCCAGCTGCTCACCGCCCAGGAAGCCGGTGAAGACTGCATCCGGGAGGGATTCCTCCAGCGCGGCACGCTGCGGGCCGTCTCCCACAATCACCAGGCGAGTGTCCGGCACGGCCGCCAGCGCTGCCAGGTCCTCCACCTGTTTTTCCACCGCCAGCCGGCCCACGTAGCCGATGATCCGCTCACCGCCCGGAGCCACCCCGGCCCGCCATACGTCGTCGCGCTTGGCCGGCATGAACCTTGCCGTATCCACGCCGCGCCGCCACATGTGCACCCGCGGAATGCCGCGGCCGCGCAACTGGTTCAGTGCGAAGGTGGACGGCGCGAGAGTGCGTGTGGCCAGCAGATGGATGTTCTCCACCCGATTCCAGGCCCAGTTCTCCAGGAACGGGACCCCGTACCTCGCCGCGTAGCTGGGGACCTCGGTCTGGTAGATGGCTACAGTGGGGATTCCCAGCTGGTGCGCCGCCTGCGCGGCCCGCCAGCCCAGGATGAACGGGGAGGCCAGGTGGACCACGTCCGGCGCGTAGTCGGCAAGGATTCGCTTGACCCGGTACACACCGCCCATCGCCACCCGGACGTTCGTGTAGCCTGCCAGCGGCACTGCCGGCAGGCGGTGGACACTCGCCCCATTGACTCTCTCCGGCGCGCAGTCCTGGCCCGCCGGCGCAATGACCAGTACGTCGTCGCCGCGTTCCTGGAGGTGCTCCAGGACCCGCAGGATGGAGTGCGTGACCCCGTTCATCAGGGGCAGGAATGATTCAGCGACAATTGCGATCCTCACCCCACCACCGTGGCCCGCGGCCTTGACATTGCGGAGGAAAAGGGATTGCGGGGAGGGAAAGGTTGGGTAAACAGCAGCCCGGACCCGGGCTATTGGCGGAGGTTTGGAGGCAATTTACTAAGTAGGCTTTGCTTTTTGTACTAAGCATGCTTACTGTAGAGGGGCAGCCAGCGCGAAGCCTCAAGCAGCCGGGGCAGAGGCGGCCGCCAGGGAAGATCCCGACGCCGGCAGCTCGACTGCCGGCACCCCCAACGCAACGACACATCCAAAGGAGACGTCATGCTCAACAGGGAAAACATTGAAGACCTGCTCACCCGCAACGGCCATGTCATTGGGTCCGACGGCGAGAAGATTGGCGGCATCGGCCAGCTGTACGCGGATGATGACACCGGCGAGCCCACGTGGGTCACGGCCAAGACGGGGCTGTTCGGCACTTCGCAGTCCTTCGTTCCAGTGGAGGGCGCCCGCACCGAGGGCGATGACCTTGTGGTTCCGTATACCAAGGAGCACGTCAAGGACGCTCCCCGCGTGGAAGTGGACGGCCACCTCACCCCGGAGGAAGAGGACCGGCTGTACACGCACTACAACCGGGAAGTCCGCAGCTACGCGGATACCCGCCACGATGTGGACCTCCAGGGCGATGCGGATTTGAACGCCGGTACCCCCACGGCCGGTCTTGGCCGCACGGACGGACACGACACGTCGGGCCCCAACACCGACGACGCCATGACGCGTTCGGAAGAACAGCTGCACGTCGGCACTGAACGGCAGACCACCGGCCGGGCCCGCCTGCGCAAGTACGTCACCACGGAGAACGTCACCACAACCGTTCCCGTGCAGCGTGAGGAAGTCCGCCTGGAGCGCGAGCCCATCACGGATGCCAACCGGGGCGCGGCGCTCTCCGGCCCGGACCTCAGCGAGGAGGAGCACGAAGTGACCCTCCATGAGGAGCGGCCCGTCGTGGAGAAGGAAACAGTTCCGGTGGAGCGGGTCCGCCTGGAAAAGGACGTGGTCCAGGACGACGTCACGATCAGCGATGACATCCGCAAGGAGCGGATCGAGGCCGACGGCCTTGAAGACGACCGCCGGCTCTAAGCCAACAGACGTCTAACGCAAAGGTGCTGCCGCAAACGCGCGGCAGCACCTTTGGCGCGTGCGGCAGCAGCTGACGCCGGGAGTTTCCTGGGGGGCTCCCGGCGTCGCCCCCTTCCCTTGCACCGGACGGGCACAGGAAGAAGGGGGAAGCCGGCAACGCTGGTGCAGCCGAAGCCGCAGCGGCTTGGCTGCACCAGCCAGTAGTACGAACATCTTCAGAACTTACTGTTCTTCTCTCATTCGCGGCTCCTGTTTCCCGGTGTTTGGGTCCGGGCCCTGGCCGGCCGCCCTCCGCCGCGGCCGGAAGCAACGCAGTCACCACGCCGGCAAGTGCAGGGCACCATGAGAACACGCCGGCGGATGTGACACTGGTTACGGTTACCTGCAATTTTACGGCCAGCACGGGGAAAAAGCTCGCGAATGGTGCCTCCGCGGGCCCGGGAACGGCGGGCCGCGAAGCCTGTCGGTCACCGGCGCGGAGGGCTTGCCGTGGCACCATTGAGCACGATGAAACTGCGTGCTGATCAGACCGGAGACCGTGGCCTTCCCATGCCGTTGTGGCTGCAGGGCGCCCTCGAAACGGCGCAGGCCGCCATCATTTCCGCGCTCGCGGTCATCGCCCCCATCGTCGCAGTGTGGGCCGCCGCCGGATTCCAGCACGGCGACTTCGCTACCTTGGCGAGGCTGGCCGGCCAGTCCTGGCTGCTGGTCCACGGCGTCCCGCTGGAGCTCTCCGGCGGCGGCTCCGAAGCTGCCGCCAGCATCGACTCGGGCGTCCTCACCCTCATTCCGCTCGGGCTGACCCTCGTCCCGTTCCTGCTTGCCTGGCGGGCCGGCCGCCGGCTGGCACGGGCCTCCTATTCGGACCAGTTGTGGCAGGCACTCCTGGGATCCTGGGCGGTCTACGCCGCATTCGGAACGGCCACCGGTTTCGTCTGCCGCACCGCCGATGTGGGCATCAATCCCTTGCACGCACTCCTGGTTCCGCTCATCCCGTTCGCGCTGGGCATGATCATCGGCGCCCGCCGTGAAGCCGGCTCGTGGAGCAGGCTCATCGGCGTGGACGCAGTGGACTGGATCTCCCGCACCAGCCAGCATTCGCGCTGGGCAGGCTCCTACATCGCCTCGGTGGTCAAGGCCGGGTTCGTTGCCGCCGTCGCGGCCGTGGCGCTTGCCGCCTTCCTGCTAGCCATGGACCTCTTCGTCCACTGGAACCTCGTGGTGTCTGTCTATGAAGCGCTCGACGCCGGGATCATCGGAGGTGCCGTCCTCACCATCGCGCAACTGGGGTTCCTTCCCAACCTGGTGATCCTGACCCTCGCCTGGTCGTCCGGGGCAGGCTTTGCCATGGGGGTTGGCTCCCAGGTGGGTCCGCTGGCAACAGCGGTGGGTCCGCTGCCTTCCATTCCCGTCCTGGCTGCTATTCCGTCGGGACCGCTCGAATATGCGTTCGCGGTCCTCATCATTCCGGTCCTCGCCGGGGTCCTCGGCGGCTGGTGGTTCCTGCGCGAGGGGGAGAACCACTTTGACGAGTGGCTGTCCATCAAGGTCCGCGCCCGCTGGTTCACGGCCTCGGTTTCAACCCTGGTCCTTGCCGTCCTGGCCGGACTGGTGGCCGGTGTTTTGGCGATGGCACTGGCCTGGGTTGCACACGGTTCGGCCGGCATCGGCCGCCTTACCGACATAGGGCCCGACCCATTCTGGATGGCAGCCTGGCTGGCCGCGGAAGTGGGGGTCGGCGTTGTGATTGGCTACGCGGCCGGGCCCTGGCTGGAACGCGAGCAGGCTGCTAGGGCCGAACCCGCCCAGGTATCCTGAGGGCAGCGGCTACCGCAGCCGGGCAGGAAGCGAGCGTTCCAGGTCCACCCGGCACGTCGACAGTGCCTGCTCCGTAAGCGCTTGGCGGGAGCAGTCCTGGTACGCGCGCACCGGCTCGAAAAACACCGCACTAACCAAGATGATCAGCACCATGAGCACCGACACCACCATCCCGGAGATGGTCCCCGCCAGCACCAGCCGGGACTCCTTCAGCCGTGCCCAACGGATCAGGAGCACCACGCCCAGAACCAGACCCGCTGCTGTCAGGAGGGCGGTAAGCCACAGATGGCTGACGTCCAGCTGGTACACGAAGAACGCGCCCAGCACGGTCAGGACAAAGACCCGGAACAGGGTGTGGGTCCTGGCCAGGGAGGCCTTTGCAGCATCGCTGAGCGGAGGTTTGCTGCGCTGCTGTGCGCCCGGGTCCGGCGGGGTGTTCATGTTTTCCAGCGTACGCGAGCGTGCCCATAAGCTAGACCAATGCGCATCGTAGTCCTCGTTTCCGGTACCGGGTCCAACCTCCAGGCGGTCATCGACGCAGTCAAGGCCGGGGAACTGGACGTGGAGATCGCCGCCGTAGGCGCCGACCGGCCGGGAACGTACGGCGTTGAACGGTCCGCGGCCGCCGGCATCCCCACGTTCGTGGTGGACTTCAAGGCCTACGCGGACCGTGCCGACTGGAATGGTGCGCTGACCGAAGCCGTAGGGTCCTACGCGCCGGACGTGGTGGTTTCCTCAGGGTTCATGCGGATCGTCAGCCCCGAATTCATCGGCGCCTTCGACGGCAAGTACCTGAACACCCACCCCGCGCTGCTGCCGGCATTCCCGGGTGCACATGGTGTGCGGGATGCGATGGCCTACGGTGTCAAGGTCACCGGCTGCACCGTGCACTGGGCGGATGCCGGCGTGGATACCGGCCCCATCATCGCCCAGGAAGCGGTGGCAATTGAGGACGGCGACACCGAAGAAACCCTGCATGAGCGGATCAAGGTGGTGGAGCGCCGGCTGCTGGTTGCAGCCCTGGCAGAGCTGGCCGCCGCCCGGGCCTAAGCTTTTTCGGCGCGCGGATTCGGTGCCTGCGCGCCGACAACGGGTCCTACTCCAGCCGCCGCTGCTTGGTCTCCGGCGAGAAAAACGCCATCCAGATGACGGCCAGCAGCACCAGCGCCCCGGCCAGCGCGAAGGACGTGGCCAGGCCCAGCTCCGGCCAGAAGTAGTTCGCAAAGACCAGCGGCCCAAAACCGGCTCCCAGCCGCGAGAACGTGGACGCCCAGCCAAAACCGGTGCCGCGCAGCTCGGTGGGGTAAAGCTCGGAAACATAGGCGTAGAGGACGGGGATGGCCACCTGCACCACGAACCCGAACGCCAGCAGCCAGAACACGGCCGCGGTGGGGATATCAACCACGACGGCGACAATCACCAGGGTGAGCGCGGACAGCGGGCCGGTGATGGCCAGGATCCACTTGCGGCCCACGCGCTCCACCAGCAGGGCGGCGGCCACCACGCCCAGGAGTCCGACGGCGGCCATGGAGGCCGTGGTGACAAAGGCCTTGTACTCGGCGAACCCGGCCCCAATGAGGATGCGAGGCATCCAGGTCAGGGCCAGGTAGTAGACCAGCAGGATGCTAAAGAACAGGGACCAGGCAGCCGCGGTGATCTTCCAGTTGAACTGCCACACCAGCCGCAGCTGCTGCCACGCACTCCCGGCGGACAGCCGGGGAACGGACTGCGCATCCGGCAGGCTGTAGGCCCGGGCCTCTGCGCCGGTGGCGGCAACCAGGCCGTCGATAACCCGGGCCGCCTCCTCCCGCCGGCCTTTGCGGATGAGGAACAGCGGGGACTCCGGGACGCTGCGCCGGACCCAGAACACCAGGAGGGCCGGCAGGACCATCACCAGCATGGTGAACCGCCAGTCGGCGAACCAAGCCATCAGGCCGGCCGAGACAAACCCTGCCATCGCCGCGCCCACCGGCCACCAGCCGTCCATCGCGGTGAGGACCCTGCCGCGCTGCTTCCGGGGCGTGAACTCGCCCACCAGCGCATAGTCCACCGGGATGCAGCCGCCCAGCCCGAATCCAGCCATGAAGCGGAACACGCAGAACCAGATGAAGTCGGGGGAGAAGGCGCCCAGAACCGTGAAGAGGGAAAAGATCAGCAGGGTCGCGGTGAAAGCCTTCTTGCGCCCGATGGTGTCCGCGATGGTTCCCCAGATGAACGCACCCAGGGCCATCCCGATCAGGTTGGAGGTGCCCACCCACGCGGCTTCACCGGGTGTCAGCGCCCAGTGCTTGGAAAGCAGCGGAATGAGGATGCCGTTCAGCGTTACATCCCAGGCGTCGAACATGAAGCCAAGTCCGCCGATCAGGAAGATCCGCCCCTGGACCTTCCACCGCCAGGGCAGTTCCTGGACCACCTGTTCGCCGCTGGGCACCGTGGTGTAAATGTTCATTGCAGCCTCCTGTGAAAACTCTAGCCCGGGCCGCAGCTGTTCACAGTCCTGCGGACACGCGGGGCAACGGCCGCTTCGCGATAAGCTGGCCCTATCCCCACCAACCGCGGCACCGGTCCGCGAGATAAGACGGAGACATTTGTGAGCTTCACGCAGCATGAGCGCGTATCCATCGACCGTGTTCCCATCCGCCGGGCGCTGATCTCGGTTTACGACAAGACCGGTCTGGAGGAGCTCGCCCAGGGCCTGCACGCTGCCGGCGTGAAGCTCGTCTCCACCGGGTCCACCGCCAAGAAGATCGCCGCCGCCGGGATCCCGGTCCAGGAGGTGGAAGAAGTCACTGGTTCCCCGGAGATGCTGGACGGCCGCGTCAAGACCCTGCACCCGCGCGTTCACGGCGGCATCCTCGCCGACCGCCGCGTGCCTGCCCACATGGACACCCTGGCCAGCATGGAGATCGAAGCCTTCGACCTGGTGGTGGTGAACCTCTACCCGTTCGTGGAGACGGTCAAGTCCGGCGCCGGCCAGGATGACGTCGTGGAGCAGATCGACATCGGAGGTCCCGCCATGGTGCGGTCGGCCGCGAAGAACCATGCCGCCGTCGCCATTGTGGTGGACCCGTCCTTCTACGGCCAGGTGGTCACCGCGGCCGCTGAAGGCGGTTTCGACCTGAAGACCCGCCGGCGCCTGGCAGCCAAAGCCTTCGCCCACACGGCGTCCTACGACAACGCCGTTGCCACGTGGACCGCCAGCCAGTTCCTGGACGAGGACGGCGACGGCACCATCGACTGGCCCGCCTACGCCGGCCTGTCGCTGGAACGCTCCGAGGTGCTGCGCTACGGCGAGAACCCGCACCAGCAGGCCGCCCTGTACGTGGACAAGGCCGCGCCGGTGGGCATCGCCCAGGCCGACCAGCTGCACGGCAAGGCCATGAGCTACAACAACTTCGTGGACGCGGACGCTGCACTGCGCGCCGCCTACGACTTCAGCGAACCCGCCGTTGCCATCATCAAGCACGCCAACCCGTGCGGTGTGGCCGTAGGGTCGGCGGACGCCGCCGACCCCATCGCCGATGCCCACGCCAAGGCCCACGCCTGCGACCCCGTCTCCGCATTCGGCGGCGTCATCGCCGCGAACCGCAAGGTGACCGCGGGCATGGCCAACACGGTCAAGGACATCTTCACCGAGGTTGTCATCGCCCCGGGCTTCGAGCCGGAGGCCGTGGAGATCCTCTCCAAGAAGAAGAACATCCGCCTGCTCGCCCTGCCCGAAGGCTACGGCCGGTACCCCACGGAGTTCCGCCAGGTCTCCGGCGGCATGCTGGTCCAGGTCAGCGACAAGGTGGACGCCGACGGCGACAACCCCGCCAACTGGACCCTGGCCGCCGGTGAAGCCGCGGACGAGAAGACGCTCGCAGACCTCGCCTTCGCCTGGACCGCCTGCCGTGCCGCAAAGTCCAACGCGATCCTCCTTGCCCAGGACGGCGCCGCCGTCGGCATCGGCATGGGCCAGGTCAACCGCCTGGACTCCTGCCGCCTGGCCGTGGAGCGGGCCAACACGCTGGGCGTCACCGTGGAGTCCGACGTCGAAGGCGCCGGCGGTGCCTCCAACGCCGGCGGTGCAGGCGCACCGCAGCGCGCCCGCGGCGCAGTGGCGGCCTCAGACGCGTTCTTCCCGTTTGCTGACGGCCTGCAGATCCTGGTCGACGCCGGCGTCCGTGCCGTGGTGCAGCCCGGCGGTTCGGTGCGGGATGAGGAAGTCATTGCTGCGGCCAACGCCGCCGGCGTCACCATGTACTTCACCGGCGCCCGCCACTTCTTCCACTAGGCCCCACCGGCACCGTAACCTCGCTTCGGCTCTGAAAGTACGACGGCGCCCGTCCCCTTGGAGAGGGAACGGGCGCCGTGGGTGCTGCTACCGGGAGTCCGGGTCGGCAGGCTCCGAAGTTTCCGGTTCCGGCAGGACCACTTCGCGTGGTTTGGCCTCCGCCATGCGTTCCGGTGTCCAGTACTCGAGGCTTTCCTCGGGTGCCGGGTTCACCGGTGAACTGCTGACGGTGTCCGGGCCGGGGTGCTCCGGCCCGAACGGCCGTGGATCAGGAGGTTGCTGCACTGTTGTACGTGGACTGGATGACATCGCCCCAGTACGGGCCGTACATGACAGCCATACGGTTGTAGCCGTAGCTGTTCACGGAGTTCTGCACACCGCTGGAGCTGGTGCCGATGAACCAGGGGCCGCCGGAGGACCCGCCGGTCATGTCGCAGGAGATGCCCTGGCTGTTGAACTGCGGGTTGTAGGGATCGTTGGAGGCGGCACCGGTGCAGCTCTTGAGGGTCTCGCCGTTGAAGGGGGAAGCTGCCGGATAGCCGAAAGCCTTGTAGGTGAGGCCGTGGGCCTGGTTGAAGGCAACACCGGAGCCGCCCACAACATCGCCAAGGCGCTGGCCGCTGGCGTTGGTGGTGACCACGGCAAAGCCGGTGTCGTAGGTCATGTCTCCCTTGGAGCTCCAGTCGGTGGGGGCGAAAAGCTGGCTGGCGGCCCACTTGCCGTATGGGGCTGCACCGTTCTCATAGGCAGGGACAAACACGAAGTTGGTGGCGAAGGCGCCGGGGCCCTCGTTGACGCAGTGGCCGGCGGTGGACACGGTGCTCTTGTTGGTGGAGGCCACGGAGTTGCCCGAACACACATAGTTGTAACCGCCCATGGTGAAGAACACCTTGCCGATATGCCGGACGGGGTTCTCGTTTCCTGCGAGGGTGGGCTTGCCCTTGGTGGCGGGAACCTTGGTGGCTTTGCCCTGGATTGCAGCAGCCGCGCCGCTGGCCTTGCCCCGCTCCATGGCCCGCTTGGCGAGGACATCGCCCGGGATGGCGTTGCGCATCTTCTCCGGGGTCCAGTAGTCGGTCACGCCGGAGGTGGAGACGGCGGCGCGGGCGACGGACGGGGTTTGCTGATCCTCGGATGCCGCCGGCGCGGCGGTGGCTCCGCCGACTCCGGTGAGAGCCAGAACGGCAGCCGCCGAGAGGCTCAGGAGGCCGGAAGCCAGAGACCTGGTGCGTGTCATGTTTGTCCTGTCTGAACGGTGAATGCTGCCCTGTGGGGCCGGAATTGACGTAGCGAACCTACCGCGATATTACAACTTTGTAAATAGTAGTGACCTATCGTGTATGGCTGTAATGCTGTCACGGGGCGGGGTAATCGAGGCCCGTCGGTGGGGTTCAAACGGATGTACTCGGGTAAGTTAGAGATGGTGAAACAGACCTATATTTCACAACCTAGCCGACCCACAGGGAGACGCCCGCGCATGTCCAAGATTATCTACACCCACACCGACGAAGCGCCGATGCTGGCTACCTATTCGTTCCTGCCCATCATCGAGGCTTTTGCTTCGACCGCAGGTGTGGAGGTGGAGACCCGCGACATATCGCTCGCCGGCCGCATCATCGCCGTTTTTGGTGACTACCTGACCCCGGAGCAGCAGATCGGTGACGCCCTTGCTGAACTGGGCGAGCTGGCGAAGACGCCGGAAGCCAACATCATCAAACTGCCCAACATCAGCGCCTCCATCCCGCAGCTGAAGGCCGCCATCGCGGAACTCCAGTCCCAGGGCTACGCACTGCCGGATTACCCGGACAACCCCTCCTCGGACGAGGAAACCGCCGTCCGCTCCCGCTACGACAAGATCAAGGGCTCCGCAGTGAACCCGGTCCTGCGCGAGGGTAACTCTGACCGCCGTGCGCCGCTGTCCGTCAAGAACTACGCGCGCCAGAACCCGCACTCCATGGGCGCCTGGACCGCCGACTCCAAGACCAACGTGGCCACCATGGGCCGTGACGACTTCCGCTCCAACGAGAAATCCGTGGTCATGGACTCCGAGGGCACCATCAGCATCCAGCTGGTCCGCGAAGACGGCTCGGTCAAGGTCCTGAAGAAGGCGTTCCCGGTCCAGGCCGGTGAGGTCATCGACGGTACCGTGATGCGCGCAGCCGCCTTGGACGAGTTCCTCAAGGCCCAGGTGGCCCGTGCCAAGGAAGAGGGCGTACTGTTTTCCGCCCACCTGAAGGCCACCATGATGAAGGTTTCCGACCCGATCATCTTCGGCCACGTGGTCAAGGCGTACTTTGCCGAGCTGTTCGAGACCTACGGCAAGCAGCTTTCCGCCGCCGGCATCAGCCCGAACAACGGCCTGGCCGCCATCCTCAGCAGCCTCGAGGACCTGCCCGCGGACGTCCGCGAAGGCGTGCAGAACCTCATCAAGAAGGGTCTCGAAGACGGCCCGGCGCTGGCCATGGTGGACTCGGACAAGGGCATCACCACCCTTAACGTCCCGTCCGACGTCATCGTGGACGCCTCCATGCCGGCCATGATCCGCAGCTCCGGCCACATGTGGGGCCCGGACGGCAAGGAAGCCGACACCCTGGCTGTCCTGCCGGACAGCTCTTACGCCGGGATCTACCAGGTGGTCATCGATGACTGCCGTGCCAACGGTGCCTACGACCCCACCACCATGGGTACTGTTCCTAACGTCGGCCTCATGGCGCAGGCCGCCGAGGAATACGGCAGCCACGACAAGACCTTCGAAATCCAGGAAGCCGGTACCGTCCAGATTGTTGACGGCGCTGGCAACGTGCTGATCGAACACCAGGTCTCCGAGGGCGATATCTGGCGCGCCTGCCAGACCAAGGACCTGCCCATCCGCGACTGGGTCAAGCTGGCTGTCACCCGCGCCCGCGCCTCCCAGACGCCCGCCGTGTTCTGGCTGGACGAGGAGCGTGCCCACGACGCCAACCTCATCGCCAAGGTCAACGAGTACCTTAAGGACCATGACACCGAGGGCCTGGACATCCGCATCATGTCCCCGGTCAAGGCCATTGCCTTTACCCTGGAGCGCATCCGCAAGGGCCAGGACACCATCTCCGTCTCCGGCAACGTGCTCCGCGACTACCTCACGGACCTGTTCCCCATCCTGGAACTGGGTACCAGCGCCAAGATGCTGTCCATCGTTCCGCTGATGAACGGCGGCGGACTCTTCGAGACCGGTGCCGGCGGCTCCGCCCCGAAGCACGTCCAGCAGCTGCTCAAGGAAAACCACCTGCGCTGGGACAGCCTCGGCGAGTTCCTTGCCCTTGCCGTCAGCTTCGAGCACCTGGCCACCACCACGGACAACAAGCGCGCCCAGATCCTGGCCGACACCCTGGACCGCGCCACCGGCACCTTCCTGCTGGAGAATAAGTCCCCGAGCCGCCGCGCCGGCGAGCTGGACAACCGCGGCAGCCACTACTTCCTGGCCCGCTACTGGGCGGAAGAACTGGCCAAGCAGACGGACGACGCCGGCCTGGCCGCCTCCTTCGGCGCGGTTGCCGACGCTTTGTCCTCCCAGGAGGAAACCATTGTGGGCGAGCTGGCTGAAGTCCAGGGCTCGCCGGTGGACATCGGTGGGTACTACCACCCGGACAACACCAGGACGTCCGCCGTGATGCGTCCGTCCGCCACCCTGAACAAGGTTCTGGCAACCCTGGGTTAATTCCCGTTCCGCCGCGGCTGATGCGGCGCGTACCAGAGGCGGTGCACCGGACAACCCGGTGCACCGCCTCTGGCGTTATTGGCTCAACAGGCGGGTGCCGGCGTCGTCTGCCGGTGACCCGTTTGCCGGTGACCCGGCGCCTGGCTTGGGGGCGACCGGCTCACGGGCACCCTGCAGCGTCACACCCACGCCGGCGGCCACCACCAAAGCGATCCCGGCCAGGACCGTGGGCCCCGGCACTTGCCCCAGGACGGCCAGGCCGATGACGGCCGCGATGGCCGGCTCCACGCTCATCAGCGTGCCGAACGCAGCCGCCTTCAGCCGCCGCAGGGCCAAGAGCTCCAGGCTGAAAGGGATGACGGGCATCAGCAGTGCCAGTCCTGCACCGGCCAGCAGGATGCCCCAGTCAAGAAGTCCCACAACGGCGGGACCCGCCACCACCGTAGTGGCCAGGGCCGCGACCGGCATGGAGATGGCCAGGGCCTGGAGGCCGCTTGCCTCGTCACCGGCGCGCTGGGTCAGGAGGATGTAGGCCGCCCAGCAGGCACCTGCCCCCAGCGCGAAGAGGATCCCGGGTACGTCCGCGCCGCCGTGCCACGGCTCGGTCAGGGCAGCCACCCCGACGGCGGCGACCAGCGCCCACCACCTCCCGGCCGCCCGGCCCCTGATCACCGCCACGGCCAGCGGGCCCAGGAACTCGAGGGCACTGGCTGTGCCCAGCGGAATCCGGACTGCCGCCGCCATGAACAGCAGCGTCATTCCTGCAGTGACCAGGCCCAACAGGACACAGGTGATGAGGCCGCTGCCGCTCAGCCCGGTGCGCCACGGCCGCGCCACGGCAATCAGGATCAACGCAGCCCAGGACAGCCGTAGCCAGGCCACGCCGTCCGGGCCCAACCGGTCCGCCAGGCCTACCGAGGCCGCAAGGCCCAATTGGACAAAGACCATCGCTGCGCCGGCCATTGCAGTTCCCGCCCCGGCTCCTGTAAGGCGGCCCCCGGCCGTCAGTGTTGAAATTCCCATGGATCAAGTAGAACCGCCCCGAACCCTTCACGTCCACGTGATAAATATTGGCAAACCGTTCAGGATTCGTGGACAATGGGTGGATGGAAACCCGCCGGCTGGAAGTGCTCGTGGCTTTTGCGCGGCACGGCTCCATGCGGAACGTCGCTGACATCCTCGCCACCACCACCTCCACGGTCTCACAGCAACTGTCTGCCCTGGCCCGTGAAGTGGGAACACCGCTTCTGGAACCTGCTGGCCGCGGCGTCCGGCTCACCCCCGCAGGGCGCCGCCTGGCCGAACGCGCCGTGGACATCCTTGCTTCGGTGGAGGCAGCAACAGCAGAGCTCGATCCGCGCACCGAACCTGCCGGGACCGTTCGGGTGGCGGGCTTCGCTACCGCGGTCCGGAAGGTGCTGATGCCTATCGTCGGAGACTTGGCACGGATCCACCCGGAGGTACGCATCGATGTCCGGGAACACGAACCGGCAGAGGCGCTTGGACTGTTGGCTGCGGATGCGGTGGATCTGGCCCTGACCTATGACTACAATCTGGCGCCTGACGGCAGCGCCGCGGACTTCGAATCCACGCGCCTGTGGAGCACACCGTGGAGCCTGGGCGTGCCGGCGGGCGCGGCAGCCGCTCAGGGAACCCTCGTGCGGTCCGCGCCCGGGGAGCGGCCGCTGCCCGCACCGGACCTGTTCCGCAGCCTCCGTGACGCAGACTGGATCGGCAATTCCCGTAACAGCGCCGACGAGGAAGTGTTGCGGCTGGTGTCCTCGATGGCGGGGTTCGAAATCCGGGTGCGGCACCAGGCGGACAGCCTGGAACTGGTGGAGGACCTGATCATCGCCGGCATGGGGGTGGGCCTGCTGCCCGCCGACCGGGCACCACGCGAAGGAGTGGCCCTGTTGCCGCTGATCAGCCCTGACCTGCGGATGCGGGCTTATGCCCGCACGCGCCGGGGCGGCGGTGCCTGGCCGGCGGCCGCAGCGGTACTGAGGCTGGTCCGGGAACGGGCGAGGAACGCAGCAGGGGACAACGCAGAGGAGGCGCCGGCGCGAGGAGGCGCACCGGCGTCGTCCGCCTCCTAGTCCTTGTCCTTGCCTCTTTGGTCCGGCGTCCCGGGCTTTTTCCCGTCGTTCCTGTCGGTTTCCGCGGAAGCTGGTCCGGACGACTCTGCGGTGTCCGGCGTTGCCGGGGCGCTGGGCTGCGCGCTGGGGGTCGCGGAAGGCCTGGGCGTGGTCTTCGCGGCGGCGATGGCACGCTCCAGGTCTGCCCGGACCGCCGTCGCGATCGTGGTGATGCTGCGGTGCCGCTCTTCAGTGATGCTGCCGCTGTCCTTTGCTTCCCTGAGCTCTGCTTCCAGTCCGTCCAGGGCCTTCAGGGCAGCCTCGGGCTTGTTCTGGGACGACGCCTGCGTGATCTCCAGTACCCTGGCCTGAAGCTGCCGGGCGGTGTCCCGCTCCAGCCCGGTTTCGGCCTGCGCACACCCGGTCAGCAGGGTAACGGCGAGCACCACGCCAATCCACGCGCGCGTCACGGCTTGACACTTTCCTGCAGTTCCTCAAGATGGGCGCCCAGCGTCCCGGTCACCGTGGGGTAGGGCACGACGTCGGGAGTGCTCTGGGTGGACAGGCTCATCATCAGTGCAGCCACCGCCGCCAGGGCCACCACGGCTGCGAGTGTCACCGCGATCCAGAAGCCCCTGGAGCGGGACGACGCCGCGCGCCGGCGGCGCTTCCCGGGAGTCAGCGGGCCGGCGGCCGCGGCCTGTTGGAGGTCGTCCACCGACTCCTCGGCGGTGATGGTGGGCGGCCGGAGCGGCATGGCCGGGAGAACGCGGGTGGTTTCCGCCACGAGTTCCCCGGGCGTGGACGCGGGGGAGACGAGCGCCTGCCGCAGGACGGTTTCGATGTCCTCCGCGGCGGGACGGTCCAGAGGATCCAATGCGGTCATTGAGCGGATCAGGTCCGCCCACTCAGCCGGGACGTCCTCCGGAATTTCCGGGGCGCGGTGCAGCCGGGCTACCGCGGATTCCACGGCGCCGCCTGGATATTCGACGGAGCCCTTGATGCATTCGAGCAGAACCAGGCCGAACGAATAGATGTCCGTAGCAGGGGAGAGCGGCTGTCCCATGGCCTGCTCGGGGCTGAGGTAGGCGGCGGTGCCCACCATTGTGCCTGTGGCCGTCAGTCGGGTGGCGTCCACGATCCTGGCGATGCCGAAGTCCGTGAGCTTGGGACGGAGTGGTTCGCCGGGGCGGATCTGGACCAGCAGGATGTTGCCGGGTTTGATGTCGCGGTGGATGATTCCCAGGCCGTGGACGTAGGCGAGGGCGTCGGCGATGCCTGCACCGATCACGGCCAGCTCTTCCAGCGGAACCCGGCTGTGCCGGATGCGGCTGCGAAGGTCCTGCCCTTCCACGAGTTCCATGGTGAGGAAGGGACGTGGCTCATCCGGGACGCGGGTGTCGATTCCGGCATCGAAAAGGGTGACGAGTCCGGGGTGGTTGAGGGTGGCCAGAAGCTGGATTTCCGCTTCCTGCCGTTTGAGTTCCTCGGCGTCCGGCGCCTGGGGTGCGAAGAGCTTCAGGGCCACGTCCCGATGGAGGTTTTCGTCGTGCGCGCAGTAGACGGATGACATCCCGCCGCGGCCTATGACGTCCCCCAATCGGTAGCGTCCGCCAACCACTTCATTCTTGATGGAGCTCGGCGATTCCGCCACCATGTCCCGTTCCTCCCGGTGCGCTGCGGCACTGTCGTACCTAAAATTATACGGGCCATGGGGGAGAACTGGTTGCGGACTCTCTCTGGGCGGACCGGGGCGCGCCGACGGTCCGGCGGCAACAATGAAGCGTGTTCGCCGCCGGACCACCGGCTACAAGAACATGTGTGCTGATGACATGTTTTGCTTTACAGGTGCCTCTGGTGGTCTGGTCCTCCTTCCTGTCCGGGTGTCTGATGCGGTGCCGGTTGCGGTCCTAAACCGCGTTCCGCCTGCGGAGCATCAGGAGTCCTGCGAACACGAGGAGCAGGGCAAGCGGAGCCAGCGAGGCGTCCGCGCCGGTTGCCGCCAGGCCGGCGGAACCCTGTGCGCTGCTGGTGCCGGCAGCAACTGGAGCCACGGCAATCGCGCCACCCACAGATGTGGAACCCGCGGCCGCGGCGCCCATCATGCCGCCGGCCCCGTTGGATGCGGTGGCGCCGACAACAGCCCCGGCCGCCGAACCGCTGCCGTCAGTTCCGGCGCCCCCGGAACCCTGCACGCCGAGGAGACCATCGTCGCCTGAGCCGGTGCTGCCACTCGCGTCAGTGCCGTTGGTGCCGGTACCGCTGGTGTCACCACCGGTGGTGCCTTCGGTGCCCGTGCCCAGGATGAGGCCGAGGGTGAGGTCGGCCGCGGCGGCGGTGGCGAGGTTGCTGTCAGCGGTGTTGCTGTCTGCCCCGGTGGTGGCGGCGTCGAGCGTTGCTGCCAGGGTTGCGTCGGCGGTCAGTGCCGCGTCGGTGGTCCCGTTGGTTGCGGTGCCGTCGGTGCCGGTGATGTCACCGCCAGCGATGTCGCTGCCGGTGGTGAGGCCGAGGGTGAGGTCGGCCGCGGCGGCGGTGGCGAGGTTGCTGTCAGCGGTGTTGCTGTCTGCCCCGGTGGTGGCGGTGTTGAGCGTTGCTGCCAGGGTTGCGTCGGCGGTCAGTGCCGCGTCGGTGGTCCCGTTGGTTGCGGTGCCGTCGGTGCCGGTGAT
>NZ_JBIVQC010000009.1:0-94615 GCF_044754925.1 Pseudarthrobacter sp. NPDC092424 | reverse complement strand
GATGTCACTGCCAGCGATGTCGCTGCCGGTGGTGAGGCCGAGGGTGAGGTCGGCCGCGGCGGCGGTGGCGAGGTTGCTGTCAGCGGTGGTGCTGTCTGCCCCGGTGGTGGCGGTGTTGAGCGTTGCTGCCAGGGTTGCGTCGGCGGTCAGTGCCGCGTCGGTGGTCCCGTTGGTTGCGGTGCCGTCGGTGCCGGTGATGTCACTGCCAGCGATGTCGCTGCCGGTGGTGAGGCCGAGGGTGAGGTCGGCCGCGGCGGCGGTGGCGAGGTTGCTGTCAGCGGTGGTGCTGTCCGCCCCGGTGGTGGCGGCGGCGTCGGCCGTGAGGTTGACAGCAGCGGCGACGTCCGTGGTCTGGGACGCCGTCGGGTCACCCAGCAGGCCCGATGACGCCCTATCAGCGGACGCCGCCGCCGAAATGAGGGCTGAAGCGGACAGGTCCGCTCCGTCCGTGTGGTCCGCTGCACTGGCAGCGGTGCAGCCGAGGGCGAGGAGCCCGCCGGCCATGAAGGTGCCGAGAAGGCCCCGGCGAAGGGTGGTACGCATGATGATGTCTCCTGAGAAGTTGATGGTGGGTGCGGTAAGCAGCCCGGTTGCCGTGTCCTGCCGACAAAAGGCAGGCATGGCTCAACTAGTCAGGAGACGAACCGGGGTCGAAGGACACCGGTTCCGGAGCACGAAGCACGAACTCCGGGGCGCTGGCCGCGCCAAGGAAGGGAAGAACAAAGGCGACAGGGCTCAGCCAGGCGGCTGGGCCCGGCGACGGTCCGCCGGAACCCGGACCGCCCGAGCCAGGTGCCACGGGAACGGGCGCGGGCGGGGACGACGGCGGAACGGGCGCCGGCTCAGGGCTCTCCGCGTATGCGGTAGGACCAGCCCACAGCGGTACGGCCACAGCGGTCAGCGGAGCGGAAAGTGGAGGGCCCGCCGCCAGGGCCTGCCTCGGTTCTGTGCTGGCGGGCGCTGGTTCCCTGGCAGGGCCGGGGTTCAAGGCAGGGCCGGTTGCGGCGGGCTCGTTAGCCCCATCCGGAAGGAGCCCGGCGATGGCGAGGGCAGGGCCCTCGGGAGCCAGCTCCACCAGAGGTTCCAGAGCCGGCACAAGTTCAGTGACCGGGGCTACCACGGGCGCCAGGACAGGATCCAGGATCGGTTGCACCGGAACGAGGACGGGCTCCGCGGATTCCAGTACCGGATCGATGAGTGGTTCGGTGGCTGCGACGATCCCGGCTGCGGGGGGAACGACGACCTGTTCCACCACGCCTACGGTGTCCTCCACGACTGCGGTGACAGGCGCCGCCGGCTCGGTTCCCGGGACCGCGTCGACGACCGGGGCCAACATGTCGGTGGTCGGTGAATCGATCAGGATCTCATTCACTGCCGGGGTGGGTTCCGGCAGAAGATCAGCCGAGGCAGGAGAGGATGAGAAGGTCAGCCAGGCGAATGTAGCGGCACCGGCGAGGAAGACGGGGCGCAGGGCATGCCAAGGCGAGCGGACTCGAGCCATGCATACCACCCCCAGCAGCGGTGCGACCAATAATAAGTCAGCTTACGACTCCGGCCGGGTCCGCGTCGAGGGTTCCGGGAAAATCAGTGCCGGTCGTTTGGGTAGCTGACGCCCAGCTGGGCACGGACACCGTCAAAAAGGCGCATGGTGTTAAGGGAGTCTTCCAACGGCATGACCGGGCTCTCGGTCAGGCCCTGCTGTATGCACCGGGTCGCCTCCCGCAGCTCGTACGTATACCCCTTGCCAACGACGTCGAACTTTTCCGTGCGGGGGTCGTTGCGGTCCTTGGTGATCACCAGTTCGCGCGGGTTGTTGATGGATCCGACGCTTTGCAGGAAGCCTTTGCTTCCGGCAACCGTGGCGGTCCGCGGCCCGTGCGACAGGAGCGACGAGGTGAGCTGGACCTGGGCTGCATGATGGTAGCCGAGGGTAAGGGCGTTCTGGGAGTCGACGCCGTCGTCGTTGACGAATCCCGTGGCACTGACCGTCTGCGGGAATCCAAGCGTTCCCAGCGCCCATAACAGGGGGTAGACAGTGATGTCGAGCAGGGCGCCGCCACCGTCCCGCGGAGCCCAGAGCCGGGATCCGGGGGAGTACGGGGCGGGGAAGCCGAGGTCGGCCGTGACCCAGTGGATTTCACCCAGCTCGCCGGAGGCGGCGATTTCGAATGCCCGCTGCATGCTGGGGAGGAAGCGGCTCCACATCGCTTCCATGAGGAAGAGGTTCCGGGACCGCGCGGTGTCGATCAGCTCCGAGGCTTCCCGGGCGTTGACGGTGAAGGCCTTTTCGCAAAGCACGTGCTTACCGGCGTTGAGGGCGGCGAGGACCACCTCGTGGTGCTGCGCGTGGGGTGTTGCAACGTAGACCACGTCCACTTGGTCATCGGCCAGCAGCCGCCGGTAGCCGGGGACACCGCCGTCGTCCACGTAGGTCCTGGCCGCCCCGTGTTCGGCGGCGAAGGCGTCGGCTTTAGACTGCTGCCGGGAGCTGACGGCGTACAGCTCGGCGTCCGCCAGGAGCGACAGGTCCCGGGCCATCAGGCCTGCGATTGAGCCGGTGGCGACGATGCCCCAGCGCAAGGTCTTGCCGGTGGCGGAGCGGGGGTCCTGGTCGGTCTGTGCGGAGAGCCATGGCGTGGCGATGGGGGCGGGCATGGAGCCATCCTGCCACAGGAACGCGAAAGCCCGGCTCCACCGCGAGAATATCGCGGGGAGCCGGGCCTTCCCTTAGCTGACTACTTGGTGATCGGGCCGAGGACCGGGTCGTCGGTGTAAGCGGTCTTGACGTTTTCCTTGGTGACGATGACCGGCTCCAGCAGGTAGGCCGGAACGGTCTTGACGCCGTTTTCGTAGGACTTGTCGTCGTTGATCTCGGGCTTCTTGCCCGCCTGGAGGTCCTTCACCATGGTGATGGCGTGCTCCACGAGCTTGCGGGTGTCCTTGTTGATGGTGGAGTACTGCTCGCCGGCCATGATGGACTTGACGGATTCAACCTCGGAGTCCTGGCCCGTCACGACGGGCAGCGGCTTGCCGGCGCCCTTGACGGCGGTCAGGACAGCGCGGGCCAGCGTGTCGTTCGGGGACAGGACGCCGTCCAGGGAGGCGCTGCCGTAGCTGCCGGTGAGCAGGGTGTCGGCGCGGCGCTGTGCGTTCTCCGCCTTCCAGCCCTGGGTCACGGCCTGTTCGAACTTGGTCTGGCCGGAGAGGACCTTCAGGGTGCCGTCGTCGATCTTCGGCTGGAGGACACTCATGGCGCCGTCGAAGAAGACCTTCGCGTTGGCGTCATCCGGGGAACCGGCGAACAGTTCGATGTTGTAGGGGCCGGAAGGCTTCTTGGCCTTGAGGCCCTCAAGCAGGGCCTGGCCCTGGAGTTCGCCGACCTTGAAGTTGTCGTAGGCCACGTAGTAGTCCACGTTCTCCGTGTTCAGGAGCAGGCGGTCATAGGCGATAACGGTAGCGCCGGCGTCCTTCGCCTGCTTCAGCTGGGTGCCCAGCTGCGAACCGTCGATGGCACCGACGATGATGACCTTGGCGCCCTTGGTGACCATGGCGCTGATCTGGCTCTGCTGTTCGGAGACGCCGCCGTTGGCGAACTGTACGTCAGCCTTGAAGCCGGCGCCGTTGAGGCCGTCGTTGAACAGCTTTTCCGCCAGGACCCAGTTCTCACTGGTCTTCTGCGGAAGCGCGACGCCGATAGCGGAGTCCTGCGGGAATCCGGAGGCGCCTTCGGTGGAACCGCCGGTTGATTCCGACCGGCCGCAACCCGTCAGCGCCAGTGCTGCGATGGCAGCGACCGCTGCTGCCTTTCCTGCTTTACCAATCATTCGCATTGTTGGTTCTCTTTCCTTTTGGTGTTGTGACGATGTTCAGGTCGCGGGCTCAGGCTTCCCTGGCGATCGCTTCCTTCGTGGAGGTTGTTTCGTCCGGCTGGAGCGGGTTGTTCGGTCCGCCGGTGGGCCGGTTCATGTTCCGGGTCAGCATGCCGATAATCGACTTCTTGCCCTGGCTCTTGTTGTAGACGTCGAACGCGACGGCGATCAGGAGGACCAGGCCCTTGATGATCTGGGTGAGGTCCGCGCCGACCCCCAGGAGCTGCAGGCCGTTGTTCAGCACTGCCATCACCAGGCCGCCGATGATCGACCCGACGACGGTGCCCACGCCGCCGGTCACTGCAGCGCCGCCGATGAAGACGGCCGCGATGGCGTCCAGTTCCCAGCCCACGCCGTCGAAGGGGCCCGATGCGGTGGAGCGTCCCACGAAGATCATGCCGGCCAGGCCGGCCAGGATGGACATGTTCATCATGACCAGGAAATTGACCTTCTTGGACTGGACACCGGAGAGCTCAGCGGCGTGCCGGTTGCCACCCACGGCGTAGACGTGGCGGCCCAGGACGGTACGCGAGGAGATGAAGCCGTAGAGCAGCACCAGGACGGCCAGGATGAGGCCCGGGATGGGGAAGGAGGTACCCGGACGGCCGGTGGCGAAGAGGTACGTCGCGTAGAGGATGGCGCCGCTGATCAGCACCAGCTTCAGCACCGTGACCCACATTTCCGGGACGTCCGCGCCAAGAGCCTTGGCTCGGGCCCGGGACCGCAGTTCGCCGAAGATCACGAACGCGGCGGCGGCAACGCCGATGAGGAGGGTGAGGTTGTTGTAACCGGTGTCCGGACCCACCTCGGGAAGGTACCCGGCACCGAGGTACTGGAAGCTCTCCGGAACGGGGATGGTGTTGGACTTGCCCACGAACTGGTTCAGCCCGCGGAATAGCAGCATGCCGGCCAGGGTGACGATGAAGGCGGGAATCCCGACGTAGGCGGTCCACCAGCCCTGCCACGCTCCAATCAGCGCCCCGAGCAGCAGGCCCAGCAGGACGCCGGCATACCAGGGCAGGCCCCAGTCACGGATGGTCAGGGCGACGGTGACCCCGACGAAGGCCGCCACGGAACCCACGGACAGGTCGATGTGCCCGGCGATGATGACCAGGACCATGCCGATCGCGAGGATCAGGATGTAGGAGTTGCCGTTGAAGAGGTTGATGACGTTGCCGGAGGTGAGGGTCCGGCCCTCCGTGGCGATCTGGAAGAAGATGATCAAGGCCACCAGGGCAAAGATCATGCCGAATTGGCGGGTGTTGCCGCCAAACAGCTTTTTAAGGGCGTTCATGGTGTCAGTCCTTGTCCGGAAGTTCTGGGTGGTCCAGGGGTCAGGCGGCTTTGCGGTTTGAGGTCATCAGCTTCATCAGGCTTTCCTGCGTGGCCTCTTCTTTGTCCAGGACACCGGTGATGGCGCCTTCAAAGATGGTGTAGATGCGGTCGGAGAGGCCCAGCAGTTCAGGAAGTTCAGAGGAAATGACGATCACTCCCTTGCCCTGGTTGGCCAGCTGCTGGATGATGCCGTAAATCTCGTATTTGGCACCTACATCGATGCCGCGGGTGGGTTCGTCCAGGATCAGCAGCTCCGGGTCCGTGAACATCCATTTGGCCAGGACAACCTTCTGCTGGTTGCCGCCGGAGAGCTTGGCCACGCCCTCCTCCACGGACGGGGTCTTGGTGCGCAGCGATTTGCGGTACTGCTCGGCAACCGTAAATTCCTGGTTGGCATCCACGACGGAATGCCGGCTGATCTTCCTGAGGTTGGCGGCGACCGTGGTGGTCTTGATGTCGTCCAACAGGTTGAGGCCCAGGGACTTGCGGTCTTCGGTCACGTAACCCAATCCGGCATCAATGGCCTGCCGGACCGATTTGAGGACCACTTCCTTGCCGTCCAGGTAGATATTGCCGTCAATGAACCGCCCGTAGGAGCGGCCGAATACCGAGCGGGCCAACTCCGTGCGGCCCGCCCCCATCAGGCCGGCGAACCCAACGATTTCGCCGCGGCGGACAAAGAAGCTGGAGTCTTTGCAGACCAACCGGTCCTGAACGGTCGGGTGGGCCACGGTCCATTTCTTGACCTCAAAGAACACCTCGCCGATGCGGGGTGTGTGTTCCGGGAAACGGGACTCCAGGGTGCGCCCCACCATGCCTTTGATGATGCGGTCCTCGTCCACGCCGTCGGCCTTGACGTCGAGCGTCTCGATCGACTTGCCGTCACGGATGATGGTGATGGAATCCGCGATCTGCTCGATCTCGTTGAGCTTGTGGGAAATGATGATGGAGGTAATGCCGCGGCCCTTGAGGCCCAGGATCAAGTCCAGCAGGTGCTGCGAGTCGGATTCGTTCAGCGCCGCGGTGGGTTCGTCCAGGATGAGGATCTTGACGGACTTGTTCAGCGCCTTGGCGATTTCAACGAGCTGCTGCTTGCCGACGCCGATTTCCTTGATGGGGGTGTCCGGGTCCTCGCGAAGGCCCACCCTCGCCAGCAGTTCGGTGGAGCGGGTCCGCGCTTCTGCCCAGTCGATGACGCCCCGTTTGGTGGGTTCGTTGCCCAGGAAGATGTTCTCCATGATGGACAGCTCCGGGATCAGCGCCAGTTCCTGGTGGATGATCACGATGCCCGCGTGTTCGCTGGCGCGGATGTCCTTGAAGTGCTGGACCTGCCCCTGGTACACGATGTCGCCGTCGTAGCTGCCGTGGGGGTAGACGCCGGAGAGTACCTTCATCAGCGTGGACTTGCCGGCTCCGTTTTCACCGCAGATGGCGTGGATTTCGCCCGCCTTCACCCGGAGGTTCACGTTCGCCAGGGCTTTGACGCCGGGGAATTCCTTGGTGATGGACCGCATCTCCAGGATGACGGGTTCGGTGTGCGTGGTCTGGGACGTCATGTGCCCTAGCCCTCCAATGCAATGACTTCTTTGTCCGGCCAGGCAAAGCGCAGGGCCGTCTGATGAAAAAGTAAACTGGATCACCCGCGTTGTCGTCAAGTATTTAACGCAACTGCGGGATAACGATGCGGTCTAGGTCTTCCTGATGCCGGCGTGCTGGAACACCAGGGCGGCGGCGCCGAGTGCTTCCGCACGGTCGCCAAGGGAAGACATGGTCAAGGTGGTGCTTTCGCCGATCACGGGCACGGCATGCCGGATCAGGCCGCGCCGGATGGGGTCCAGCAGAAGGTCCCCGAGGCCGGCCAGGGGGCCGCCCACCACGATCACTTCAGGGTTGATCAGGTTGGCGACGTTTCCCAGGGCACGTCCCACCGACAGTCCCGCGTCATCCACCACCCGCAGCGTGGCCGGGTCGCGGGCCAGGGCCTTGCGCACAATATCGGCCGGCGTCAGGGGCCTGTCCTCGCCGCGGCTGAGGAGTTCGATCATGGTCGTGGTGGAGGCGATGGTTTCGAGGCATCCGCGGTTTCCGCATCGGCACACCAAGCCCTGTTCGTGTATGGTCGCGTGGCCAATTTCGCCGGTAATTCCGACGTTGCCGTAATAGGGAGCGCCGTTGAGTATGAGGCCCGCGCCGATGCCCGAGCCGATCTTCAGGAACAGCAGGTTGCTGACACCCGTGTGCTGCCCCCACGTCACCTCGGACCACGCTCCCAGGTTCGCGTCGTTGTCAACAAAGACGGGCATTTCTAGGGTTTCTTCGAGGTGTTGAAGGATGTTGATCCCCACCCATTCCGGAAGGATGGCACCTTGTGCGACGGTACCGGTGCGCCTGTCGATAGGCCCGGGAATTCCGACGCCGGCCCCCACTACGGCGGTCCGCTCCACGCCGCTGTCGTGCAGCAGTTTCTCCAGCAGCGCCACAGCGGCCTGGATGCCTTCCTCGGCCTGGTGCCCCAGGGGGAGGAGAACTGATTCCTCTGCGATGACGTGGTAGCTCAGTGAGGCCAGGACCACCCTGAGGTGCCGTCGGCCGAAGTCGATGCCTACCGCGACGGCGCCGTTGCTGTTCAGCCGGACATTGAGGGCGCGCCGTCCGGAGCTGGTGATCGGCTCCGTGGAGGCCAGCCCCGAGTCGAGCATGATCTTGACGATGTTCGAGACGGTGGCGGTGGAAAGGCCGGTCTGCCTGGCGAGTTCCGCCTGCGTGGAGGGCCCGCCCATCAGGGTCTCGATAATCCGTTGCTGGTTCAATTGGCGCAGCGCCGACTGGGAGCCGGGATTTGTTGGTTTGCTCCTCGTTGAGCGCGGGGTTGCGGGCATGCTAAGAAGATTGCCCTATGCGGGGTCTTGGCGTCAAGAAGTTAACGCATAGTGCGTTCCCCGGCCGGGCCTGCGAGGTGAGGGGCGGGTAGGGACTATGACGCGTGCTGTTCCCGGTGGGCGCGTGCCAGCTCCCGGTAGTGCGCCGCGTTCCGGCGGACGCCGTCGTACTCTTCCTCGGTGAGTTCGCGCCGCACCTTGGCCGGCACGCCGGCCACCAGGGAACGCGGCGGAATGACGGTGCCCTCAAGCACCACGGCGCCGGCGGCGACCAGCGAGCCGGTGCCGATCACTGCACCGTTCAGGATGGTGGCGCCCATGCCGATGAGGCAGTCGTCCTCCACGGTGCAGCCATGGACGACGGCGGCGTGCCCCACGCTGACCCGGGCGCCCACTGTGCAGGGGAATCCGGGGTCGGCATGCAGCACCACGTTGTCCTGCAGGTTGGTGCCTTCGCCGACGGAGATGGTGGCCGTGTCAGCACGCACGGAAACTCCGTAGAACGCGCTGGACTCTGCTGCGAGCGTGGCGCTGCCGATGATGGACGCGGTGGGCGCGACGAAAACGGAGTCATGGACGGCCGGTGAAACGCCGGCAAAAGGATGGAGAGGAGCCATGGATTCACCCTAGGTCACTCGGGGGTGCGGCCGCTGCTCCCGGGCCGATGTGTCCGCTGGGCCGGCTGTGGGATCCGGAGTGCGGAGGACCAGGAACTGGTAGTGCTGCATCCATGCGCCCCGCCCCGGCCCTGACTCATCCCCGGTACCCTCCGGCCAGGTGCGGAAGTGCTCCACCTCGCCATGCGCGCCGAAGGTCCGCATGACCGCCGCGTCGCTCCGGCGGCTGAAGAACCGGCGCGGCTCCTGGTCGTCCTCCGGGTTCAGGACTTCCTCATCATCTCCGGACCAGAGTCCGACGGCAATGGGCGAGCCTGGTGCGCACACCCGCGCCAATTCGCTGACGACGCCGTCGATCAGGCTGTTGGGCACGTGCAGCAGGGTACTCATGGTCCACCCGGCAGAGAAGGCGCCGTCCAGGAACGGCAGGCTCCGCCCGCTGGCGACGCTGGCGTTCAGGCCTTTGGCTATGGCCAGGCGGACGCTTTCGCCGGAGAGGTCCACGCCGCAGTAATGCAGACCCGCACGGACAAATTCAAGGCCTTCCACCCCGGTGCCGCATCCGAGTTCAAAGACGGAACGCCGGTGTTCGCTCTTGAGCAGCCGGATAAACCACTCCCGGCATGCGACGCGCTGTGGAGTTCCGGCCCGGGTATTAACGGCCGGGGCCTGCCGGTCGTAGAACAGTGCGAGGTCCGCCTCATGGTCCGCGTTCTGTGGTGCGTCAACCATGGCTTCAGCATAAGGCCGGGCGGCTGGTCCGGGGCTAGTTGAACACCACGGTCCGGTTGCCGTCCAGGAGGACCCGGTGTTCGGCATGCCACTGTACGGCCTGTACCAGGGTGCGGCCTTCGACGTCCCGGCCCATCTGCACAAACTGCTCCGGCGTGCGCGCGTGGTCCACCCGGATGACTTCCTGCTCAATGATGGGCCCCTCGTCCAGGGCGGCCGTGACGTAATGGGCGGTAGCGCCGATGAGCTTAACGCCGCGGGCGTGGGCCTGGTGGTACGGGCGGGCGCCTTTGAAGGACGGCAGAAACGAGTGGTGGATGTTGATGGCCTGTCCGGTCAGCTCGGTGCACAGTTCGTCGGAGAGGATCTGCATGTAGCGGGCCAGCACGGTCAGTTCGATGCGCTGTTCGACCATAATGGCGCGGAGCTTGTCCTCGGCCTCCGTCTTGGTGTCCGGGGTGACGGGAATGTAGTGGAACGGGATGCCGTAGAACTCGGCAAGTCCGGCCAGGTCGCGGTGGTTGGAGACGATGGCGGGGATTTCGATGGGCAGGGTCCCGCTGCGCTGGTGGAACAGGAGGTCGTTCAGGCAGTGGGCCGACGTGCTGGCCATGACCAGGGTGCGCACCTTGTCGCCCACCGTGTCCAGGCTCCACTGCATTCCGAACGCCTCGGCCACCGGGTCCAGGGCGGCTCGAAGCTCAGGCTTGGGAGCCGCCGTCGTCACCTCCACACGCATGAAGAAGTTCCCGGTCGCGGGGCTGCCGTATTGCTGTGAGTCCGTAATATTGCACCCCGCCACCAGCAGGGCTCCGGCCACCGCGTGGACAATCCCGGGGCGGTCCGGGCAGGACAGGGTTACTACATGCGCTTGGGTCAGGTGCTCTTCACTCACGCGTACAAGCCTACCCGCGGGTGAACCCCTGGATTTGGTAGGCTGGAAGCGTCGCAACTGGCGTTGGGTGGCTAACCACCAGGGAGCGGCAATCACGAAGACCACGGATCGTACGCCTGGGCCGAGGGTCATGTTTTGCCGGAAATGGGCTGCACCCCGTCAGTACCGCAGCACCATGACGTGCGCTGTCACACCTGTCATCGACAGGCTGCGGAAGCGCACCGGCCGGTAGCCTGACCTTAGCAGTGCCTTTACGCCTAGCGAGGAGTTTTCCGTGACTACACCAGCCACCACAACCACCGCCGTCAGCAACCAGCCCCTGGCTGAGCTCGACCCCGAAATCGCCGCAGTCCTGGACCAGGAACTGGGCCGCCAGCGCGGCACCCTGGAAATGATCGCCTCCGAAAACTTCGCACCGCGGGCGGTGATGGAAGCGCAGGGTTCCGTCCTGACCAACAAGTACGCCGAGGGATATCCGGGACGCCGCTACTATGGCGGCTGCGAGTACGTTGATGTTGCCGAGCAGTTGGCCATCGACCGCGTCAAGGCCCTCTTCGGCGCCGAATACGCCAACGTCCAGCCGCACTCCGGTGCGCAGGCCAACGCCGCGGCTCTGTCCGCCATGATCACCCCCGGCGACAAGATCCTGGGCCTGTCCCTGGCGCACGGCGGCCACCTGACCCACGGCATGAAGCTGAACTTCTCCGGCAAGCTGTACAACGTTGCGGCTTACCAGGTGGAAGAGGACAACTTCCGCATCGACATGGACAAGCTCCGCGAGCAGGCCATCGCCGAAAAGCCGCAGGTGATCATCGCCGGCTGGTCCGCCTACCCCCGCCACCTGGACTTCGCCGCCTTCCGTTCCATCGCGGATGAGGTGGGCGCGCTGCTCTGGACCGACATGGCGCACTTCGCGGGCCTGGTCGCAGCAGGACTGCATCCGAGCCCGGTGCCGCACTCCGACGTCGTCACCTCCACGGTGCACAAGACCCTGGCCGGCCCCCGTTCCGGCGTCATCCTGGCCAAGGAACAGTGGGCCAAAAAGCTGAACTCGAGCGTCTTCCCCGGCCAGCAGGGCGGGCCCCTGATGCACGTCATCGCCGCCAAGGCCGTGGCCTTCAAGATCGCCGGCACCGAGGAGTTCAAGGAGCGCCAGGAGCGCGTGCTCGAAGGTGCCCGCATCATCGCGGACCGCCTGAACCAGGCCGACGTCGCCGAAGCCGGCGTCTCCGTACTCACCGGCGGTACCGACGTGCACCTTGTGCTCGTCGACCTGCGCAACTCGCAGCTGGACGGCCAGCAGGCCGAAGACCTCCTGCACTCGGTGGGCATCACGGTCAACCGCAACGCCGTGCCGTTCGACCCCCGCCCGCCTATGGTCACCTCCGGCCTGCGCATCGGCACCCCTGCGCTGGCCACCCGGGGGTTCGGCGCCGCCGAGTTCACCGAGGTTGCCGAAATCATCGCCACCGCATTGAAGGCCGGCACCGGCGCGGACATCGAGGCCCTGCAGTCCCGCGTGGACAAGCTCGCCGCCGACTTCCCGCTCTACCCGCAGCACGAGCAGTGGTAACCAATGACTCACACCAGAACCGCGCAGATCCTTGACGGCAGGGCCACCGCCGCTGCCATCAAGGCCGAGTTGACCGAACGCGTGGCCGCGCTCAAGGCCAAGGGCATCACACCCGGCATCGCCACTGTGCTGGTGGGCGCGGACCCGGCCTCGCAGCTGTACGTTTCGATGAAACACAAGCAGTCCGTGCAGATCGGAATGAACTCGATCCAGCGCGAACTGCCCGCGGACGCCACGCAGGCCCAGGTGGAGGCCCTCATAGACGAACTCAATGCGGATCCTGCCTGCCACGGCTACATCGTGCAGCTGCCGCTGCCGAAGCACCTGGACACCGACGCCATCCTTGAGCGCATCGACCCCGCCAAGGACGCTGACGGGCTCCACCCGACCAACCTCGGCCGGCTGGTGCTGAACGTCAACGGCGAGATCACCACCCCGCTGCCGTGCACGCCCCGCGGTGTCATCGAACTCCTGCAGCGCAACGGCTACAGCCTCGCGGGCAAGCACGTGGTGGTGGTTGGCCGCGGCGTGACGATCGGACGCTCCATCGGGCTGCTGCTGACCCGCCGGAACGTCAACGCCACCGTCACGCTGACCCATACCGGCACTGCCAACCTGTCGGAGCTGCTCCGGCAGGCGGACGTCATCGTCGGTGCGGCGGGCGTCAAACACATCGTCAAGGCTGCGGACGTGAAGCCGGGCGCCGCCCTGCTGGACGTTGGCGTTACCCGTGAAACGGACCCCGAAACCGGCAAGAGCCAGGTCCACGGCGACATTGATCCTGCCGCCGCAGAGGTGGCCGGCTGGATTTCGCCGAACCCCGGGGGAGTGGGGCCCATGACCGTGGCGCTGCTGATGACCAACGTGGTTGAAGCGGCAGAGCGGCAGGCGGGCGCGGCTTAACAGGCCCGTCCTCAAGTACGACGGCGGCGCGGCACCCTCCCCAGGGAGAGAACCGCGCCGCCGTCGTGGTTCAGGCTGCCTACTTAAGCTGGCCGCGGATCTCGCCGCCGGGGAAAGTGGCGGTGTGGACGTTCACGTAGTAACTGCGTGGGCTTTCCGCGATCCCCGCCAGCAGGGCGGGATCTGCCGTGGCGCAGCCTGCCACCACCCAGTCGGTGCCCGCGCCTACCGTGAGCGGAACAACAACCCCGCCTGCCTGGTTGCGGGGGGCGAAGTGGATGTGCGCGGCAGCGGCGGACACGGAGAGGTCGCGGGCCTCAAGCGTGTAGCAGAACTGGTCGCCGGAGATGGAATAGCTGAAGAAGCCGCTGGCGCCGGTATTGGCACCCGTGACCTCCTGGGCAGTATTCAGCGGGATGGCAGGTGTGCCCCCCGGCTTGGCCACGGCAGCACTGCCTGAACCGAGAAGGAAAACGACACCCGCGGCGGCTGCCGCGGACCTTAGTGCAGAACGGGTCATGGTCTTGTCCTTTGCTTTGATTCCTGGGCATCCCCGGCCCGAGCCAAGCTACTCCTGGTCTTACCGGCGGACAAGAGGTTTCGGCTTCCGGGAGGCTGTTCGCGGCCGGTGGAAGGCGGCCGGAGCACCCGCAGGAATTTGAGAGAATGGGGTCATGCGATCTTTGGGCAACCCCTCCTCATCCTCCAAGTCCGGCAAGCCCGGATTTTCCATGTTCCGGATCAGCGGTCCGGGCCTGATGGTCCTGGTGACCGCGTTCGTGGTGGCCGTGATCTTCGCGGCCAACCAGAACGACGTGGTGGGATGGGTGGTGGCCGTCATCGCCTTCTTCTGGCTCGCCCTTGCTTCCTTTGTAGTGTTCAGCATCCAGAAGGCGGCCAAAAAGGCCGGAGCGAAACTGACGGAAGCCCAGAACGCCTTCAGCACGGCTGCCGGCCGCGGCCCCCACGCCGCCGCCGACCAAGGCGGGACCCGGGTTATCTACGAACGCACCGAGGCCGATGAGGTCCGCGACCTCAAGCTGGACCATTCTTTCAAGATCGTCCAGGTGCAGGTCCGGGTGGTGGAGGACGAGCGCGCCAAGGGTGCTGCCGCGAACCAGGACACCATCAACCGCGCCCTTGAAACCATCGAAATCACCGCCACTAATGCCCGCGACATGATCAAGTCCTCCGGCGGCAGCGGCGAGCCGGTCACCGGAACCGTCATCGACTAGAGTGGAACGGGTGAGCTCGGCATTGAACAAGGACCACCTGCGCGTCGCATCCGTGAACGTCAACGGCCTGCGGGCTGCGTTCCGCAATGGAATGGCTGCATGGCTGGAGCCCCGCGAAGTGGACATCCTCTGCCTCCAGGAAGTCCGGGCCCCGGACGCCATCGTGCGGCAGCTGCTCGGCGACGGCTGGCATATCCTGCACGCCGAGGCGGAAGCGAAAGGCCGGGCCGGCGTCGCCATCGCCTCCCGGGAAGAGCCGTTGGAAACCAGGAACGGCATCGGCGACGATTACTTCGCCACCGCAGGCCGCTGGGTGGAAGCTGATTTCCGGCTGCGCGACGCCGCGGGAAACCCGGTCCAGCTCACCGTGGCAAGCGCCTATGTGCACTCCGGTGAGGCCGGCACTCCCAAGCAGGATGACAAGTTCCGGTTCCTTGATGTCATGAGCACCCGTCTTCCCGAACTGGCCAAACACAGCGACCATGCCCTGGTGGTGGGGGACCTGAACGTGGCCCACACTGCCCGGGACATCCGCAACGCCAGGGGCAACGTCAAGAAGGCAGGCTTCCTGCCCGAAGAACGGGCCTACTTCGACCGGTTCCTCGGCGGGGAGATCGGCTGGCAGGACGTCCACCGCAACCTTTCCGGGGAGATGGACGGCCCCTACACCTGGTGGTCCCAGCGCGGCAAGGCGTTCGACAACGACACCGGCTGGCGCATTGACTACCACCTGGCCACCCCGGCCCTGGCCTCCGCCGCAATCTCGGCCGTGGTGGACCGTGCTGCCTCGTGGGACACCCGATTCTCAGACCACGCCCCGCTGGTAGTGGACTACCTGCTCTAACCTCCCCCAGCTCCAAACCATCCCCAAAGGTTTCCTCCCCCATGACTAGCCAGACTTCCCCTACTGCCAAGAAGCGCATCCTCTCGGGCGCCAAGCCCACCGCGGACTCCCTCCACCTGGGCAACTACATCGGTGCGGTGCGCAACTGGGTGGACATGCAGGCTGAGTACGACGCCGTCTTCTTCATTCCGGACCTGCACGCAGTCACGGTGGACTTCGACCCCGCGGAGCTGGCCAAGCGCACCCGGATCGTTGCCGCGCAGTACATCGCGGCCGGCATCGACCCGGACCGAAGCATCTTCTTTGTCCAGTCCCACGTGCCTGAACACGCACAGCTCGCCTGGGCGCTGAACTGCATCACCGGCTTCGGCGAAGCGTCCCGCATGACCCAGTTCAAGGACAAGACGCAGAAATCCGGGGCGGATGCGGCAACTCTGGGCCTCTTCGCGTACCCCACCCTGATGGCGGCTGACATCCTGCTCTATCAGACGGACTTGGTCCCGGTGGGCGAGGACCAGCGCCAGCACCTGGAACTGACCCGCAACCTGGCGCAGCGGTTCAACACCCGGTTCGGGCAGACCTTCACGGTTCCCGAGGCCACCATCGTCAAGGAACGCGCGAAGATCTACGACCTGCAGAACCCCAGCGCCAAGATGTCCAAGACGGGGGAGTCGCCCAACGGCGCGATCCAGCTGCTGGAGGACCCCAAGGTGGCGGCCAAGCGCATCAAGTCCGCCGTAACCGACGCCGGTACGGACATCCGCTTCGACGCCGAGGAAAAGCCGGGCGTCTCCAACCTGCTCACCATCTACTCGTCCCTCACCGGCAAGTCCGTGGCCGACCTGGAGGCGGAGTACCAGGGCAAGATGTACGGCCACCTCAAGGTGGACCTGGCAGAGGTCGTGGTTGACTTCATCACTCCGCTGCGGGACCGGACCAACGCGCTGATGGCAGACCCGGCGGAACTGGACCGCCTCCTTGCCAAGGGGGCCGAACGGGCGCGGGAGATCGCCACAGTAACCCTCGGCCAGGTGTATGAGCGCATGGGCTTCCTGCCGTCCCTCAGCCTCGCCGGAGTCCGCTAGCGCAATGGGCACCAGCGTAGGCGTCATCCTGGGGTTCCCGCGTGACATCGCGGAGGAGCTGCAGCGCTGGCGGGCCTCCTTTGGGGATCCGCTGGCAACGGTGGTCCCCGCCCATATCACGCTGGTGACCACCACCCCCACCGATGACTGGGAGGCCACCCGAGAGCACGTGCGCGAGGTGGCCCGCCGCCAGAGTCCTTTCACGATCACCATCGCCGGCACGGGGACCTTCCGGCCTGTGTCGCCGGTGGTCTTCATCAATGTGGAGGAGGGCTTCGGAGAGTGCGTCGAGCTGCACCGAAAGCTGCAGCAGGGCCCGCTGGAGCGCAACCTCCCGTTCGCGTACCACCCTCACGTGACCATCGCGCACGACGTCGCACCCGAAAGCCTCGATGAGGCCGAAGCCGTGTTGCGCGACTATAGGGCCACCTTCCCCGTGGTTAGCATGGGACTCTACGAGCATGGTGCGGACGGCATCTGGCAGCTACGGGAAGAGCTGGACTTTGGCAGAGAAATCGACGACGACGGCGGCGCCTCCCGGGCGGAGCGGGCCACAGACAGCGCTGTCCCAGGCAGCCCGTCCCGGAGGGCCTGAGCGGCCGCCCCTTCCCACCGAGCAGGCCCGGCTCAAGCTTGCCGTGATCCGGAAACGGATGGAGTGGGGCAAGTCGCGCCGGGCCGGAGGCGGCCTGGTGGCAAACGCCATGGGCATGGTGCAGTGGCTGCTGGCGCGGCTGAACGCCTTCCGCCCCATGCGGGCCTTCAAGCACTACAGCCTCCAGCACGGCCCGCTGATGAGCGCCGGCATTGGCTTCAATATGTTCTTCTCCATCACAGGCCTCCTGACCACCGGGTTTTCGGTGGCCGGGTTAGTGCTCCGCGGCCAACCCGCGCTTCTGGACGTGGTGATCGAAAGCGTTGCGCAAAGCGCCCCCGGCCTGCTCAAGGTGAATGGGGGCCAGGGGCTGGTGGACCCGGATGACCTGCTGGACCCCGGAGGCCTGGGCTGGACGGCACTGGTGGCCGCAGTGGTCACCGTCATCACTTCGCTGGGCTGGATAGCCGGCCTGCGGGACGGCCTCCGCGGCGTGCTTGAGTTGCCGCCGCTGGAACTGAACCCCGTCCTGATGAAGCTGCGGGACGCCGGAACCCTGCTGCTGCTCGGCGTGGCATTGGTGATCAGCGCGGGTGCGTCGCTGATCTTCGGCACCGCCGCCGGCTGGGTGGCGGACTTCCTGAAGCTCGATCCCGTTGTAGCCGGCCCCCTGACCACTTCCATAAAAATAGGTGTTCCGCTGGTATTGAACTGGTTCACCGCTCTTGTCATGTTCCGGCTGGCCGGCGGGCTGAAGCTGTCCCGGCGCGCCCTGCTGGAGGGAACGGTGCTGGCGGCCGTGGGGACCGCGGTCCTGCAGATCTTCAGCACCGAACTGCTGGCGGGGGCCGGGAGGAACCCCATCCTGGCGCCGTTCGCCATCATTATCGGGCTGCTGATCTGGTTCAACCTGGTCAGCCAGGTCTACCTGGTCTCCGCAGGATGGTCAGCCGTCCGAGAAGCTGACCTTCACGCCCTCCACAGCACACAGGCAAGGGTAGCATGGGGTTCGAGGCAGGTGCAGCCGGGCAAGGTTCCGGGGCACGGCGGCGCGGCCGCCACCGCTACGGCGCGGCGTCGAGGTACTGGTCGGCCCAGGCAGCAATAATCCGGGCAGCGCGGGCAGCCTGGCCCTTGCCCGTGAGCAGGTGGTCGCTTCCCTCCAGCGAAACAAAGTTCCGCGGATGCCGGGCGGCCTGGAAGATGCTGCTGGCGTTCTCGATCCCCACCGTGTTGTCCGTGGGGGAGTGCAGCACCATGAGGGGTTTGTGCAGCTGCTTGATGCAGTCCGTGAGGTCAGCGTTTTCCAGATCCTCCACGAAGTGCTTCCTGATCTCCACCCGCTTTCCGCCCAGGTCAACCTCGGCGCTTCCCTCGCTGAGGATCTTGTCCAGTGCCGCGTCGAAGACGTGGGCCACATGCCTGGGTGAGAACGGCGCTCCGACTGTTGCCACGGCGTCGAGCTCCGGTATTTCCCGGGCCGCGGCGAGGACCGCGGCACCCCCGAAGGAATGCCCCACGAGCAGGGAAATCTGCTTTCCCCCGCGGCGCATGAACTCTGCCGCCTTCACGGTGTCGGCCACTTTGTGACTGAACGACCCGGCGGACCATTCGCCGGCCGATTCGCCCAGGCCGAGGTTGTCGAAGCGCAGCATGCCCACGCCGGAGTCCGCCAGCGCCTTGCATATTCTCGAGGCGGACGGGCTGTCCTTGCCCAGGGTGAAGCCGTGCGAAAAGACGCCCCAACCCTTCACGTGGCCTTCCGGAGTGTCGATGATGCCGGAGAGCGTCTCGCCGGTGGAGCCTTCGAAGGTGACTTTTTCGGAGCGGGACATGGGGGACCTTTCCGTTCGTCCAGGGTGGGCTGCTGAATCGACGACGGCGCCCCCACCTTGAAGGTGAGAGGCGCCGTCGTCGTACTTCTTCAGTTCTGGTGCTGCTAGATCCTGCGGGACAGGATGGCCTGCTTGACCTCGGCAATGGCCTGGGTGACCTGGATGCCGCGGGGGCACGCTTCCGAGCAGTTGAAGGTGGTGCGGCAACGCCACACGCCTTCCTTGTCGTTCAGGATCTCCAGGCGCATGTCGCCGGCGTCATCACGGGAGTCGAAAATGAAGCGGTGTGCGTTGACGATGGCCGCGGGGCCGAAGTACTGGCCGTCGGTCCAGAACACCGGGCAGGACGAGGTGCACGCGGCGCACAGGATGCACTTGGTGGTGTCGTCGAAACGCTCGCGGTCCTCGGCGGACTGCAGGCGCTCCCGGGTGGGCTCGTGGCCCTTGTTGATCAGGAAGGGCATGACCTCGCGGTAGGACTGGAAGAACGGTTCCATGTCCACGATGAGGTCCTTCTCCACCGGGAGGCCCTTGATGGGTTCCACCGTGATGGGCTTGGACGTGTCCAGGTCCTTCAGGAGCGTCTTGCAGGCCAGGCGGTTGCGGCCGTTGATGCGCATGGCATCCGAACCGCAGACGCCGTGGGCGCAGGAGCGGCGGAAGGACAGGCTGCCGTCCATCTCCCACTTGACCTTGTGCAGGGCATCCAGCACGCGGTCCGTGCCGTACATGGTGAGGTGGTAGTCATCCCAGGTGGCTTCCGCGGAGACCTCCGGGTTGTACCGGCGGACGCGCAGGTGCACGTCGAACGTGGGGATCTCGCCGCCCCCGCCGACGCCGGCAGGCAGTTCAATCTTTGAGGCTGGCTCAGCGATTTCAGCGGTCATCTTAGTACTTCCTCACCATCGGCTCGTAGCGGGTAAAGACAACCGGCTTGGTGGCCAGGCGGACGCCGGCGATGGATTCCGCCGAGCCGTCTGCCGGGGCGTGGTCGTCCTTGTACGCCATGGAGTGCTTCATGAATTTCTCGTCGTCGCGGTCCGGGAAGTCCTCGCGGAAGTGTCCGCCGCGGGATTCCTCGCGGTGCAGGGCGGCCACGGTCATGACCTTGGCCAGTTCCAGCAGGAAGCCGAGCTCTACGGCCTCGAGCAGGTCCAGGTTGAAGCGCTTGCCCTTGTCCTGGACGTTGATGCGCTTGTAACGCTCCTCGAAGGAGGCGATGTCGCGCAGGACCTGGTTCAGGGTGTCCGCGGTACGGAACACCTGCATGTTGGCGTCCATCGTGTCCTGCAGTTCCTTGCGGATCTGGGCCACCTTCTCGTCACCGGTGCCGTTGCGGGCAATGTCCAGCAGTTCCGTGGTGTAGGCCAGGGGGTTCTCCGGCAGTTCCACGAAGTCGGCCGTCTTGGCGTATTCCGCCGCGGCGATGCCGGCGCGCTTGCCGAACACGTTGATGTCCAGCAGGGAGTTGGTGCCCAGGCGGTTGGATCCGTGGACCGACACGCAGGCAACCTCACCGGCTGCGTACAGGCCGGGAACCACGGTGTCGTTGTCCTGGAGGACCTCGGTCTCGATGTTCGTGGGGATGCCGCCCATGGCGTAGTGCGCCGTAGGGAACACCGGGACGGGCTCGGTGTAGGGCTCCACACCCAGGTAGGTCCGGGCGAACTCGGTGATGTCCGGAAGCTTGGCGTCGATGTGCGCCGGCTCCAGGTGGGTCAGGTCCAGGAGCACGTAGTCCTTGTTGGGGCCGCAGCCGCGGCCTTCGCGGACTTCGTTGGCCATGGAACGGGCCACGATGTCACGCGGGGCGAGGTCCTTGATGGTGGGGGCGTAGCGCTCCATGAACCGCTCACCCTCTGAGTTGCGGAGGATGGCGCCTTCACCGCGGGCGGCCTCGGAGAGGAGGATGCCCAGGCCGGCCAGGCCGGTCGGGTGGAACTGGAAGAACTCCATGTCCTCCAGCGGGATGCCGCGGCGGAACGCGATGCCCATGCCGTCACCGGTGAGGGTGTGCGCGTTCGAGGTGGTCTTGAAGACCTTGCCGGCGCCGCCGGAGGCAAACACGACGGACTTGGCCTGGAACACGTGCAGCTCGCCGGAGGCGAGGTCGTAGGAGACCACGCCGGCGACACGCTTCTGCTTGTACGGGGTGCCGTCTTCGCGGACAGCGTCTTCCTCGACCGTCAGCAGGTCCAGGACGTAGTACTCGTTGTAGAACTCCACGTTGTGCTTGACGCAGTTTTGGTACAGCGTCTGCAGGATCATGTGGCCGGTGCGGTCCGCGGCGTAGCAGGCACGGCGGACCGGAGCCTTGCCGTGATCGCGCGTGTGTCCGCCGAAGCGGCGCTGGTCGATCCGGCCTTCGGGCGTGCGGTTGAACGGCAGGCCCATCTTTTCCAGGTCAAGGACGGCGTCGATCGCTTCCTTGGCCATGACCTCCGCGGCGTCCTGGTCCACCAGGTAGTCGCCGCCCTTGACGGTGTCGAAGGTGTGCCATTCCCAGTTGTCTTCCTCGACATTGGCAAGGGCCGCACACATACCACCCTGCGCTGCACCGGTGTGCGAGCGGGTGGGGTAGAGCTTGGTCAGTACTGCTGTGCGCGCGCGCTGACCGGATTCGATCGCGGCGCGCATGCCAGCGCCACCGGCACCGACGATGACGACGTCGTACTTATGGACCTGCATACCAGACGCTCTTTCTCTCAAAATTCGCAATAAAACAACGGGGCGGCGTTGCCTGCTCCGCAAAACAGGGCCCGCGGTAAAGCCCGCGGGCCCGGGATGGTGCTGATGCTAGGCAGGGCAGAATCCGCCGGGCAGCTGGACACCGTCCACCACCGGGCAGGGATCGAAGGTGAAGATCACCAGGGTGCCCAGGACCACGATGACCACCGTGGCCGCGTACAGTACGGTCTTCAGCCAGCGGCGGGTGGAGTCCTTCTCCGCGTAGTCGTTGATGATGGTGCGTACGCCGTTGGTGCCGTGCAGCATAGCCAGCCACAGCATGGCCAGGTCCCAGAACTGCCAGAACGGATCCGCCCACTTGCCGGCCACGAAGCCGAAGTCGATGGCGTGGATGCCCTCGCCCACCAGGAGGTTCACAAAGAGGTGGCCAAAGATAAGGACCACCAGGACCACGCCGGAAAGCCGCATGAAGAGCCATGCGATCATCTCGAAGTTGCCCTTGCTGCCGCCGTGGCGGCGGTACTCGGGAGCGATCCGCCCGCTGCGGGGGCTTTCGATGGTTGCAGACATGGGTCAGTGACCTCCGAAGGCGAGGGACAGGTGGCGGATGGAGAAGCCGATCATGGTGACAGCCCAAAGGCCAAGGACCGCCCACAGCATCTGCCGCTGGTACTTGGGGCCCTTCTTCCAGAAGTCCACGGCGATGATCCGCAGGCCGTTGAAGGCGTGGAAAACGATGGCGGCAACCAGACCGGTCTCGCCCAGCGCCATGAGCGGATTTTTGTAGGCACCGATCACTTCCGTGTAGGCCTCGGGGGACACACGCACCAATGAGGTGTCCAGGACGTGGACCAACAAGAAGAAAAAGATCACTACACCGGTAATACGGTGTCCTACCCAGGACCACATGCCTTCACGGCCGCGGTACAAGGTGCCAGCTGGTTTTGTCGGCACTGATAAACCTCCCTGCAACACAGCGGCGCTGGCATGAGATCCACGCGGGGGGAACGCCTGCTGCGAGAGCACTCGTAGCTCAGGCCTAAATCTAGGCTTCGCTTACAGCTTATTCAATTTAGGGAAGACTTGGTGACCAGCATCGGCGCGGAATTCGCTGTTTTTTGAGACGAACGCCACAAGCCCGGCGGACCGCCTGCGGTTGTGTTGCGCGGCCTGCGGCCGTCCCGGAGGTGCGCCAAGGCCGTTCGGCTAAAGTAAGCCGTGATGACTACAGATAAAGTGACGAGCCCGGCATCACCACTTGACCGCTTTATTGCCGTAATCCCGGCTGGCGGCGTGGGGACCCGGCTTTGGCCCCTGTCACGCGCCGCAGCTCCCAAATTCCTCCACGACCTCACGGGTTCGGGAAGCACGCTGCTGCGTGCCACCTACGACCGGCTGCACCCGCTGGCCGGCAGCCGGATCCTGGTGGTCACCGGCATGGCTCACCGGGATGCCGTGTGCCGGCAGCTCCCGGAACTGCAGGATTCGGACCTGGTCCTCGAGTCCGAGCCGAAGGACTCCGCTGCCGCCATCGGCCTGGCCGCGGCGATCCTGCACCAGCGGGACCCGGACGCCATCATGGGATCCTTCGCGGCTGACCACGTGATCAGCCCCGACGGCCTCTTCCAGGAGGCGGTCCGCGAGGCCATCCACACTGCCGCCGCAGGGAAGATTGTCACGATCGGCATCAAGCCCACCCACCCGTCCACCGGCTTCGGCTACATCCGCTCCGGCCAGGACCTCCGGATTGAGGGCGCTCCGAGTGCGCAGGACGTCGTGGAGTTCGTCGAAAAGCCGGACGAGGCGGTGGCCCGGCAATACGTGGAAAGCGGCAACTACGTCTGGAACGCCGGCATGTTCGTGGCCCCGGTGGCCCTGATGCTCAAGCACCTCGAAGCAAACCAGCCCGGACTTTTCCAGGGCCTGCAGGAGATCGCGGCGGCCTGGGACACCCCGCAGCGTGACGAAGTCACGGCCCGCGTATGGCCCACGCTGCCGAAGATCGCCATCGACTACGCGGTAGCGGAACCTGCCGCCGAAGCCGGGGACGTCGCCGTCGTACCCGGTACTTTCCGGTGGGACGACGTCGGGGACTTCGCCTCGGTGGGCAGGCTTAACAGCGCCCGGGAAGTGGACGACGTCACGGTGCTGGGGGAAGGCGCGCGCGTCTTCACCGAGAACTCCAGCGGCGTGGTGGTCTCCGACACCAAGCGCGTCATCGCCCTGATCGGCATCGAGGACGTGGTCATCGTGGATACGCCGGACGCGCTGCTGGTGACCACCAAGGCCAATTCGCAGCGGGTCAAGGCGGCCGTGGACGCCCTCAAGGCCAGTGGGGACACGGACGTCCTGTGACGCCCTGCGCCGCGTTGCGTTCCGGCGCCCCAAAGGGCCCGGGATGTAACGCAGCGACCGGGATGGCCCCCATTTTCGGCCACCATGGCTAGAGTGAAACAGTGCGCAATTACACTACAGAAGCCCAGCCCACAGCCCTGGTGGCCCCTTGGCTGGACCCGCTCCTGCCGGAACTGATCGAATTCCGCCGGGACCTCCACGCGCATCCCGAACTGTCCTTCAAAGAGTTCCGCACCACAGACAAACTCGCCGAGCGGCTCGAAGCTGCCGGGCTGGCCCCGCGCCGCCTCGAAGGCACCGGCCTGACGGTGGACGTGGGCGAAGGACCCATCGCCACGGCACTCCGCGGCGACATTGACGCGCTGCCCATCATCGAGGAAACCGGCCTTCCGTTCGCTTCCAGAAACCACGGCGTGACCCACGCCTGCGGGCATGACGTGCACACCACCACCATGCTGGGCATCGCCCTGGTGCTCCAGCGGATGCACCTGGAGCAGCCGCTGGGCGGCACCGTCCGGCTGATCTTCCAGCCGGCCGAGGAAACGATGCCCGGCGGCGCGCACGCCTGCATCGAACAGGGGGTCCTCGAAGGCGTGCCGCGGATCCTGGCGCTGCACTGCGACCCGCGCATCGAGGTGGGCAGGATCGGTACCCGCATCGGGGCCATCACCTCCGCCTCGGACACCATCCGCATTGAACTCTCCGGCCGCGGCGGACACACCTCCCGCCCGCACCTCACTGAGGACCTGGTGTTCGCCCTGGCGCAGATCGCCGTGAACGTGCCCGCTGTCCTGTCCCGTCGTGTGGATGTCCGCAGCGGTGTATCCGTGGTGTGGGGGCAGATTTCAGCAGGGTCCGCGCCCAACGCCATTCCCGGTGTGGGTTATATGGCAGGCACTATGCGCTGCCTGGACCGCGATGCCTGGCACGCTGCCGGCGAGCTGCTGGACGAGGTGGTCCACCAGGTTGCCGCGCCCTACGGAGTGGACGTCCGCCTGGAGCACACCAGGGGAGTGCCGCCGGTAGTGAACTCCGAACACGAAACCGCGCTCATTGAAGCCTCCGCCCGCGCGGAAATCGGGGAGGGCGCAGTGGTGCTGACTCCGCAGTCCATGGGCGGGGAGGACTTCGCATGGTTCCTGGCAGATCTCCCCGGAGCCATGATGCGGCTGGGCACCAAGACTCCGGGCGGTGAGGAATACGACCTCCACCGCGGCGATTACATCCTGGACGAGCGGGCCCTGGGCCTGGGCATCCGGGTACTCACCGGAGCGGCACTGCGCACCATCCGCGACCTCTGACGCAAAGCTGCTGGCGCCGTCCTGCGCTACCACTTGGTAACAACTTGTAAACAATCTCCCTCCGGCAACCGGCGTGTGCTAGGGGCCGGTGGCGCAGGCCACTACAGTAGTTGGCATCAGTGCGCTCCGGCGCAGTGCTGCGTGCCCTCAGTGAAAACAGAATTTCAGTGTAGAAACGGACACTCACTGAATTCGAGCCGTAGCGCCACTCTCTCCTGGAGGAATATTGAAGACATCACTGCGTGCACGCCTTAAGCGCGGTTCAATGGCCGGCGTGGCTGCCGTTGGCGCTTCGGCGCTCCTGCTGACGGCCTGCGGTGCGGCCCCGGAAGCCGGCGGCGGATCCACCGAAGCCGCCAGCGACTACACCGGCTGCATCGTCTCGGACTCCGGCGGGTTCGACGACCAGTCCTTCAACCAGTCCTCCTATGAGGGCCTCAAGAAGGCGGAAGCTGACCTGGGCATCAAGGTCAACCAGGTGGAGTCAAAGACGAACAACGACTTCGAGCCCAACCTTCGCGCCATGGTGACGGCAGGCTGCGACCTGACCGTCACGGTGGGCTTCCTGCTGGGCGACGCCACCAAGGCGCAGGCCGAAGCCAACCCGGACAGCCACTTCGCGATCGTCGACTTCGGCTACGAAACCCCCATCGAGAACGTCAAGCCGATCATCTACGACACGGCCCAGGCGGCGTTCCTCGCCGGCTATCTGGCGGCCGGCACCAGCAAGACCGGTACGGTGGCCACCTTCGGCGGGATCAAGATCCCCACCGTCACCATCTTCATGGACGGCTTCGCGGACGGCGTGAAGTACTACAACGAACAGAAGAACAAGAGCGTCAAGCTCCTGGGCTGGAACAAAGAAGCCCAGGACGGCAGCTTCACCGGCGACTTCGAGAAGCAGGACGTGGGCAAGCAGCTCACCCGAAACTTCCTTGACCAGGGCGCTGACATCGTCATGCCCGTTGCAGGCCCCGTGGGCAAGGGCGCCGGAGCGGCGCTGAAGGAAGCGAAGGCTGCCGGCAAGGACGTCAAGCTCATCTGGGTCGACTCCGATGGCTACCTCACCGCCCCGGATTACAAGGACATCATGCTGTCCTCGGTCATGAAGCTGATGGGCGACGCCGTGGAGACCGTGATCAAGGACGATGTCGAGGGCAACTTCGATAACACCCCTTACGTGGGCACCCTGGAGAACGAAGGCGTCCAGCTGGCGCCGTTCCACGATTTCGACTCCGAGGTTCCGGCCGAGCTCAAGTCCGAGCTTGACCAGATCAAGAAGGACATTGTGGACGGCAAGCTGAAGGTCGAATCCGCAGCGAGCCCCAAGGCCTGATCCCTGCCCTGAGCGCCACCCCCGGCTGGTTACAGACTGGCCGGGCGGTGGCGCTTTTTGCTGGCTGCCCGCCTTTCCGGGGGCGCGCCGGCTCATCCAACGGCTGCACCCACTAGGCTGGTGGTGCAGCCGCTTACCCCGTCCGGTCGATCACTGGACGCTTCGAGATTGGTCAGAGTTTTGAAACTTGAACTCAGAGGGATCACAAAACGCTTCGGTACCCTGCTCGCCAACGATCACATTGACGTTGTGGTGGAACCCGGGCAGATCCACTGCCTCCTGGGTGAAAACGGTGCCGGCAAATCCACGCTGATGAACGTGCTGTACGGGTTGTACGAGCCCACCGAGGGCGAGATCCTGGTGGACGGGAGGGCCGTATCGTTCCGCGGACCCGGCGATGCCATGGCCGCAGGCATCGGCATGGTGCACCAGCACTTCATGCTGGTCCCCGTCTTTACTGTGGCCGAAAACGTGGCCCTGGGTGCGGAGCCGACCAAGGCCGCAGGCTTCCTCAACCTGGACGAGACCCGCCGCAGGATCAGGGAGATCTCTGACCAGTACGGCTTTGACGTGGATCCGGACGCACTGGTGGAAGACCTGCCCGTCGGTGTCCAGCAGCGGGTGGAAATCATCAAGGCCCTGGTCCGCAACGCGAAGGTCCTGATCCTGGATGAGCCCACTGCCGTGCTCACCCCGCAGGAGACTGACCAGCTGCTGGACATCATGCGCCAGCTGAAGGCCGGCGGCACCTCCATCGTCTTCATCTCGCACAAGCTGCGCGAGGTCAAGGAAGTGTCGGACACCATCACCGTGATCCGGCGCGGGAAGGTGGTGGGCACGGCCGAGCCGACGGCGTCCACCACAGACCTGGCCTCCATGATGGTGGGCCGCGCGGTCAGCCTGACTCTTGACAAGGCGCCCGCACGCCCGCAGGAGACAACCTTCCAAATCGAGGACCTCACGGTGGTGGCCCCGAACGGCCAGCACGTGGTGGACGGGCTCAGCTTCCACATCGCCCGGGGCGAGATCCTCGCAGTGGCGGGAGTCCAGGGCAACGGCCAGACCGAGCTGACGGAGGCCATCCTGGGCCTCCAGGACCGGGTCACCGGATCCATTCGGCTGGACGGCAGGGAGCTCCTGGGCCGTTCCGTCAAGGAAGTGCTGAACGCCGGCGTCGGGTTTGTTCCCGAAGACCGCAAGGTGGACGGGCTGGTGGGGACCTTCTCCGTGGCCGAGAACCTGGTGCTGGACCTGTACGACAAACCCCCGTACGCCAAGGGCATCAGCATGAGCCCGGCAAAGGTCTTGGATAATGCCAAGGCCCGGATCGACGAGTTCGACGTCCGCACCCCATCCGCCGCCGCGGCGGCCGGAACGCTGTCCGGCGGCAACCAGCAGAAGGTGGTGATGGCCCGCGAGCTGTCCCGCCCGCTGCGCCTCTTCATTGCCAGCCAGCCCACCCGCGGCGTGGACGTGGGGTCCATCGAGTTCCTGCACCGCCGCATCGTGGCCGAGCGGGACCAGGGCACACCCGTCATGATCATCTCCACGGAGCTGGACGAGGTCATGGAACTCGCGGACCGGATCGCGGTGATCTACAAGGGCAAGCTTGTGGGCATCGTCCCAGCCGGCACCGGCCGCGACGTGCTGGGCCTCATGATGGCCGGCATCCGCCCCGAAGACCACCCCCCGGTCCAGCGCCCCGCAACCTCCGAGGACGCCGAAGGAGGCGACCATGACTGACAAGCACGAACCGAAGCACGTGGCCGGCGGAGAACCCGCCGCCCCGCACCATCCGAGCCCGGCGGAGGAGGAGACCGCCGCCGTCGTCTCCGTCGATACTGCCGGCGGCGCCATGGAACCGTCGGCCGTCCCCGCCACCGCGCAAAGCGGCCTCCTGCCCGGCCAGCCTGACACACTCCTGCGGCGGATCTTCACCGGCAGCGGGATGGTCTCCGTTCTGGCCGTACTCCTGGCGCTGATTATCGGCGGCCTGCTGATTGCCAGCACGGACAAGCAGGTCGCAACCACCGGCGGATACTTCCTTGCCCGCCCCACGGACTTCCTGGCGGCGGTCTGGAACGCGGCCACGGGCTCCTATATCGCGCTGTTCCAGGGGGCGGTTTTCAACCCGCGCGGCGCCAGCGCCGCGGCGCAGTTCGCGCCGTTCATGGAGACGCTGACCATCGCCACCCCGCTGATCACCGCGGGCCTGGGCGTCGCGCTGGCGTTCCGTGCGGGCCTGTTCAACATTGGTGCCCAGGGCCAGATCATCATGGGCGGCATCCTGGCTGCCTGGGTGGGGTTCGCGCTCCACCTGCCTCTGGGCCTGCACCTGCTGCTGGTCCTGGTGGCCGGCATCGCCGGCGGTGCCCTGTGGGGCGGGCTCGTCGGCGTACTTAAGGCCCGCACCGGCGCCCACGAGGTCATCCTGACCATCATGTTCAACTACATCGCGCTGTATTTCCTGCGCTTCCTGATGAGTACACCCGCCTTCCAGCGCCCGGGTGAGACCAACCCCATTTCGCCTGTCCTGGACCCCACGGCGGTATACCCGCAGATCCTGGGTAGCCAGTACCGGCTGCACCTGGGCTTCATCCTGGCCATCGGTGCCACGCTGCTGGTGTGGTGGCTGCTCAACCGCTCCACCGTGGGCTTCGAGTTCCGCGCGGTGGGCGCCAACCCCAGCGCCGCCCGCACGGCCGGCATCAACGTATCCAGATCCACCATCCTGGTCATGGCCATCGCAGGCGCCCTCGCGGGCATGTCCGGCGTGGCGCAGGTGGCCGGCACCGAAAAGGTCCTGACAGACGGGGTGGCCGCCACTTACGGTTTCGACGCGATCACCGTCGCGCTGCTGGGACGTTCGACGCCGTGGGGAACCTTTGCAGCCGGCCTGCTGTTCGGTGCCTTCCGCGCCGGGGCGGTCCAAATGCAGATCCAGACCGGCACCCCCATCGACATCGTCCTGGTGGTCCAGTCGCTGATCGTCCTGCTTATTGCGGCCCCGCCGCTGGTCCGTGCGGTGTTCGGGCTTAATCCCCGCCGCCGCAAGCCCGTCCGCGCCACCAAGTCCCGTCAGGCAGCTTCCACCGGAGGTGCAGCATGAGCACGACAGTTTCCCCGCCCCGCGCCGGAAAGCCCCAGCCGGAGGGCCCCGCCGGCGGTCCCGTAACCCTTTCGGGCAAGCCGGTCACCTGGAAGACCCCGGTGATGCTGTCCGCTCTGGCGCTTGTGGCGCTGGTTTTCTTCGGTTTCATGGGGCCGCGCCAGACGGCAAGCTTCGGCATTTCCACCGGCAGCGACTTCTTCCAGTTGCCCGCGCTGCAGGTGGACGCCTTCGTTGCCGGGCTGGTTCTGGCCACCATCATGGCGGGCCTGGCCGCCTACTCGGTATACCTCAAGACCAAGGGCCGTCCCACCCCGGGCTGGGCGGCAATCGTGTTCACGGTCCTGTTCGTGGCCGCGTTCCTCATCTGGGTGGTGGGCGGCGCCCGCACCCCGAACATCTCCCTGGCCGGCCTCATCGCCGGGTCCTTGACCCTGGCCGTTCCCTTGGTGTTCGGCTCCCTGTCCGGCGTGCTCTGTGAGCGGGTCGGGGTGGTCAACATCGCCATCGAAGGCCAGTTGCTCGGCGGTGCCTTCACTGCGGCCATCGTGGCCACCGTGACGCAGAACCCCTTCATTGGCCTGCTCGCGGCGGCGGTGGCCGGTGCGCTGGTATCCATGGTGCTGGCCGTGTTCAGCATCAAGTACCTGGTGAACCAGATCATTGTGGGCGTGGTCCTGAACGTCCTGGTATCCGGCGTGACGGGCTTCCTCTTCAGCACAGTGATGCAGGCGGACAAGGCAAAGTTCAACGCGCCCCCCGGCCTGGAAGTCATTGCGATCCCCGTCCTGTCCGGCATTCCGATCATCGGACCCATCCTGTTCCGGCAGTCCCTGGTGGGCTACCTGATGTACGTGGCCGTGATCGCTGTCTGGATCGGACTGTTCAAGACCCGATGGGGCCTGCGGGTCCGCGCCGTGGGCGAGCACCCGCAGGCGGCTGACACCCTGGGCATCAATGTGAACCTCACCCGCTTCTGGAACGTCACCCTGGGTGGTGCCGTGGCCGGCATCGGCGGTTCCTTCTTCACCCTCGTGGCCATTGACAGCTTCACCAAGGAGATCTCCGGCGGGCGCGGCTTCATCGCCCTCGCCGCACTGATCTTTGGCCGCTGGAACCCCATCGGCGCGTTCTTTGCCGCGCTGCTGTTCGGTTTCGCCGACAACCTGCAGAGCATCGTGACCATCATCGGAACCCCCGTACCCAGCCAGTTCATGGCCATGCTGCCGTACCTGGTCACCGTGCTGGCGGTGGCGGGGCTGGTGGGCAGGTCCCGGGGTCCCGCGGCCAGCGGCATTCCGTACGTCAAAGGATGAGCGCCGTGGAAACAGCGCCGCAAGCGGTGGATTGGTCCGCGTTGGCAGAGGCGGCCACCGCCGCCATGCGCAACGCGTACGCACCCTATTCCCGTTTTCCGGTGGGGGCCGCTGCCCTCACCGCCGACGGCCGGATCGTCAGCGGCTGCAATGTGGAAAATGCCAGCTACGGTCTGACCCTCTGCGCAGAGTGCGCCCTGGTGGGCAACCTCCACATGACCGGCGGCGGCCGGTTGCGTGCCTTCTACTGCGTGGACGGCGGGGGTAACATCCTCATGCCCTGCGGCCGTTGCCGGCAGCTGCTGTACGAATTCCGCGCCCCGGACATGGAACTCATGACCACCCAAGGAATCAAGACCATGGACCAGGTCCTCCCGGACGCCTTCGGTCCCGAACACCTGGAGAGAACCCGATGACCCAGACCCATGCTGAGGCGTTCGACGCCGTGGACATCATCCGGATCAAGCGCGACAAGGGCGCGCTGAGCCCGGAACAGATCGACTGGACCATCGACGCCTATACCCGCGGGGCGATCGCCGATGAACAGATGGCGGCCCTGAACATGGCCATCCTGCTCAACGGCATGGACCGCGCGGAGATTGCCCGGTGGACCGCCGCGATGATCGCCTCCGGCGAGACCATGGACTTCTCCAGCCTCCGCCGGCCGGACGGCGGCCTGAAGTACACCTCGGACAAGCACTCCACCGGTGGCGTGGGAGACAAGATCACCTTGCCGCTGGCGCCCCTGGTGGCCGTGTTCGGAGTGGCCGTGCCCCAGCTGTCCGGCCGCGGCCTGGGCCACACCGGCGGCACGCTGGACAAGCTTGAGTCCATTCCGGGCTGGCGCGCGTCCCTGACCAACGAGGAAATGCTGGCCCAGCTCCAGGACGTGGGAGCCGTGATCTGTGCCGCCGGCGCGGGGCTGGCACCCGCGGACAAGAAGCTCTATGCCCTCCGCGATGTCACAGGAACCGTGGAGGCCATCCCGCTGATCGCCTCCTCCATCATGAGCAAGAAGATCGCCGAAGGCACCGGTTCCCTGGTCCTTGACGTGAAGGTGGGCAGCGGTGCATTCATGAAGGACCAGGCCAAGGCGCGGGAGCTGGCCGAGACCATGGTGGCGCTGGGCAAGGACGCCGGGGTCAACACTGTTGCCCTGCTCACCAACATGGACACTCCGTTGGGCCTCACCGCGGGCAATGCCATCGAGGTGGAGGAATCCGTCGAGGTGCTGGCCGGCGGCGGGCCTGCAGACGTGGTGGAGCTGACGGTCCGGCTCGCCGAGGAGATGCTCGCGTGCGCAGGTGTGCACGACGCCGATCCCGCCGCAGCGCTGCGGGACGGCCGTGCCATGGACGTGTGGAACCGCATGATCGAGGCCCAGGGCGGCGATCCGCGCGCCACGCTTCCCGTCGCCCGCGAGTCAGAGGTGGTCTACGCCCCGGCTGACGGCGTGCTGGTGGAACTCGACGCCCTCTCCGTCGGTGTGGCTGCGTGGCGCCTTGGCGCCGGCCGTGCCCGCAAGGAGGACGCGGTGCAGGCCGGGGCAGGGGTTAGGATGCACGCCAAGCCCGGCGCCGTGGTCCGTGCAGGGGAACCCCTGATGACCCTGCTCACCGACACGCCGGAGCGGTTTGAGCGGGCCAGGGAAGCCCTGGAGGGCGCCGTGGTTATCGCCCCCGAAGGCTCACGTCCCGCCCAGCAGTTGATCATCGACCGCATCGCCTAGGAAACCGATGCAGGCCGTCAGTGACTTCATTCTCGCAGCAGCCGGCCAGCCCTGGGTGCTGGTCCTGGTCCTGGCGTGCTGCATCATTGACGGCTTCTTCCCGCCCATCCCGAGCGAGTCGGTGGTGGTGGGCCTGGCCGCCGTTGCGGCCACCGCGCAGGTTCCCAACCCCGGGGTCCTGATGCTGGTGGCCGCGGCGGGGGCGTTTTCCGGGGACAACATCGCCTACCTGATCGGCCGCCGGGTGGGCACCACCCGCTGGTCATGGATGCGCGGTCCCCGAATGCAGGGGGCGTTCCGCTGGGCCGGCCGGGAGTTGCGCAAGCGCCCGGCAGCCCTGATCCTCGTGGCCAGGTTCGTCCCCATCGGGCGCGTCGCCGTCAACCTCACCGCCGGTGTCACCGGCTATCCGCACGCCAGGTTCGTAGGGCTCACGGTGTTGTCCGCCACGCTGTGGGCGGCATACTCGGTGGGCATCGGCCTGTTTTTTGGCCAGTGGTTCGAGGACAACCACCTCCTTGGCGCTGCCATCGCCATTGTGTGCGCCGTGGCCCTGGGCATCGTGGTGGACGTGGCCGTCAACCGTTTCCGGCACAAGCCGCCCATCGTGGAACGCATGAAGGAACCGGAAGCGTAGCGAATCCGCCGAGCCCGTGGGACACTTAGGGAGCGATTTCCGTCACGTTGACGGCGTTTTTCCGAGAAGCAGGACCGCGTGGATTTTATAAGTGAGGCCGTGCTCCATGCGGCGGGCCAATGGTGGATCTATCCGGTCCTCCTGCTGTTCTTTTTCGTGGACGGCTTCGCCATGGTGGTCCCCAGCGAAACACTCATCGTGGCTCTGGCGGCCTTTTCCCGGCAGAGCGGGGAGCCGAACCTCTGGATCCTGGGCGGCACGGCGCTGGTCGGTGCCATTGCGGGCGACAACATGGCTTTCATGCTGGGCCGGCGGATCGGCCTGGACCGCTGGCGGTGGATGCGAAGGCCCAAGGTGCGCCGGGCCTTCGACTGGGCCCGCGGTGAGCTGGACAAGCGCGGAGCGGTGCTGATCTTCACCGCGCGCTACATCCCCTGGGGCAGGGTGGCCGTCAACTACGTGGCAGGAAGCACCGGGTTCGGGCACCGCAGGTTCTTCCTGCTGGACGCGTTCGCCTGCCTGACGTGGGTGGGCTACTCCATCGGCATCGGCCTGCTGGCAAGCTCGTTCCACTGGCTGCACGACAGCCCGCTGCTCAGCGCCGGAATCGCCGTGGTGTTCGCCGTTGTCCTGGGCATCGTCATGGACCACCTGCTGCGGTGGTGGCACCGCCACCTGTCCCGCAACGATGCGGCAGAGGTGGACCAATGGCTCGACGGCGGCCCTTCAGGCACGCTGAATCCGGAACCCGACGATTTCCTGGCCCCGGTTCCGCGCGAGAGCAGGCCGGCACCGGAATAGGCGCTGGCATTGCGCCTGCACCCACCCTAAGGTGGGTACGTGACTGAGCCTATTGCTGACCCCGCCCCCGCCATCGAGTTCGACCTGAAGACCCTGCCGAAGGTTTCCCTGCACGACCACCTGGACGGGGGACTCCGCCCGGCCACCATCATTGAACTGGCAGCCGCCGTGGGACACACCCTGCCGTCCACCGATCCCGTGGCCCTTGGCGAGTGGTTCCGCGAATCCGCGGATTCCGGCTCCCTGGTCCGCTACCTCGAGACGTTCGACCACACCATCGCCGTCATGCAGACCCACGAGGGCCTGTACAGGGTAGCGAAGGAGTTCGTGGAGGACCTGGCAGACGACGGCGTGGTCTACGGCGAAGTCCGCTGGGCCCCGGAGCAGCACCTGCAGAAGGGCCTGACCCTGGACGAGGCCGTCGAGGCCGTCCAGGAGGGACTGGAAGCCGGCGTTGAAGCCGTCAGCGACTCCGGCCGGGAAATCCAGGTGGGCCAGCTCATCACCGCCATGCGCCACGCGGACCGCGGCCAGGAAATCGCCGAGCTCGCCGTCCGCCACCGCAACAGGGGTGCCGTGGGCTTCGATATCGCCGGGGCCGAGGACGGCTTCCTGCCTGCCCGCTTCCGGGATGCCTTCACCTACCTCGCCCAGCACAACTTCCCGGCCACCGTCCACGCGGGCGAGGCGGCCGGCCTCGAAAGCATCCAGTCCGCCCTGGTGGACGGCCGCGCGCTGCGCCTGGGCCACGGCGTCCGTATCGCCGAAGACATCATGGTGGAGTTCGACGACGACGCCACCGACGAGGGCGACGGCGAGGACAGCATCGGCCTGGTTACCCTCGGGGATCTCTCCAGCTGGGTGCGGGACCGCGGCATAGCGCTGGAAATCTGCCCGTCCTCCAACCTCCAGACGGGTGCCATTGCCGGCTTCGGCGAAGGCATCGAGAGCCACCCGCTGGACATGCTCTACCAGCTGGGCTTCAACGTCACCATCAACACGGACAACCGGCTAATGAGCGGTGTAACCCTCACCGACGAGTTCGACCTCCTGGTGGAGACGTTCGACTACGACCTGGACGACCTGCTGGAGCTGACGCTCAACGCCGCCGAGGCCTCCTTCCTGCCCCTTGAGGAAAAGGAAGCGCTGGTGGAGTACATCAACGACGCCTACGCCAATCTTGGCTAAGGAAGCGCCCGTCGAAAGGCTCCTGACGGTCATTGCCAGGCTGCGGGAGCACTGCCCGTGGATGGGCGCGCTGACGCATGCCTCCCTGGTGGAGTACCTCCTCGAGGAGGCCTACGAGGTGGCAGAGACCATCGAGGCGGGACACCCCGACGCCGAGCTCCGGGGGGAGCTGGGCGACGTCCTGCTCCAGGTAGTGCTGCATGCCCGCCTCGCGGAGGAACGCGGCGCGTTCACGTTCGACGACGTGGCCCGCGGCCTGGATGCCAAAATGGTCCGGCGCAACCCTCACGTGTTCCGCCCCGACGGCTCACTGCAGGACACCTTCCCGGCCACCGTGGCGGAGATCGAGCAGAAGTGGGACGCGGTCAAACGCGCCGAACGGCCGGCCGGCCGCGGCCCCTTCGACGGTATTCCGCTCGCCCTGCCGGCCCTGGCCAGGGCACAGAAGTCGCTGGACCGGGCCGCCCGCGCCGGCCTGGGGCTGCCGCCCGCAGCCCCTGCCCCCGCAACGGAGGAAGCGCTCGGGGAGCTGCTGTTCGGCGTCGTGCGTTCGGCGCAGGCTGCCGGACTGGATGCCGAGCGTGCACTGCGCGGGGCGGTGCGGCGGTACCAGGAGGACGCCGCGAAGGCCGGACACGCGCCATCATGACGTCCGGAGGCTGGATAGGTTTCCGTAACCTGAACCACTCTCGACTACGCTGGTCCCTGACGAGGACGTCGAATTTTTCTGCCACAGTCCCCCTGGTTAATCGCCCATAAGGAGCAAAATTCATGGCGCTTATCGATGCCATCCACGCCCGCGAGATCCTCGATTCCCGCGGCAACCCCACCGTAGAAGTCGAGGTCCTGCTCTCTGACGGCCAGATCGGCCGCGCAGCCGTCCCCTCCGGCGCCTCCACCGGCGAGCACGAAGCCGTGGAACTGCGCGACGGCGACAAGGGCCGCTACCTCGGCAAGGGCGTCCAGAAAGCCGTTGACGCCATCATCGACCAGATCGCTCCGGCCCTCACCGGCTTCGACGCCACCGACCAGCGCAGCATCGACCAGGCCATGCTGGACCTGGACGGCACCCCCAACAAGGGCAAGCTGGGCGCCAACGCCATCCTGGGCGTGTCCCTGGCCGTGGCCAACGCCGCTGCCGCCTCCGCGGACCTGCCGCTGTACAAGTACCTCGGCGGCCCCAACGCGCACGTTCTGCCCGTGCCCCTGATGAACATCCTCAACGGCGGATCGCACGCGGACTCCGACGTTGACATCCAGGAATTCATGATCGCCCCCATCGGCGCCGAGACCTTCTCCGAAGGCCTGCGCTGGGGCGTTGAGGTCTACCACAACCTCAAGTCCGTCCTGAAGGAAAAGGGCCTGTCCACCGGCCTGGGCGACGAGGGCGGCTTCGCCCCGAACCTGCCCTCCAACCGTGCGGCACTGGACCTGATCCAGGAAGCCATCAAGAACGCCGGCTACACCCCCGGCAAGGACATCGCCCTGGCGCTGGACGTTGCCTCCTCCGAGTTCTTCAAGGACGGCGCCTACCAGTTCGAAGGCAAGTCCCTGTCCGCGAGCGAGATGAGCGCCTACTACGCCGGGCTCGTGGCAGACTACCCGCTGGTGTCCATCGAGGACCCGCTGGACGAGAACGACTGGGAAGGCTGGAAGACCCTCACCGACACCATCGGCGACAAGGTCCAGCTGGTGGGTGACGACCTCTTCGTCACCAACCCGTCCATCCTGCAGCGCGGGATCGACACCAAGACCGCCAACTCCCTGCTGGTCAAGGTGAACCAGATCGGCTCGCTCACGGAAACCCTCGACGCCGTCAGCCTGGCCCAGCGCGCCGGCTACACCACCATCACCTCGCACCGCTCCGGCGAGACCGAGGACACCACCATCGCCGACATCTCGGTTGCCACCAACGCCGGCCAGATCAAGACCGGCGCCCCGGCACGCTCCGAGCGCGTAGCCAAGTACAACCAGCTGCTGCGCATCGAAGAAGAGCTCGACGACGCCGCACGCTACGCCGGCCGCAGCGCCTTCCCGCGTTTCAAGGGCTAGTAGCCGCACCTGCACCGCAACGGTGGCTATGGTTGAAAGACCATAGCCACCGTTGCCGTTTTCCGGCAGCACTGCCCAACAAGTCCCGTCCGCCAACGAGTTCCACCCAGTTCCGGCCCGGCCTGTGGCTGCCACCGCAGGGCCGCGTGTTCCAGCCGCGTGTTTCAGGAGTGTCATGGCTACCCGCCGTCCCAAAGTCCCCAAGGTCGCCCCGGCCCGTCCCGCCGGGGGCTCCCCGGACGGCGCCGACGTCATCCGGGCAGACTTCGGGGCAGGGAAAGCGCCGGAGGAGACGCAGGAGAGGGCTCATGAGGGGAGCAGCGGCAGCAGCCGTGCCACGCAGCCCGCCCCGCCTGAGGAAGTTACGCAGCCCGTGCCCGCCAAGGCGTTCTCCGGACGCATGCTGGCCCTCGCCGTCGTGATGATTGCGATCACCATCATGCTGGCGCCCACCGTGAAGGTGTTCTTCGATAAACGGGCCGAAATCGAGGCCCTGAACGCGGACATCGCGGCCCGCGAGGCCGAGGGCGACGCCCTGCGCAGGCAGGTTTCGCGGTGGCAGGACCCCAACTACGTGAAACAGCAGGCCCGCGACCGCATTAACATGGTTATGCCGGGAGAAACCGGTTACTGGGTTTTCGGCAGCGACCTGCCTGCCGGAGAAAGCAGTAGCCAGCCCGGAGCAGCAGCAGCACAAGACCCCGCCGATCTGCCGTGGGTGGATTCCCTGTGGGAGTCCATCCGGCGCGCGGCCACAGACTGAACCGCAACAGGAAGGACGGCCCGCGACGATGGAACCCACCACGGCAGCCGCCCGGGAAGACTCCCGCCAACCATCTGCACGCGATCTTGAAGTCCTGAGCCGGCAGCTCGGACGGCCGGTGCGGGATGTGGTGGAGATTCCGGCACGCTGCGTCTGCGGCAACCCTCTCGTGGCCGCTACGGCACCGCGGCTCGGCAACGGGACCCCGTTCCCCACCACCTTTTACCTGACCCACCCGGTCATCACCTCGGCAGTGTCGCGGCTCGAAGCCGCAGGCGTCATGAACGAGATGAACGGACGCCTTGCCGAAGACGGGGAACTGTCAGCGGCCTACCGCGCCGCCCACGACGCCTACCTGGCCGCGCGGCAGGCCATCGGCGATCGCTGCGGCACAGGAGACGTTCCAGAGATCGACGGCATCTCCGCCGGCGGAATGCCCACCCGTGTCAAATGCCTCCATGTCCTGGTGGGCCATTCACTCGCTGCCGGCCCGGGCGTAAACCCGCTGGGCGACGAAGCCCTGCACCTCATCAGCGAATGGTGGAGCAAAGAACGCTGCTATTGCGACGGCGCCTGGGACACCACGGGCGAAGCCCCCTCCCGGGACCTAAGCCGCCACGGCCCCCAGGGACTGCCGGACATTGTGGGCCGGCCCGCGCCGGTCCGCAAAGCGGCCGGCCCCGGCGGAGCCGCCGAATGACCCGCGTTGCCGCGATCGACTGCGGCACCAACTCCATCCGCCTGCTTATCGCGGACATCGACCGCAGCAGCGGCACGCCAGTCCTCACCGACGTGGTCCGCGAGATGCGGGTGGTCCGGCTGGGCCAGGGCGTGGATGCCACCGGCGAACTTGCCCCCGAGGCGCTGGAGCGTACTTTCGCCGCCACCGCCTCCTATGCGCAGCTGATCAAGGATCACGGCGCGGAGAAAGTCCGCTTCACCGCAACGTCGGCAAGCCGTGACGCCCGCAACCGGCAGGTCTTCGTGGACGGCATCCGTGATCTTCTGGGCGTGGAGCCCGAGGTGATCTCGGGGGCCGAGGAAGCCGCCCTGTCCTTCGCCGGGGCCAGCAGCGTGCTGCCCATCCTGGACGGACATCAGGTCCTGGTTGTGGATCTCGGTGGCGGCAGCACGGAATTCGTGCTGGGAACCGCTGCCGGCGTCACCGCGGCGAAGTCCGTGGACATCGGCTGCGTGCGGCTGACCGAGCGGCACCTGGCCGGCGATCCGCCCACCGCGGAACAGATCGCCGCCGCGGAAGCCGACGTGGACGCCGCCATTGCCCGCGCACGCGAAGACGTCCCACTGGACCAGGCCACCGCCGTCGTAGGCGTTGCCGGCTCAGTTACCACCATCACCGCGCACGCCCTGCGGCTGGCGGAATACTCGCCGGACGCCATCCACGGTGCCGAACTCCCCATAGCCGCTGTACGGGAAGCTGCCGCGGAGCTGCTGCGGATGCCCCGCGCCGCCAGGGCCGCCCTGCCCTACATGCATCCGGGCCGGGTTGACGTTATCGGCGCCGGGGGACTGGTGTGGCGGCGCATCCTGGAACAGCTTGGTGCCCTGACCGGGGGCCGGATCACCACCGCAACAGCCAGCGAGCACGACATTCTCGACGGCATTGCGCTGAGCATCGGCTGAACCATGGGAGCTTTCAAGGGCGTGACCGCCGCGTTTGGCCAGGCGGCCGCAACGCTGCCGGTGCTGCTGCTGTCCGGCCTCTTCGTGGCCGCCGGTGTTATCAACGCACCGGCAGCACAGGCGGACGACTGGCGGGACAAGCAGTACTGGCTCAAGGAATCCGGCATCACCGAGGCCTGGAATGTGTCCAAGGGCGCCGGGGTGAAGGTGGCTGTGATCGACAGCGGCGTGGACGCCAGGCATCCGGATCTCAAAGGTGCTGTGGCAGGCGGATTCGATGCGTCCGGCTCCGGCGACGCAAACGGCCAGAAGAGCATCGGGGCCAAGCCGGAACACGGCACGCTGGTGGCCACCATCCTTGCCGGGCGCGGCCACCAGCCCAAGGATGCCTCGCCCAGCCCTGTCCCGAAAAGCACCGGCGCGACCGGCCCGGACGGCATGGCAGGGGTTGCTCCTGAAGCCGAGATACTGTCGGTCTCCACCTGGCTGGGGTCGCCCAACCCGTCGGGCAAGAGCGACCAGGACCAGATCCCGGAGGCCGTGCGCTGGGCCGTGGACAACGGTGCCACCGTCATCAATATCTCGCTGGGCAGCACCACGCCGCAATGGCCGCAAAGCTGGGATGCAGCGTTCCTTTACGCCGAGCAGAAGGACGTGGTCATCGTGGCCGCGGCCGGAAACCGCGTGGGCGGAAACATCCAGGTGGGCGCGCCCGCCACGATTCCGGGCGTACTGACCGTGGCCGGGGTGGACCGCAAGGGTGTCGCAAGCGTGGACGCCTCCTCACAGGGGATCAGCATCGGCGTGGCTGCTCCGGCGGAGGATTTGGTGGGCGGAGTCCCGGGCGGTGACTACGCTGAATGGGCCGGCACCTCCGGCTCCGCTCCCATGGTGGCCGGAGTGGCCGCCCTCATCAGGTCCAAGTGGCCGGAGATGAGCGCGGAGCAGGTCATCAACAGGATCGTTTCCACTGCCGACGACGCCGGCCCGGCCGGCAAGGACCCGCTCTATGGCTTTGGCGTGCTGGACGCGGCCGCGGCACTGAAGGATGACGTTCCCGAGGTTTCTGCCAACCCGCTGGGAAGCATCGCCGAGTGGATCCGGGTACACCGGCGGGGCAATCTTTCCACACCCGTCCCGCTGCCCACCGCCGAAGTGCCCAGCGCCGTCCCCACCCTGCCTGAGGCGACGGTGCCTGCCGCCAAGGCACCCTCGCCGCGGGACTCGGCCGTGGGCGCCGCCGTCGTAATCGGTTTTTCGGTGCTGTTCGCGGCGATCATCGCGGCAGCGGCCGTCCAGCTCCGCCGCGCGGCCAGGGACCCGTCGCTGGCGCGCGAGGAACCTTTGACCGGAGCCGTGGAGAAGGTGGATTCACCGGGCAAACCGTAGGTGGTCCCGGCCCTGTCCCAGGCGCGACGCACGCTAGTGAAGATTTTCACAAACTGCTGTATCGTTAGACGCATGGCAACCACCCCAGAGCTCCAGGACCGTCCCAGGGTACTCGTCGTAGGCGGCGGGTACGTCGGCCTGTACGTAGCACTCAAACTGCAGAAGAAGATCGCGAATGCCGGTGGCATCGTCACCCTCGTGGATCCACTGCCCTACATGACCTACCAGCCCTTCCTCCCCGAGGTTGCAGGCGGCAACATCGAGGCCCGCCACGCCGTGGTCTCCCACCGCCAGCACCTCAAGCAGACCGAACTGATCCAGGGCCGCGTGACCTCGATCGACCACGCGAACCGCACCGCCGTCGTGGCCCCCGCTGACGGCGGCGGGCACTTCGAGGTTCCGTACTTCGACGTCGTCCTCGCAGCCGGCGCCATCACCCGTACCTTCCCCATCAAGGGCCTCGCGGACAAGGGCATTGGCCTGAAGACCATCGAGGAAGCCGTTGCGCTGCGCAACAAGGTGCTGGAGCGCATTGAGGTTGCGTCCACCATGACCGACGCCGCCGCGCGCGCCAAGGCGCTCACCTTCGTGGTGGTAGGTGGCGGCTTCGCCGGCATCGAGTGCATCACCGAGATGGAGGACCTGGCCCGCGCCGCGGTCCGCAACAACCCCCGCATCAAGCAGGATGAAGTCCGTTTCGTACTGGTCGAGGCCATGGGCCGCATCATGCCTGAGGTCACCGCTTCCCAGGCCGACTGGGTGGTGGAGCACCTGCGCAGCCGCGGCATCGAGGTGCTGCTGAACACCTCCCTGGACAGCGCCGAGGGCTCCCTCAAGCTCATCAACCTGCCGGACAAGACCCCCGCGCAGGAATTCGAAGCGGACACCCTCGTCTGGACTGCCGGCGTGCAGGCCAACCCGATGGTCCGTTCCACCGACTTCCCGCTGGAGCCCCGCGGCCGCGTCCGCGTCCTTCCGGACCTGCGCATCGGCGGCGATGAAGGCATCGTGGAGAACGCCTGGGCGGCCGGCGACATTGCCGCCGTTCCCGACCTCACGGGCAAGGGCCTCCCGGACGGCACCTGCGTTCCCAACGCCCAGCATGCGCTGCGCCAGGCCAAGCGCCTTGCCAAGAACCTGTGGGCATCCCGCTGGGACAAGCCGATGAAGGACTACAAGCACAAGAACCTTGGCGCAGTGGCCGGCTTCGGCGAATGGAAGGGTGTCGCCAACATCAACCTCCTGGGCCGCATCGGGCTCAAGGGCCCGCTGGCCTGGTTGGCCCACCGTGGCTACCACGGCATGGCGATGCCCACGTTCGAGCGCAAGTTCCGCGTGGTCCTGAACTGGATCATCGCCTTCTTCGCCGGCCGCGACACTACGCAGCTGATGGACCTGGACAACCCGCGGGGTGCCTTCGTGGCCGCTGCCACCCCGGCTCCCAGGCCGGCGGCGGCCCCCGCTCCGGCTGCAGCCGTGCCGGAGGCCAAGGAATCGGCGCCGGCCAACGCCAAGTAGCCCGCCTCCCTTTTGACGCACGACGGCGGCCGTCCCTTTCGGGGGACGGCCGCCGTCGTGCGTTCCCGCAGCGCCCGCTGCCGCGTCCTGCGGCCTAGACTGTCCCCATGAGCGGCGAAATGAACCTGCAGGCCCTGCTGGCAGGCATGCGGCCAATGCAGCGCCATGGTGAGTTTGTGTACGTCCTGTGGCCCCACGGCCGGCCCCTGACGCCCGGCATTGAGGCCGCCGTCCGCGAGGCCGAGGGCCTGACTGTGGTCCTTCCGCGGTCCGTCGCGGACGCGGAAGGGCTCAGCTACGACTTCGTGGCCGCCTGGATCACCCTGGAGGTCCATTCCGCGCTGGAGGCCGTTGGCCTTACCGCCGCCGTCAGCAGGGCGCTTACGGAGGCGGGGATCAGCTGCAACGTGCTGGCCGGGTTCCACCACGACCACCTGCTGGTTCCCGTCGCGCAGGCGCCGCGCGCCCTGCAGGAGTTGGCCGCACTCTCGTCCAGGAACCGCAGGCCGGAGCCCCCGCCTGGCTGATCCGGTCGGCGGGCTGTGACGGGATACCATTGTTGCGGCGCCCCAGTAGCCCAATTGGCAGAGGCATCGGACTTAAAATCCGCGTGTTGTGGGTTCGAGTCCCACCTGGGGTACAAGCGCGAAAAATGCCCGGAAAAGCGCGCCGGGAAGAGGAAGCCGTCCGTTCAGCGGGCGGCTTCCGGCCTTTAATTCCGCATAGGCAACGACTGTTATAAGGATGTGACCTCAATCACTTATTTTCGGCGGGAAATTACATTAGCTTGAACCTGATCAGGAATACCTGATTTTTCGCGTCAAAGGCCGTTCGCACCTTTAGATCGAGGAGCTAGTTCATGACATTATTTCCCCAGGCGGGAACCCGCGTTGCCAAGCTGACAGCGCTTGGCATCGGCGTTGCCTTTATGGCAACGGCTTGCGGCGGTTCGTCCACACCCACGGCGTCCGAGACCGCCTCCGAAGCTGCGGCCGGCATCGCCTGCCCCGCACCTGAAGGCACCGGCGGCGCGGCAGCGAGCCAGGCTCCGGCGCCCGGATCGGTTCCGCCCTCCAGCACCACCACCGATAAGCCTTTGAAGATCGGGTCACTGCTGCCCACCACGGGCTCCCTGGCCTTCCTGGGCCCGCCCGAAATTGCCGGCGTCAACCTTGGTGTCGATGAAGTCAACAAGGCCGGCGGCGTACTGGGCAAGCCCATTCAAGTGGTCCACCGCGACTCCGGCGATACCAAGACGGACATCGCCACCCAGTCCACCTCAGCGCTGCTGGGCCAGGGCGTGAGCGCCATCATCGGCGCCGCATCCTCGGGTGTGTCCAAGACGGTCATCAACCAGATCACCGGCGCGGGCGTCATCCAGTTCTCCCCGGCCAACACGTCTCCGGACTTCACCACTTGGGATGACAAGGGCCTGTACTGGCGTACTGCCCCGTCCGACGTGCTGCAGGGCAAGGTCCTGGGCAACTACATGGCAACGTGTGGTGCCCAGACGGTTGGACTGATCGTCCTCAACGATGCTTACGGCACGGGCCTGGCCAAGAACATCAAGTCGGCTTTCGAGTCCGCCGGCGGCAAGGTTGTGGCCGAAGAACTCTTCAACGAAGGCGACACCCAGTTCAGCAGCCAGGTGGACAAGGTCCTCGCCGCCAAGCCGGACGCCATTGCCCTGATCACCTTCGACCAGGCCAAGAGCATCGTTCCGCTGATCACCGGCAAGGGCGTCAAGCCCACGCAGCTGTTCATGGTGGACGGCAACACGTCCGATTACAGCAAGGACTTCAAGGCAGGCACCCTGAAGGGCGCGCAGGGCACCATCCCCGGTACCTTCGCCAAGGAGGACTTCAAGAAGAAGCTGCTGGCGATCGATCCCGCACTGAAGGACTACAGCTACGCCGGCGAGTCCTACGACGCCGTCAACCTGATCGCACTGGCTTCGGAAGCCGCCAAGAGCACCAAGGGCGTAGACATCGCCGCCAAGCTCAAGGAAGTTTCCGAAGGCGGCGAGAAGTGCACCTCCTACGCAGGCTGTGTCACGCTCCTCCGCGACGGAAAGGACATCGACTACGACGGCCAGTCCGGCCCCGTAACGTTCTCCGACGCGGGTGACCCCACGGAGGCGTACATCGGCATCTACGAGTACCAGGATGACAACACGTACTCCGCAGTGAAGGAAGAGTTCGGCAAGCTCTAAGCCGCTTCCTGACCGACCGAAAGGCCCCCGCCCAGTGACCAGTTCACACCGGGCGGGGGTCTTTTGCTGTCCGCCGCCAAGCCGCCTGCTGAATTGAGGCCGCCTTGCCGAAGGATTGCCTGCCGGCATCGCCTGCCGCTGGCCGGGCTGCCTGCCCTGGCTCCCCGCCCTGCTGGCGTGCCGGCCTGCACCGCAGGCATGCAGAAGGGGCCGCCACCTTGCGGTGACGGCCCCTTCTGCGGGCCCTGGAGCCCTTGGAGAGCGGTTCCTAGTCGACAGTGTCGGCCAGGGTGCCCAGGTACAGCTGGATGACCTTGGGATCCTTCATGAGTTCGCGGCCGGTTCCCGTGTAAGCGTCCTTGCCCTGGTCCAGGACGTAGGCGCGGTCACAGATCTGCAGGCAGCGGCGGGCGTTCTGTTCCACCATGATCACCGAGACGCCTGCCCGGTTGATCTCGTGAACCCGAAGGAACGTCTCGTCCTGCTTGACGGGGGAGAGGCCTGCGGAGGGTTCATCCAGCAGCAGCACCGCCGGGTCCATCATCAGGGCGCGCCCCATGGCAACCATCTGCCGTTCACCGCCGGAGAGCGATCCGGCGCGCTGCGCGCGTCGCTTGCCCAGCTCGGGGAACAGGCCCGTGACGAAGTCGAAGCGCTCGGCGAAGTCCTTGGGCCGCTGGAACATGCCCATCTGCAGGTTTTCCTCGATGGACAGCGTGGCAAAGACGTTGTTGGTCTGCGGAACGAAACCGACACCGCGGGTGACCAGCTTGTTGGCCTTCAGCCCGGTGATGTCCTGGCCCCGCACCACAACAGTGCCGGAGTGGACCTTGACCAGGCCGAACATGGCCTTCAGCAGCGTAGACTTGCCGGCGCCGTTGGGGCCGATGATGCCGATCAGCTCACCCTTGCGGGCTTCGATGCTGCAGCCGTTGAGGATGTTCACGCCGGGCAGGTAGCCGGCCACGAGGTCCGTGACCTTGACTACCGAGTCGCCGTCGTTGACGGGGTGTGCGGCTGGTGCCGCGCTGGTGCTGCTCATTGGCTGTCCTTCTCTGTCCGGCCCGTTTCCGTGCTTCCGTGCCGTCCGCGGGGATGGTCCTGCGCGCCCCGTTCTTCCGGTGCTGCGTCGGTTTCCGCCTCAACGACATCCACGGCGATGATGCCTGCGTTCTCCGTGCCCACGATGGATTCCTCGTCAGCCACCAGTTCGGCCGCGAGTTCCTTGATGCCCTCGGTGTCGCCAAGGTCCACGTCATGGTGCGCGCCAAGGTAGGCGTCGATCACGGCGGGGTTCTTCATGACCTCGCCAGGCGGGCCCTCTGCCACCACCTTGCCTTCCGCCATGACCACTACCCAGTCGGCGATGTGCCGCACCATGTGCATGTCATGCTCCACGAACAGCACCGTCATGCCTTCGGCCTTCAGGTTCTTGATGTGGTCCAGCAGGGACTGGGTCAGTGCCGGATTCACGCCGGCCATGGGCTCGTCCAGCATGACCAGCTTGGGCCGGACCATGAGGGAACGGGCCATTTCCAGGAGCTTGCGCTGGCCGCCGGAGAGGGAGGCAGCGTAGTCGTCCTTCTTGGCATCCAGCTTGAACTTCTCCAGCAGGACGTTGGCTTCCTCCGTGATCTGCTTCTCCCGGCCGCCCCAGATTCCCTTGAACAGGGCCTTGTACAGCTTCTCCCCGGGCTGGTTCGAGGCACCCAGGCGCATGTTTTCCATGACCGTCAGCTTGCCCATCACCTTGGTGAGCTGGAACGTGCGGACCATGCCCATCCGTGCCACCTTGTACGGGGAAACGCCCGCCAGGCTCTTGCCTTCGAACTGCCACTTGCCCGTGTTGGGCGTGTCGAAGCCTGTCAGCAGGTTAAACAGCGTGGTCTTTCCGGCACCGTTGGGCCCGATCAGCGCGGTGATCTTATGGCGGGGGATCTCGAGGTAATCGACGTCCACCGCATTAATGCCGCCAAAGCTGCGGGTTACGTTCTCCGCAACCACGATGGGATCGCGTTTCTTACATCCCGGACCGGTTTCGCCGGCCGCAATGGGCCGTGCGTCAGTCATGTAGTCCGGCTGGGCGCCGGACGCCGATGTGGGTTCTTCGCTGTGCATGCTCATGCGAACGCCAGCTCCTTCTTGTTTCCAAAGACACCCTGGGGCCGGAAAATCATCAGCAGCATCAGGGCCACACCCACCAGGATGTAGCGCAGCTGCCCGGCCTGGACGGTGTTCAGCCAGGTGATGGCACCTGATTCGATCAGGCCATAGAGGACGCCCTGGGTCAGGGACAGGACAACCCAGAAGATCATGGCGCCGACGACGGGTCCAAGGACCGTGCCCAGCCCGCCAAGGAGCAGGCAGGTGTAGAGGAAGAACGTCAGTTCGGTGCCGTAGTTGGCCGGCTGCACCGCTCCGCGGGGAAGGGTGAAGATCATGCCGGCAAGTGCGCCCAGCACGCCACCGATGATCAGCGCCTGCATCTTGTAGGCGTAGACGTTCTTACCCAGCGAGCGGACGGCGTTTTCGTCTTCGCGGATGCCCTTGAGGACGCGGCCCCACGGGCTGCGCATCAGCAGCCATACCAGCAGGCAGCACACGGCAACGAGTGCCCAGCCCACCACGCGGATGAAGAAGTCACGGTTGTTCATGCCGAAGTAGTCGCCGTCCGGGAACGGGTTCATTGCGTAGAACCCGCCCTCGAACGCCGCCAGGCCGTTGGCCGAACCGGTCACGGACGTCAGCTGGTTGGTGGTGACGATGTACCGGACTATTTCCGCAGCGGCAATGGTGACGATGGCGAGGTAGTCCGCCCGCAGGCGCAGGGTGGGAATACCCAGCAGCAGCGCGAAGACGGCGGCGGCGATTATGGCGATCAGCAGTCCCACGAAGAACGGGACGCCGAAGGTCAGGGTGGAGATGGCGAACCCGTAGGCTCCCACCGCCATGAAGCCGGCCTGGCCGAAGTTCAGCAGGCCGGAGTAGCCGAAGTGGACGGCGAGGCCCAGTGCGGCAAGCGCGTAGGCCGCAGTCGTGGGGCTGAAAATTTCGCCGGCGGCGCTGGCAAGAATGAATCCAAAGTCCATGGTTCTCTCCTAACCCACGCGCTCGCGTCGGCCCAGGATGCCCTGGGGCCGGAACAAGAGGACAACGATCATGATGAAAAGTGCTCCCACGTATTTAAGGTCTGCTGCGAGGCCGAACACGGTGGTCAGCTCAACGAAGATACCCACGATGATGGAACCGATCAGGGCGCCAAACACGGTGCCCAGGCCGCCGAGGGTAACGCCGGCGAAGATCAGCAGCAGGATGGCCGAGCCCATGTCGAAAGTGACGCCGGGCCGGTAGTAGGCCCAGAGGATGCCGCCGAGGGAGGCGAGCATGCCGCCGGTGATCCACACGAGGCGGATGACCGCGTCCACATCGATGCCGGAAGCGGCAGCGAGTGCCGGGTTGTCGGCCACGGCGCGGGTGGCCTTGCCCAGGCGGGTCTTGAGCAGCACGATTCCCAGCAGACCGATCACCACGGCACTGATAACCAGCGACCACAGGTTGTTCGGGGAGAGGGATACCGGGCCGATCTGGACCTCGGGGCTCTGCGCGTACGGGAGCTGTTGCGTGGCGCCCCCGAAGTAGAACTGGATGACGTAGCGGACAGCGAGGGCCAGGCCGATGCTCACGATCATCATGGGAACCAAACCGGTGCCGCGGCGGCGCAGGGGCCGCCAGAGGCCACGGTCCTGCGCATAGCCGAAGAGTGCGCCGCCCAACAGGGAGAGGACCACCGCGAGCCAGAAGGGGAGCCCCAGGGCGTTGAAAGCGAAGACCAGCACCGCGCCCAGGGTGACCATTTCACCGTGGGCAAAGTTGGTCAGCCCGGTGGTGCCGAAGATCAGCGACAGCCCGACGGCTGCAAGGGCCAGCAGCAGGCCGAAGCTGAGGCCTGCGACCAGGCGGTTGAGCAGGTTCTGGCCGAAGTCCTGTTCCTGGACCACGATGCCCTTGCCGAAGGCAAAGATCACGGACAGGTTGGACGTCTGGCTGAATGTCACATCACGCGGGTTTTCCTGGCCGTCCGCGAGCTTGATTCCTTCGGGGAGCGTGGACTCGTCCAACTCCACTGTGTAGGTACCCTGCTCGGGCACGCCGATGCTCCACGAGCCGTTGGCAGAGGACTTGGCCGTGCCGGTGAAGTCGCCACTCTTCGCCGTAATGGTCACGTCCGCCAGCGGAGCGCGGGCATCATCGCGGAGGAATCCGCTGATGTTGTTCTGGAAGGTTTGGTTCGACGGGGATGGTGTCGGTGAGGGGGAAGTGGCCTGGGAGGCCGGCGCTGCCACCAGAAGGAGGGCCAGAATGGCAGCGCTCACGGCTCCCCATAATCTGAGCAAACCGAGGCGTCCTGCGGCCGGTGGGCCTTGGGGTGTACTTCTCAAATTGAAAAACCTCCACTTGGGGGCGGTCTAGGCTGCACCATTGCAAGCCATTGCGAACGGATACAGGGCTGGCAGGCGCCAAAAGGTCACACGCCACCCACGGTTGTGAGTTGCGTCACCCTGTTGGGGTTTATGCTACAGCCGCCTGACGGGCTGAAACGCCCCGATTGGCGCAGCGAAGGTAGCGATCGGATAACAACTGTGAAGCCACAGTCACACCTTGATGTAGCCGGTCTAAATAAACAAATGTTGAGCCACGGTATTTCTAAACAGTCGGTTGGTTACGGTTGGGTTGCGCCCGCGGCGTCCGGGAACTTTACGCACCACACCCGCGTGGTAATTGGTACCGTAAACCTTAAGGTTTCACTGACATCCCTAATGGAGGAATTCCGCAATGGCACTTGGCGGCAACCCGATCTTCAACGGAAAGAGTTTCCGTGGAGCGACCCAGGCACCGCCTGCACCCTACGGCCACTCGCCGTATGGCCAGCCGAGCTACGGCCAGGCGCCATACGGGCAGCAGCCTTATGGCCAGGCTCCCTACGGACAGCAGCAGGGCTGGAACACCCGGCCGGACATGACGGACCAGCAGTTGCGGGACATGTACAACCAGCCGGCCGCGGGCCCCGCGGACACCGGGCGGATGACTTTCGACGATGTCATCGTCAAGACCGCCGCCTGCCTGGGCATGGTCATCGCCGGCGCGGCTGTGACCATGGTGGTCGGCATGGGCCTCGCCTCGCTGCTCATGGTGGCCGGCGCGCTGGGCGGTTTCGTCCTGGCCCTGGTCAATACGTTCAAGAAGCAACCGTCCCCGGCGCTGATCCTTGCCTACGCAGCGCTCGAGGGACTTTTCCTTGGCGGCCTGACCCGCATCCTCGACGCGCAGTTCCCCGGCGTCGGCCTGCAGGCTGTCATTGGCACCCTGTCCGTGTTCGCCGTGACCCTCGTGCTGTTTAAGAGCGGCAAGGTCCGCGCCACGCCCAAGGCCATGCGCTTCTTTATGATTGCGATCATTGGTTACGCGGTATTCGCGCTGGTCAACATGGTCATGATGCTCACCGGGGCTGTCCAGGAGCCGTTCGGACTGCGCACCAGCGTAGAGATCTTCGGTATCCCGCTTGGCGTCTTCATTGGCCTGCTGGCCATCGGCCTGGCCGCCTTCTCCCTGATCATGGACTTCACCAGCATTGAAGCCGGCGTCCGCAGCGGCGCTCCGCAGCGCTTCTCCTGGACGGCTGCGTTCGGCCTGACGGTGACGCTCGTCTGGCTCTACGTCGAGATCATCCGCCTGCTGGCCATCCTCCGCGGCGACGATTAGGCGGCGGTCGGTTAACGCCGTCGTACGTACGCATGAGCAGGGCCCCGCCAGTGTGGCGGGGCCCTGCCCGCGTCCGGGGCTAGGCGATCCGCCGGGCGCCGGGGGCGGGGGACACGGTGAAGATCCCGGGTTCCCTGTATCCTGCCCTCGCGAAGGCGCGTACGACGGCGGAACGTACCTCTGGCTCTGCCTCCACCGGCGTGAGGGCTATGGCCGCCCCTCCGAACCCGCCGCCGGTCATCCGGGCGCCGATGGCTCCGTGGGCCCGGGCGGTTTCGACGGCGAGATCCAGCTCCGGGCAGGAGATCTCGAAGTCGTCCCGCATGGAGGCGTGGCTGGCATCCAGCAGCAGCCCGATGGCTGACGGGCCTTCCGCCTCAAGCCGCTCCACCGTCTGCAGGACGCGGTCATTCTCGGTGACGACGTGGCGGACGCGGCGGAAGGTGGTTTCGTCCAGGAGTCCGCTCGCTTCGGGGAGGTCGCCCACTTGCACGTCACGCAGGGCACCAACCCCGAGAACCTCCGCTCCCAGCTGGCATGACGCGCGCCGGGACGCGTAGCCGCCGTCGGCGTGGGAATGCGAAACCTTGGTGTCAATCACCAGGAGGACCAGGCCGGCGGGGCCGGTCTCGAACGGAACCAGCGTAGCGTTCTGGTCCCGGCAGTCGAGGAAAACGGCATGGCCTTCGGCGCCCCGCAGCGAGGCCGACTGGTCCATGATCCCGGTGGGTGCGCCCACGAAGCCGTTTTCCGCCCGCTGCGTGGCCAGAACCATGTCCTGCGCAGTCAGGCCCGCGCTGGTGAGGTCATTCAGCGCGGAAATCACGGCGCATTCGATGGCGTGGGAGGAGGAGAGGCCGGCCCCCGGCGGGACGTCCGAGTCCAGCAGCAGGTCGATGCCGGGCACCGTGATGCCTGCTTCGCGCAGCGCCCAGAGCACCCCGAGGGGGTACTTGGTCCAGCCCTTGGCGCTTTCGGGTTCCAGCTGGTTCAGGTTGGCACTTGCCGGCCCCTGGTCCCCATAGGTGGACAGCAGCCGGACCTGCAAGTCCCCGCGGACCCTTACGGCAACCCGCGCGGTCCGGTCGATGGCGAACGGCAGGACGAAGCCTTCGTTGTAGTCGGTGTGCTCGCCGATCAGGTTTACCCGGCCGGGAGCCTGCCAGATTCCGTCCGGCGCCGCGCCATACTCACGCTGGAAGCGTGCGGCCAGTTCTTCGGGGCGGAAAGGGGCGGCGTTCACAGGCGGGCTCCTTCGGGTGCTGCTGGTCCGGGAATCGCCGTCCCGGGCGCTGGTGCGGCCGCGGCGGGGGACCCTTGCACCGTAACGGTGCGGAGGCGCCCGGCAACAGCCTCGGGGGTGGTGTCGTTGATGAAAGCGCCCATGGCCGCTTCAGAACCGGCCAGGTACTTCAGCTTGTCGGCTGCCCTCCGCGGGGAGGTGAGCTGCAGGTGCAGGTAGCCCGAGCTGCGGTGCGCCGCCTCCAGCGGGGCCTGGTGCCACGCCGAAATGTATGGCGTAGGAGTGGGGTAAAGCGCATCCACCCGCTGCAGCAGTTCCAGGTACAGATGGGCCAGTTCGTCCTTCTCGTTCCCGTCCAGGGCGGCCAGGTCGGGAACCTGGCGGTGCGGCACCAGGTGGATTTCCAGGGGCCAGCGAGCGGCAAAGGGCACGTAGGCGCTGAAGTGTTCGCCTTCCAGGACCATCCGGCTGCCGTCCTCGCGCTCAGAGCGCAGGAGGGAGCCGGTCAGGGTGCCGCGTCCGTCCTGCGCCTCGTAGTAGCGGCGTGCAGCTGCCCCGATGGCGGCAGCGCGCGGGGTCACGTAGGAATAGGCGTAGATCTGGCCATGCGGGTGGTGCAGGGTCACGCCAATGTCCGCGCCGCGGTTTTCGAACGGAAACACCTGCCTTATCCCGGGGAGCGCGCTTAGTGCTGCTGTGCGGTGCGCCCAGGCTTCAACCACGGTGCGCGCCCTCGTGTGGCCCAGCCCGGAAAAGGAGCCGGTGTGCTCCGGAGTGAAGGACACCACCTCGCACCGGCCGTACGCCGGCAATGCGGTTCCCCACCCGGCGTGGCCGGGTACGGGACCAAGCGCCGGGCCAAGGGATGGGAAGCGGTTTTCGAACACGACGACGTCATAGTCAGCCGCCGGGATTTCCGACGCGTTCCCGGGGGTGGTAGGGCAGATGGGGCATTGGTCCGCAGGCGGCAGGTGCGTGCGGGTCTGCCGGTGCGCCGCGACGGCGACCCATTCATCCGTGAGCGCGTCGTAGCGGACCTCGCCGGGCTCGCCGCGGGGCGGCAGGGCGCGCCGGTCCACAGCGGCCGCGGCTCCTCCGGCCGCACCGGCGGGCTCCGCTGCGGCGGCCCACACGCCGTCGGCGCTTCCCCGGGGGCCCTTGGCTCCGGCGTCGTCAAAGTAGAAAAGCTCCCGGCCGTCCGAGAGCGTGGTGGCGGTAATCACGGTCATGCATCGAGTGTCCCACGCCCTATCAAAAAAGAATAGTTTTTAACAAAAACTAACATCCGGCTCCGTGGCCGGTGCCCGGGCCGGGTACGGTGGTGCACATGACGATGTCTTCCAGTGCGCCCGTTCCTTCCGGTCCCGAAGTCCGGGCTTATGCGACCGGCCGCCAGTATGAACTCCGGCGCGGCGATGCCGTGGCCGTGGTGACCGAGCTTGCCGCCGGGCTGCGTGAATTCCGCCGGGGCGGGACGCTCCTGACGGAAACATATGCCGACCACGAGATTCCACCCGGCGCCGCCGGGATCACCCTGGCACCGTGGGCCAACCGGATTGACGGCGGCTTGTGGCATCTGGATGGCAAGAAACAACAGCTGGACATCACCGAAGTTTCGCGGAACAACGCCAGCCACGGCCTGCTGCGGAACACCGGCTACACGCTCGTGGACGAGTCCGAACACTCCGTCACGCTCGAGGCCGCCATCTTTCCCCAGCACGGATACCCGTTCCTGGTCCGGCACCAGGTCCGTTACGGGATCAATGAAGTGCTTGGACTGGAGGTCCGGCAGACGCTGCTGAACGACGGCGGCGGCGCTGCGGCGCCGTTCGTCCTCGGCGCCCACCCCTACCTGCGCATCGGCGATGCTCCGGCCGAAGACCTGGTGCTCACCGTCCAGGCGGACACCCAACTGGTGGCGGATGAACGGAAGATTCCGCGCAGCCAGGAGCCGGTGTCCGGAGACGTGGATTTCCGCGGCGGCAGGACCATCGGCGCCCTCGACATCGATGTTGCACTGACCGGACTGGATTTCCGCGACGGACGGGCACGGCATGTGCTGGCGGATCCGGAGGGGCGGACGGTCAGTCTCTGGCAGGACCGTTCCTGCGGGTACGTCCACGTGTTCGTGACGCCCACCTATCCCGGCCGGAGCCGGGCGGTGGCCCTCGAACCGATGACAGGTCCGGCGAACGCCTTCAACTCCGGTGAGGGCCTCCGCTGGCTGGAGCCCGGCGAATCATTTGCCATGGAATGGGGCATCGACTACCGCGCCGCGTGACGGTTTCACAATCCGGGGCCGCTGGGGAATTATTAGGCTATGACGCCCCCTGACGATGCGGTAACGCCCGCAACGCCCGCGCCGGACCATCCCGTGCCGGCACCGCAGGCACCTCCGCGGCGGGACCGCGACCTGGAGACGGACATTCCCTACGGCATCCGCATCGCCGCCGCATGGTCGTGGCGCCTGGGCCTGATCCTGCTGGTGGGCGGCGGCCTCGTGTGGCTGTTGAGCCATGTCACCTTCCTCATCATTCCGGTAATGGTGGCTGCCCTGCTGGCGGGCCTGCTGAATCCCGTCGTCGGCTGGCTTAAGCAGAACCGCCTGCCCGCCGGGGCGGCTGTGGCGATCACCGTCGTCGGCTTCCTGGGACTCATTGGCGGGGCGCTGGCGCTGGTCGGCCGCCAACTGTACACCGGGTTCAGCGAACTCTGGTCCGAGGCCCTGACCGGCATCAGGCAGATCCAGGAGTGGCTCGCAGAGGGCCCACTCCACCTCACCGCCGATCAGATGGACCAGTACTTCAAGGAAGCCGGCACGGCCCTTCAGGACAACACCAGCAGCATCCTCAGCGGCGCCCTCTCCTTCGGCAGCACCGCCGGGCACTTCGCCGCCGGACTGATCCTGGCCCTGTTTATCCTGATCTTCTTCCTGCTGGAGGGCGAAAGGATTTGGGGCTTCATTGTGCGTCTGCTGCCCCGGAAGGCACGGCCTGCGGCATTCGGTGCCGGCCGCAAGGGCTGGGCGTCCATGGTGAGCTACGCGCGCATCCAGATGTTCGTTGCCTTCGTGGACGCCGTGGGAATCGGGGCAGGCGCAGCCATCATCGGCGTGCCGCTGGCACTCCCGCTGAGTGTCCTGGTGTTCATCGGTTCCTTTATCCCCATCGTCGGCGCCCTGGTGACCGGCGCCATTGCCGTGCTGCTGGCGCTGGTTGCCAACGGACTCGTCAATGCACTCGTCATGCTGGGCATTGTCCTGCTGGTCCAGCAGCTGGAAAGCCACATCCTGCAGCCGCTCATCATGGGCAAAGCCGTCTCCCTCCATCCGGTAGCCGTGATCCTCTCCGTTGCCGCAGGTTCATACCTGGCCGGGATACCCGGCGCCTTGTTCTCGGTTCCCGTCCTCGCCGTAGCAAACTCGGCGGTTCGCTACATCGCGGCGAGAACGTGGGAACATGAACAAGTGCCGGCATTGCCCGGAGCGCCAATGCCGGCCGCAGCCGGGGGGAACGCCACCGTCAAGGACGTTGAACCGCCGGACCTCCCTTAGGGCGCTGCCGGCATCGGGGACCGCCGCGGTGCGAACAACGCGCACAGGCAGCCGGCACAGCAGCGAAAATCCTTGCTGCCCGCAGCCTCTGGGGATGCGGGCGCCGGGGCCGAACCAGAGGAGAATGAGTCCGTGAACATCCTGGAAACCCTTCCCGTCACCCTGGACGATGTCCTTGCGGCGCAGAAGCTGCTTGACGGGATTATTGCGCGGACTCCCGTGGAGTCTTCCCGCGCGCTGGGAGCGATGGCGGGCGGGGAAGTCTTCTTCAAGTGCGAGAACCTGCAGCGCGCCGGTTCCTTCAAGGTCCGCGGCGCCTATGTCCGGATGGCACGGCTCTCGGCCGAAGAAAAGAAGCGCGGCGTGGTGGCGGCCTCCGCAGGGAACCACGCCCAGGGCGTGGCCGTGGCGGCAAAAGCGTTGGGAATCAAAGCCCGCATCTACATGCCGCTGGGAGTTGCCCTGCCCAAGCTCGCGGCCACCCGAAGCCACGGCGCCGAGGTCATCCTGCACGGGCACAACGTGGACGAGGCGCTCGCCGAGGCCCAGCGGTACAGCAACGAGACGGGAATGGTGTTCGTGCATCCCTTCGATAACGTTGATGTGGTGGCGGGCCAGGGAACCCTCGGCCTGGAAATCCTGGAGCAGGTACCCAATGTCGACACCATCCTGATGGGCGTGGGCGGCGGAGGCCTCCTGGCCGGCGTTGCCGTGGCGGTGAAGGCGCGCGCCAAGGAACTGGGCCGGGAGATCAGGATCATCGGAGTCCAGGCGGAAAACGCAGCCGCCTACCCGCCGTCGCTCGCTGCCGATGCCCTGGTGCCGCTGAAAAAGGTCTCCACCATGGCTGACGGCATCGCCGTGGGGCGCCCGGGACAGCTGCCGTTCAGCATCATCCGCGAACTCGTGGACGACGTTGTCACGGTCAGCGAGGATTCCCTGGCGCGCGCCCTGATCTTCCTGCTGGAGCGGGCCAAGATGGTGGTGGAACCGGCAGGCGCCGTGGGTGTCGCCGCCCTCATGGACGGCAAGATCGAAAACCCCGGAACCACCGCTGTGGTTCTCTCCGGCGGCAATATCGACCCCATGCTGATGCTCAAAGTCATCCAGCGCGGCCTATCGGCTGCCGGCCGGTACATGACCGTGCGGATGATGCTCGATGACCGGCCCGGTTCGCTGGCCACCATCGCCCGGATCATTGCCGAAAACGATGCCAACGTCACCGGGTTGGACCACACCCGGGTCGGAGGTTCCATCAGCATGGGCGACGTCTCCATCACCGTGAACCTGGAGACCAAGGGCCACCAGCACGGCGAACAGGTCCTCAGTGCTTTGCGCGCCGAAGGCTTCCAGCCGATCGTGGTCCACTAGCACGCCATGGTCCTGCCGGCAGGTAACGGGCAGCCAAGCCAGCGGCGGGTGCTGGCGGGGCGTGCCAGGGGCGGGCTGCTGGTGCTGGGCGGCTTCGTGGCCCTGCTGTTCGCCATCGAAGTCCTCAATCTGCTGATGTTGCGCTCGCTGAACCGGACCTTCGGGCTTCGGCCGCGCAGTGCGGACGGGCTGCTGGACATCTTCACCTTTCCACTCCTGCACGCGAACCTGAGCCACCTGCTCTCCAACAGCCTCCCGCTGGTGGTGTTTGGGTTCCTGGTGTTCCTTTCCGGCCTTCGCGTGTTCCTTACCGCACTGGCCGCCAGCTGGCTGGGCTCCGGACTCACAGTCTGGCTGATCGGGGCCGGCGGCATCACGGTCGGCTCCTCAGGGCTGGTGTTTGGCCTGTTCGCCTTCCTGCTGGTCCGCGGCTTCCTGAACCGCAGCTGGCGGCAGATCCTGCTGGCAGTGGTGCTCTTTATGGGGTACGGCGGCATCCTGCTGGGAGTGCTGCCCCTCATGGGCGGCCAGATTTCCTGGCAGGCGCATTTGGGCGGCGCCGCGGGCGGCGTGGTGGCCGCCGTGCTCCTGCGCCGGCGCTTCGGCGCAAGGGAACGGGCATGACCTGCCTTCAACGCGGCCTGAACGCCGGAGGCGGCTGCCCTTAAACGCCAGGTGCCGGCCACCCTTTGGGCGGCCGGCACCAGTCGGTGCTGGCAGTGACTATGCCGTGTACGGCTTGGCGGAGAGGATCTCCACCTTGATGTCCTTGCCGTTCGGCGCGGTGTAGCTGAGGGTGTCGCCTTCCTTGTGGCCCAGGATGGCAGCACCCAGCGGCGACTTCTCACTGAAGACGTCCAGGTCCGAGTCCCCGGCAATTTCGCGCGATCCCAGGAGGAAGGTCTCCTCATCACCGGCAATCCGGGCCACGACGATCATGCCGGGCTCCACGATTCCGTCATCGGCGGGGGACTCGCCGACGTGTGCGTCGCGGAGCAGGACCGTGAGCTGGCGGATGCGGGCCTCGATCTTGCCCTGCTCTTCCTTGGCTGCGTGGTACCCGCCATTTTCCTTGAGGTCGCCCTCTTGCCGGGCGGCTTCGATCTTCTGGACGATCTCCGCGCGGCCGGCGCCGGAAAGGTGGTCCAGCTCTGCCTTCAGGCGGTCAAAAGCTTCCTGGGTGAGCCAGGCTGCAGCTGCGCTGTTGGTGGTAGACACGGACTTCTCCTCTAATGGTCCTACATGCAAAAGACCCCGCCACGGTGGCCACTTGTGGAACAGCAACCAGCTCAGCGGGGTAAAGGTATTGATTCATTGTAGTCAATCCCTTGGACGAAACCCAATAAGCAAGCGGTGCACGTCACATGCTGTGGCCGTCTTCATCCGCTTCCCAGCAGCCGTCCACCACGCCGGAGACGGAAAGTGACTCCGTGCGGACGGTAACCCGCTGCGCAACTGTCCGGCCGCCGTCGGGCGCTCCTTCCGCGGCCGCAGCGGGAACGTCCACCACCTTCCATCCCACTACCGCGTATTTGGAATCGAGCGCCTTCACGGCGCACTTAACCGGAGTGCCGGGCTCCCGGGTGACCTGGAAATCGACCTCGGCCAGGGTTGCGTCCACAGTGCTGTACCCGATGTCCTTGAACGTCACCCCCGAGACCGCGGTGGACGTGGAGACCCAGGCCATGAAGCCGATGCCGGCGGCAAGGGCTGCACCGGCAACGATGCGCTTGGTACGCGGGGGAAGGCTGCGCTTTTGGGTACCGTAGCGATTGGCTAGGCTAGTGTGTGCGGGCGCGGAAGGGTCCTGCTGGTCCGGGGAAGTCACCAGTCCAGTTTAGTGCCCATCCCGGCGGATGGCGCCCGTCCGGACCGCCCCGCAGTATGACCCGACCAGCCAGCAGCCACACGCCGCGGCAGAAGAATTAAGGAGCCGTCCTCCCATGACAGCGTCCAGCACCGCCCCGGTACCGTTTCGGCTGCTCGCAGTCCACGCCCACCCGGACGACGAGTCCAGCAAGGGCGCTGCCACGATGGCAATGTATGCCGCCGCCGGCGTGGAGGTCATGGTGGCCACCTGCACCGACGGTTCACGCGGGGATATCCAGAACCCGGCGGTGGAGGGCGAACCCCATCCCAAACGGGACATGGCCGGCGCCAGACGCCTCGAAATGGAGACGGCGGCCAGAATCCTGGGCATCCGGCAGCAGTGGCTGGGGTTCGTGGACTCCGGCCTTCCTGAAGGCGACCCCCTCCCGCCGCTGCCCGCAGGATCCTTCGCCACACTGCCGCTGCGCCAGGCTGCCGCGCCCCTGGTGCGCCTGGTCCGGTCCTTCAAACCGCACGTCATCCTCAGCTATGACGAGAACGGCGGTTACCCGCACCCGGACCACATCATGGCCCACCGCGTGGCTGTCGAAGCGTTCGACGCGGCCGGGGATCCGGAGCGCTACCCGGAGGCGGGCGGGCCTTGGGAACCGAGCAAGCTTTACTACGACCGCGCCTTCAGCCCGGAGCGCTTCCGGGCCCTCCACTTTGCGTTGGAGGAAGCCGGCCTGCAGTCGCCCTATGCGGAGCGGTTGGCGGCCTGGCTGGAATCTGACGCAGAAGGGCACACGCCCCCGCCGGCCCGGCATCCCACCACCACGCAGATCGACTGCGGCGATTTCTTCGAAGTGCGCGACGACGCCCTGCGCGCCCACCGGACCCAGGTTGACCCGCTGGGCTTCTTCTTCGCCGTCTCGCCGGAGATGCAGCGCCGGGCGTGGCCCTGGGAGGACTACTCGCTGATCAAGTCCCGGGTGGCGTCCGAACTCCCGGAAAAGGACCTGTTCGCCGGGCTAAGATAGTCACTGCAGGCAAGTTCTATCTGGCGTAGAACACGGCCGCCCCGCGGTGCAGTGCTGCTCCTGCCGTCCCTCGATCCACAGAAGGTTTTCACTGTGCATTCTCTGCTCCTTGGCCTGGCCACCACCCCTACACCCCTGCCCACGCCTACGCTGCGTGAAGGAATTTCAGAGGACCAGATCACCCCGGGACTGTGGGGATTCATCATGACCGCGTTCTTCGTGGTGGCCACCACCTTGCTAATCGTGGACATGGTCCGCCGCATCCGCCGGGTCCGCTACCGCGCCCAGGCCGAGCAGGAACGCATGGAGGCCGCTGCAGCCGCCGATGTTGCTGCCGCTGACGCGCAGGACGGACTGGACACGACGGACGGACCGGCTGCTCCACAGGCTCCCGGGGCTGACGGTCGGGACACTCCCGGCCCCGCCCGGCCGGCGGAGTAGCCGCCGCCGCGAAAGGGAGGCCGGTCCGCCGTCGTCAGCGGAGAACAGCGATGGTGATCGCGATGTAGTGGGCCGTGAACGCGAACACCGTGAACGCGTGGAAGAGCTCATGGAAACCGAAGTGGTGGTAGCTGAAGTTCGGTTTCTTGAGGGCGTAGAACACCGCGCCGGTAATATACAGCGCGCCGCCCACGCAGATCAGGACCGCGGCCGGGATGCTGGCCTGGAAGAACTGCGGGAGGTAGACCAGGGCTCCACAGCCCAGTGCGATGTAGATGGGGACGTACAGCCAGCGCGGTGCATCCGTCCAGAGCAGCCGGAACAGTACCCCGAGCACCGCACCGGCCCAGATAACCCAGAGAAGCAGCACGGCCTGCGGACGCTCCAGCAGCGTCCAGGCCAGCGGCGTGTAGCTGCCGGCGATAACCAACATGATGTTCGTGTGGTCCAGCCGCTTGAGGACCATTTTCACCTTCGGGGACCAGTTGCCGCGATGGTAGACGGCGCTGACACCAAAGAGCAGAACGCCGGTCGCGGCGTAAATGGCCGAGGTCACCTTGCGGTCCGCCGTGGGAGCCAGTGCAATGAGGACGATCCCGGCAGCCAGCGCCAGGGGAGCGGCGATGGTGTGGATCCAGCCGCGCCACATTGGCTTGATCATCAGCAGTTCCGCGAGGCGGACGGCGGCGTCGTCCACGGCGGTGGCTTCCGGCTGGCGGTGGTGGTCCGTTGCGCCGCGGGCGGGGCCCCGCCCCGGGGCATCCGAGGGGTCGCTGGTCATGCTCCCAGAGTAACCTACGATCGGGTAGGTTACTCACTGGTAACAAGTGTTACATCCGTCGGCCCGGGGCCGATGGACGGCGGCTGCCGCCGCGGACGGTAGCCTAGGATGTGCAAAGTACCGTCAGCAAGGAAGTCAGGTGAGTGGACGCGTGGAGTTGCCCGGGTTCCTCTACGGCTTCTACGAGCGGCGGCTCCTCAGGGACCTGCCGCGGGACCGCATTCCCCGGCACATCGGCGTCATGGTGGACGGCAACCGCCGCTGGGCCAAGCAGTTTAATGCCCCCACCAGCCAGGGCCACCAGGCCGGCGCGGACAAGATCCACGAATTCCTCGGCTGGTGCCAGGAGCTGGGCGTCAAGGTGGTCACGCTCTACATGCTGTCCACGGACAACATGAACCGCTCCAGCGAGGAACTGGACCTGCTCATGGGCATCATTGCCAACACCCTGGACCGGCTGGACGAGGACGCGGACCTTTCCGTGCATGCCATGGGGGCTCCGGAGCTGCTTCCCGGCTACCTGGCCGAGCGGCTGAACAAACTGACGGCCCGGACGCCGGTCAACGAGAAGATCCAGGTGAACGTCGCCGTGGGCTACGGAGGGCGGCGGGAAATTGTGGACGCCGTCCGGGAACTGCTGCACGACGCAGTGGCGCGCGGCGCGGACATCTCTGAACTGGCGGACAGCCTCTCCGTCGAGGACATCTCGCGTTTCCTTTACACGCGCGGCCAGCCGGATCCGGACCTGGTGATCCGCACCTCCGGAGAGCAGCGGCTTTCCGGCTTCCTGATGTGGCAAAGCGCCTACAGCGAGTTCTACTTCTGTGAAGCATTGTGGCCTGCGTTCCGGAAGGTGGACTTCCTGCGGGCCCTGCGGGACTACGCCGGGCGGCAGCGCCGCTTCGGTTCCTGACGGACCAGTCCCTGGCGGATCCGGGTTCATCCCGCGTTCACGCGCCGGCCAGAAGAATCGCCGTCGGATGTATGCGGAAATTCCGGAGGATGGATTTACGTTATACCCATCAGCAGGCAAAACCGCCGGCTGATCGGGGAGGCCAGTACATGGAGCGAATCATCGCACCGGTTGTATGGGAGGCCGGATCCGGCCTCGTGGCCGAGCCGCCTCACCAATAACAATTCCGGGCTGGGGCCCGGGGCTGGAGTCGATGTGGCTACTTCTGAAACGCTGTCCACGGTCCTTTCCGACCAGGCAGGAAAAGCTACCTCTCGCGCCACGCGAGCCATTTCTGAATCCGGCGCAGCACCAGACGCTGCGGCCGGTTTTGCCGTTTCCGGAGGGGACTCCGTCATCCATACGTTCGTGATCGATACCTCCGTTCTGCTGTCCGACCCCCACGCCCTGCTGCGCTTCGCGGAACACGAAGTCATCGTCCCCGTGGTGGTCATCACTGAGCTCGAAGCCAAACGGCACGACCCCGAACTCGGATTCTTCGCCCGCAAGGCCCTTCGGCTCCTCGATGACCTGCGCGTCAAGCACGGCGGCCTCAACCAGCCCATTCCCATCGGGGACGGCGGTTCCCTCATGGTGGAGCTGAACCACATTTCCGCGGAGGTGCTTCCGCTGGGGTTCCGCAGCGGGGACAACGACAGCCGCATCCTTGCCGTCGCCAAGAACCTTGCCAATGAAGGCAGGAACGTCACGGTGGTCTCCAAGGACCTGCCCATGCGGGTGAAGGCTTCCGCCATGGGCCTGGCCGCGGACGAATACCGCAACGAGCTGGTCAAGGACTCCGGCTGGACCGGCGTGGCCGAAGTCGAAGCCACGGAAGAGGAAATCTCCACCCTGTACGGCCACGAACCCGTCTTCATCCCGGCCGCAGCCGAAATGCCCGTGAATACCGGGCTGGTCCTCCTCTCCAACCGGGGCTCGGCCCTGGGCCGGGTGGGCGCGGACAAGCAGGTCCGCCTGGTCAAGGGCGACCGCGACGTCTTCGGCCTCCACGGGCGCTCCGCGGAACAGCGGCTGGCCATCGACATGCTGATGGACCCCAGCGTGGGTATCGTGTCCATCGGCGGGCGTGCCGGCACGGGAAAGTCGGCCCTGGCACTCTGCGCCGGCCTGGAAGCGGTCCTGGAGCGCCGTGAGCACCGCAAGGTCATCGTGTTCCGGCCCCTCTACGCCGTGGGCGGGCAGGAACTGGGCTACCTGCCCGGTTCCGAATCCGAAAAGATGAACCCTTGGGCGCAGGCGGTCTTCGACACCCTGGGCGCGCTGGTCAGCCAGGAAGTGGTGGAGGAGGTCATGGACCGGGGCATGCTGGAGGTCATGCCGCTCACCCACATCCGCGGCCGCTCACTCCACGACGCGTTCGTCATCGTTGATGAGGCCCAGTCACTGGAGAAGAACGTCCTCCTCACGGTCATGAGCCGCATGGGCCAGAACTCCAAGATCGTCCTCACCCACGACGTCGCCCAGCGCGACAACCTCCGGGTGGGCCGCCATGACGGAATCGCCGCCGTCGTCGAAACCCTGAAAGGCCACCCGCTCTTCGGCCACGTGACACTCACCCGGTCCGAACGCTCGCCCATCGCCGCCCTGGTGACAGAACTTCTGGAAGGCTAACTGCCGGAAGGCGGGGCGGCCTTCAGCAGGCTGGCCGCTGCATCGTGTCCCCGGACCTGCAGCGGCCAGTCCGGCCGCCGGAACGTCTCCGGCGTGACCCGGACGTGCTGGAGGTTCTCGACAACGCCGCCCCACTCCTTGCGCGATGTGCCGTTGAGCTCATAGCCGAGGGCACGCGAGACGCCCAGGGAGGGGCCATTCCACGCGGCCGCCTCCGATTCGGCCACTTCCGCGCCCAGCCAGTCGAAGGCGTAAAGCACGACGGCGGCGCGCATCTCCCTGCCCAGGCCGCGGCCCTGCGCGGACTGCTTGAGCCAGGAGCCGGTCGTGACGGAGCGGAGGGACGCGAAATCCCGGGCTCCGATGTCCTGGCAGCCTATGAAGCCCCCCTCGTGCCAGACGCCCAGGACCAGCGTCCAGTGTTCCGGCGTGGCCTCCGCCCGGCAGCGCCAGTACCAGCGGGCCATGTTGGGTCCCAGCTGGTCGGCCGGCAGTGCCGTCCAGGGCGTACTGAACGGGTTCAGGCCGGGTTCGTGGATGCCGCTGGCCGCGGCAGCGACGGCGTCGGGGATGTCCTGGTCCAGGACCGGGCGCAGCTCCAGCCGGGGCGTGGTCAGCTTCAGGTCGAAGAGGGGCCAGATGGTGGATAGGGCGGTCATCCGCGAAGCCTAGCCGATGCACCGCCGCCGGGCTTGTCATATCCGGGCGGCTGCCCAACATATCCACAGCTACAGCGCGGACGCTGGGGCCGAGGTGCGGATTCCAGTAGCATCCGAGGGGTGATCGGAGAACTCGGCAGCCTGTGGCGGGACGCCCCTGTGGCGTTTTGGCTGGTGCTTGCTGCCTGCGCCTATTTCGCCGTGATGGCCGTCCGGCTCACCGTCGTCGACATCCGGGAACACCTGCTCCCCGACAGGATCGTGTTCCCGTCCTATGCCGTGGCCGGGGTGCTGCTGCTGGCGGCTGCACTGCTGGCCGGACCGGCAGGCGCGCAGCCTGGAGGGTTGCTGTCGTCACCGGCTCCGAGGGTGGTGGCCGGCGCCGCAGCTTTGTGGCTGTTCTACTTCGTGCTGCGGCTGGTCTACCCGCCCGGTATGGGTTTTGGCGATGTCAAGCTTGCCGGCGTGCTGGGCATGTACCTGGGCTACCTGGGCTGGTCGCATCTGTTCGCCGGAACTTTCCTGGCGTTCCTGCTGGGCGGGCTGTGGTCGCTCGCCCTCCTGGCCAGCCGGCGCGGCAGCCTCAAGTCCGACATTCCCTTCGGGCCGTTCATGCTGGCCGGCGCCGCGGCGGCAATGCTTCTCCCCGCCTGACCCCTCGCCTTCCCAAAAACTCCAGCGACGACGACGGCCGCCCGCCTTCGTCCGAAGGTTGGCGGCCGCCGTCGTACTTTATTTGTTCCCCGGAGAGGGAGAGGCTAGGCCTTGTGGGCCGGGGAGGTCATGGTGGTGACGTCCAGGGCCCTGTCGAGGTCGGCCTCGGAGACCTTGCCTTCACCTTCGCCGACGAAGCCAAGCTTCTCGGTCGCCTGGCGAACGGTGAGGCCTTCGGCCACGGCGGTCTTGGCGATCTTGGCCGCGTTTTCGTAACCGATGAACTTGTTCAGCGGCGTGACGATGGACGGTGAGGCCTCGGCGAGGAAGCGGGCGCGTTCCACGTTTGCGGTGATGCCGTCGATCATCTTGTCTGCCATGACGCGGCTGGTGTTGGCCAGCAGGCGGACGGACTCGAGCAGGTTGGCGGCCATGACGGGGATGCCGACGTTGAGCTCGAAAGCGCCGTTGGTGCCCGACCAGGCGATGGCGGTGTCATTGCCGATGACCTGGGCGCAGACCATGATGGACGCCTCGCAGATTACCGGGTTGACCTTGCCGGGCATGATCGAGGAACCGGGCTGGAGGTCCGGGATGGCGATTTCGCCGAGGCCGGTGTTGGGGCCGGATCCCATCCAGCGGAGGTCGTTGTTGATCTTCATGAAGGAGATCGCGATGTTGCGCAGCTGGCTGGAGGCCTCGATCAGGCCGTCGCGGTTGGCCTGGGCCTCGAAGTGGTCGCGGGCCTCGGTCAGCGGCAGGCCGGTGTCCGTGGCGAGGAGCTCAATGACGCGCTCGGGGAAGCCCGCCGGGGTATTGATTCCCGTGCCGACGGCGGTGCCGCCCAGCGGGACCTCCGCAACGCGGGGGAGAGAGGCGTTGATGCGCTCGATACCGTAGCGGACCTGTGCCGCGTAGCCGCCGAACTCCTGGCCCAGTGTCACGGGGGTGGCGTCCATAAGGTGGGTCCGGCCGGACTTGACCACGTCCTTGAATTCAACGGCCTTGCGCTCCAGCGACTCGGCCAGGTAGCCCAGGGCGGGGATAAGGTCGTTGATCAGCGCAGAAGTGGCGGCAACGTGGACGGAAGTCGGGAATACGTCGTTGGAGGACTGCGAGGCGTTGACGTGGTCGTTCGGGTGGACCACCTTGTCGCTGCCGGCGGCCTTCAGCGAACGGGTGGCCAGCTCGGCCAGGACCTCGTTCGTGTTCATGTTCGAGGAGGTGCCCGAACCGGTCTGGAAAACATCGATGGGGAAATCGCCGTCGTACTTGCCCCCGGCAACCTCGTCGGCTGCCTCTGCAATCGCCTTGGCCAGCTCGCCATCGAGCACGCCCAGTTCAGCGTTGGCCAGGGCGGCAGCCTTCTTGACCCGGGCCAGCGCCTCGATGTGGGCGCGTTCCAGGGTCTTGCCGGAAATCGGGAAGTTCTCCACTGCCCGCTGCGTCTGCGCGCGGTACAGTGCGTTCACGGGGACGCGCACTTCGCCCATCGTGTCATGTTCAATGCGGAACTCTTCAGTGGAAGTCATGGGCCTAGCTTAGGACGCACCGGGGCCGCATCGAAAACCGTTAAGAGGGTGCCGCAGGCGGCCCTGGAGCCGCCCGCAGCACCGGCTACAGCTCGCCGATTCCGGAAACGAGGTGCGCCTGGCCGTCAGCCAGGCTGTAGGAAAGGCCGATCACGGCGGTGCGGCCGGTTTCGATTGCGTCCGAAATCACACGCGAGCTGTCCACCAGCCGGTGCGAGGTCTGCTTGACGTGTTCCACCACCATGTCATTGACCTCGGTTTCGTCGTTGCGCAGCGAGGTCAGGACCGAGGGCGTGATCCGTTCCACCAGGTCGCGAATGAAGCCCGCCGGCATGTCTCCGGTCTCCACCGCGGACTTCGTGGCCATCACGGCACCGCAGCTGTCGTGTCCCAGGACCACGATCAGCGGCACGTTCAGGACACCGACGCTGTACTCCAGGGAGCCGAGGACGGCGTCGTCGATCACCTGGCCGGCGGTGCGCACCACGAAGACGTCACCCAGCCCGACGTCGAAGATGATTTCAGCGGCCAGCCTCGAATCCGAGCAGCCGAAGATCACGGCGAAGGGATTCTGCGTTTCCACGAGCGACGAGCGGCGGGACGCGTCCTGGTTGGGGTGCGAGGATTCGCCGCTGACAAAGCGTTCGTTGCCTTCGCGCAGGCGGCGCCAGGCCAGAGCAGGGGTGAGATAAGTTGTCACGGCCCCAACTTTACGGCGTCGGGCTGGCCGCGGGGGAAACTGTGACTGCCGCGTTGCTGTCCATGGATTTCACGACGGCGTCTGCCAGGACCGCGAATTCGTCCAGGCGGGCGGCACCCGAAAGGACGACGGTGGTTCCGCGGTAGTCCAGGACCATGGACTTCTCGCCTTTTCCGGTGTCCCGGAGTTCCCATTCCTGGCCGCCTGCGGCCCGGGTCCCGGTGACCGGGGCGTTGCGGGTCTGCTGCAGGAGCCAGGTGGGGTTCGCCTTGCTGGTCTGCACCAGCCCGATGAAGGATTCCTTCGGGGTGAGGAAGCCAACCTCCCAGGTGGGCACCCCGTTGCCGGTGCCGGCTTCCCAGCGCGCGTAGTTCGGCCGGAAGCCTTCGCCCGCATCCGGTGCCGCGGGTGTGAATCCCGCCACGCCGGCGGCATTCCGGGCTGTTGCGGCCACGTCCACGTTAGGGCGGTAACCGTCCGACTTGGGCGCGGGATTCATCAGCACGATGGGCAGGAAGGCGGCGATGCTCAGCAACAGGGCAATGCCCATGCCGATCACGGAGGCGTTGGCGCGCTTGGCCGCGGCGGCAGCAATCACGGGCTTGGCTGGGGGTGCCGGGCGGGCGGCGTCGGGACCGGTGGGGGCCTTTTCCTGCATATCGTTCACCCTTCCATAGTCGCCCATGCCGCCGCCGAACTCACATTCGGGCGCCCTGTTCACAGCCGGAGGAGGCAGTGCAGTGGGGCCGGCCGCGGGCGGGGAGGGGGCCGCACCAGCCCGCACATTGCGCGGTTGCGTCATCCGCGGCCCGGCGGCGGTCGCCCCCGACTATGATCGATAGCAGAGGAATCACCGCGCTGCTGCACCGGCGGGCGGGTTCAATGATCGCCACTCGAAGAAGAGGTTCACGTGTCACCAGCGTCCATGACCCAGAAGTACTCCACGATCTCACCATCCCTTGCTGTGGGCAACGACGAGCCGGACCGCAACCTTGCCCTCGAACTCGTTCGGGTCACCGAGGCCGCAGCCATTGCCGGCGGACACTGGGTGGGCTTCGGTGACAAAAACACCGCCGACGGCGCAGCCGTGGACGCCATGCGATCCTTCCTGCAGACGGTCCACTTCAACGGCGTCGTGGTCATCGGCGAAGGCGAAAAAGACGAAGCCCCCATGCTGTTCAACGGTGAACGCGTGGGCGACGGCACCGGCCCCGAGGTGGACGTGGCCGTTGACCCGATCGACGGCACCCGCCTGACCGCCCTGGGCATCAATAACGCTCTTGCCGTCCTGGCGGTGGCAGAGCGCGGCTCCATGTTCGACCCCTCCGCAGTGTTCTACATGGAGAAGCTGGTCACCGGCCCGGAAGCGGCGGACATGGTGGACCTCCGCCTGCCCGTAAAGCAGAACCTGCACCTGATTGCCAAAGCCAAGGGCGTCAAGGTCAACCAGCTGAACGTCATGATCCTGGACCGTGACCGCCACCGCCCGCTGGTGGAGGAAATCCGCGAGGCAGGCGCGCGCACAAAATTCATCATGGACGGCGACGTGGCCGGCGCCATTGCCGCCGCCCGTTCCGGCACCGGCGTGGACGCCCTGATGGGCATCGGCGGCACCCCGGAGGGCATCGTTGCGGCCTGTGCCATCAAGTCGCTGGGCGGCGTCATCCAGGGCCGTCTCTGGCCCACCAGCGACGAAGAGAAGCAGAAGGCCATCGACGCCGGCCACGACCTTGACCGGGTGCTCTCCACCAACGACCTGGTCTCCAGCGACAACTGCTACTTCGCGGCCACCGGCATTACGGACGGCGACCTCCTCAAGGGTGTCCGCTACTCCAAGGACAAGGTCCTGACCCAATCCATCGTGATGCGTTCCAAGTCCGGCACCATCCGCTTCGTAGACGGCGAGCACCAGGCCAGCAAGTGGGAGGGCTACGCCCGCAAGAACTGACCGCTCGCCAGATTCCATGGCACGGCAACCGGTCCCCGGCAGCGCAGCGGCGCTGCCGGGGACCGGCGCGTTAAAGCGTTGGTATAGGGTTTATGCCATGAATCCTGCTGTTGTGCCTTGTACTGACCGCGCCCTCTGGGATGGCCACGTCGACCAGTTCGAAGGGCACCCGCAGCAGCTGTGGGGCTGGGGCGAAACCAAGGCCATGCATGGCTGGTCCGTGGACCGCGTCCAGGTCACCGAAGGCGGAGCCACCATCGGCGCCGCCCAGCTGCTCATCCGCCAGCTGCCCGTTCCGTTCCGCGCGCTGGCATACATCCCCCGGGGACCCATGTGCGCGCCCGAGCACGCAGCGACAGTCCTGGACCGGCTGGCCGAGCACGCCGCCGTGCGGCACCGCGCCGTGGCCCTGAGCATCGAGCCTGACTGGGACAGGGACTCGGACTTTGCGGCAGCCGTGTCTTCGGCCGGCTTCCGCGGGACGGCCAACACCGTACTGATTCCCCGCACCCTCATCCTGGACCTGACCCGCACGGACGATGAGCTGATGGCGGAGATGTCGAAGTCCACCCGGGCCAACATCCGCAAGGCCATGCGCAGCGACGTGGAGTTCCGCAGGATCCGGGACGATGCCGAGCTGGAGCAGGTCCTCGCCGTCTACCACGAGACCGCAGACCGTGCCGGTTTCGGCATCCATGAGGACCAGTACTACCGGGACATCTTCCGGAACATGGGTGACGGATCACCCATCATTGGAGCGTTCGACGGCGGCAACCTCCTTGCGTTTGTCTGGCTCGCCAGGAGCGGGGCAACAGCGTTCGAACTGTATGGTGGCGTCTCGGCCGAGGGGCAGAAGCAGCGCGTGAACTACGGAGTCAAGTGGGCTGCACTGCAGGCCATGCGGGAAGACGGCTGCAAGCGCTACGACTTCAACGGGCTCCTCAACGACGGCATCAGCGACTTCAAGAAGCAGTTCGCCAAGCACGAAAACATGCTGATGGGCACCTGGGACAAGCCACTGTCCCCGTTCTACCCGGCGTACTCCACTGCCATGCCCCTGGCGCGCAAGGGACTGCAGGCAGCCCGGAAGCTGCTCAAGACCGTGGCCGCCCGGATCCGTCCCGCCTCCCGGTAGTCACACAGCCTGGCAGGCCGTCACAGCCCGGCGGTCACAACCCCGTAGTGACAGCGAAGGCCAGCGCGGGCCCGGTGCTGCCGGCGGCGAGGTGGACATTGACGGGCGCCTCGGCGGCCGGCAGGAAGGCGCTGCCGCCACGGGCGAGTTCCAGGTCGCCCTTGGGGGAGTCCAGGTACACGGCACCGGAAACCACGATCACCACGGCTGCCCCGGACTGGGCCAACGGCACAGGGCCGTCCTCGGGGCCGAGCTCTATCCGCTGGAGCTGGAACTCCTCGAACGGCGGCCGGAACAGTTCCTGGTCCAGGACGGTCCGTTCGGCCGCGAGCATCGGGACGGCGACGGGCTGGAAGTCGATGGTCCGCAGCAGTTCCGGCACGTCCACGAACTTCGGCGTCAGGCCGCCGCGCAGGACGTTGTCCGAGGACGCCATGACCTCCACGCCCAGCCCGTGCAGGTAGGCGTGGACGTTCCCTGCGGGCAAGTAGACGGCCTCGCCCGGACCCAGTGAAATCCGGTTGAGCAGCAGGGAGATCATGACGCCCGGGTCGCCGGGGTACTTTTCGTTCAGGCTGACCACGGTGGCCAGTTCGGCCTGGTAGGGAGCCAATGCTGCGCCGGATTTCAGCAGCGAGGCCACCTGGTCCGTAGCCGCCGCTACGTCTTCCCCGCCGGTGATCAGCCGCCTGAAGGCCCGCTGCAGCGCCTCGCTGTCACCGCCTCCGGACAGGTCCTCAAGCAGCCCGGCGAGTACGGCGGGAACCGGAGTCCGGGCGGTGCCGAAGCACTGGACCAGGTGGTCAAGGATGCGCCGTGTATCCGCCGCCGGCCGGAACCCGCACAGCGCCTCGAACGGGGTGAGGGCGAAGATCATTTCCGGCTTGTGGTTGTCATCGCGATAGTTGCGGTTGGCAGCGTCAGCGGGCAGGCCTGCGTCGTTCTCCCTGGCGAACCCCTCCCGTGCCTGTTCGAGGCTCGGGTGTACTTGGAGGGACAGCGGCTCCGCGGCGGCCAGGACCTTGGCCAGGAACGGCAGCCGCGGCCCGAAGCGTGCCACGGATGCGGCCCCGAGGAAGTGCTCTGGGTCCCTGCCGATCAGGGCGTCCAGGGGGGTGTCGGTGCCGTCCTCCGGAACGTGCGCCACGGACGGCGAGCCGGAGTGTGCACCGATCCACAGCTCAGCCTCCGGACGCCCCGACTCGGGCCGTCCCAGCAAGGCGGCGATCGCCGTCGTCGAACCCCATGCGTAGTCCCGGAGGACGTTTTCGAGCTGGTACAAATTCTGTTCCGTTCGCTAGGTTGGAAGGGCCGGCTACAGCGGCGCGCACTGGCCGTTGGTGGCTACGAGCTGGCGGATGGCTTCTTCATTGCCTTCGCTCTTGAGCTGCTCCAGCATCGCTTCGGTGATGGGCTCGCCGGCCGGCGTGGTGGTCACCGGGGTGAAGTCCGACGGCGGGGGAGACTGCTGGGCGGCAGCCCCGTCCGCCGGCGCCCACGCGGGGGCACGGAATGCGGCCGCCTGCAGCCGGCCGCCGGTGGCCGCGGGCTCCACGATGCCGTCCCCGGGGGCCGCGGCCGGTTCGGCTTTGCCAGACGCTGAGGCCAGCAGTTCATCCACGCGGCGATGGATCTCGTCGAAGTCGGGCACCGTGGAGAAGGACGCGTCGAAGTCCGGCGGCCCAATGGTCATGCGTTTGACGTCCTGCCCCTTCGCCTTGATGGCAAGGTTCACGAAACTGCCCAGCTGGGAGGAGGAAATGTTGGATTCCACCACCTTGGTTCCGGCGTTGGCGATGTCCTCGAACTTGGCCAGAAGCGTGGTGGGATCCAATTGGCGCAGCATGGCCTGCTGGACGCACTGCTGCCGCTGGATGCGCGCGTAGTCGTCCACATATTCGCGGGACCGCCCGTACCAAAGTGCCTGTTCCCCGGTCAGTGTCTGCTCGCCTGCCGGGATCCAGCCCAGCGGTTTGCCGTGGGTTTGGGTGTAATCGTCAAAGTAGCCGCTCATGGGGACCCAGCCACCGGCCTTGATCCGGATCCCGCCCATGGCGTCGATAAGGGAGGAGAACCCTTCCATGTCCACGAGGACGTACGCCTGCACGGTGAGGCCCAGTGTCCCGGACACTGCCTCAAGCGTGGCCTGGGCTCCCGGGTCCGTGACGCCGGGGTAGAGGTCGGCGTGTTCGTTGGTCACCTCTGTGTTGATGGCATTGATCAGGCATTCATCGCCGCAGTTGTAGCCCTCGGGGTAGATTTCCCGCATGGGCGATCCTTCGGCGAACTGGGCGTTCTGCAGGTTGCGGGGGACCGAGATGATGGCGGTCCGGCCGGTCTCGGCGTCAACGCTGAGCACTGAGAGGCTGTCCGGACGGCGTCCCGTGCGGTCCTCGCCGGCGTCGCCGCCCATCATCAGGAAGTTGTAGCGGCCGTCCACGGGATCGATGGCCGGGCCGGACGAGAAGATGCTGCCGATGGCGTTCCGGCTGACGTTGAGCAGGTAGGCGGCATATCCCAGCGATCCGCTTCCCAGCACCATGGCAAAGACGAGGGAAACCACGACGGCGGGGCGCATCGGCGGCCTGAGCAGTACCGGGCGGATGATCCGAAGCGTGTTGATGAACAGCGCGGTCCACCCCACGGCCAGGGCAGCAAGCAGCACGATGATCGCCAGCGACGCCGCCGGGTTGCTCAGGATGTTGATGAGCAGCGACCGGTTGACCAGCAGAAGGAGCAAGGCCAGCGCAACCACTGCCCAGGCGGTCAGCGTCACGCGCAGCGCAGCCCGGCCCAGCCGGCGGTCGCCGGCTACCAGCTGTGCACTGCCCGGCACCAGGAGCGTCATGAGGACAAGGACGAAGGCGCGCTTGGTACGGATCGGCTGGGAGGCGCTGACCGGGTACCGGACCGGATCGGTCATGCCGGTGTCGGACGCGGACTGGGGGACCTTGCTGCTGGACATGGGCGGGGTCCTAATGGCTGCCCCGGAGGCCGTTGCCTTCGGCGAAGACCTCGCTGACTTTTTGGCGGAGGCTGGCGCCCTTACGGCTGGCCACGGCGTTGAGGTCCGCGGCGAACTCCTGCAGATCCGAGCGCAGTGACGCGGCGAGCTCATCCGTGCCCGCGGCCAGCATCCGCACGGCCAGGAGGCCCGCGTTGCGTGCGCCGCCAATCGACACGGTGGCCACCGGCACGCCGGCGGGCATCTGCACGATGGACAGCAGGGAGTCCATGCCGTCCAGGGTCTTGAGCGGAACAGGAACGCCGATCACGGGCAGCGGGGTGACGCTGGCCAGCATGCCCGGCAGGTGGGCGGCGCCGCCGGCCCCCGCGATAATGACGCGCAGGCCGCGCTCGTGCGCGGTCTGGCCGTATCGGATCATCTCGGTGGGCATCCGGTGCGCGGAGACCACGTCCGCTTCGAAGGGAATGCCGAACTCAGCCAGTGCTTCTGCGGCGGCTTCCATGACGGGCCAGTCGGAGTCGGACCCCATGACGAGTCCTGCCAGCGGGGCGGCTGCGGAGTTCCCTGCGGCCTGGGCGTTCATGCGTTCTCCTCGAAAGTGGCTGCCGGTTCTTCTGCGGGCATCTTGCCGTCCCGGATGATGCCCGCCACGATGGTGGCGCGGCGGCGGACCGAGTCGACCTCCGCCGTCGACGGTCCGGCCAGGTTTACGTGGCCGATCTTCCGGCCCGGGCGCACGGACTTGCCGTAGCAGTGCACCTTGGCCGCGGGCTCGGCGGCCAGGGCGGCCGGGTAGGCGGCAAACAGGTCCTGGTTGTCGCCGCCCAGGAAATTCTTCATGACGACGACCGGCGCCAGGACGTCCGTAGCGCCCAGCGGAAGATTCAGGACCGCGCGGAGGTGCTGCTCGAACTGGCTGGTGACCGAGCCGTCCTGCGTCCAGTGGCCGGTGTTGTGCGGGCGCATGGCGAGCTCGTTGACCAGGAAACCCGCGCCCGTGCCAGGGGTTTCAAAGAGCTCCACGGCCAGCACGCCGGTGACGCCCAGTTCCGCCGCGATGCGCAGGGCGGCGTCCTCGGCGGCCGCGGCAACCTCCACCGGGATGTCCAAGGCGGGGGCGATGACCTCGTCGCACACGCCGTCCACCTGGATGGTGTGGACCACGGGCCAGGCGCGGGCTTCGCCGTCCGGAGTGCGGGCCACGAGCGCGGACAGTTCGCGGGTGAACTCCACCTTGGCCTCGGCCAGCAGCGGGCTCATGGCCTCGAACCAGTCTGCGGTGTCCGCCGCTTCCTCTGCGGAGGAAATGATCCGGACGCCCTTGCCGTCGTAGCCGCCGCGGGGTGTCTTCAGTACAACCGGCCAGCCGATGCTCTCCCCGAAGGCCACCAGGGCGGCTACGTCGGCCACCGACGCCCACTCGGGGTTGGGAAGTTCGAGCCGGTCGATCGCTGCACGCATTACCAGCTTGTCCTGGGCGTGGACCAAGGCATCCGGGCCGGGCTGGACGTTGACGCCGGCTTCCTGGAGCGCCCGCAGGTGCGCGGTGGGAACGTGCTCGTGGTCGAACGTCATGACGTCCAGGCCCTGGGAGAATTCGAGGAGGGTCTGCAGGTCCTTGTAGTCGCCCACGGGCGAGGAAGACACTGCGGAGACCGCGGAAACATCGTCACCTTCGGCAAGGACACGCAGCTCGAAGCCGAGAGCGGTAGCTGCCGGGGCCATCATTCGGGCGAGCTGTCCGCCGCCAACCACACCTATCACTGGAAAAGTCACATGGGCCAGCCTACCCAAGAGTGCCGGATTCACGCCCTTTGGGGCGGCAATGCCCCGGAATTTCCTGTTGCGTGCTCCGGGGTTTGCAGCTCCGCCGGGCCGTCCCGCGCTTTGGGGGCTAAAATGGGCCTCTGGCCGAGTGGCCCTTTAGTTCGTACGGCCATGGAGGGTCATGTTTAGCGCACTTGCAGATCGGATCCGGGGCCTTGCCTCGCTTTTTTGGCGCGAGGTGGCAAAGTTCGGCGCCGTCGGCGGTGTGGCGTTCGTCATCGATAACGGTCTGACGTATTACCTCATGCACGGGCCGATGTCGGACAGTGAAGCGAAAGCCCGCTTTGTGGGCGCCACCGTGGCCACCATCTTCTCCTGGATCGCCAACCGGCTCTGGACGTTCCGGCACCGCCGGCAGGCCAACGTGGCCCGCGAATTCCTCATGTTCGTCCTCATTAACGGCATCGGTATTGGCATTTCCACCGGCTTCACTGCCCTGGCCAAGTACGGCATGGGCATCACGGACAAGAACATGCTGTTCTTCGCCGGCGTGGCGGGCATCCTGGTGGCAACAGTGGTGCGGTTCTTCGCTTACCGCTTCCTGGTGTTCAACAACGAACTGGATGCCGAGCCGGAGTTCTCCCACGACCACGAACTCATTGAGCTGCATCCGCACCGCGAACCCGCGGCGGCCCCCGAACCGCAGCACGGCATGGAGGAAACCCGCTGACCTGCTGAGCCGGCCTAACTGCCGTGGATGCGTTCGGCGGCGAGCAGCTTCTCCGTCAGTGCCGCATCCGCATGGGTAAGCACCACTGAACCGTCACGCTCCCAGGCGCCCAGGGCGTTGGCCAGCGCCGGCTCCAGGCCCTCCGCGGCAGCCACGTGGAGCCTGGCGCCGTCCTCGTGGCCGGCCGCGAAGCCGGTCAGCAGGTCCCGGTGCCGGTACTCGGTGCCGTCTGCGCCCACCAGCGCGCGCGAATCCGGGTCCGGATCCGAATGCGCCATGAACACGTCCCCGTGGGAGCGCACTTCCGCGGCATAGTCCAGGCAGCCGGCCGCGAGCGCACCCGGCCACCGCATGGCCAGCGCGGGAAGCGCGACGGCGATAACGGCGTCGTGCGTCCCGTCCGCCGCTTCGGGACGGCTGGTGGCCAGGAACTCAGCCTCCCCGCTGCCCAGGACGGTTTCCAGTCCCACCTGCCAGCCGGCCAGCGCCCATACCAGGGCCTTCCAATGGGCCGGCAAATCCAGCCGGAGGCGCATCCCCGGTTCGGCGTCGAGTTCGTCCTGCAGGAGGTTGGCGGTCTTGGCAACCCAGTTGTCCAGGACCCGTCCGGAGAGCTCCACCCGCTCGGAGTCCGGCCCGTACCAGGTCAGCCGCGGGGCGGTGGAGTTGCCTGAACGGAGCCGGGCCATGAGGTCTCTCGCGGGAATAGTCATGGCTCCATCCTGCCACCCGCCCCGGGTGCGGGTCACGGCGCGCAGGCAGGGAATTTGGGCGCCCGGCGGGTGTGATCTTAGTCTCGTACGCTGACGGCCGCGGCCCGCCGGTCGAAGCCCCGAAAAAGTCCGGGCGTGGCGTGCATCCGTAAACGGGGAGGGATTGATTATTATCCCGGGACGGCTTGACTCGCCCTAGTTACACGCGTGTAATTAGAGATCTAAGGCAGCTGCCTAATTGCCGGCACACAACCGAGTGTCCACGCAGAAGGGCAGGCGCCGCAACACAGGAGGGTCGCCACATGGGGCAGGCAGAGCTTATCCAGGAAGATGCCGCAGTAGCCGGTCAGGCCACCGCGAAATACCGTGCACGGGGGGTGCCGGGGGATTGGTATATCGACCCCGCCGACCCCCTCGCTGCCGAGCGGTTCAACAAGAACGTGGAAGGGGCCCTGGAGGACCAGGCCACCGCGTTCCTGGCCGCCCACGAGGCTTTCCTGGACGGGGGCGACGAGCCGGAGGAGAATCTGGATCCGCCCATGGAGCTTGCCGCAGGCGCAGGCCAGCCCGTGTGGATCGGTCTGCCGCTTCAGCAGGACTTCGACGATGAAGGCGAACTTGGCTGGCAGACGGACGCGCTGTGCGCCCAGACGGATCCGGAGGCGTTCTTTCCCGAAAAGGGAGGTTCCACCCGTGACGCCAAGAAGGTCTGCGGCGCATGCAACGTCCGCTCGCAGTGCCTGGAATACGCACTGGCAAACGACGAGCGGTTCGGTATTTGGGGAGGCCTGTCCGAGCGTGAACGCCGGCGGCTGAGGAAGCGAGCACTCTAATTCACCAGGAAGTACACGTCACCGCCGTGGTGGTCGCACACAACGGCAGTGACTATCTCCCCAGAACCCTGGCGGCCCTGGCGGACCAGACGCGTCCGGCGGACCGCGCCATCGGCGTTGATGCCGCGTCCTCGGATGATTCGCTGGTCCTCCTGGAACAGTCGCTCGGTCGGCCCAATGTCATCAGCACTTCACGTGCAAAGGGAGGCATGGGGGCGGCGGTTTCCGCCGGGCTCTCGGCCTCCGCTCCGTGGTCCGGCTCCGCTGCGGGACGCACCGAATGGATCTGGCTGCTCCACGACGACGCGGCGCCACATCCTGACGCCCTCGCGGAACTGCTGGGCGCCGTCGAACGCGCGCCTTCGGTCACGGTTGCCGGCTGCAAGCAGCTGGACTGGCACATGGAGCGGCGCCTGATCGACGTCGGGCTCTCCACCAGCCGCTGGGCGGAACGGCTGACGCTCATCGATGCCGAGGAAATGGACCAGGGCCAGTATGACGGCCGGAGCGACACCTTTGCGGTGAACTCCGCGGGCATGCTGGTCCGCCGTGACGTCTGGGAGCAGCTGGGAGGGTTCGACCCCGCACTGCCCGGCAGCGGCGACGACGTGGACTTCTGCTGGCGCAACCGCCTCGCAGGACACCGCGTGGTGGTGGTGCCCAGCGCCCGGATGTACCACGTGGCGCACCGGCCTCACGGCCTGGGCAGTCCGGCGGCCGCCAGGAAGGCCCAGATCCACCTGAGGCTCAAGCATGCGCCCCTCTGGATGGTTCCGGTGCACGCCGCCGGCGCCTTCGTCGGCAGTCTGGTCCGTCTGGTCTTCGGCGTGCTGGTCAAGGATCCCGGGCACGGATTTGCCCAGATGCTCGCCACCTGGGCTGCACTGGGCCGGCCCCGGGCCATCGCCAGGGCACGTGCCGCCGCACGCAGGACGCGGCGGATCCGGCGCTCCGTGATCCGCAAACTCCAGACGCCCCGCCGCGAGGTCTGGAGCCACAGGCGCTCCCTGATGGAAGCCTTCGGCTCGGATACTGCCGGCGACGATCTTGAACAGGACCCCTTGGCTCTCCAGCCCAGCGGGGACTCCGCGGACGACTTCGCAGCACTCGCCACCACCAGGCGCGGCTGGGTGGGAAACGGGGCCGTCGCAGCAGCCGGGATCGGGACGGTGGCCTCCGTGCTTGCGCTGGGCGGCCTTTTCCGCGCCGAAGCTGCCTCCGGCGGCGCCCTGACTCCTGTCTCGGCAGGCCTGGGGGAGATTTGGCAGCACGCCTCGAGTTGGTGGATCCCGGCGGGGGCCGGGCTACCTGGCCACGGAGACCCGTTCGGTTACGTGCTCTGGCTCCTGGGAGTGCTGGGCGGCGGTAACGCCAACGCGGCCATCGTATGGCTGCTGCTCCTGGGCACGCCGTTGTCCGCTTTGACGGCATGGTTTGCCGCGGGCTCCCTTACCGCCCGACGCCGGCTTCGCCTGATTGCTGCGCTTTGCTGGGCAGCCGCTCCGGCGCTGCAGGCGGCCCTGAACCAAGGGCGTGCAGGAGCCCTGATTGTCCACATCCTGCTGCCGCTGCTTGTCCTGGCGCTCCTCCGGGCCACCGGATCAGTCGCAGGGCACGGCCGGTTCGCGCTGCCCGCGGCCGAGCCGCCTCCGGTCAAACCGGGGGTCAACGGCACGCCGTCCTGGACGGCCGCGGCCGCCGCCGGTCTGGTCCTCGCCGTGATTACCGCGTCGGCGCCGTCGCTGCTTCTGCCCTCCGCGGCGGTCATTGCCCTGTGCAGCATGGTGCTGCGCCGGCGCGGCCGGACGCTGTGGTGGGCCCTGCTGCCCGCCGCTGCACTGTTCATTCCGTTCGGGCTGTCCGTGCTTGACCGGCCGCGCGCCCTCCTGGCCGACCCCGGCCTGCCCATTGACTTCGCCGCGGCGCCGCTCTGGCAGCAAGTGCTGGGACAGCCGCTGGCGTTCGATTCCGCAGGCGGGCTGCGTGGACTTTCCCTGTTCCCGCCGGGCGGTCCGCCCTGGGCGCTCATTCTGGCGCTCCTGGTGGGACTGCCCGTACTGGCCTTAGCTATGGCCGGCCTTTTCGTTCCCGGCCGGCGGGCGCTCCTGGCCCGCGCTCTGTGGGTTGCAGGGATTATATTCCTGGCCGGCGGATGGCTGGCCGGCCACGTTGCCACGGGGCTCAACGCTGACGCCCTGGTTTCGCCGTTCAGCGGCCCGGCCGTTTCGGCCACCACGTTGGCGCTGCTGGGCGCTGCCCTGATCGGTGCGGAATACCTGCTGGCCCGCGCCCATCGCCTTGACCAGCCGGGCCGTCGCCGGCTCGCCGCCAGGTCCGCCGTGGCGCTGGCCACGCTGGTCCTCGTGGCCGGCCCGCTGGCCGGCATGGCGGCATGGTCCGCCCAAAGCCTGCTGCGTCCGCCCAGTGCCGCGGCGCTGCAGGATCCGGAGGCGGCAACTGAGACTGCCGTCCAGCAGGCGGGCGCCGCGCGGACTGATACAGGCCCGGGACCGTTGGGCGCCGCCCCGCTGGTGGAAGCCACCGGCACCCGGACGCTGCCCGCTACGGCCATCGACAGGGGCACCGGGCCGGAACAGACCCGGACACTGCTCATCAGCACCCGGCAGGACGGCGGGTTCGAGGCCAGCCTGGTCAATGGCGCCGGAACCAGCCTTGACAGCCTCTCCACCATCGCCGCAGCCCGGAACATCATGGGCGCCCCGGGCACGGAAGCGGTCCGCGAAGACGACGCCGCCACTGCCGCCCTCCGCCGCGTGGTGGCCACCCTCGTGGCAGGGCAGGGCGTGGATCCACGCGAAGACCTGGAACAGCTGGGCGCCGGTTTCGTGGTGCTGCGGTCCGCGGACACCGCCGCTCAGCTGACGGCCAGCCGGCTGGATGCGGTACCGGGCCTGGCAGCTGTGGGCCAGACGGACGTGGGTTGGCTGTGGCGGGTCACGCCCCTGAACCAGCCGGCCCTGCAGCCAGCGGACATCACCCACAGGGTACGGATCGTGGATGCTGAAGGCGCCGCCATCGCCCTGGTGCCGTCCGCCCCGCAGAGCGTGGACGCTCCGGTGGAGACAGGGCCGGAAGGACGCCTGGTGGTACTGGCCGAACGGGCCGACCCGGGATGGAGTGCCTGGCTGGACGGGCGAAAGCTGACCGCCACGACGTCGGGCTGGTCCCAGGCATTCACGCTGCCGCCGTCCGGCGGCCAGCTCACCATCCGCTACCAGAACCCCTGGGCGGCGTGGTCCGCCGTAGGCCAGGCCGTTGTCATCGGCCTGACGGTGCTGCTGGCCATTCCCATGCCTGCCCGCCGCGTCCGGACCGGTCTGTCACGTGATGAGGGCTCCCTGCGTAAGGAACACCAGAATGCATGAGCACACCGGATCCCCGGCGGCAGCGGAGCACAAACCTGCAGCCGGCGACGATACGTCCCGGGGGAACCTTCCGACACCCGGCGCAAAGCAGTCGGGGGGCGAAAAGCGGGCGCGGAAAGCCGTCGTCGGAAGCGTGGCCTCGGCCCTGCTGGTGCTGGCCGGCGCCGGGGCCGTGGTCGTTGCGGGATCGGCCCTTCCGCCGGTGGAATCCAGCCGAACCGTTCCCCCCGCTGCAGCAGCCGTTCCGGCCGGAGCAAGCCAGGGGGTATGCGCGGGTCCGGCGCGCCTGCTCGAAGGGACCCAAGCCGGCACGGACCCCCAGTTCAGTCCGGAATCAGCAACCGCCGCCACCTCCGTGACGGGCGCGGTGCTGAGCGCTGCCGGTGTACTGCCGCCCAGCCGCCTGGCAGGGCTGGACGGCAGGACCACCGTGGAACTGGCCAAGGCCGGGGACAAAGCGGCGGCGGAGCAACGGGCCCAGAATCTCCTGGCCGGCGTGGTGGCAGCCCGTCCGGTCACCGGCCCAAGCGTCCTGACCGCTGATCCGCTGGCCAACCAACAGGCGTCGGCGGCCGGAGCGATGAAGTTTTCCGCTACGGACGGTGACCTTCAGGGCTCCGCTGCCGCGAACTGCCTGCGGCCATCGAACGACCAATGGCTTGCAGGGGCCAGCACTACCGTGGGCAGGACCTCCGTGCTGGTCCTGACCAACGCTTCCTCCACGCCGGCAACGGTCAGCCTGGAACTCTTTGGCAAAGCAGGCCGTATCCAGGCGCCGGGCAGCCGCGGCCTGCTGGTGGCACCCAAGACCACGCGCTCTGTGGTCCTTGCCGGCCTGGCGCCCGCCGAAGCGCAACTTGCCGTGCATGTGCGCAGCACGGGCGGCCCGGTTGCAGCCGTGATCCAGCAGAGCACCCTGCGCGGGCTCACACCGGGCGGACTCGACTTCATAGCGCCGGGTGCAGCGCCCGCGGTGCGGCAGGTCATGCCCGGCGTGGACATCCAGGACCCTGCCGGGATTGAATCACTCATGGAGAACACCGGCTACGAAGATGCGGGTCCGGTGCTCCAGTTGACCGTCCCCGGCCCGTCCGACGCCGTAGTGGAGGTCAAACTGCTGGGGCGGGACGGGGAGAAGACCCTGCCCGCGGGCGGAGTGGTTACGGCCAAAGCAGGAGCAGTCACGGAAGTCTCGCTCGCAGGCGTCCCCGCCGGCCAATACACCGTTTCGGCGTCCTCTGACGTGTCCTTCGTCGCCACGGCCCGCATGGGGCGCGGGCTGAAAGCAGGCACTGCCTCGGATATGGCATGGGCCCCTTCCGGGCTGCGGCTCGGGAGCCAGCACGTGGTCCCTGTTCCGCCTGGCGGTACCCGCCGACTGGTGTTTGGGGTGCTGGACACCCGGGCCACCATTACGTACGCCGCCATCACGGCGGACGGCAAGGTGCACGCACCCGAATCGGCTGACATTGCCGGCGGCACGACGGCGGCCGTTACCGTCGCGGAGAAGGTGGCCGGCTCAGGCGTGGTGGGCTACGTGGTATCCGCCTCCGGCGATGCCGCCTACGGATCCGTTGTGATCTATGGCGCGGACGGACGAAACGACATTTCTGCTCTGGGCCTGTTGCCAGCCGCGGCGGGCCAGGAGACGGTGCCGGTGAGAGTTGGCTACTGAGTGATGCCGGCGGCGGCGGGTTTTTTGTGGGCCCGCAGTTCAGTTACTGCCCGCAGTTCAGTAGTGCCCGAAGTTCAGTAGGTGCGAAGTTCAGTAGGTGCGCAGTTCAGTAGCGGCGCCGGTATACCGGGTCCAGGGTCTCGGGGGCGACGCCGAGCATCTCGGCGGTGTATTCGACCACAACGTCGTGCACCAGGTCCTGGAGTTCCTCCAGGCTGGAACATGCCTGCTCCACCACCCGGCGGTAGACCGTGATCATGGGCCCTTCGCCGCCTGACGCGGGCGTGTATGCGCCCATCGGTGCCGTGGCCGAGTCCGCCGCAAGTCGTTCCAGGTCCGGCGGGATTTCGTCCACTCCAAACCGGACGCCGTCCAGCGTGCGGCCCCAGATGTCGTGGAGACGCTGCGCCGAATCGAGGACCAGGTCGTCGAACCGGTCGGACCGCGTGCGGTAGCCCGGGTGGGTGGGAAGCATGATTTCGCCGCGCAGGCCGCGGCCGTGGCGGTTGCGCCTCCGCCGGGCAAAGCTGCGGACCTGGCCGGCAGTTCCCGGATCCGTGCCGGCATCCGGGTCAGCCAACCGGACCGTAAAGCGTGATTCATGGTTCGATGACTGCATACATTGACTGTAAACCCGGCCGCAGCAATGCGCGATATACCGGGCGGCAGCCACACCGGGCCGTTTCCGAGGGCAATGCAGGGCTTTGTCACGCGCAGGCAGTACGCTGGGATGTCGTGGGAGCTATCCGTCAGTGTTCAAGATCTGCCTGCCGCCAGTCAGCGGTAGCCACCCTGACGTATGTCTACGCAGACTCCACCGCCGTCCTGGGGCCGTTGGCCACCTACGCTGAACCGCATTGTTACGATTTGTGCGCCCAGCATGCAGATTCGCTGACCGTGCCCCGCGGCTGGGAAGTGATGCGCCTGGCAATGCCCACCACCCCGCAGCAGCCGGGACCGGATGACCTTTTGGCCCTCGCCAACGCGGTGCGGGAAGCCGCGGCCCGCCCGGCCCGCGCCCCGGAGCCCCAGGGGCAGCGGGGAGCCCCGGAGGCCATCGATGCCCCCGCCACCCAGGACGGCGTCCGGCGCGGCCACCTGAGGGTGCTGCGCGAACCTTCCTGATGCCCATGTGACGGTAGGCTGGAATCTGAACACCAGTCCGCTACCGGCGCCTGCGCGCCCGTCTGGGAGCACGAAGAAATGCCAAAGATTACGCCTGCCCTCATCTCCGTCCTGCGATGCCCCGTGACGGGCTCCGCCCTGGTCCAGGAGGGCGAGGAACTGGTGGCCACGGCGTCGGACGCTTCAGGCAGGAAGCCGCGCTACGCGATCGAGGACGGAATCCCGCTGCTCCTGCCGCCCGAACTCATGGCTGCTGCCAGCGCCGCGGGCTCGGACCAGCACGACGCCGCCGCCGGCACGGCGCCGGGACCCGCCTAGCCAGACAACCCGCACATAACCGGGCGCCGCCGTCGGCGTCCAAAACCCCGGGCGGACCCTGCCGCCGGGCCGAACAAAGGACCCACCCATGGCTTTTGATTACAAGGTTGCCGACATCTCCCTGGCGGAGGCCGGACGGCACCAGATCCGCCTGGCGGAGCACGAGATGCCCGGCCTGATGTCGCTGCGCGAAGAGTTCGGTCCAACCCAGCCGCTCAAGGGCGCCAGGATTGCCGGTTCCCTGCACATGACGGTGCAGACCGCCGTGCTCATCGAAACCCTCACTGCACTGGGTGCCGAGGTCCGCTGGGCCTCGTGCAACATCTTCTCCACCCAGGACGAGGCCGCCGCGGCCGTTGTGGTGGGCAAGGGCACGCCCGAGGACCCGCAGGGCGTTCCCGTGTTCGCCTGGAAGGGCGAGACGCTGGAGGAGTACTGGTGGACTGCCGAGCAGATCCTCACCTGGCCCGGCGCCGGCTCCAACCCCGAACTGGGACCGAACATGATCCTGGACGACGGCGGCGACGCCACCATGCTGGTGCACAAGGGCGTGGAGTTCGAAGCGGCAGGAAACGTGCCGGCTGCCGGCCCTGAGGATTCCGAGGAATACGCCATCTTCCTGGACGTGATCCGCCGATCCCTGGCAGCAGATCCGCAGAAGTGGACCCGTACGGCCTCCACTATCAAGGGCGTCACCGAGGAGACCACCACGGGCGTCCACCGCCTCTACCAGCTGGCTGAGCAGGGCAAGCTGCTGTTCCCGGCCATCAACGTCAACGATTCCGTCACCAAAAGCAAGTTCGACAACAAGTACGGCATCCGCCATTCGCTGCCGGACGGCATCAACCGTGCCACCGACGTCCTCATGGGCGGCAAGGTCGCCGTCGTCTGCGGTTACGGCGACGTGGGCAAGGGCGCGGCGGAGGCGCTGCGCGGCCAGGGCTCACGTGTCATCGTCACCGAGATCGACCCCATCTGCGCGCTCCAGGCAGCCATGGACGGCTATCAGGTTGCGCGGCTCGAATCGGTTCTGGCCCAGGGCGACATCTTCATCACCACCACGGGAAACAAGGACGTCATCATGGCCGAACACATGGCCGGGATGAAGAATAAGGCCATCGTGGGCAACATCGGACACTTCGACAACGAGATCGACATGGCCGGCCTGGCCCGGGTCCCCGGCATCAGGAAGGTGGAAATCAAGCCCCAGGTCCACGAATGGGTGTTCGAGGAAGGCAGCGACGCTGAGCGGTCCATCATCGTCCTGTCCGAAGGCCGCCTCCTGAACCTGGGCAACGCCACCGGGCACCCGTCGTTCGTCATGAGCAACTCGTTCGCCAACCAGACCATCGCCCAGATCGAGCTGTGGACCAAGAAGGACCAGGACGAGTACGCCCACGAGGTCTATGTCCTGCCCAAGGTCCTGGACGAGAAGGTGGCCCGGCTGCACCTCGATGCCCTTGGCGTGGAGCTGACGGAGCTCAGCAAGGACCAGGCCGAGTACCTGGACATCGACGTGGCCGGCCCCTACAAACCCGAGCACTATCGTTACTAAGAAGTGAGTGACCCGGGTGCCACGTGCACCCGGGTTGTTACTTTCAGCGCCTAGGATCAGAAGATGCAGTCCCAGCCCGGCCGACGCACGGCAACCCTGAAAAAGATCCTGGTCATCGCCGCGGTGTGCCTCCTTGCCGCCGCAGGCGGCGTGTTTGCCGCTGTGGCGCCCGGGCTGGCCGGTCCGTCGCTGGAATCCGAGTCAGTGTCGGCCGTGCGGACTTCGCCCGGAATTGCCACGCCGGTGATTCCACCGGTGGCCGCCGAAGCCAGGCCGGCGGACGGCGCCAAGCAGGTGAACCCTGCCGCTCCGGTGTCCCTGCGGGTGGACAACGGCACCATCGAGCGGGTGAGCCTCACCAGCACCTCCGGTGAAACGGTGCCCGGCAGCATCGACGCCGCCGCCACGGGTTGGAAGGCCACTGCTCCGCTGGCATTCAACACGGACTACAGCTACACCTATGTGGTCAAGGACACTGCCGGGCGCGAGACGAGCACCACGCGGTCGTTCAGCACCGTCTCCAGTTCCCATGAGGCGGACGCGGCGATCTATCCGCTGGACGGCATGAAGGTGGGCGTCGGCCAGCCCCTGCAGATCATCTTCAGTGAACCGGTTACCAACCGGGACGCTGTGGAGAAGGCCATCAGCATCACCAGCAGCGCCGGCCAGAAAGGTGCTTTCCACTGGCACAGCGACACCATGGTCCGCTACCGGCCGCAGAACTTCTGGACGGCGAATTCGAAAATCACCATGGACATGAAGCTGTTCGGGGTTGACCTGGGCGGCGGTCAGATCGCCAACTTCAACAAGAAGGTCAACATCGCCATCGGGGACAAGAAGGTGGCCATTGCGGACGCAGCCGCCCACACCTTCACGTTGAGCATCAACGACAAGCCGGTCAAGACCCTCCCGGTCAGCATGGGCGACGAGCGGTTCCCCTCCGCCCGCGGATACGGCGTGCTCATGGAGAAGAAACGGTACGACCACTTCCGTGCCTCGAGCATCGGCCTGAAGCCGGGCGACCCCGCCTACTACGGCAACGTCGACGTGGAATACACCATCCGGCTGACGCTTAGCGGAGCCTACATCCACCAGGCCCTCAAATCGGCCTACCCCTACATCGGCAACAAGAACGTCTCGCACGGCTGCATTGGCTTCGCGCCCGCCGGCGCTGCCTGGGTCTTCGAGAACATGGGCACGGGGGACGTTGTGAACATCATCAACACCAAGGGCGACTACGCCGCCCATGACGACGGTTACGGCGACTGGAATATTCCATGGAGCGAATACGACAACTGACCGGAGGCCCCTCGCCAGGCCGGTGCCATATCGTTGTAAACGGTCCGGGGTGGTCCTCCGCAGGGCATCGCCGACGAACGATAGGCTCGTCAACAGAAAACGGGCGACGGCGGAACACCGCCCGGCGCCAAAACCGACGGAAGTGACGCTGCTGTGAAAGACGAAAAACCGGCCCGCGACAAGAGCGCAGGACCGGCCCCGGAACCGGTTATGGACACCTCGGCGGACTCCGACGAGCCGGCGTTCTCCTGGATGACGCCGGCAGCGCCCCGCACTGCCGGGAGCGGCACGGAAACGGGCACGGCCGGAACAGGCAAGGAAACGGGTGCGGCCGGGACCGGCACGGAAACGGGTGCGGCCGCGCAGGCGGCGGGCCCGGGACCGACAGCTGCGGCTGCTTCGGCGCCCGACGCGGCAGGGGACGGTCCGGTCCAGCCGGAAACCCGTGCCGAACGCAAAGCGGCTGACGCCGCCGTCGGCCCTTCCGCATCCGGCACTTCGGCCGCTGTTGCGGCGCCCGGGCAGGGCAGCACCGCAGTCTTCCAGGAACCCCTGGCCACCTCAGCCCTCCAGGTCCGCCCGCCCGAGGACGAGGTGGCGCGCCGCTATGCGCAGAGGGACAGTGCCGCCAACGCCAAGCCGGCCGCTCCGAGGCTGATGCAGGTCCTGTTGGCACTGTTCTTCCCCGTCATCCTCCTGGTCCTGGCCGTCCGCGCCGTCACCAGCCCCTTGTTCCTCTGGGTGGAGTACAACCGCCCCGGATTCCCCGGCGACGGTTATGGCTTCAGCACCGATGACCGCATGACCTACGGCTCCTACGCCGTGGACTACCTGAGCAACTGGGCAGGTCCCCGCTACCTGGGAGACCTGGTGAACCGCAGCGGCGAGCGCCTGTTCAAAGACGGCGAAGTCAGCCACATGGCAGACGTCAAGGCGGTGATCCTGTCCTCGTTCGGCGCGGGCGCGCTGCTGGTGGTGCTGAGCATCATTGCAATCCTCTACCTGCGGAAGCGCAGCACCGGCGGCGTCCGCCGGGGGCTCTTCGCCGGCTCCATCATCAGTCTGGTGACCATCCTGGGCCTGGGCACGTTGGGCGTGCTGGGCTGGCAGCAGTTCTTCACCGAGTTCCACCGGGTCTTCTTCGCCGACGGGAGCTGGACTTTCAGCCTGGGGGACACCCTGATCCGGCTGTTCCCGGGCCAGTTCTGGGTGGACGCCGGGATCGTCATTGCCGCCTTGGTGCTGATCGCGTCCCTCGTGACCCTGGTACTGACCTGGCCCACCCGCCGCCGCCGTGGCCTGCCGCCCCGCGAACCCAAGGCGGACAAGGAACCCAGGGCGGACAAGGGGCCGAAGCCCGCGAAGCAGTCCAAGGAGCCTAAGGCCATGAAGGAACCGAAGGCCGGTAAAGCCTAGGCGTAAAGCCGCCTGATTTCCGCGGCGAAGTCACGGATCACGTCCGCGCGCTTGAGCTTCAGGGACGGGGTCAAGTGGCCGGATTCTTCGGTGAATTCCGCATCAAGGATCGCGAAGCTGCGGACGGACTCGGCTTTGGAAACCAGGCGGTTGGCCCCGTCCACTGCCTCCTGGACAGCCGCCCGCACCTCAGGGTCCGTCACGGCGTCCGCGACGGGCAGGGGCGGGAGGCCCCGTTCGGAACGCCAGTCGGCCAGGCCCTCCGGGTCCAGGGTGACCAGGGCTGAAACGAAGGGCCGGCCATCGCCCGCCACCACTGCGTGGGCCACCAGTTGGTGGGCCCGGATGGCGTCCTCCAGCGGCCCCGGGGCGACGTTCTTGCCGCCGGCTGTGACCAGGAGGTCCTTCTTCCGGCCGGTGATGGTCAGGAAGCCGTCGCTGTCCAGCTCGCCCAGGTCTCCCGTGCGGAAGAAGCCGTCCACGAAAGCCTCGGCATTGGCGGCAGGGTTGCCGTGGTAGCCCCGGAAGACTCCGATGCCCTTGACCAGGACCTCGCCGTCCGGCGCCACCCGGACCGTCGTGCCCGGAATGGGGATGCCGACCGAGCCGACGCGGGTGCGTGAGGGCGTGTTCACCGTGCACGGTGCCGTGGTCTCGGTAAGGCCATAGCCTTCCAGGACGGGGACGCCGGCGCCGCGGAAGAAGTGCGCGTCCCCGGCGGCCAAGTGGCTCGCCCCGGACACCGTGTAACGGATGCTGCCGCCCAGGGCCTGGCGCAGGCGGGGATAGAGGAGCCGGTCAAATACTGCATGCCGGGCCCGGCACAGCAGCCCCGGCCCGTTCCCCTCGCCCCGGCTTTTCCGGTCCTGTTCCTGCGAATACCCGATCGCTGTGGCGGAGGCGGCCCTGAACAGCCGCGACTTCCCGGCCAGCGCCGCCTTATGTCCGGCGGCTGCCCGCACTTTTTCGAAGATCCGCGGCACTACCAGGAGGAAGGTGGGACGGAACGTGCCGAGATCCTCCAGGAGGCGGGCGGCCCCGGGCGTGTGGCCCAGGGTCGCGCCGGCGGTCAGGCACACCACCTGCACAGCGCGGGCCAGGACGTGCGCCAGGGGGAGGAACATCAGTGTCCGCGCCTGCTCCTGCTGGAGGATTTCGGGCAGGAACGCCACGATGTTCTTGGCCACCAGGGCGAAGTTTCCATGCGTTATCTCGCAGCCCTTTGGATTGCCGGTGGTGCCCGAGGTGTACACCAGCGACGCGACGTCGGCCAGGCCCGCCTGGCTTCTGTGCCGCTCCAGCTCGGCGTCGCTCACCCCCGCCCCCGCTGCGGCGAGGCTGGCAAGGTTGGGGGCAGCGCCGTCGTGCTCCATGCGCACCACGGTGACGAGCCGGTCCTGCAGGCCTTCGGCCCCGGCGAGAACCCCGGCAACCAGCTCCGCCTTGGCGGCATCTTCGGCAAAGACCCGCCGCACGTTGGCGTCGCGGAGGATCCATTCCACCTGATGCGGCGAGGACGTTTCGTAGATGGGGACCGTGACACCGCCGGCGAACCAGATGGCGAAATCCACCAGGGTCCACTCATACGACGTCCCGGACATAACCGCCACGGCATCCCCGGCTTCTAGCCCGCCCGCAATCAGCCCCTTGGCCAGCGCGCTGACCTCCTCACGGAATTTGTGGGCCGGAACATCAATCCAGCCGTTGGGCCCGTTGCGGCGGTAGAGGGGGTGCGCGGCGTTTGCTGCCTCCTGTTCGATGAGCAGATCCGTGACGTTGCTGTCCGGGTCAAGCTCTACGAGCAGTTCAGTGCTTGCTTCTCTCACGCAGGTCTCCGTTCCGCTGCCGCGGCAGCGGCTCCTTCAGGGGGTCTAATGCCATCTTTCCCTAGATCCAGGACGGCATCCACATCCGGGCTTTCCAGTCCGTGTAGGGAATTACCTCTGCGGCCCAGACGGGGTAAAAGAAGGCGGACAGCAGGATGGCCGCCGCAAGGAACACGACGGCGACGTAGAGCCCGGACCGGCGGCGCCATAACGGATCCGTGGACCGTCCCAGCACCAGCCCCAGGCAGTAAACGAGCGCAAGGACCAGGAATGGTTCAAACGCCACCGAGTAGAAGTAGAACATGGTGCGTTCGGGGTACATGAACCACGGCAGGTACCCGGCGCCCACGCCGGCGAGGATGGCGCCGGCGCGCCAGTCGCGCCGACCGGCCCACCAGAAGAGCAGTACCACCAGGGACACGGCTGCCGCCCACCAGATCAGCGGGTTTCCCACCGACAGGATGGCTGAGGAGCACTTGTCCACGTCGCAGCCGGGGGTCCCGCGCGCCGGGTCTTCGTAGAAGAACGACGTCGGCCGGCCCAGTACCAGCCAGCTCCAGGGGCTTGCTTCGTAAGGGTGGTCAGAACCCAGAGCCTGGTGGAAGTTGTACGCCTCCAGGTGGTAGTGGGCCAGGGAGCGCAGGGAATCGGGGAGCCAGCCCCATTCCGGCGACGGGTTCCCTTCGGCCCAACGCCGGAAGTAGGCGTCCGTCGAGCGGAACCACCCGGTCCAGGTTGCGGCGTACACGGCAGCGGCCACCGGCACCATGGAGAGGAACGCGGGGAGGCCGTCCTTGATGATGCCCCCGCTGATCCAGCTGTGGATTCCCGCCACCCGCCGTGCGTTAAGGTCCCACAGCACCGTCATGATGCCAAAGGCGGCAAGGAAGAAGAGGCCGGACCACTTGGTCCCAACGGCCAGGCCCAGGCAGATTCCGGCAACAATGCGCCACCAACGGATGCCGGTAAACGGCCCGGCAGCCAGCGCCATGGCGGGCGGACGGCCACCGTTGCCGGCAGCGGCGCGTGCCAGCCTGGAGGCCAGCAGGCGCCTGCCCTGGTCGCGGTCCAGCAGCAGGGCGCCGAATGCCGCGAGGATCCAGAACATCAGGAAGATATCCAGCAGCGCCGTCCGGGACATCACCAGGTGGTGGCCGTCCACCGCCAGCAGCAGCCCGGCTGCCCCGGCCAAGGGAAGGGAACCGAAAAGCTTCAGCGCGACCAGGGACAGGAGCAGGATGGACAGTGTGCCGGTCAGGGCGGCGGCAAACCGCCAGCCGAACGCATTGTCCGGACCGAACACCCACATCCCCGCAGCGATCATCCACTTGCCCACCGGCGGATGGACCACGTATTCGGGGGAGTCCAGGAGGCCGGCGGGGTTGCCGGAATTGAACGCGTCATTGGCCTTGTCCGGCCAGCTGCGCTCGTACCCGCTGACCAGGTAGGAGTAGGCATCCTTGACGTAGTACGTTTCGTCGAAGACCAGTGTGCCTGGAGTGCCCAGCCGGACGAAGCGCAGGATGCCTCCGACGGCGGCAGCCAGCACGGGCACCAGGAAGAACCACAGGCGCAACGACGGCGGGTAGTCCCGCCAGCTCCGCACGGTGCCGAGGAGGCGGGCCCGGAGCGCCTCCGGGGTGAAGGCCTCGTCGGGTCGGTTCAGCCAGTCTTGTCCGGCCCCGGCCGGCCGGGTCGAGGTCTGCGTCACGAGCCCCATGCTACCTTTTGGCGCTGCAGGCCGCGTGCGGCAGTAGGCTGGTGGGCGTGGATCCTAACCCCAGCCCCCTCCCCGTCACCGGTCCGGCTACCGCGGGGCGCATTGTCCTCGCCGCCACTCCCATCGGAAACACGGGTGACGCGTCGGCCAGGCTGGTGGAACTGCTGGGCACCGCGGACATCGTGGCGGCGGAGGACACCCGCCGGCTGCACCGCCTGGTCCAGAGCCTCGGCGTCACCGTAGCCGGGCGCGTCATCAGCTACCACGAACACAACGAGGCAGCGAAGACGGCCGAACTGCTGGAACAGGTCCGCTCCGGCAGCACCCTTGTGATGGTGACCGACGCCGGCATGCCGTCCGTTTCTGACCCCGGCTTCCGGCTGGTTGAGGGCGCCGTCGCGGCGGGACTGACGGTGACGGCCGTTCCGGGGCCATCCGCCGTGTTGACGGCCCTGGCGCTGTCCGGATTGCCCACGGACCGGTTCTGCTTCGAGGGGTTCCTGCCCCGGAAGGCGGGGGAGCGCGCTTCCCGCCTGGCGGACCTGGCGGACGAGCGGCGCACCATGGTGTTTTTTGAGGCGCCGCACCGGCTCGAAGTTATGCTGCGCGCCCTGCGCGAGCGGTTCGGCCCCGAGCGGCCCGTGGCCGTCTGCCGGGAACTGACCAAAACATATGAGGAAGTACTCCGCGGCACCCTCGCCGATCTGCTGCAGTGGGCGGAAACCAATGAGGTGCGCGGCGAGATTGCCGTGGTCCTCGGCGGCGCGCCGGACAAGGCGCCGGGCACGCCCGAAGACCATGTCGCGGCGGTCAACGGACTGGTTGCCCAGGGAATCCGGCTCAAGGAAGCGGTGGCTGCGGTGGCCGAGGATGCCCGCGTCAGCAAGCGGGAGCTGTACGCGGCGGTGCTGGCCGCGCGGTGACCCGGGCGGCCGGCAGCGCCCACAGTGGATGACTGTGCACCTGCACAGCAGGCGCCGCCGTCCGCAGTGCGCCGCGGCGTAGACCGGCTTCCGCGGCGGCAGTAGTCTGGCAGTAAATCAGCCCGCCGGCTCCGGACCGTCCCGGTTCCTTCACAGCGGGCGCCACCATACTGACGAGGGAGTCACCGTGACTGTCACCGCATCCCAGGCCGTTACCGCCGACCGCGAAAGCCGCCTCCTGGCCACCGTCCCTACCGGCCTCCTGATCAACGGTGAGTGGCGCGACGCGGCGTCAGGGAAGACGTTCGATGTCGAGGACCCCGCCACCGGGAAAGTGCTGCTCAGCATTGCCGATGCCGGCGCCGAGGACGGGGCCGCCGCCCTGGATGCTGCCGCAGCCGCGCAGGAGTCGTGGGCCAAGGTGCCGCCGCGCGAGCGGGGGGAGATCCTGCGCCGGGCCTTTGAGCTGGTTACCGAACGGGCCGAGGACTTCGCCCTGCTCATGACAATGGAAATGGGCAAGCCCCTCGCGGAGGCCCGCGGTGAGGTCACTTACGGTGCCGAGTTCCTGCGCTGGTTCTCAGAAGAAGCCGTCCGCGCCTTCGGCCGCTACTCCCTGTCTCCGGATGGCAAGTCCCGGCTGCTGGTCACCAAGAAGCCGGTGGGACCCTGCCTGCTCATCACCCCGTGGAATTTCCCGCTGGCCATGGCCACCCGGAAGATCGCACCGGCCGTCGCGGCAGGCTGCACCATGGTCCTCAAGTCCGCCAACCTCACACCGCTGACCTCGCAGCTCTTCGCCGCCGTCATGATGGAGGCCGGCCTGCCTGCGGGCGTCCTGAACGTCATCCCCACCTCCACCGCCGGTGCCACAACGGGGCCGCTGATCAGGGATTCCCGCCTCCGGAAGCTGTCCTTCACCGGTTCCACCGAAGTGGGGCGGCGCCTCTTGGCCGATGCCTCCGGCACCGTGCTCCGGACGTCCATGGAACTGGGCGGCAACGCACCGTTCCTGGTGTTTGACGATGCCGACCTCGACGCCGCAGTGGCCGGTGCCATGCTCGCCAAGCTCCGCAACATGGGCGAGGCCTGCACGGCTGCGAACCGGTTCATCGTGCACGAGTCAGTGGCAGCGGAGTTCGCCGAGAAGTTCGCGGCGAAAATGAAGGAGATGACCACTGCCCGCGGTACAGAGCCGGAATCCAAGGTTGGCCCGCTGATCGATGCCAAGAGCCGGGACAAGGTGCACGAGCTGGTGTCCGACGCCGTCTCGTCCGGGGCCAGGGCTGTCCTGGGCGGAGGACCGGTGGAAGGCCCGGGCTACTTCTACCAGCCCACCATCCTCTCCGGGGTCAGCGAAGGAACACGGATCCTGTCCGAGGAGATTTTCGGTCCCGTGGCGCCCATCATCACCTTCAAGAGCGAAGATGATGCCGTCCGCCTGGCCAACAACACCGAGTACGGGCTCGTGGCCTACGTCTTCACCAGGGACCTGAACCGGGGCCTCCGCATGGGGGAGCGGCTGGAAACCGGCATGCTGGGCCTGAACGCCGGCGTGATCTCCAACGCCGCAGCCCCGTTCGGAGGCGTCAAGCAGTCCGGCCTGGGCCGCGAAGGCGGCCTGGAAGGCATTGAGGAATACCTGTACACGCAGTACATCGGCATCGCCGATCCTTACGCGGGATAGCGCGGTAACCCCAGCAATGACGCGGCGGCGCGTCCGGCCGCCCGGAACGGTGCGCTGAGCCAGCGGCCCAGCCGGGCGGTCACCGACGGCGGCAGCCACTCCGCCCGGAGCCGCTGCCCGGGGGTGGCGTTCGCCCTGAGCGCCGCCGCCAGGGCATCTATGCGGCCCGTGACCTCGTCAATCACGCCGTCCTCGGGCACAGCCTTTTGCGGAGCCTGCACCGAACCGGATGCCGCCGGCGCGGCAGGAGGCCCATACTCGTGGCGTTCAAACTCCGCGGTGAGAACCTGGACGGTTGAGTACGCCTGGCGGTCCGGGCCGTCCGCTCCGGCGAGCAGGGAACCGCGGAAACGGGACGAATATGCCCGCGGCGTCTCGCTGGCCTCGGGCGGCAGTCCGTAGTCCCTGCCGAGATCCACCAGTTCCCGCCAGCCGGACCCGGGCGAGCCTGCAGCCGCCTGGCGGATCCGGTGCCCGCGGATGCCCAGCCGGACCATCCGCGGAGCCGCGGCCAGCAGGAGGATTGCCAGCACCGCGCCCACTCCGGCGGGCCACGGGCCCGGCCCGGGCTGCCCGGAAGTGCCGGCGCCTGCATCGACTCCCGGAACCGGCTCTGCGGTTTCGGTGGCCGATGCGGTGGGTGCGGCCGTTGCGCCCGGCAGGAGGTCCGGACCGTTGTCCAGGTTACCCGGGGCGGTCGGGGCCGACGCTCCCGTGGCGTAGGACGGGACAACTCCGCGCGAGGGCGTGGGCTCGAACGGTACCCAGCCCAGGCCCTGGAAGTACAGTTCGGGCCAGGCATGGGCATCGCGTGCGTCCACCTCGTATTCGGGAAGGTCACCCTGGCCGGCAACGGTGACGGTGGCACCTGTCAGCCTGCCGGGCGCGTATCCCACCGCGATCCGGCTGGGGATGCCTTCCAGCCGGGCCATTACCGGCTCTTCGGAATCAAGGGTGTAGCGAGGGTCTGAAACCTCCGGCCTCGAGCAGGCTCCTGGCTGTGTAGTTCGCGAGGTTGCGGAAGCCGAG
>NZ_JBIVQC010000008.1:0-158390 GCF_044754925.1 Pseudarthrobacter sp. NPDC092424 | reverse complement strand
GCTCGGCTTCCGCAACCTCGCGAACTACACAGCCAGGAGCCTGCTCGAGGCCGGAGGTTTCAGACCCTCGCTACACCCTTGATTCCGAAGAGCCGCTAAAGGCAAGCACCAAACGGACAAGAGCGGCAACTAGCCGACAATGCGTGGCCACGCTCATATACGACATCAAAAAGTGCGACTTCCAGTCAATCCAAATGTAAGAGTAAGGCAAAATCGATCAAACCCTCGATCGTCAAGATTGCACTTTTGACCTTTTCTCAAATTACGCCTTACATGAGACCATTCGATATTCCTCGGGGGTTTGATCGCCAGAGACAGGTTTTGAGCGCAGGACCTCGCGCCCACCCCCGTCGTAGTACACGGACACACAGCGCAACGTTCGAGCCCCCACACGTAACCTGTTTAGATGCCTCGTTTTGCCCTCGATATCGAATCCGTGCCCCGCCCTGCCCGTGCGCAGGAACTCCTGGACGCCGTGAACCACAGCGTGGTTATTGCCGACGGCGCCATGGGCACCATGCTGCAGGGCCGGGACCTCACCCTCGAAACAGACTTCCAGGGACTGGAGGGCTGCAACGAGATCCTCAACGACACCCGCCCGGACGTCATCGCGGACATCCACGATGCCTACTTCGCCACCGGCATCGACGCCGTGGAAACCAACACCTTCGGCGCGAACTGGTCCAACCTCTCCGACTACGGCATCGACGACCGCATCGCCGAGCTCGCCCTCAAGGGCGCCAAGATCGCCCGCGAACGCGCCGAAGCCGCTGAAGCAACAGACGGCCGCATGCGCTGGGTCCTCGGCTCCATGGGACCGGGCACCAAGCTCCCCAGCCTCGGCCACACCAGCTACGACTACCTCAAGCAGACCTTCGCACTGCAGGCCGAGGGCCTCATCGACGGCGGCGCGGACGCCTTCCTCATCGAAACCAGCCAGGACCTCCTGCAGACCAAGGCCGCAGTCAACGGCTGCAAGCAGGCCATCGTCTCCAAGCGAATCCGCCTCCCCATCTTCGTCGAAGTAACGGTCGAGACCACCGGCACCATGCTCATGGGCTCCGAGATCGGCGCCGCGCTCACCGCGCTGGAGCCGCTCGGCGTCGACGCCATCGGCCTGAACTGTGCCACCGGCCCGGACGAGATGAGCGAGCACCTCCGCCACCTGTCCAAGCAGTCCTCCGTCGCCATCGCCTGCATGCCCAACGCCGGCCTGCCCGTCCTCGGCGCCAACGGCGCGCACTACCCGCTCTCACCCACCGAACTCGCCACTGCGCACGAGCAGTTCGTCCGCGAATTCGGCCTCGGCTTGGTGGGCGGCTGCTGCGGTACGACGCCGGAGCACCTGGCCGCCGTCGTCGAACGCCTTGCACCCTTCCGCACCCGCAAAACCGCGGACGACGGCGGGACCTCCAACGGCGGCAAGCCCGCCCCTGCCCGTGTCCCCACCGAGCGCGAAGCCGGCATCGCCTCCCTCTACCAGCACGTGAACTTCGACCAGGAGTCCGCCTACCTGGCCATCGGTGAACGCACCAACGCCAACGGCTCCAAGGCGTTCCGCCAGGCCATGCTCGAAGAACGCTGGGACGACTGCGTGGACATCGCCCGCGAGCAGATCCGCGTCGGCGCGCACCTGCTGGACGTCTGTGTGGACTACGTGGGCCGCGACGGCGTCGCGGACGTCAAGGAGATCGTCTCGCGTTTCGCGTCGGCCTCCACCCTCCCGCTCGTCATCGACTCCACCGAACCTCCCGTCCTGCAGGCCGGCCTGGAACTCATCGGCGGCCGCCCGGTGGTCAACTCCGTCAACTACGAGGACGGCGACGGACCCAACAGCCGCTTTGCCCGCATCATGCCGCTGGTCAAGGAACACGGCACCGCCGTCATCGCCCTGACCATCGACGAACAGGGCCAGGCCCGCACCACCGAGGGCAAGGTGGCCATCGCCTCCCGCCTCGTCGACGCCCTGGTGGGCGAATGGGGCATGCGCGTCGAGGACATCATCGTGGACGCCCTGACCTTCCCCGTCGCCACCGGCCAGGAAGAAACCCGCCGGGACGGCATCGAAACCATCGAGGCCATCCGCCAGATCACCGCCAAGTACCCCGGCATCAACACCACCCTCGGCGTCTCCAACGTCTCCTTCGGCCTGAACCCGGCCGCGCGTATCGTCCTGAACTCCGTCTTCCTCCACGAGGCCACCGAAGCGGGCCTGACCAGCGGCATCATCGACGCCGCCAAGATCGTTCCGCTCGCGTCGATCCCGGAGGACCAGCGCAAGGTGGCCCTGGACCTGGTCTGGGACCGCCGCGAATACGACGCCGACGGCAACACCACCTACGATCCCCTCGCCATCATGCTCGACATGTTCGCCGGCGTCGACACCGCTGCCCTCAAGGACCAGCGCGCCGCCGAACTCGCGGCGCTGCCCACGGGCGCCCGCCTGGAACGGCGCATCATCGACGGCGAAGGCAAGGGCCTCGAGGAGGACCTGGACCTGGCCCGCAGCGAGGGGCTGACACCGCTCGGCATCATCAACGACCACCTGCTCGAGGGCATGAAAGTGGTGGGGGAACGCTTCGGCGCCGGCGAAATGCAGCTGCCGTTCGTGCTGCAGTCCGCCGAAGTGATGAAGAACGCCGTCGCCCTGCTCGAGCCGCACATGGAGAAGTCCGACTCCTCCGGCAAGGGCACCATGGTGATCGCCACCGTGCGCGGCGACGTGCACGATATCGGCAAGAACCTTGTGGACATCATCCTCACCAACAACGGCTACAAAGTAGTCAACATCGGCATCAAGCAGGGCATCGCCGAGATCATCGCCGCGGCCGAGGAACACAACGCGGACGTGATCGGCATGTCCGGGCTGCTGGTGAAGTCCACCGTGGTGATGAAGGAAAACCTCGCCGAGCTGCAGTCCCGCGGCATGGCCAAGAAGTGGCCGGTGATCCTGGGCGGCGCCGCCCTGACCCGCGCCTACGTGGAGCAGGACCTGGCGGAGCAGTTTGACGGCGTGGTCCGGTACGCCAAGGACGCCTTCGAGGGCCTGGCCCTTATGGAACCGCTGGTGCGCGTGGCCCGTGGCGAATCCCCGGACGACGTCGGCCTGCCGCCGCTGAAGAAGCGCATCCACAAGGGCGGCGCGAAGTTCACGGTGACCGAGGCGGAGGCAATGCCCGGCCGGTCCGACGTCGCCGCCGACAACCCGGTGCCCGCGCCGCCATTCTGGGGCACCCGCATTGTGCGCGGCGTCGCGCTCCACGACTTCGCCGCGTTCCTTGACGAGCGCGCCACCTTCATGGGCCAGTGGGGCCTCAAGCCCGGCCGCGGCGAGGACGGTGCCTCCTACGAGGAACTGGTGGAACGCGAGGGCCGGCCGCGCCTGCGCTACTGGCTGGACCGCATCCTCGCCGAGGGCATGCTCGACGCCTCCGTCGCCTACGGCTACTTCCCCGTCGTTTCCGAAGGGGAACAGGTGGTGGTCCTGCACCACGGCGAGGACCGCGACGGCGTCCTGGGCACCGCGGGCCTGCTCGCCCCAGACGGCGGTTCCGGCAGCCCGATCGGCACCGACCGGCTGCGCTTCGACTTCCCGCGCCAGCGCCGCGACCGGCACCTGTGCCTCGCCGACTTCGTGAAGTCCCGCGAGTCCGGCCAGATCGACGTGCTGCCCGTGCAGCTGGTCACCGCGGGCTCGAAGATCGACGAGTTCACGTCCAAGATGTTCGCGGCCAACCAGTACCGCGACTACTACGAGCTCAACGGCCTGGTCATGCAGCTCACCGAGGCGCTGGCCGAGTTCTGGCACGCCCGCATCCGCAAGGAACTGGGCTTCGCCGCCGAGGAACCCAAGGACACGGCAGGGTATTTCAAGCTCGACTACCGCGGTGCACGATTCTCCCTGGGCTATCCCGCGTGCCCGGACATGGAGGACCGCCGCAAGGTGACGGAGCTGCTGAAGCCGGAGCGGATGGGCGTGATCCTCAGCGATGAGCTGATGCTGCACCCCGAGCAGTCCACCGACGCGTTCGTGTTCCACCACCCGGAGGCGAAGTACTTCAAGGTGTGAGTGCAATGCCGCTGTGAAAGGCTGCAGTGATGGACAATTCACCTCGGGAACATGACCTCGTTCTCTTCGGAGCGACGGGTTTCGTTGGCAGACTGACCGCCGCCTATCTCGCCGAGCACGCACCGGCCGGGCTGCGGGTCGGACTCGCGGGCCGGTCCAGGTCCAGACTCGAGGCGGTTCGGTCGCAGTTGCCGGCCGCGGCGCACGGGTGGGCCCTCATCGAAGCCGACTCGGAGGACGCGGACTCAATCGCCGCCCTGGGCGCGAACACCCGCGTGCTCTTCACCACCGTCGGCCCGTACGCGAAACACGGTCTGCCCGTCGTCGAGGCCTGCGCACGGGCCGGTACCCACTACGCCGACCTCGCCGGCGAGGTGTCCTTTATCCGGGAGGCGATCGACCGCTACGACGTTCTGGCCAAGACGAGCGGGGCCAGGATCGTGCACTCCTGCGGCTACGACTCCGTCCCGTCCGACCTCGCCGTACTGCTGCTTCACCAGGCGGCGGAGGCCGATGGCGCTGGAGGCTTAGCCGAGGTCCAACTCGTTGCTAAGGCCAAAGGCGGCCTGAGCGGAGGCACGCTCGAATCGATGCGCGGGCAGCTCGACGCGATGCGATCGAGCACTGCCCTGAGGTCATTAGCCGCAGACCCCTACGCCCTGAGCCCCGACCGCACCCGGGAGCCGACGACACCACAGCCTCCTGACGCCGGTCCGGTGCGCCGTTCCGCTGACGGCACCTGGACCGCGCCTTTCGTCATGGCCCCGTTCAACACCCGGATAGTGCGCCGCAGCAACGCATTGCAGGGCTGGGCCTATGGCCGTTCCCTTCAGTACGGCGCGGTGATGGGGACGGCCCCCGGACCGGCAGGAGCGGTCATCGCCGGGGCGATGGCACTCGGGCTCCGGGCATTCACGGGCGCGATGGCGTTCCCGCCCACCCGGCGGGTGCTCGACCGCTGTCTTCCGGCACCGGGTACGGGTCCGAGCATCAGCACGCAGCGCGCGGGCTGGTTCCACTCCCAAGTGACCGCCTGCACCGGGAACGGCCAGCGTTACCAGGCGATTGCCGCCGGCCCCGGTGATCCCGGCTATGCCGCCACCGCCGTAATGGCAGGGGAGACTGCACTCGCTCTTGCCCTCGACGGTGACCGGCTGCCGACCGCCAAAGGGTCGCTGACACCGGCCACTGCCCTGGGCAATGTGCTCATAGAGCGACTCCGTGCGGCCGGGCACACCTACCAAGTAACCAAACTCGCGTGAACGACAATGGCGTCCGTCACGAGCGGGAGTCAAGGTAGTGCAGAATCGCCTGGGCCGTCTCCTCCGGGGCGCCGACGTGGGGGCAGTGCCCGGTCGCCCGGAGCTGCACCAGCGTGCTCTGTTCCAGATTTTTGTGCAGGTAGGCGCCCACTTCCGGCGGGGCAAGCCGATCGTCGGAGCACTGCAGAATCAGGCAGCTGGTGCGCAATTTTTTCAGTTCAGGGCGGGTGTCGGAGAAAAAGGTTACGCCGGCGAAGTGCCGCGCGATGGTTGGATTTGTCCGGCAGAAGCTGGCACGCAGGTCCTCCGCTAATTCAGGCTCCTGCGGGTTGCCCATGACCATGGGGGCCAAGGCCGCGGCCCAGGCAAAGTAGTCGCTGTCCAGGGATGCCAGCAGGCCCTCGATGTCTTCCCGCGAAAAGCCGCCCACGTAGCCGTCGTATGGGTCATCCGTATGGCGGGGCGAAGGAGCGAGCAGGATCAGGCTGGAGAAACGGTTGGGATCCTGCACTGCGGCGATCACGCCGATCATCGTGCTGACGCTGTGGCCCACCAGGATGACGTCCTCAAGTTCAAGGGCGTCGCAGACCTCCAGCAGGTCCGCAGCGTAACCATTCAGGGACCCGTACTTCTCCCAGTCATAGGCGCTGATGTCGGAGTGTCCTGCACCAACATGGTCAAAAAGCACCAGCCGGTAAGTATCAGCGAAATAGGGCAGCAGCTTCCGCCACATAGCCTGATCGCAGCCAAAACCGTGGGCAAACATCATCACGGGCCCGTCATCCCGGCCCGAGATGGTGACATTGTTCCGGCCGATTACGGCGGCAGCTGCTTCGATCACGTTCTCACTGACCCTCCGTAGGGTGGCGTCCTGTCCCAGACTATCCACAGGAAATAGCGAATCCTAGGATCCCTCGCACTATGACCTTCAAGGCGAGATCAATTCAGCCAGCACATGCGACGGGGCTTACGCGACTCCCCGGCAGGACCATGATGTCGGCTGTCCGGTGTCCTCAGACCCCGAGGTGAAGCCGGTCCCGGGCCTGGGCGGAGGAATCCCGCGCAACGTGCCCGCCCGCACCTGACACCGGCTTCACCCGGCGGAACGCGGCCAGCACCGCCCGTCCCACCAGGATGATCCCGACGATCGTGGTCACCGCACGCACCGTATCCCAGCCCGCCGTCGACGTCACCAGCGAGTACAGCAGGAAGCTGGCCAGGTTGGTCTCCAGCGGCGCGCCAGGCACATAAGAAATGCCCGTGCCGGCTCCCACCGCGAACGGCCAGAACCAGAGGTTGGTCAGCAGCCCAAAGAGGTAAGACGCCACAGCACCGTAGCCGCACAGCATCCACAGCTCCGCCCGCCCGCGCACCCGCCGGGGGAGCAGGCCCGCGCCCGCGCCCACCCACGCACACGCAAAGATCTGGAACGGGGTCCACGGCCCGATCCCGCCCCACAGCGCGCTCGACACGGCGATCGTGGCCGCGCCGAGCAGCATGCCGAAGCGGGGACCGAACGCCCGGCCCGCCAGGATCAGCAGGATGAATACCGCCTCCACACCCCCGACGCCGGTGCTCGCCACCCGCACGGCAGTCCCCACCGCAGCCAGCACACCGAGCAGCGCCACCGTATGTGCCGAGCGAACCGAACCGTCGAGGGACACCACGACGGCGACGACGGCAAGCGGCGCGATGGCCAGCGCCGCGTAAGGAACCGCTGCTGCCGCATCCTGTGGCAGGGCCGTTGCGAGCAGGGGCCAGCAGAAGGCGCCGAGGGCAACGAGGTTCGCCGCCGCGAGAATGATGAGTTCGGCGCCGCGCGGCATCCGGATCCGGCGCGGGTTAGCGGGCGGCGGGGTGTCTGACGGCTGGGGGTCGAACCGGGGCAGGGCGATGGCCTGTGCCGCGGGTTGTTGCGCCGCGGCTGCAGTACCGTCACCTTTTTCCTGCGGGGCTGCGGGTGCGACGCCGTCGCGCATCAGGAGGATCCGCGCGCCGAGGCTGTGCGCGAAATCGTGGTCGTGGGTGGCGATCAGGACCGCGGCCCCGGCGTCCGCGGCATTCCGCAATGCCGCCGCGACTGCCGTGCGCGCCGCGGGATCGAGCCCCCGGGTGGGCTCGTCGATCAGCAGCACCGGCGGGCTGTCCATGGTCTGCAGCGCGATCGCAAGGATTCTCCGCTCTCCTGCAGAGAGGTCCCGGGGATGCTCGTGCCCGATGGGGATCGTGACGTCGCCGCGCAGCCGCGCGAGGTGTGACGCCGCAAGGCCGGCCGCGGCCCGTCCGCCGTTCTTTCGGCGCGCAAGGCGCCGCTCAACCGCGCGCAGCTCTCCGGCGACCGTTTCCCTGGTGAAGAGGTCGTCGGAGGCGTCCGGCACCAGGGCGACCCGGCCGCCGTCGGACGATATGTTCCCGCTGATACCGCTGCCCGCCTTGCCGTCCTGGAGCGCGAGCGCCACCAGCAGCGACGACTTGCCGGCGCCGTTCGGGCCCACCAGGGCGGCGATTTCGCCGCGGTGCAGCGTCAGGGACGCATCGCGCACGAGCGGCTCGCCCTTGCGGTGCACTGCGAGGTTCGCGGCAACCAGCACGGGGGAATCAGCTGGCTGTGCCGGCGGCGGGACAGCGGCCCGGAGCGACGGCGCCGCCAGCACAGGCGCGACACTTGGCACCAGCGCGCCGCCGTCGACGGCCCACCAGGAGTCCGCGACGGGCACGAGCGGCTCCGCGCGGTGCTCCGCCACGATCACGCAGACACCCGCGTCACGCGCCAGGGAGTGCAGCACGGCGGTGACGCGGGCGCGGGCGGCGGTATCGAGATCGGCGAGCGGCTCATCCACCAGGAGCAGGGCAGGGTGTTCGACGACGGCGGCGGCGATGGCCACGAGCGTCGCCTCACCCGCGGAAAGGGTGCCCAGGTTCCGGTCCAGCAGGGCGGAGACCCCCATGCTTTCCGCGACCTCCAGGACGCGGGCATTGGCATCGGCGGCCGCAACTCCGCGCAGCTCAAGGGCGAGGGAGATCTCGTCGCGCACCCGGGTGCTGGCGAAGGCGGCGCGGGGATTTTGCAGCACGACGCCGATCACGCCCGCGGTGTCGCGGGGCGGGGTATCAGCGCGGTCCAGTCCGCCGACGCGCACCGTGCCAGAGACCTGACCGCCGTCTACGTGCGGGAGGAGCCCGGCGATACCCCGGAGGAGGGTGGACTTGCCCGAGCCGGTAGGCCCGGTGATGACGGTGACGGACCCGCCCGCGGGCTGGAAGGCGGCGACCTGTATTTGTGCGTCGCCGATGCGGAACCGGGCGTCGCGCACCAGAAGCGGGCCGCCGCCGTCGTCCACGGGCCGGGGCGCTGAGGGAGTGTGCGCTGATGGCCGGTGCGCTGCCCGGCTGCCGAAGCCGCGCAGCTCCAGGGCGGCGGCAACGCGGCTGGCGTGCTCGAGTGTGCGCTCGAGCACGGGCACCAGCGCGCGCGGCCCGAAGCGTTCGCCCCGCAGCCGGAAGGCCAGGCGCACGGAGGTCACGGCGTCGGCCAGGGCCGGAAGCGCCGCCCACGCCACCACCAGCATCCGGCCCATGCCCTGCAGGGGGCCGCCGCGGGCCAGGAAGAGGAAGCCGCGGGAGATGTCCACGAACGCATTGACGACGCCGAAAGCGAAGATGATCCCGGCGATCGGCACGGCGGACAAGGCCGCGTCCCACAGGCCCTGACCCGTCACCGGGCCGAAAAGGACCACGTGGGCGTAAGGGGCGGGCAGCCGAACCGGCGGCAGGTCGAGCAGCAGCGGGGCGCCGGCCCCCGCCCCGTTGAACAGGACGCGGTAGATTACCCGGGCCGCGACGAAGACGACGGCGAGGGCCGCCGCCGCGCGTAACGGCGCGGGTCGGAAGGTCATGCCTTGGGCGCGGCCGGCTCGCCGTCGACCGTGAAGAGCAGCCCCAGGCTCTGCCCCGGGCTGACCTTCAGGGTGGCGAGTCCCTCCTGGGCGTAGGCCCATTCGGCGTCGGGGGTCGCCTTGACCCAGAGGGCCCAGTAGGCGAAGGCGGCCGGCATCTTCTGGCACTCTTCGCGGTACGTGCCGCCCTTGTGCTTGATGTCGAAGTCGGCGGCAGGCACGCCGTTCACGCGGCATACCAGTTCGTTGGGGTACGCCTCGGTGCCCACCGTCTTAACGTTGGCTTCCTCGAGGACCTTGGCGGCCGCCGTCGGGCCTTCCACGGCGATGCAGGCGGAGGTATCCGCGGCCTCCTGCTCCAGCGAGCCGGAATCGACGATGACCTGCACGCCCTCGCACGGCCCCGAAGCGGTGGCGGATTCTGCGGCGGCGGGTGCGGACGACGGCGATTGGCTGGTTGCCGGGGCGGAGCAGGCAGCGAGGGACAACAGGAGGCCGGCGGCGGCGAGGGAGCTCACGGCGGCGGTACGGATCTTAGTCAAAGTCACCTGTCAAGGGTAGGACTTTGCCGGTGCTCAGCGGGATGGCGTGGCGTTGTGTGACGTCGCCTCCCGCCGGGGGCGGTTCGCCGGTACCTAGAGCCAATAGAGGGGATAGCTGGCTCCGCGGAGGCGCGCGCTGAGAATGCCGAATCCGACGAGCACGCATGCGGCGACGCTGGTGCAGACCACAAACGAGACCTGTCCTGTTGTCAGCATGGTGCCTATTACTGCCGTGGCGGCTGCGGGTGAGTGCGGCATCTTCAGCCACATTGTCACGCCGACGGCCAAGCCACCTGCAATCGCGGCAGCCCAGATGGAGTGGCTGGCCAGTCCCGTCCCGACACCGATCAGGGCGGAAACTACCTGGCCCCCGATGACGCTCCTGGGCTGGGCGAGGGGCAATTGGGGTGCCGCGGCCACGAGCGCCATCGAGGCAGCCATCGGTGGGATTAGCAGGAGGTGGCCCGACACATTACCGAGCAACACGAGGCAGGCCAGCGCGACGAGGCTGGTAACGGTTGCTGCAACTACGTTCGCCGCAGGAGGCCGGTCAGGAGCCTGTGACGACCACCGTGATGGGTGCTTTGTAGGACCAGTGGCCGGCCGGGCAGGAAGGGTAACGGACATAGGTTTTCCTCCGGAATCCGGCAACGGATGGGCTAGCGTGCCCTGAACAGGCAAGGACGGATCACCAGCCGCGGCGCTGAACCTGGTGCGGCTGGTGCTCCTGCCTTGCTTCGCCCTTGTTGGGCTATTCGACGCCGGGCTGGATACCTTCCGGGGCCCAGGGGTAGCCGGTCGCGAGGGGCGCGCCGTCGTCATGCCTTGCCAGCCACTCGACCGCAGCAGCGTGGTAGCGGTGGAAGCCCTTGTAATCGACGAGTTCGGAGTCCAGGGAGGCCAGGGCACGGTGCATGCGTTTTGCCCAATCCGGAGCGTGCTGCACAAGTTCAGCGAGGCTGACCAGATAAGTGCGGACGGGGAAGACTATGGCGTTTGAACGGGGAAGCCGGTGCAGGGGCTGCAGTTCGATGCGCAGGTACACCTTTTCGCCCGCGTTGTCAGCGGTGACAGTGGCGCGGTCCGGCGCCCATTCCGGAAGCGTTTCTACTGAGGTTTCAAGGCGCGGATGAACCGTGAGGGACCAATTGACGCGCCTTACAGGATGGCCTGGTTTCATTCGGAGCAGGAACTTAAGGGCCCTGTCCAGGATGCCCGTCTCATGAAGCTTCGGAACGGGTCCGTGGAATTCGAAGAAGCTCATGCCGAGGTTGAACTGCAGTGAGTAGTCGGCCCGCTGGGTAGTCATGCCCGCGCCGATGACGAGGGTGTTGTCCCGCTCTTCGAGCACCACGAACTCTCCCTGCGCCTGCCGCGTGGCGTACTCCATCGGCTCCATCGGCAAGGTGGCGGGATCGCCGAAAGTGAACGAATCATCGATGCCAAGGAGCCGGTTCTGCCACCGCCATTCATTCCCGTTCTTGGTGAGTGTGAAGTGTTCGGGGAAATCCCTGGCGTACGACTCGAAGATCAGCTCAAGCAGGTCCCATTGTGCTTCCAGCATGTGGGGCAGCGCCAGGTAATGGACGCCTGGCATGTCCTTCAGCATTTGGGCGCGGTGGGCGCATTCGGAAACGTAGTGTTCATCGATATCGAATGCGGCCCTCAGCGCTCCGTCGCCTGCCGGTACGTGCGGTTCCAGGTTCATGGAGTACATGTAGTTGTCATCCGGGAACGGGAAGGGGAGGCGGCGGACGGCCTCGCGGGAGTTATGAAACCGGTACTCCCCGTCCGGCGTGTACGTCTCATCCGTTTTGAATTGAGCTGACTCGGAAATTGCGGTCATGGTGGTCCTAAGCGTTGATGATGAGTTTTGAACAGGTAGCGCGGGAAACGCACGGCATGATGAGCTTGTTTGTGGCGCGTTCCGATTCGGACAGCCAGTCGTCCCGGTGGTCGATGGTGCCTTCCAGTTCCAGAACCTCGGTTTCACACTCGCCGCATGCGCCTCCACGGCACAGATAGGGCAGCTTATGGCCGGCTTCTTCTGCCGCTTCCAGGAGCGACTGCTCGGGGGACACCTTGATCACGGCCCCCGAACGGGCCAGGGTGACGGTGAACGGATCACCGGTTGAGCCGAGGTCCTCGAACCTTTCGAAGTGGATGTTCGAGTCGGTCCACCCGAGGACATGGGCCGCCTCGATGACGTCGTCGACCATGCCTGCTGGCCCGCAAACATACGCATGCGTACCAAGGGGGCGTCCCGCCAGTATGTCCATGGCGTTCAGCCGGGACCGGCCGTCATCGCCGTAGAGGGCAACCCTCTGGCCGTACCGTTCCTTTAGCTCATGTCCCAGGGCCGCATGTTCCGGCCCCCGGACCGCCAGATGGAGTTCGAACTCGCCTCCCTTAAGGCTTAGTTCATCAAGCTGCGCATAGATTGGGGTTATGCCTACGCCGCCGGCGATAAAGAGGTGGTGCCTGGCGTGCTTGGAGACCGGGAAAAGGTTCGCCGGAATGGAAGCAAGCAACACGTCCCCCTCACGGACGTTCCTGTGCATGGACAGGGAGCCGCGTTTACCCTCGTCGACCCTGCGGACAGCTATCTGGTACTCGCTGGTGTCATACGGCGAACTCATCAGCGAATATGCGTTCCGTTTGGTCTCCCCATCGGTTGGGATGAGGATCGTGATGTGGCTGCCGCCGGAGAAGGGCGGCAGCCAGGACCCGTCGGCAGCGCAGAAGGTGTACCTGTTGATTTCCGGCGTGAGCTCCTCAATACGCTTGACCTTGAGTTGCAGGGCTCCGTGGTGTGCGCCGCTCATGTGTCCAGCTCCTCATCATCCGGCAGTTCGCCGGGGACTTCGCCGTCGGCTTTGACTCCCTGGAACGCGGCGAGACGCCCCGAGTAGTGGTCGCGGACGACCAGGCTGCGTTCACAGCCTGGACATCTGAAGACCCTGCGGGTGACATTCTCCGAGTAATGCCCACAGTGCGCGCACCACACGCGCCTGACAAAGGAACCCGCGTGCTCGCGCAGCACTTCGTCCCGGTTCATGCCGTAAGCGGTGGCAACCTGCATTGAGGTCCCGATGAACCCCTCCGAACCCGAAACATACAGGCGGGTGCCCATCTGTGCTGTCGCGAGCTTGCCATCGAGTGCGCGGACGGCATCGGCGTTGCTCGAATACACGATGAGATCGCATACCTTGAACTGTTGGATATCGGCCAGATAGTTCTGCCCTGTGAATGATTCCGTGGAGTACAGGACAGTCGTGGTGGCCAGCTGACCTGGAGTCATGGCTTCCAGAAGGCGAATCAAGGGCTTGCCGCCACTGCCCTGGGCGGCAGCGATGTGGTGGAGTCCGCTTGCCATTGGCGCCAGCTCGTCATACACGGGCCGGCTCTTTATTCCGGTGATTAACATGGGTCTGCTACCTGTCGCACTAAAAAGGCCGTCGGGTGGCGGACGCCAGTGCGGGCGTGGATTCGGTGCCAGGAACGGCGTCTGCAGCCGGAGCGTCACCCTTGAGGTGCGGCTTCTTCCAGGCCATGTAGGCAAGGCCGATGGCGACGACGGTGACGGCGGAAATCAGGACGACATAGTTGGCGAACCAGCCGTCCTCCGGTGTCCTCGGCCAAGCCATGTTGACCATTCCAAGCACGCCCCAGATGAGCGCGGCGATGTTGACCGGGATGCCCCAGGCGCCAAGCTGGAAGGCCCCGTTCGGCTTCCATCCGAGGAGACGCGCCCTGAGCGAGGCAAGGACCACCATCTGAAAGCCCATGTACATGCCCATGGCAGCAAAGGAGATGATGACCGTCAGGGCATCGCTGGAAACCTTCGATCCGATGACGATCAGTGCCGGGACCAGGCCCGCCAGAAGCAAGGCATACGGCGGTACGCGGCGGGACTCGCTGAAGGTGCTCAGAAGCGTGCTGGCCGGAAGAATTCCGTCCCGGGCCATTGAATAGGCAAGCCGGGAGGTGGCTGCCTGCAGGCTCAGCACGCATGAAAGGAACGAGACAAGGACGACGGCGAGTACTGCCTTGAAGCCAACCGGGCCGAAGGCTGAGACCAGGATGTTTCCGACGGGGTCGGCGTCCGCGCCGGATATTACGGCGGTGAAGTCGGGAACAGCCAGGATCAGGGACAGGCACACGAACATGGCCGCGAACCCGCCAATGTAGATGGTCATCCGCATCGCCTTGGGGATGGTCCGGCCAGGGTTGGGGACTTCTTCGGCGACGTCGCCGCAGGCTTCAAATCCGTAGTACTGGAAGATGCCAATCAGGCCGGCAGCAGCAAAGGCCACGAAATAGTTACTGCCTTCCCCGGCACCGAACGCGTTAAAGAGGACGCTGAGATCATGCTGTCGGGCTGTAACGAGCAGCCAAGTACCGACGACCAGGGCACCGCCGAGTTCCGCCAGGAGACCGATCATTGCCACGGCGTTCAGCACCTTGGTACCGCCGAGATTAAGGATGGTGGCCAGGGCGATGACTACGAGGCCGGAAATGACAGTGGCGTCGACGGTGCTTTCCACGCCGATGAGAGTGCTCAGGAAAGGTCCGGCGCCATAGGCGACGCTCGCGATGGTGGTGAGTAGCGCCACGAGGTAAACCCAGCCGCTCATCCAGCCCCATTTGCGGCCCCACAGCCTGCGTGACCAAGGATAGACGCCGCCGGCCACCGGGTATGCTGCGACCACTTCGCCGAATACGGTCGCAACGAGAAGCTGCCCGACCCCCACAATCACCAAAGACCAGAACATCGGCGGCCCCGCGACGCTGAGGGACAGTGCGAAGAGTGAATAGATAGCCACGACCGGCGACAGGTACGTGAAGCCCAGGGACACGTTTCCCCAGAACGTCATCTCCCGCTTGAACTGCCGGTCGTACGAGTAGCCAAGGCTGGCCAAGTGCCTGGCGTCTTCGTCGACGCCAGCCTCCCCGGCAGATTCGGGCACCTCTACACGCATTTAGACTCCTTCGGTTCGGTCGCGCACCTACCTGTGAGCGAGACCACGTGCTAAAAACCCTAGTTTCATATCTTTAGAAGCGCAATAGCCGGATGCTTATCCGCTTGTTTTAGGGGGTTCAACGTACTGAGGCTCCGACTAATGTCATGGTTTCCGTGGTTTTTATTGAGCTGCAGTAGACTGCACACAGAGCAAATCCGCTGGGAAGGCCAGGTCCCTGGCGGTGCTGCCGAGGTCCCTATTCCGATGGAGTCGTGTTGGCATCTACAACCGCATTTCAAGCTCAGGTGTACCGGTCGCTGCCGGAAACGGAGCGGTCGGAAGCCATCGTCAACCGGATCTCCAAAGCGATCTCACTGGGACTCCTCAAAGTTGGTGAACGGCTGCCCCCTGAGATGGCACTGTCAGAAATGTTCGGCGTCGCGCCCTCCACCCTCCGGGAAGCGCTGTCCGATCTTCGCAATCAAGGGATCGTGGCCACTCGCAGAGGGCGCAGCGGAGGAACCTTCATCGTCAAGCAGCCGTTCACATCGGCTGATGTCATCAGGAGCTGGTTCCGGGACACATCCATCGCCGAGATCCGGGACGTTGGCGACGAACATGCTGCGATTGCCGCAGCGACCGTAAGACTTGCGTGCGAGCGGGCAGAACCCCACGAGGCGAACCGGCTCCTGGATCTTGCACGGGCCGTTGTTATGACGGACAAGCCGGAGTTGCGCGCCCGTGCGGACAGCAGATTCCATATTGAACTGGCAGTGTTGGCTCAGTCGCCCAGGCTCATGAACGCTGAGATTCGGCTACAGGCCGAAACGGTGCAGGCGCTTTGGTCGGCCGTGTCCATGGTCCGCGACCCGGAGCAAGTGGCGGCTGAGCATCTCGCACTGGCCCGCGCCATCGCGAGCGATGCGCCTGAGAACGCTCAACAATTGGTGTTGGCGCATATCCGACATGACGTCCACCATCTGGTGGATGCGAAGTTGTCGCTGGGATACCCGAGGCAGGAGCGCGCATGACAACTTACACCGGTGCGGTTGAAGCCGCCAAGGAAATTGCAGCATGGATGAACACCCTCAGCCTTGATGTTCACAACTGCGCGGTGCAGGTGTCGTCGATTTGGCACGATCGGCGGATGCCTCTCGAAATCGCTCCCAGGGACGTAGCGCACTTGGAAAAAATAGCGACGGAATTCCTGGAAGGTCACAGTTTCGTCGTTGGCGCAGGGGTTATCTTCTCGGCCGACGCGATTGAAAACCGCGACGGCTTCCTTGAGTGGTGGACCAGGAAGGAGCAGGGCATTGAGAAGTTGGAATTTGATCTCACGCCTGGGGGTGAACGCTTCTACGACTATCAGAACATGCCCTTTTTCACGTCGGCCAGCCGGACAGGGGAGCATTCACTCTGGGGTCCTTACGTCGACTACCTAGGCTTGGACGAGTACATCCTGACGCACACCGCACCTGTACACGTGGGCGGGCGCTTTGTTGGGGTGGCTGGCTGCGACATACGGATTCGCCAGCTTGAAGCCATCTTCATGCCTGTCTTGCGGGCCATTCCGGGAGATGCTGCATTGCTAAACGAAAGCCGCCGCGTCATCGTGGGAAATTCCGGCGCCTATTTGGTCGGTGAGAGAATCCGCAGTATCCCCGGCAACAAACAGTTGCTCCCAATTGAAGCACCGCATCTCGGGCTCTCGCTGCTGGGTTCCCGCTAGGCGAGCGGGAGCACGAGACGAACGAGCGCCAGCGGCACAAAGACCCAATCGGAGGAGACCGATGAGCAACTGGCGAATTGCCGAGGCAATCAAGTCGGCCAGGGAATATCTGGGCGCCCATACCGATGAGGCCCGCTACCGCGACTCCGTCGCCTCCGCCGTTGTGGTGGAGGGCCTCCGGGTACGCGTTACTGGCATGGATGGCTTCTCCCTGGAGACAGATATGGTCGCCGGCGTGGGCGGAACCGGTTCGGCACCTTCGCCCGGATGGCTCTTCCGTGCTGCCTATGCCTCCTGCGCCGCCACCCTTATGGCCATGCGCGCTGCTGAGCAGGGCGTGGAACTGCCCGGACTCCAGGTCGACGTGGACAGTGAGTCCGACGACCGGGGCATTCTCGGCGTCTCCGAAGGCGTCAGCGCCGGCCCGGCCAGTATCCGAGTGGCAGTCCGGGTGGGACCTGCCGCCGATGAGGCTGCCGTCCGGGAGGTTGTCGAGTGGGGCCTGAAGCATTGCCCCGTCGATGATGCTGTCCGCCGGGCAGTCCCCGTGGAGTTGGACCTCCGGATCGGTTAGGCAAGGTCTGGGCCGAAGCTGCGGGTGCCGGCGCAAGTGTCGGCTGGGCGTGAGCCTCGGACAGTCATCTCCGGCCGTTCCGATCGCCCCGCCTGAGGGAGAACGAGTCGTTCAGCCCTGACGGGGTTTGCCGCCATTAAATGTCAGACCCCCCTGCGATGCTGTGGTTATGAGATCCGGCGCGGTTGTTGAGGCAGGAAGCAGGGCCGCGATGGCAGCTGCCGTTGCCTCCGTTGGCCGCCTGGTCGATGAGCTTGCCGGTGTTGTTTCGCCGGTGGTTTGCCTTGATGGACCTGACGTCATGCCGGATGCAGATCCGTTGCATGACTTTTCGGAGGCATGCCTGGAGGGATTGGCAGTGCTGGCGCGGATCGAGGCGGTGACGGCCGCGGCGAAGGTCCGACTGGTGGCTGCCTACGCGGATGCGGCAGCTGCGCTGGCCGGACCGCCGTCCACAGCCTATGAGGCGTCGGCGCAGGAGATGAGCCTGGTGGCTGAAACCGCGTGCGTGCTGACGATCGGCGAACGCGCAGCAGCGGCTCTGCTCGGCGAAGCCCATGCGCTGACAACGTCGTTGCCCGATACTCTTGACGCGCTGCAAAACGGCGCGATTGGCTGGCAGCACGCCCGGATCATGGTAGACGAAACCACCGGGCTCACCCCATCAGCGGTTGCTGCCCTGCAGGCCCACTTCTTCGATCCGGAGGAGCCTAACGCGACCCGGGGCGGCGCTCCCGGAGATCTGGTGCCGGCCCGGTTCCGGCGGAAGGTCCGGGCGTGGCGCGAACGCCACCACCCCGAGTCCCTGGAGTTGCGCCGCGCGAAGGGCTCGCTGGACCGGCGGATGGAGTATGCTCCGGACCGGGACGGCATGGCCTGGCTCTCGTTGTACCTGCCGGGTGATACCGCTTGTGCCATCTGGAACAGGACAACTGCTCTGTCCCGTGGTCTCCAGGGCCCTGACCAACCCCGCAACCTCGCGCAGCTGCGTGCCGACATCGCGGCTGGACTGCTGTTGGGCAGTGCAAGCGAGAACCCGGGAGACGTGCCCGCTCCCAAGGCTGACGTGCTGGTCACCGTTCCGGTCTTCTCACTCCTTGGCCTGACCGATGAGCCCGCCGAGGTCGACGGACTTGGCCCGGTCCCGCCGTCGATCGCTCGCAGGCTGGTTGCCGACGGCTCCACCTCGTTCTATCGGGTCCTGGTGGACCCCCACGACGGGGCACCGCTCGAAATCGGGCGAACCAGCTACCGGCTCCCGGAAACACTCAAACGGTGGCTGAAGCTGCGGGATGGCAGATGCACATTCCCGGGCTGCAGCAACCAGACCCTCGACAATGAGGCGGACCACCTCACCGCTTGGCAGCACGGCGGGACCACCGGAATCGGCAACCTGGGACAGGCCTGCCCGAAGCACCACCGGCTGAAACACCAGAGACCCTGGAGACCAACGCAGGCAACGAAGGATGAACCGCCGGGCTGGATTTCACCCACCGGACGGCACTATCCGGCCGAGCATCCGGACCGGGAGCCTCCACTCCTGCCGCCGGGGTGCCTGCCCGTTCCCGTAAGTCCACTGGAACAAGTCATCCTGACGCGCCTCGCTGCGTGAGACTGCGTGAGATTGCTTGGCTGCCTGGCGCCTGACGTGCAGGCTAGAACTTGGTGGTGCCGCGCAATTTGCGCGGGCGGCCGTCCGGATCCACGAAGAAGCGGTTTGCCGGACCCGCCCACAAGCGTTGAAGGCGCGTTACGGGTTCTGTGGTGTGGCGGCGCGCATGGCCCTTGGGTCGGGGCGACCGGCTGCCGGTATCGGTATCGTGCCATTCGTCCAGGGCATCGGCGGCGGCATTCCACAGGGCGAGACCGTCCGACGGATTCTCGAACCGGGGGTCATCTTCGTCAAGGCCCAGGTGTTCGGCCCAGAGCTGGCGCCGGACAGCGTGGGCCAGGGACCCGTCGGCAGGGGAACGGGAACTATTGGAGCCGGAGCCGCCGCCCGGAGTGGCTTCGGCGCTGGTGTCGATGACGGCGCACGTCAGCTCGCTGTCCGTGGTCCAGGACCGGCGATTGAAGTTGTCCGACCCGCACGTGAACCACGTGTCGTCGATGATGCAGATCTTGGCGTGGATATAGATCGGCGTTCCTGCCTTGTTTTCGAGGTTGAACACGCCGAACCGGTCGGGCGCGGCGCGACGAATCGTCTCGATGGCATGCAGTTGCCCCAGCCGCTTGGGCGGCCCTCCGAGCGGACCGTCGGAGTCCGGGTAGCGGGGCACCACAGCGATGACGTTCAACCCGGGGTTCTGTTCGAGGGCCCCTGCGATTCCAGCAGCAACCTCGGTGGACCACAGGTACTGGTCCTCGATGTAGATCAGCGAACGGGCCAGGGAGAAGGCTTTCGTGTAGGCCTGGGCCACGCTGCGCTCGCCGCCCGGGGCAAACGGGAACGGGGGGTGTTTCACGCCGTACGTGCGCAACAGTTGCACGGCGTGGGGCCCGGCGGGTGGCGGCGGCGGTGCGGTGTCCGGAAGAGGCTGGGGGTGCCGGGGCATGTCGGCCAGGCGCTGCAACAGCATCCGGTACGGGGTGCGCCGGTCCAGGGGATGGGGGTCGTTCCATCGTTCGGCGAACAGTTCCAGCACATCTGCCACAACCGGGCCTCGAAGTTCGACGGCGGCGTCGTGCCAGGGCGGTCGCTTCCCGTACCGCCGGTCCATGTCCACCGCCTGCGGATCGCCCATGTGATCGGCGTCGTCCCGGCGGCTGTGGGAAAGGTCGATGCCGCCCACGAACGCGACGTCCCGGGAAGCGTCATTCTGCCTGCGGATGACGAACAGTTTCTGGTGGTGGCAACCGAAGACGCGCACGCGCTGGTCCAGCAACACCTCCCCGCCGGCGTCGTTTATCTGGCGGCTGAGGAGCTCATTGGAGCGGTTGCTCATGGGGGCAGACACGCGCTCGCCGTGGGATCGCCAGATCAGGCCGCGGATTTCCACGCCCGTCCGGGCCAATCGCGCCAGCAGTTCCCCGATCGCCGGACCGTCGGGCGTCAGCCGCTCGTCGCCGTCGCCACGCCAGTCGGTGAACCAAACGCGATCACCCGCTTGAAGAGCCGAGAGCTCCTCGTGGAGGCGCGCGAAATAGGCGGCGCCGTGGATCAGGGGCCGCACCAGGTTGCCCTCCGACCACGCCGGCGTTTCGGCAGGGCCGGCGTGTACGCCCGTGGCCGAATGTTCCCGCTCAGCGCCACTTAAGAACCAGTAACCGGCTGTACTGTCCACTTTGCCGTTCCCTTCGGGACCCGAGACCGGTGGGTGTCCGGCCTACTCAGTAGCCTACGACTGCGGCGGCCAATGTCACCCGGAAACCGACCCGACCTTTCCGGGCTGCAGGAATGGCAAGATTCAGGAATACAAGCTTCGTGAAAAATTCACAGCCACCGCTTCCCACGGAGGAATCCCATGACATCCATTCCGGACCACTCGGACGTGCTCAACCTGGACGGGCTGCTAAGCGAGGAGGAACTGCAGCTGCGCGCCAAGGTCCGCGGATTCGTGGACGCACGGATCCGGCCGAACATCAGGAAATGGTACGAGGACGCGCACTTTCCGGTGGAGATCGCCCGCGAAATGGGTGCCCTCGGCCTGCTTGGCATGCACCTCAAGGGCTACGGCTGCCCGGGCCGCTCCGCCGTCGAATACGGTATCGCCGCCATGGAGCTAGAGGCCGGGGATTCGGGGCTGCGCACCTTCGTCTCCGTCCAGGGCTCGCTCGCGATGAGTGCCATCCACAAGTGGGGATCGGAAGAGCAGAAGAACGCCTATCTGCCGGGCATGGCCCAGGGCGAGATCATCGGCTGCTTCGGGCTGACGGAGCCAACCGCTGGGTCGGACCCTTCCGCGATGCAGACCACCGCCGTCAGGGACGGCGGCGGGTGGGTCCTGAACGGGGTCAAACGGTGGATCGGCCTGGCCTCCATCGCGCACGTTGCCGTCATCTGGGCCGCCGCCGAAGACGGCGTCCGGGGCTTCCTGGTGCCCACGGACACGGCAGGCTTCACGGCCACCCCCATCGAGCCCAAGCTGTCCATGCGGGCCTCCATCCAGTGCGACATCAGCCTGGAAGACGTCCGGCTGCCCGCTTCGGCCGTGCTGCCTGGCGCTAAGGGCCTCAGGGGACCGTTCTCCTGCCTGAATGAGGCACGCTACGGGATCATCTGGGGTGCCATGGGTGCCGCCCGGGACAGCTATGAGGAAGCGCTCAGGTACTCGTTGGGGCGGATGCAGTTTGATAAGCCGCTCGCCGCGTATCAGCTGACCCAGGAAAAGCTTGTCAACATGCTCCTGGAGATCCAAAAAGGCACACTGCTTGCCATTCACACCGGCAGGCTGAAGGACGCCGGCACGCTGGAACCGGTCCAGATCTCGGTGGGCAAGCTGAACAACTGCCGCGAAGCCATCGCCATCTGCAGGGAGGCACGGACCATCCTGGGCGGCAACGGCATCACGCTGGACCACTCCCCGCTGCGGCACGCGAACAACCTCGAATCGGTGCGGACCTACGAGGGTACCGACGAAGTCCACACGCTGATCCTGGGCAACCACATCACAGGCCAGTCGGCCTTCCGGTAAGGGCGACGTGGGACCTGGCCGTTCCTGGAGCGGGCAGCGGCTTTGGGAACAATGCTGATCATCATTGTTCGGAAACGTCACCGATTAACCACAGCCTGTCCTTGGCGCAGTCGCGTTCGGCCCAGTTGTCCGGGACTTTGCCAGCACCGCCCCCGCCGATATTCAGGGGAGCGCCCGAACGTGCCACAACGTTCTGCTCGGCGTCGAGCACTTCGAAAGACTTTGCATTCCCTTTAACCGTGTACCCGAGGGGCCACACGAGACTCACCGCGTCTCCCGCCGTCGCCGCGTGGACGCAGCCGCTTTCGTCAGCCGCCAGCGTTCCCCGGAGCAGCGCTTCCATCCCGCTTTTTTCGGGTCTATCCGATGTAAGGAGCCGGAGAGGGGTAGGTTCGGCGGCACAGCCCGCTGCCCCGAGAAAAGCCACAGTGAATCCGAGAATTACCAATCTTGACAATCTGGAAGACATGCCCCGCACTATACTCTCGCCGCAACGCTAAACGCAGGGGCGTTTCATCGCTTCCGAGCTCGGCGTGGTAGCTGTCGGGCCGTCATTAAGCATGCTGAAAACTCTGGAGCGCCTGTGGAATTCCTGGTAATTGTCTTCGCAGCGATTTTCTTATATTGCCTCCGAGAGGGAAATAGACCATGACCCAAATCCTCTGGCGCAGATACACGGAATGGCCGCTCCTCGCCGTCGCGGTTATCTTCGTGGCCGCCTATTCTGTCCAGGTCATCGCGGACCTGCCCTCCCGGGAAGATCAGGTACTTGAAATAATCGTGTGGGCGGCGTGGGCCATCTTCGGGGTCGACTATGTGGCCAACCTGATCCTCGCCAAGAACCGTTCACGATGGTTTGTCCGCAATCTTCACGAGCTCGTGATCCTTGTGTTGCCGTTTCTCCGCCCCTTGCGCCTGCTCCGCCTGGTCACCCTGCTGCAGGTGTTCCACCGTGCGGCGGGACGGTCCCTTCGTGGCCGGGCACTGACGTACGTCCTCGGCGCGGCAGTCCTCCTAACCTATGTTGGCGCCGTCGCCATCCTGGACGCAGAGAAGGGTGCCGAAGGCTCTAACATCAATAACTTTGGTGATGCCCTCTGGTGGGCTGTCGTCACCATAAGCACTGTTGGATATGGCGACCATTTCCCCGTGACGCCGCTCGGGAGGGCGGTAGCCATGGCTCTTCTTCTAGGAGGCATAGCGGTCCTGGGGGTGATCACGGCGTCCATGGCTTCCTGGCTGGTGGAGGCTGTGTCCACGGAGGTCAGCGGAGAAACTGAGAAATCGGAGGAGTCCCTCCGCAGGGAGGTCGCCAACCTGGCTGAGCAGGTTGAAAGGCTTACCACCAGACTCGAACCCAACCGCTGAGTTAACCTGCAGTCAACTCACAGGACCTCCACCGTTCTCCCGCACCCGGCAGGCTTGTCACGTTTGCCCGGCACCACCCCCACGCCGGGCAGAGAAACCTGATCCTAGGAGAACCCCGTGTTTGTAAAAAGCGCCCTTGCGGCCGTTGCCGTCCTGGCCGCCCTGACCGGAACGGCAGTGGCACCCGCCAACGCTGAGGCTCCCACGCCTGCCCCCGTCCTCGGCCAGCCGCTGGCTGCCGCCCACGCCCACAACGACTACGAGCACGAGCGCCCGCTCTTCGACGCGCTGGAGCACGGCTTCACCAGCGTAGAGGCGGACGTGTGGCTGGTCGACGGTGAGCTGCTCGTCGCCCACGATTTCGAGGACGTCAAGCCCGGGGTGACCCTGGAGAGCCTGTACCTCGATCCGCTCGAGAACCTGGTCCGGCAGGGCGGCCACAGCGTGTACCCCAAGTGGGACGGCAACCTGCAGCTGATGATCGACATCAAGAGCGAGGGCGAAGCCACCTACGCCGCCATTGAGAAGGAACTGGCCGAGCACCCGTCCATCATGACCCGCTACGTCAACGGAACCGTCAAGCCCGGTCCGGTCACCGCCATCATCAGCGGTAACCGTCCGCTGGCCACCATGCAGGCCCAGGACAAGCGGTTCGGCTTCTTCGACGGACGCGCCAGCGACCTCACCTCCGGGATGCCCGCCAGCCTGATGCCGATCGTGAGCAACAACTGGACCAAGCTCTTCACCTGGCAGGGCGTCGGCCCCATGCCTGAGCTGGAGCGGGCCAAGCTGCACGCCTACGTTGAGACCGCACACGCCAACGGCTACCGGGTACGCTTCTGGGCCACCCCGGACCAGGCAGGCGACGCCCGCGACGCCGTCTGGAACGAGCTCTACAACGCCGGTGTTGACCACATCAACACCGACGACCTCGCCGGACTTCAGGCCTTCCTCACCGCCCGCGCGGCATAACCGGAGCGCCAAAGCACCCAGGTAAAAGGAAGCGGTCGACGGCGGGAGGAACCCGCCGTCGACCGCTTTTCTTTTGTGCGTATTGACCGCCTGACTAACCGCCGCGACGATGAGATATGGCTGACTTCGATAGCGAGCTTCCCGTTGACAGTGCCTCTGCGGAGGCGGTTACCCACGTCGAGACTCCTGAAAGCATCGCGGACGAGATCAAGGATGAGATCCACCTTGGGCACGTGCAGGATGACGTAAGCCACGTTCTTGAGGAGCGCTTCGAAAAGGCAGGCATCGACATGCGCCCCGAGGACGTCGATGACCTTGCCGAGGAAATCGAGCGGGACGCGTCTACCTAGAGGGTGTGCGGGCCGGAAACGGCGGCTAACGACCTGGGCCAGTGCGCTGGCCGTGTTGGGCGCATGGCTCTCAGGAGCGATACCAGTGACCCAGGTGGCCCGCACTTAGCCACATGCTGCAACTTAGTTGCCGGGCGGGTTCAAACGGCTGCGGCGAGGCTGGTCCGCACAGGCATCTGCGGAATAAGGACCGCCTGGTAGGCGTGATACAGGTCCGGCTTGTCCGTGGCGAGTGGTGCGCCAGCCTGGTTCTCCATGTCCACCTCGTGATGCCAGGAACCTGAGTCCAGATCAACGAAAGCTGCTTCGACATGGTGGAACCATTCCCCATACCGGGCAGCGAAGCGGCGTTCTCCCGTCAGCCGGTACAGCACGGCAGCACAGGCAAGCGCTTCGGCCGCCACCCAGTGCAGGCGCCGGGACGAAACGGGCCGGCCTTTCCAGTCCGTGGTGTAGCAGAATCCGGGGTACTTCCCAGACTGCCAACCGTCCGCGGCGGCCCTGTCGAACAGGGCCGTTGCAGCCTCCAATTGTCCTTCGGCTCCGAAGCGGGCGGACTGGGCCATCAGGCGCGCCCACTCGAAACCATGGCCGATTGTTGCGCCAAAGGGCTTGAAGGTGTGGTGGGGCTCGTGCAGGTTGTGTTGGGGGAGGGGCTGCCAGTCCTCGCTGTAGTGCTCGCAGATGCGCCAATTCCGCTGTCCGGCCTGCCGGATGACAAAGCTGCAGATTCCCAGCGCCCGGGCTCGAAGAAGATCATCTCCGGTGACGTCGGCGGCCGCGAACAGCGCTTCTGCCAGGTGCATGTTGCCATTGAGGCCCCGATAGGAATCGGTACGGCCGGCCGGATCGATCCGGTCCGCGGCCAGGCCGTGCGCGGGCTCCCAGAACTGTTGTTCCAGCCGCGCCAGCGCCATGGAGAGCATGGCAGGGCTCCCGGGGTGCCCGATGGTGCTCCCTGAAGACGCCGCCAGGATGACGAATGCCAGCGTGTACAGCTCCTGGCCTTTGGCAGGGCCCGCCGGGCTTGTTGGCCACCCACTAGGGGTGAACGCGGCCAGGTAGTCCAGCAGGACAAAGGCGGTGGCGCCGGCCCCCGGTTCACCCCTTGCGGCAGCCAAGGCGTAGACGTGGGCTGCCCGGGCGGTGTTGAAGGTCGGCGAATCCACCCCGGGCAGGACATCCCCCGCGCGGGACCACGCCGCGACATCGCCCCGGGCGGTAACCACTGTTCGGGGAAACCTCAGCAGCCGGGACTCTTCAGACCTCAACCACGCCAAATGGCCCGGGTTGTCCAGAAGCGGCGTCTCACTCAAGGAGCAGCCCTCCCGCCCGCGGTGCGAGGACGTGGTCCAGCACGATGCACGCGGCGCCCACCGCTGCAATGTCCTCGCCGAGCACCGATCCCCGCGCCTCGACGGAATGGATCATTCCCATCGCCAGCCGCTGCGACAGGGCAGAGCGCAACACCTCGAGGTAGCGCCCGGCTACGGGTGCCCAGGATGGTCCGCCCACCACCACAGCGTCCACATCCAGCAGGTTGGCAATGTCCTCGACGGCGCGGGCCAGCCGCCGGGCCGCTTCATCGAAGATTGCGGTGGCCTTGGCATCCCCGCTGTCCGCCAGGGCCGCGAGCGCACCGAAGTTCTGCGCAACCTGCTGCAGGTCGTCTTCGTCGATCGGACCCGGGATGAGCCTCTGCGCGGCTGCCTCCAGGACCAGCTTGACCGGCATCACGGACACGCCAAAGCAGCCCTTTCGCCCGCACCCGCACAGCCGGCCGCCGTCGCCCGTGGAGAAATGGCCGATTTCGCCAACGTTGTTCGACGAACCCCTGACCACCTCGCCGTTAAGCACCACGGCCGCGCCGGTGCCGCTGCCGAGGTAGATGAACACGAAGTTTTGGTCGGAGCGCTGGTCGAGGACCCACAGGTCGGCATGGGCGGCGGCCGTGGAGTCTTTGTCCAGGAACACACCGAAGCCTGTTGCCTTGCCCAGTGACTCCCGCAGTTCCACGCGTTCCCAGCCTGTCAGCATGGGAGGACCCACCACCGCGCCCTCATCGAATTCGATGGGCCCGGGGGCTGCTATGCCCACGCCCAGTACCCGGTCTCGCGGGATGGCTGCATGGGTAATCAGATCCTCGATTGCTGCGGCGATCCTGGCTACCGTCTTGTCCGGGGTGGCCACCGCCTCGATGGGGATATGGCTGCGGTGGACCACCGCGCCGGCGAGATCCAGCAGCACGAACGTCAGCCGGGAGGGGTCCAGGTGGACGCCCACCGCGAACCGGCTGTGCGGATCGATGGTCAGCGTGGTCCTGGGCTTGCCTTGCGGCACATGGACTTTTCCGCTTTCCCTGATCAGCCCCAGGTCCAGAAGCCTGCGGGCGATGTTCGACACCGTTTGGGTGGACAGCCCCGTGGCGCCGATCAGTTCCACCCTGCTCAACCCCGCTTCCGCGCGGCGGATCAAGTCCAGGACGACCGCCTGGTTGAACGCGCTGACACGCTCAAGATTGGATCCCCGCGCCATGAAAAACCGCCTAACTCAATTTAGTTGACTAAGCCCGATACTCGACTATAGTGGCCTGTGTCACATGCTGTCAGGTACCTCGGACAACTTTCCAACCAGCTTCGCAGAGGCGGAGCTCTGTCTCCCAAAGGGATCCACTGATATGACTCGAAAGAGAATTTTTGCGGCTTTGTCCAGCGCGCTCGCAGGCACCGTTGCCTTGAGCGCGTGCGGCGGAGCCGGCGCCCCGTCGGCCGACACCAAGCAGAACGCGGACGCAAAGGAGGTGACGCTGACCATCGCGGCCAACGCCGTTTCCGGCGGAAAGAACTCCGACGGCGCGGACTGGATCACGAACTACGTCATCCCCAAGTTTGAGGAAGCACAAAAGGCGAAGGGTGTCACGGCCAAGGTGTCGTTCCAGTCCAATGGCGTGGACGACCAGGCCTACAAGACCAAGGTTTCCCTTGACCTCTCCACGGGCCAGGGTGCGGACATCGCGTCCATTGACGGCATCTGGTTCGGTGAGTTCGCGGACGCGGGCTACATCAAACCGCTGGAGGACATCGTCGGCAAGGAGAAGGTGGAAGCCTGGGACGGCTGGAAGCAGATCACGCCGGCCGTCCAGCAGCTGACCACGTACGAGGACAAGCTCTACGGCGTGCCCGACGGAACTGATGGCCGGATCATCTACTTCAACAAGAACCTCTTCAAGAAGGCGGGGCTGCCGGCCGACTGGCAGCCCAAGAGCTGGGACGAAATCCTCGAGGCGGCCCGGAAGCTCAAGAAGCTCCCCGGCGTGACCCCGCTGCAGATCAATGCGGGCAAGGCGATGGGCGAGGCGACCACCATGCAGGGCTTCCTTCCCCTGCTCCAGGGCACCGGCCAGCCCATCAACAAGGACGGCAAATGGCAGGGCAACAGCCAGGCCGTGCAGGACGTGCTGGGCTTCTACTCCACCGTGTACGGCAGCGAAAAGCTGGGCGATCCGCTCCTGCAGCAGGACGCCAAGGGACGCGACAAGTCGTTCCTGGAGTTCTCGCAGAACAAGCTGGGCATCATGATCGAGAGCGACTACCTGTGGCGCTCGGTCCTGAACCCCAAGAACGGCGTGGCTCCCATGGCGGACCGTGACACGGCCGTCGGTTGGGCCAAGATCCCGGCGAAAACTCCAGGCCAGGGACCCGACGGCGCCGATTTCGTCAGCATGTCCGGCGGCTCCGGACAGATCATCAACCCGAAGACCAAGTACCCGCAGCAGGCTTGGGAACTGCTTCAGTTCATGTCCTCAGCGGACGCCATCAAGGAAAAGCTCAAGAACGCGGCCAGGATCTCGCCCCGTGACGACGTCAATGCCGAAACGCTGAAGAGCGACCCCCTGATGAACTTCGTCTCCACGGAGGTGCTTCCGGTCACGGCCTACCGCCCGGGTCTGTCCGACTACACCCAGGTGTCCACCGCCGTACAGGACGCCACCGGCCTGGTTGCGGCGGGCAAGTCCCCGGATGAAGCCGGCGCCGCGTACCAGAAGTCCCTGGAGGGAATCGTCGGTGACCAGATCTTCAAGTGATGAACTCGTGAAGGCTCCGGTGCCCGCTGCTGCAGCGGGCACCGGGCCCTCCCGGGCACTGCCCGACGACGGGGACGTCGCCGGGCTGGGCAAGGCCGGAGCCGCGGCTTTCCTGGCGCCGGCACTGCTGCTGATCTCGGTGTTCCTCGTCTTTCCGGCGCTGTGGTCGCTCTACCTCGGCATGACCAACTACCGGCTCAGCGGTTCCGCCGCCAAGAACCCGCAGTTCGTCGGCCTGGACAACTACATCAACGCACTCTCCGATGACCGGTTCTTCAATTCGCTGGTACTGACGCTTCTCTTCGTGTTCGGCTCTGCCGTCATCGGGCAATCGGTTCTCGGTTTCGCCATTGCCTGGACCATGACCCGGGTCCGGAAGTCCGTCCGCGCCGTCGTCGAATTCTTTGTGCTCCTGGCCTGGATCATCCCGAGCTCAGTGACTACTTTCCTCTGGTACGCATTGCTGGACCGCAGCAACGGCACCCTCAACGCGATGTTGAACACCGGGAATACCGCGTGGTTGCTGAACCACCCGATGGAAAGCATCATCGTCTTCAACACCTGGGTAGGGACAGCCTTCTCCATGCTGCTCTTCAGCTCGGCGCTGGCCTCGGTTCCACCGACCCAGCTCGAAAGCGCCAGGATGGTGGGCGCCGGCGCGTGGGCCCAGTTCCGCGACGTGATCTTTCCCCACATCCGCGGCCACATCCTCACCAACACCCTGCTGATCACGCTGTGGACGTTCAACACCTTCACCCCTTACCTGCTGACCGCCGGAGGGCCCGATGACCGGTCCAACATCCTGCCGATCTTCATCTACCAGCTGGCATTGAACGACGGCGCACTGGGGCAGGGTGCCGCGATCTCACTGATCATGATCATCATCAACCTGGTGATCGCCATGGTCTACCTGCGACTCCTGAAGGAGAGAAAATCATGACCGCCCTGGACAACCCGCGTCCCACTGCGGAGCAGGAGAGCCGGCGGATCCTGGGCCACTTCCTCGGGCTGATGGGCAAGAGCCTGTTTGTCGCCGTCGTCCTGGCATTTTTCGTCATCCCCGTCCTGTGGCTGGTGTTCGCACCCTTCGACGCGCACCCCACCCTCAACGTGAAGGTGCCGGAGTTCACGCTCAACAACTTCAAGGTCCTCTTCGAGAACCCCATCGCCATTGCGTCGCTGGGGAATTCCCTGATCCTGGCGCTGGGATCAATGGCCGTCGTCCTGGTCCTGGGTTCGCTCGCCTCCTATTCGCTGTCCCGGGTGAAGATCCCTGGACGCGACCTGCTGCTGTACACGCTGCTGCTGCTGTCCTCCATCATCACGGGCACGGCGGCCATGGTCCCGACGTTCCTGCTGATGGTCAAGCTCGGGCTGATCGACTCCCAGTTCGGCGTGATCCTGGTGCTCAGCGGCGGCATCCTGCCCACCGTCATCTTCATCCTCAAAGACTTCATGGACTCGACGCCGAAATCCTACGAGGAATCGGCCCGGCTGTACGGAGCGAAACCGCTGCGCATCCTGTGGGACGTGGTTATTCCCCTGGCCCGCCCGGGGCTTGCCACCATCGCCGTGTGGGCCGTCGTCCAGGTGTGGGGCAACTTCCTGGTCCCCTACCTCCTGCTGCGCTCGCCTGCCAAGTCTCCCGCCGCCGTCGTGATGTACACCTTCTATACAGAAGGCGGCCAGCCCAACCTCGCACTGATTTCCGCGTTCTCCCTGCTCTTCTCTATTCCCGTGATCGCCATGTACTTCTTCGTCAACCGGCGTTACGGGTTCCGCTTCCATGGAGGTATCAAAAGCTAATGGCCAGCATCACCACCAGCTCCCTGATCAAGGAGTATCCCGGCGGCGTCCGGGGAGTGGACGACATGGACCTCACCATCCACGACGGCGAGTTCTTTGCCCTCCTCGGCCCGTCCGGCTGCGGCAAGACCACGTTGCTGAGGACCATCGCCGGGCTGGAGAAATCCACCTCCGGCACCATCCGGATCGGGGAGCGGGATGTCACCAACCTCGAGCCCGGCCAGCGCAGGGTCGCCATGGTCTTCCAGGACTATGCGCTGTTCCCGCACATGTCCATCGTGGACAACATCGCCTACCCGCTGAAAATCCAGAAAGTGGCCAAGCCGGAGCGGCAGGCCAGCGCGGAAGAAGTCGGTGACAAGCTCTCGCTGCAGGGCCTGATGGAACGGCGCCCCGGCCAGCTCTCCGGCGGCCAGCAGCAGCGCGTTGCGTTGGCGCGCGCCGTCACCAGCCGGCCCGACGTCTTCCTGTTTGACGAGCCGCTCTCCAACCTTGATGCCCGGCTCCGGCTTGAAGCCCGCACCTTCCTCAAGAAGCTCCAGCAGGACCTGGGCGTCACCACCGTGTTCGTGACCCACGACCAGGCGGAGGCCCTGGCGCTGGCGGACCGGATTGCGATCATGCGCGCCGGAAAGATGCAGCAGCTCGGCACCCCGCGCGAGGTCTTCCAGCGGCCCGCGAACACCTTCGTTGCCTCCTTCGTGGGGTCCACGTCGATGAACCTGATCAAGGGAACGGTCGACGGCGGATCCGTCCTCATCGGGCGGCAACGGGTCGGGCTTCCCGACGGGACCGCGGAGAGGGTCAGCGACGGCCAGGAGGTCACCTGGGGTGCACGTCCGGAGTACCTCCGGCTCGCCACCGAACCCGAGTCCGGCAGCATTTCAGGCAAGGTGACGGTGTCCGAAAACCTCGGCGCCTCCGTGCTGATGACGGTGGAAGTTCCCGAGAGCGACCACCTGCTCCAGGTAGTGGTCAGCGAGGACAACGAACCGGAAATCGGGGCGCCGGTGTGGGTGACGTTCGAACCGCGGCGCACCCTGCTGTTCGATGCCGAGGGCCTTCGGATCGGAGACTGACGGTGCGGATCACGCGGACCCTGACTCCCGAAGACCGGGTCCGGAGTCTGTACCTGGACGTGCCGTTCGAGCTCTCCGGTGCACGGTCGGTGGAGGTGGTCTTGGCATACGACACCTCCCGGGCAGTCATCGACCTTGGATGCATGGGGGCGGCAGGCTGGCGGGGATGGTCGGGCGGGGCAAGGCAGCGCTTCGTCATCACCGCGGACGAAGCCACCACGGGCTACTGCCCGGGCCGGCTCGAAGATGGCGTGTGGAAGGTGGTGCTGGGCCTCCACCATGTCCCCGACGGCGGAGTCCCCATTGAGCTGACCATTAACACGCCGGCCATCGGCCGGATCGATCCTGAACCCCCGGCTCCGGCTCCCTCGCAGACGGTCCCGGCCAGCCGACGCCGAAGCCTTCCATCGGGATCCGGCATGACCTGGTTTGCCGGCGACTGCCACGCCCACACACTCCACTCGGACGGGGCACTCTCGATCCGCCAGCTGGCGGCTGATGCAGCGGCAAACGGACTGGACTTCCTTGCCGTGACGGACCACAACACGGTCAGTCACCACCCGCACCTGCAGAGTGCCGGCACCGAATACGGCATCACCCTCCTTCCCGGCCAGGAGGTGACCACGGTCCGCGGCCACGCGAACGCCTACGGCCGGATCGGCTGGGTCGATTTCCGCCGGCATCCTGACGAGTGGCTCAAGCAGGTGGAGGCGGAGGGTGGCTTCCTGTCCATCAACCACCCGGTGGCCACCGACTGTTCATGGCAGTGGCAGTTGTCGCGCAAGCCTGCGCACGCCGAAATCATGCACGAAACATGGCTGCCCAACCGGCGCGACACCAGCATCTGGGCGTGGCTGAATGCATGGGGCGAACCCGTGATCCCCCTGGGCGGGGGCGACTTCCACCGGCATGAGGGCGGCCACCCTACCGGGCTGCCAACCACCTGGGTCCAGGCGGCGGAGCCGGATGAAGCCGGTATCTTCGAAGCGCTCAAGACCGGGCCGACAGCCCTCAGCATGGGCATCGACTCGCCGCTGCTGCTGCGTGTCGACGGCGAATTGGTCGCCGTCGATGCCGAGGGTACCCTCCTCATCGATTTTGAAGGCCGGCGCCAGTTGATCCGCGGCCCGCGCGTTTCCATCAGCGAGCCCGGTGTGGGTCCCTTCCGGCTGGAGACAGCTGACCGGCAGATCGTTGCAATGACCATCTAAGTTCGGGGGCCATCCAGGCTGTTCCGACGCCATGGCAAGAGGCTGGCTGCGGCTCCTCCCCGGGAGCGCAGCCAGCCTCCTGCGATGGCGGCCTAGCCCCCGGCGCGGAGGAGCAGGGTCCGGATCTCCCACGGTTCGAGCACGAACTTGTATTCCCCGTCGGCCCCTTCGCTGGCCAGGCTGCGGCCTGTGAGATCGACTGTTTCAACCTGCCTGAACGGGCCGGTGACCACGGCGCCGGTGCTCTGGCCGGCGAGCAGCACCACGCGTACCTCAATGTCCCCGCCGATCCTGCGCATGCTGCTCAGCCGGACGTTGTCGCCCCGCACCCGCAGCCCTTCAGCCTGCCCGGGTACGGCACCTCCGGCAGGTGCGATGCCGCGCACCACGAGGCCGGGTGCATTGAACCGGTCGGACAGCCGTACGGCGTCAGCGTTGCGGTGCCCCTCTGAGGAAGCGATGACGCCAAACTCGATGTCGACGTCGGTCCCGCTTTCCTGGCCGCCCGGGATGGGAATCTCCGAAGCCGCCGGCTCGTCGCGCAGCGGATGGACATTGACGCTGATGGAACCAACGGCCCTGAGCAGGGTCAATGCCAGTTCCCTGCCCTCCACCACCTCGTATTCGGTGGCGTCGTGCAGCAGAACCGTTGCGGGCCCGGCAGAGACAAACGTGTAGGCGGGGAAAGTGGGCAGCGGGAATTCGCCGCCGCCGCCTTCTGCGGTGAGGGAACGCTCAGTGATGGCGAACTGTCCCTCCGACGCGGACCCTTCCACGGGATGGGGGAGCGGAATATGAAGGCGGAACCGGTGGTCTGCCGCGTAGTTGGTGAACTGGACGCGGACGCGGACAAACGGCTCACCGCGCCGCAGCTCCACGAACGTGTGCACCGGGACTTCCACCAGGTCCTCGGAGCGTGCGCCGAGGCTTCGGTCCAGGGCACTCGGCCAGAGGTAGTGGCGGACAATCCGGGCCACGGCGCGGACGGAGCCGCTTTCGAGCACCTCGACACTGATCTTGGACGGTTCTGTGACAAGCGTGTCCACGGCCGGGGGCCCGTAGTTGTAGCTGTCGCCGCAGTCACCGCCGTCAACCAGCCTGCCGATGCCCGCCAGGACCGTACCGTCCTGGCCGGTGAGCGTGACTGTCCCGTCCGCCTCCAGCCGCGCGGTCACCAGCCCGTTGTCCAGGACATTGTCCCGGCAGGTCACCTGCTCCGCAGGGGAATGGTCCTGCTGGGAAACCCTGAAGGGAACCATGCCCATGGCCGGGACCGGAACGTCCACCAGGATCCGGCGCCGGGGCTGCGCGGTGATCCGCACCTTCCACTCCCCGGGGTGCGCCTGCACGGCCTCGGCCAGGACCGCCTTGAACTCGACGATGTCGAAGACCGGAGTCGACGGCACCTCGGCGACGTCGAACTCAAGAGAGTACGGTCCAACGCGGTAATTCTCGATCAGCTGGCCAAACAGCTCCCGCCCGTGGATGCGGTTCATCATGCGTTCCACCAACACGGACGCGTCCATGGATTCGTCCCCGAGCAGGGTGGGCGCGTGGCCGGTTTCCTGGACGTCCAGGCGGGTGCCGTCGCAGGTTTCTGCCGCCAGCGGGACCCCGTCGACCGGCGCGGGGACTTCCAGTTCCACCATGACGCTGCGGTCTTCAGGCAGGGTGTTCAGGGCGCCGTACGCATCGCTGGGAATGCCGGCCGCAACCGAAAGCGCAACCTCATTGCGGACCGCCCTGGCGATCTGGGCTGCCTCATGCAGGCGCGCTTCCACCTGGCTGACCGTTTCATCGGTTCCGGATCCCACCACGGAATCGTGGGCGGTGGACTCGATGATGCGCCGCCAGGCCATGCTGATAAACGGTTCGAAGTCGCTCTCGCTGTAGGTGGCTGCCAGCCGTTCCGCTTCCAGTGCCATCCGTTCGGCTTCTGCCATGGCCGTCTTCAGGTTCCTGCGAATGGAGAAGACGCCCGGCAGGATGTTGCCGCGGGCGTGCGAACGCAGTTCTCCGGCAACCGTGAGCAGTTGTTCGTCGGGGCCGAAGGCTGCCACATACTCTTCCAAGGTGGCCAGCCTCATGGGGAACTGCGCGGAGTGGTGGGTGTCTACATGTCCCATGAGACCGGTATCTGGAGGCATGTGGTCTGTTCCCACCATCCCCAGGATGGCGTCACCGCTGTATCGGTCCATGGTTTCCTGGCGGTATTTCTTCAGGGCGTGGGGAATGTTCTCCGGAATGGCGAGGAGATCCAGGGCGCTGCCGTAGCCGTCGAACAGGTACTCCACCCGGACGGAGGAGCCATCGGGGGCTTCCCATCGGAATGCATGCCCGGTGACACGGGACGGAACGCCCCGCCACAGGCAGGCGTCTCCGATGCCGGCACGGCTGAGGATTTGCGGCATCTGCGCGACATGGCCGAACATGTCCGGCAGGTAGCCCACATTCATGTACCCGCCGAGCCTGCGGGCCCCGGCCATGCCCATCTGGAGGTTGCGGACGATGGTCTCTCCGGAGCAAAGGAACTCGTCCAGGAGGATCTGCCAGGGACCGAGCGCCAGTTGGCCGCTGGCCACAACGGCCCGTACGCGCGCCTCGTTTTCCGGCCGGATTTCCAAGTAGTCCTCGATGGCCGCGGTCTGGCCGTCGAGGGTAAACCTGAAGCGGGGGTCCGCTTCGGCCATGCCCAGGACCACATCGAACATTTGAACCAGCTTGAACCGGAACACCTGGAAAGGCTCGTACCATTCCCTGTCCCAGTGCGTGTGCGGGACCAGGACAATGCCTTTTTCGTTCGGGTCGCTCATAGGGATGCAGCCTCTCCGCCAATCGTCGTTGCCAGGGAATCCGCCAGGGCGGCGGCAATCAGTTGGGCCGCCCCGACGTCGGCCTCTCCTTCGGGTATTCCGGTCGGGGGCGCTTCGTGGGTGGAAACCATGCGGTGGAAGGCCAGCAGTTCCTGCTCGAAGGCCTCCGTGATGTCCTCCATGACGCTGTTGGCAACACCCTGCCCGGAAGCTGTGGTCATGGTCAGCTTGGTGGGGGCGTTGAGGAGGTACGGCACGGTGAATTCGACCCTGCCGGTGCCCCGGGTGTGGTGGACGGTCACTGTTTCCCGGTAGGCGGGATAATCCGCCAGGAAATGCCAGTTGAAGTGGACGCGAAGTCCGTCACCGGCTGTTCCGCTGATTTCGATCGACCCCGGGTCGTCCTGTTCCGCCCAGTAGTGCACTGAGTCCACGTGCGTCACCGGGCCCACAAGCGCCCGGACCAGAGCGATGTCATGAATCAAACTGCCCAGGATCACATTGGCGTACAACCTCCGGAGCTTCTCCGTACTGTCCTTCCCGATGGCCGCGTCCAGGCGGGCGGCGTCGGCAGCCGCCAGGCCGGAGAGGACATCCGCCGGGATGTCACGCACGGGCGGCCTGAGGTTGGCGTAACCCAATTGGGAGGAGCCGCTCGGATGCAGTACCTCCACGTTCAGGTAGCGCAGGTCTGCGGAAGGGGGAAGCTGTTTCTTGAGTTCCAGGACGGCCGGATCGTACTCCTTCATGTAGCCAAGCAGCAGCATCGGCCTTCCCTGGTTCTGTTCGGCCTTGCGGAGCAGCCCGATTTCCGCGAGGGAGTACGCCAGCGGCTTCTCGCAGAGGACAGCCACTCCGGCCTCAATTGCCTGCAGCGCCGGCGGTCCGTGGGAACCGGAGGTCAGGAGTACGACTGCGTCCAGGTCCTCGGCCTCGAGCATGCCTTCCAGTGAGCCGTAACGGTGCCCGGCTGCCACGCCGTACTGGGCGCCCACCTGTTCGAGGAGGCTGGGGGAGAGATCGGCAACCGCCGCCAGCTCAAAGAGGTCCCAGCGCCGTTTGATGAGTGGCAGGTGGACGGACTGGGCAACGGCGCCGAGGCCTACCACTCCGAGTCGAAGCTTGGTCAAGGTATCCACTTCCTAAGGACGTTCCGGTTGATGGCATGGTGCTGTTCGATGAGGCCGGGATCGTCGCCGGGTGCCGGGATGGTGTCCTGCTCGACGACGAGCCAGCCCTCATAACCGCCTCCGATGAGCCCGGCCATGAAGGTGTCCACCTCCAGATCGCCTTGGCCCAGCGGCACGAACGCCTTGCCGGCCCACACGTCCCGCATGCCGCCCTTGCCTTCCACCACGCCCCGGAGCACGTCGACGCGGGCATCCTTGATATGCACGTGGTTGATGCGGCTGCCCCATCGCTGCAGGCCCTCCACCGGGTCCCCTCCAGCGAGGATGAGATGCCCCGTGTCCAGGGTCAGCCCCACGTCCGTGGAGTCGAGGAAACGGTCGATCTCTTCAGGGGTTTCCACGTAGGTGCAGGCGTGGTGATGGAAGGTTGGCTCAAATCCGCGGTCCCGCACCATGGCGGCCGCCACCGCTACGTTACGGGCCAGCGTGTCCCAGCCCTGGCTGTCAAGGGCCACGTCCGGGTGTCCGCCCGGATGGGCCCGGCGCAGTTCCGAGCCGCTGTCCGCCAGGGTGGGCAGGGGAAGGAGTTCGTGGTTTTCAGCCCTGCCCTCACCGAAGATGTCCAGGGCTTCGGCGAGCACCGGCAGGCTGGCGGGAAAGGCGGACGGGTCGCTGAAGGGGAGGTCTATCCAGCCACCGGCCAGGGAAAGCCCGTACCGGGACAGCCGTTCGCGGAGGCCGGCCCCGCGCCCCAGGAAACCCAGGGGGCCGAGGTCAACGCCGGTGTATCCATGGGCGCTGAGCGTGCTGCAGACCTCGTCGGCTCCCGGAAGCTGCCCGCCCGCGCTTCCTCCCAGATCGAATACACCGAAGCTGACGGGCGCACCTGCGACTTCAATCAAGGAGGGCTCCTCGCATTGCAGAAGGGAATGGGTTGTCCGACAGTTCCATGGCGCATCGAGGCCGGGGAAGAAAGTCGGAACAGAAGTAATCTAGCTCACAAAGCCCTACTAAATCAATTTAGTTGAGAAAGATGCGGGCCCGCGTTGGGGTAAGCGGACGACGGCGGGAGGCTTCCGCCGTCGTCCGCTTCACTTGGCCATTGTGGTCACTGTGGGAGGAGCGCACCATGGGTGGTATGGATGCGGAAACTCCGAAGGCCGGCAGGTTGAACCTGCCGCAGGCCTTCCTTCTCCTGGCAACAAACGATGCGGACGGCAAGCCTGAAATTCCAGTGTTTGCGCTTCGGGCCGGCCTGGCCGGCGCGATCCTGGCCGAGCTGGACCGCAGCGGTGCGGTGGAGCTGCGCGGCAAGCATGTCCGGGCTGCCGGCGCCCCGGCGCCGCCTGGTTTCGAACATGAGCTGGAGCTTATCCGGCACAAGTCCCGGCCCCATACGCCCAGGGCGTGGGTTTCGATGTTCGAGGGGCGGGCCGTGGTCCAGCGGGTCTATGAGGCAATGGCCTCCCTGGGGATTGTGGAACGTGCCGGCGAGCGGCACCTGGGCCTATTCCGGACGGTGCGGTATCCGGGAAAGGACCACGGGCCAAAGGCAACCTTGATGCGGGACCTGGAGTCTGCGCTTCGTTCTCCGGCTGCCCCGCCCGCCGGGTCGGTTGCGCCGGACGCGCGGCTCCTTGCGCTGATTGCCCTCTCGGAAGCTTCCGGCCTTTTCGGAAAACTCTTCCCTGCCGCGGACCGGGTCTGGGCCGACGAACTGGCCAAGGACTACTGGCCCTCGCGGGCGGTGGAGGACGAGCTCCGGCTGGTGAGGCTGGCCGAGGAAGAAGCCGCGACGCTGTGACCACCTGATCGGCGAAGTTGGCCCTTGATACCCCGTGGGGTATTATTTCGATGGACGGGCACCCGCCCGCCACGCGAAAAACCCCATAACGGAGGATCCTCATGTGCCGAGTGGCGACATGCCAGAAATGCTCGAAGGCGACGTGGGCCGGCTGCGGCAACCACGTAGACCAGGTCATGGCCAACATTCCGCAGTCACGGCGGTGCACCTGCACTGCTGAGGCACAGCCCTCCGGTGGCGGGTTCAGCTGGCTGGCAAAGCTGTTCGGCCGCTGAACGCGCTGCCCGCCCGGTTTTAGCGCGCGGCCAGCGGGATGACCTCCAGCCTGGGGCCGGGACCCAGGATGACCAGCGCATGCTCGGCCGTGATGTCCGCCAACGCGTCGGCCACCCGCGTCGCATAACCGGGGTCTGTCTCCCTGCCAGCAACCCCGGCAGGTGCCGGGCCGCCGTCGTACGCCCTGGGCCACACGGTGACCCTGGCGCCGCCGGTCGCTTCAGCGATGTCGCGGGCGAGGGTATCCGGAGCGGCCGGATCCGGCGGGAACCCCGTGACCAGGGTGATCCGCTCCACCATCCGTTTCCTGGCAGGCGCGGCTGCCGCAATCAGCACCCGGTCGCGCCGCCACAGGGCAAAGTGGTAGCCGGCCACCAGCCCGGCCGCCACCAGGAGGCCCAGCTGTGCGCGGATGCGGTCCACAAAGCTGCCGCCGGAGACGTCTCCCAATACGAATTCGAAGAGCCGGAAACCAATCACCAGCAGCGCTATCAGTGCCACGACGGCGCTGACCCCGAAGAACGCCACAAGGTAGAGGCGGCGCCCCGGCGGAATTTCGCCGGCAGCAGCGGGTTGGCGGCGCGGCTTCCACGAAAGCCACCACACCGGCCCGCCCACCAGCACCGCACTTATGCCGCCCAGCAGCAGCGTGCGCGTCCCGCCGCCGGCCAGCGGCGAAACCAGCGCCGCCAGCAGCGCGTTGATAATGACCCCGACGCCGGACGCGGCCGCCGCCAGCGCCACCGCCGAGGTGACCAACAGGCCCGCACGCCGGGTCGCGAGGGAACGGTCCGCGGAGGCCGTCCGGTGATAGCGCCACACCACCGCGCCAATCAGCGCCCCCGCGATGGCGGGCGCCAGCGGCTCCAGGAGCTCATTCAGGGGGCCTCCGCGGTCGAATGCCAGCCGCAGCAGGACAAACAGGACGACGGCGAAGCCGGCCAGGGCGGTGAGCCCGGCAAGGAAGACGCCGATGAGCACCATGATCACGTCCACCAGTCCGGACTTGAAGCTCTTCCCGCCGTCGCGGAACCAGTGCCACCACCAGACGGCCGCTCCGCCCGCTGCCCACACCAGCGCCTGGACTGCCGGACGCCACCAGGGCTCGTAGGCGGAAAGGAGCGGCAGTCCCCGGATGGCAACGTCCAGCAGCGCGGCGAGCGCCACGATGGCCGCCACTGCTCCGAGCACCAGGCCAAAGACGGTTCCGACCACGGCCCTCACGTCATGCAGGTGGGCCGACGGTTTCGCGGGGTTCGTCCACATCCAGCGGTGCCACAGCCAGATGCCCGCCCAGACGATGGCATTGGCCAGCAGCGGCTGCCAGGCGTTCCCCGAAGGATCCACGAAGGAGGCAACCAGGGCGAACAGGGACGTGCTGAAGATGATGAGCGAGACCGCGTACATCAGGGTGAGGTAGAGGCCCCACTCCACAGCCCGCCGTTCCGACTCGACGCTGAGCCGTTTCCAGCTGACCCACCACAGCAGCAAGGCAAGCGGGCCGCCGATCAGGGTGAACGCCAGGGCCAGCGCCAGGCTGGCCACGTCCGCCGACGCCAGCGTGCCGGGGGCCGCGAAGAGACGGGTCAGCAGCCCCGAAAGGCCGTTGGCCATGATGACCACCAGGGCAAACAGCAGCCCGTACTGGATCAGCCGGCGAAGGGTGGCCAGCGAGCTGCCGGCCCCGTGGACGGTGACGGCTGCGGAGGCGCTCACCGCTTCACCAGCGGTCCGTCGCACGCCTGCAGCGGATAGGGCGCCTGGTCGATCAGCCACTGCCCGTCCACCTTGGACAGCCGGAAGGAATCCTCCATCTCATATTCGGACGGGCCGAAGGGGCCATCCTGCGCTGAATGGACAATGGATACCCGCACAGTGGCCGAATCGGAGCGCTCCGTCGTCGACACCAGCACCACCCGGCTCGGCTGCGGTTCACCGGAATAGTAGCCGCCGCCACACATGCTGCGGGCGTTGTCGGTGAGGTAGGTGTCCGCCGTGCGGGTATCGCCGTCGATCACCGCGGTGCTGTAGCGCTGCACCACACCGGCAGCGCTCGCAGGGTCCAGCGGCGGGGGCCCGCCGCGCGTAAACACCACCGCCAGGGCCACCACCACCAACAGGCCGACGACGCCGAGCAGCGCCAGGAGGATCCGGTCCGGTTTTCGCGGTGTGTCGCCCATGCGCCAAGTATGGGCTTTTTTCAGCGGATGCGCAGGTGTCCTTGGGCCCTAATTTGCGGGGTTCTTGACGCTGCCTTCGCGGCGGAGGAAACTCATGTTCCACAGCTGCTCGCACGGGTGCTGGGGCGACTTGTTGGGCGATGTTCAACGAGGAGGACCCATGGAAACCACGCCCCGGCAACTCGACACCACCGACCTTGAGGACCGTGTCCGGTCGATGTACGAGCAGGTGGCCAACTTCCCGCATCAGGAGTTCCACTTCGAAACCGGCCGCGCCTTGGCGGAACGGCTTGGCTACCCCGCGGCCGGCCTGGACAGGATCCCGTCCGCGGCCATCGAATCCTTCGCCGGCGTGGGGTACTTCCACGATCTCGCCGCCATCCGGCCGGGCGAAACTGTGCTGGACCTGGGCAGCGGGTCAGGCATGGACAGCTTCCTGGCCGCGCTCGGCGCCGGTCACTCCGGTGCGGTGATCGGCGTCGACATGACTCCCGCGCAGGTGCGGAAAGCCCGCGCCCTGGCGGAGGTTTTCGCTGCCCAGGTGAGCGGTGTTGCTGAGTTCCCCGCCGCCGTCGACTTCCGCGAGGGCCGGATCGAAGACCCCGGCGTCGCCGACGGGTCCGTGGACTGCGTCATCTCCAACGGCGTGATCAACCTGGTCCCGGACAAGGCGCGCGTCTTCGAAGCGGCCGCCCGCGCGCTCAAGCCCGGGGGCCGGTTGGTGGTGGCCGACATCGTCTCCGCAGTGCAGCTCCCGGACACCGTGACCTGTGACGCGTCGTTATGGGCGGCCTGCATCGGCGGCGCCATGCAGCAGGACAGCTTCCTGGCCGCCCTCGAGGACGCCGGCTTCCGCGTGGAGGCGGTCCGCCCCAACGACGAATACCGGTTCCTTTCCAGCCGCGCGGTCAAGGCCACGTCCAAATACGGGGTGGCCAGCATCAGCGTGGCCGCCCGCCGGGAATGACCAGGCGTTCCGGGTTACCAGTCGCCATGAATCGCGGGCACGGGCACGGGGACCTGGGAGCGGAGGGCATCCTGCTCGCCGGGGCCGGGCGTGCGCTCCTGCTGCAGATCGCCAACCCGGCGGTGGGCCGCGGCGTGGCGGAGCACAGCGCCTTCACGGACCGGCCGCTGCACCGGCTCAAGGGCACGCTCACCTACGTCTACGCGGTGGTGTACGGCAACGAGGAGCAGATCAGGGCTGTCCGCCGGCGGGTGAACCGCGCCCACGCGCGGGTCCGGAGCGGCCCGGAGGCGGGCGCCGCCGGCTACAGCGCCTACGATCCTGAACTGCAGCTTTGGGTGGCCGCAACACTCTATGACACGGCGGCGACCATCCTCACCCGGGTGTACGGACCGTTCGACGACGAAAGTGCCGATGCGATGTACCGCGAGTACGCGAAGCTCGGTACAGCCCTCCAGCTTCCCGCACGCATGTGGCCGGGGGACCGGGCGGCCTTCGGCCGCTACTGGGAGGAACGCCTGGCCACGCTTCGCGCGGACGACGCTGCCGTACAGATTGGCCGCAGCCTCCTGTACCCGGCCACGGCGCCGCTTTGGTACCGGGCCCTGATGCCGCCTGCACGCTTCATGACGGCGGGCCTGCTGACGGAGCAGTTGCGGGACGACTTCGGCCTGCCCTGGAGCGCCCGGAGCGAACGACGGTTCCAACGGACCATGTCGGCGCTCGCCGTGACCTACCCCAGGCTTCCCAGGCGCATTCGGCACTGGGTCAAGGACTACTGCTTGAGCGGGCTGGCGTAGCCCGCGAGCTTTTCCGTCGCCGCCATGTGGCCAGCAGTTGCAGCGCTTCTTCGGAGGGGCTGCCCGGGGTGGCCGGGTAGACCGTAAGCGTGTGGCCGGGGTCCTCTTCGAGGCCGAGTACCTGGTAATTCAGCTCCAGCGTTCCCGCTATGGGGTGGTGGAAGAACTTGGTCCCCGCGCAGTGGCGGCGGACGTTATGCGCAGCCCGGCGGGTGCGGAATTCTTCGCTGCGCATGGAGAGTTCGCCTGCCCGTCGCCCGCATCGACGGACCACTTCCAGCCCCGGCTCAGTAGATAAAGATGTCGATCCATTCGCGGTTGTGCGCATGCACCAGCACCAGGAACAGGACGAAATCGAACAGCAGGTGCACGCTGACGATGTAGGACAGCGACTTGGTGACCGTGAAGAGCCGCGCCTGCAGCAGGGCAAACGGGAAGATGAAGAACGGCGCCCAGCTGTGGAATCCGAGCTCCCAGAGGAAGGACGTGAAAAGGACGGCCTGCAGCAGGTTTGCCTGCCAGTCCGGAAGGTGGCGGCGCAGCAGGGTGAAGGCGGTGCAGATGAAGAACAGTTCGTCCCAGATGCCCAATACGTTGGTGCCCAGGAACAGCCGGCCAATCCCTTCCGCGTCGCTCACGGCGGGCCAGTTGTTGTAGACACCGGTGCGGATCATGTAAACCGGCATCAGCGCGTAGCCGATCACCAGGACCGCGGGCAGGTACCACTTCTCGGCCCGCGTCCACGGCTGGCCGGTCCTGACGGGAAAGCGGATGGCATGCTCCCGGGTCACGTAGCGCGAGACCACATACGGGATTCCCACGGCCAGCACCATGGCCGTCCCCATCTCGATCATGTGGCCGGTGCTGATGTCCGTGGTGATGGGCACCAGGCTCATCGCTGTCAGCCCCACCGCCACCAGGGCCAGGTCGATCAGCAGCCGCCGCCCCACCAACGCCGCCACTGCCAGCGCGCAGGCCAGCAGGATGAATCCCGGGAACCGGTCCTGCCGCGCAAACAGCAGGAATCCCGACGCCGATACCATCGCTGCCGGGGCCAGTGCCAGGGGGAAGCGGGCAGGGGATCGCAGCGTCATGGTCACACAGTTTACGTGCGGCGGCATGGGCACGCGTGGACGGCGCATTCGAAGCTGTTGGGCGTTACACCCTGATTGCCCTTTACGCGATAACCGGCGGGGTGCATACCCTGTCGCGGCTCAGTCGCCGGGCGTAGACTGAAAGCGCCTGCAGGTAACCATCAGATGACGCCGGGCTGTTCAGGACATGAGAATGTCCGAGCCGTCTCTTAGCGGGATCGCCAAGGTACCTGCAGGTTCTGTGCTTAGAAGGACCGTCCCTGTTGTCCTCCGCCGGACCGGGTATCTACTGGATAGACGCCGCCCCTTACCAAGGAGCAGATGTGAGGGAACAGCATCCTCCAACGCTGCAGTTTCTTGGTGCAACCGATACCGTGACGGGATCCCGCTGCCTTGTCCGTTCTCAGGACCGCCGGATCCTGGTGGACTGCGGACTTTTCCAGGGCTACAAGCGCCTCCGCGACCGCAACCGCATGTCCCTCCATATCAACCCCGCAAGCCTCGACGCGGTTGTCCTGACGCACGCACACCTGGACCACGCCGGCTACATCCCAGCGCTGGTCCGTGACGGCTTCATGGGCCCGGTCTACGCGACGGCCGGAACAACGGAACTGTGCAAGCTGCTCCTGCCCGACAGCGGGTACCTCCAGGAAGAGGAGGCCCGCTATGCAAACCAGCGGGGATCCTCGGCGCACCATCCAGCGCTGCCGCTCTACACAGCCGAGGACGCTGTGCGGTCGCTCAACAGCTTCAGGGCCCAGGAGTTCGATTCGCCGTTCCAGGCTGCCGGAGGAATTGAAGCGACCTTTGTTCCCGCCGGGCACATCCTTGGCGCGGCCCAGGTCCGCCTCAGGACGGGCGGCCGGACCATCCACTTCACGGGGGACCTCGGCCGCGCCAATGACCCGCTCATGTACCCGCCGCGGGCCTTGGAACCAGCGAACATCCTGGTGGCCGAGTCCACCTACGGCAACCGGATCCACCCGGCAGGAAATCCCGAAACTGAGTTGGGCGGGATCATCACGCGGGTCGCGAAGAGGCAGGGCGTCATCATGATCGCGGCCTTCGCCGTGGGACGGGCCGAAACTGTCCTGCTGCATCTGTCACGCCTGTTGGCCAAAGGCGCCATCCCGGCCATCCCCATATACCTCAACAGCCCAATGGCCATCGACGCCTCCGACATGTATCGGCGCCACCGCGATGAGCACCGGATCGGGCAGCATGAATTCGAGGCGATGTACAAAGTGGCCAGGCCGGTCCGAAGCGCGGATGAATCCAAACTGCTCAACCTCCGCGGCGGACCGATGATCATTATTTCCGCGAGCGGTATGCTCACCGGAGGCCGGATCCTCCACCACCTTGCGGCGTATGGGCCCGACCGCCGCAACGCCATCATCCTCAGCGGATACCAGGCAGGAGGAACCAGGGGCGCTTCCCTGGCCGCAGGCGGGAAAAATGTCCGCGTTTACGGCCAGGACGTCGGTGTCCAGGCCGAGGTTATCCAGATGGAAGGTCTCTCAGCCCATGCCGACTCCAACGAGTTGATCCAATGGATGAAATCCGTTCCTGAAGCCCCGGCCATGACCTATATCACCCACGGAGAACCCGATGCCTCCGACGCCCTTCGGGCCCGCATCAAGCACGAACTGGGACGGCGGGCCCGCGTCCCGGAGTATATGGAAACGGTTTCCCTGCTTGATCCCCGATAAGGTTCAGCACTTGGCCCACACGCTCGCAGCGGCAAGGTGGCGGAAAGCACGAGGAGGGCGCACGACGCCGGGAGGTCCCGCCGTCGTACGTCCTCCCGAGGTGCTTGGGCCGTAGCTTCGCAGCGGCTACGCGCTGGCCAGCTCCGGGCCGCGGAGGCTCAGGGTGAAGGTGTTGGGGCCACTGCAGGTGACCGCGATGCGGCACTTGGTGGTGTTGTGGCGGGCCGAAAGGTCCTCGACCACTGCGTCCAGCGTGTGGTGCATGTTGGCGCGGTCCCAGATTTTGAGCGTTACGGAGTGGGCAGTTTCAAACGTCATTGTTTTGTACTTCCATGTATCGGTCCGGGCTGTGCCGGAGGTGGCCTGCTCGTGAACGCGCGGAGGCGTCGGCGGCCCGGGGGTCACCGGTGGGCTTCGTTGCGTCACCAGATGTGGAGGGCCGGAATCAACCCCGGCCTGCTTTCATAGTGCCCAACGGAGGGGGCAGCCACAACATTATTGCGAGTGAATCGCATCACTTGTGATGCACTCCACACGGTACCCCCTCGATGGGACGGTGCCTTAGGACTCCAGGAATCCGCCGCTCGCCCAGCGCCGCAGCGCCCGACGTTCGTCGTCATCGAACTCCATCAGCGCCACGCGGCAGAGCTCCTCCACGTTGTGGGTCCAGGCTGTGGCGAGCTGAGCGGCGGTGGACGTGTCGGTGAGCTCGAAATGCGCGTAACCCAGCCCCTGGATGACGAAGTTCACGGCCGCCCGGGACACCGGCTGGCCTGCGCTCACGCAGTCGTCGCGGACCTGCTTGGCGAGCTCGTTGCGGTTCACGGGGTGTTCGCGGAGGCGTTTCTCCAGCGCGATGAACATCTGCCGGAACTGGGCCGTGGAAAGCGACGGCACGTCCGTCACCCGGGCCACCTGCTCCTCGATCCCGGGCTCCGGCTCGGTGTCCTGCGGCAGGTCGGCGCTCGAAAAACGCTTCGCGTCCCAGACCCAGCCGCCGCGGGCCGGGGAGTATTCGATGCCTTTGCCCAGCTGCGCCACCCACGTGCCGAACTTCCCGTGTCCTCCCCAGTCGGCCTTCAATGACGGGTCCGCAGCCAGCGCCCGGTGTGCCACCATCGCCCCTACCACGGGGCCTGCGGCGCTCCGGATCAGGGCCGTGACATCCTTGACCGCGGGGCTGAGCGGCCTGCCCTGCGGCGCTCTGGGGCCGCTGACGGGAGCCGTGCCGTTGGTGCTGACCGCGCGGATGGGCTCCGCCGCGGACTGGTTGAGGATGGCGATGAAGTCGTGCGACTCCACCACGCTGTCCGCCATCTCCCGGTAGGCAAAGGCCACCGGCCCTGCGGCTATCACCGTGGTCATGCGGTCCGCGGCCCGGAAACGCTGGATCAGCGAGGTGAAATCGGCGTCGGCGGAGGCGATGAAGAACTCTTCGATCCCGACGCTGCCCGAGAGCGCGTCCATGGAGTCCAGTACCAGGTTGATGTCCGTGCTGCTCTTCCCCTGCTGCGTCAGCGACGGGCAGTCGATCACCCGGAACCCGGCCCGGGTCCAGTACGCCCGGTACTTCGAATAAACCACGGGGTTCAGGTAGCAGTTCCGCACCAGGAAACGGCGCGAATTCTCGGCGGTCCCGCCCGCGGACAGCGCATCAGTCCAGTGCTTGGGATCCTCCGCGAAGCGCTTGGCGGCCGCCGGATCCAACGCCAGCAGGCCGGTGTAGACATTGTCGAAATCGACGAACATCGCAGCACGGATGCCCGGCCGCCGGGACGGGGAAAGACTCATTCGCCCAGTGTGCCAGCAGGCAGCCGCGGCGTCACGCACCCGCCGCGCGCCCCGCGCCGCGCTGAGTTCCGCACCTTTGGCGACGGACGACGACGGCGCGCCGGCCTTTGGGGTGCGACCCGCCGTCGGTCCCAAGGTTGGGGAAACCGGCGGCTGCCGCGCTGGAGCGGCGCTGACCCGGGGGTTATTCGTCGAAGTGCGTGTCGATCTTTTCCTCACCCGAGACGGAAGCAATCACCGTGGCGGCCAGATCCCGCACTTTGATGTTCCGCGCACTGGAAGCCCTGGTCAGGATGCTGAACGCGGTGTCCCGGCTGCACCGGTTCTCCGCCATGATCACTCCGAGGGCGGTGTCGATCATCGTCCGCGACTGCAGCGCCGCGGTCAGGTCCTCCCTGGCCTCGCTGAGCTGTGAAATCCGGAGGGACAGCCGCAGCGCTCCCGCCGCCTGCTCCGCAAAGGCCTCCACAGTGGCAATGCTGTCGCTGGGGAAGCTGTGGCGGGTTTGGGCGTAGATATTCAGGACGGCGTCGGCCTCTCCGGCCAGGTCCAGGGGAACTGCGAGAATCGAGGCCACGCCGTTGCGGAGTGCCGCGCGGACGTAGTCGCTCCAGCGGTCCTCGGCGGCGAGGTCCGGGGTCATCACCGTGGATCTGGTCCGAAGGGCGGTGAGGCAGGGGCCGTCGCCGAATCCGTTCTGCAGTTCATCCAGGGCGCGGGCCGTCGCGTCGCTGGCGGCCACGGCTTCCGGCCGCTTTCGCCGCAGCACGGTGACCCCGCTGTGCACAGGGTTGCCTGGGGAAGATAACCGCCCGGAGGCGAGGACGGCCAGTTCGGTGAGGAAACTCCGGATGTCCGGGTTCGCCAACACCATTCCCTGCAGGGTCAGATCTGTCTCCGCACCGCGGTTGTCCACTGCGGGTCACGCTCCAATGGGGCTGCGTGCGGGGGACCCCTGCCGACGCGCTGCGTAGCCCACTTCAATGCTCATGGCCATACGGCCCTACTTCCCAAACTCCGGGTGGCTGGTGGCCGCCGCTCTTAGGCGCGGCCCGGACAGTCCACCTCCGGGTCCTGTCGTTATCCCGAAATCTCCTGCTATCGACACTACGCCCCTGCCGGGCCAGGGGATACAGTGCGGGACCAGTAGGATGGCCGCATGCCGACTTCAGCCGATCGCGAGTCCGTCCATCAGCTCCAGGAAATCCTGGTGGGCGCTGAAAACGTGGTGGATTTCCTGTCCGGCCTCTCAGGAATGGCGGCGGCTGCCGTCTCCGAAACCGCCGGTGACCACATTGAATGCGCCGTGACGCTCAAGACCAAACGCAAGCCCGCGACGGCGGCAGGCAGCAGCCAGCGCGCGGTGGACCTTGACCATGTGGAACAGGCCCTCGGCGACGGTCCGTGCATCAGGGCGCTGCGGGAAATGTCCCCGGTGATCATCGACGACGTCAGCAGGGATCCGCGCTGGCCCGCCTACAACCAGCGGCTCGCGGAGAACAGTGTCCATAGCACGTTGGGCGTGCCGCTGGAGATCGGTCCGGATGCCAGTGCCGCCTTGAACTTCTTCGCCGGCAGGCCCGGCGTCTTCACCGCCGATGTCTACGAACAGGCCGTGGGTTTCGCGGGCGCCGCGCAGAACACGCTTCGGCTGTCCGTGCGGATCACTTCCGCGCAGAGCAGGGCGGAGGACCTGGAAGCGGCCCTGGAGAGCAGGACCGCCATCAACCTGGCGTGCGGGGTGATCATGGCGCAGAACCGCTGCTCGCAGGCTGAGGCCATGGATATCCTCACCAAGGTTTCCAGCAACCGCAACCGCAAGTTGCGGGACGTGGCCCGCGAGCTCATTGAGCAGCTGTCCGGAACCTCAATCGAGACGCACTTCGATTCCTGAAACTGTTGACTCTTCCGCGGGATGGGAATATCGTACAACCAAATGGTTGTAGATCAGCTCCGTGAAACAGAACTCGACCGCCTGTTCCAGGCGCTCGCAGACCCCACCCGGCGTGACATCGTCCGGCGGGTGACGGTGGCTGGGTACTCGGTGTCCGGCCTCGCTGATCTCTACGCCATGAGCTTCGCCGCAGTCCAGAAGCATGTGGCGGTGCTGGAGCGCGCGAACCTGGTGAGCAAGGAAAAGCGCGGAAGGGAGCAGTTGGTGCGGGGCAGCCGCGAAGGCCTGCAGAAAGCCCGCCTGCTGCTCGACGAATACGAAATGATCTGGCGGCAACGCGCCGGCCGGATTGCCGACATTCTCGCTGAAAACTAGGACGGCACAGCCATGACAGTCATCAGTATGGACAAAAACCCCGAGGCACTCTGCCTCACCCTCGTCGCGGAGTTTGACGCCGCCGTCGACCGCGTCTGGGACCTGTGGGAAGACCCGCGGCAACTGGAACGCTGGTGGGGGCCGCCCACCTGGCCGGCGACGTTTGAGAAGCTCGACTTTGTCCGCGGCGGCCGCGCGAGTTACTACATGACCGGCCCGGAGGGGCAAAAATCGCGTGGCTGGTGGGAATTCACCGCCATTGACGCGCCGCGCCAGCTCGAGTTCGATGACGGTTTTGCGGACGACGACGGCAACCCCACCGGCGATCTCGGCATCACCCATGCCGAGGTGACCCTTGAGGATGTCGGCGGGCGGACCCGGATGACGATCCACTCGAAGTTTGAGTCGGAGGAGCAGATGGAACAGATGGTGGCCATGGGCATGGAAGAGGGGCTCAAGGGCGCCGTGGACCAGATGGACGGCATCCTGGCCGAACACGCCAACGCCTGAGCGCTTTCGGAGGGCATGGAATGGCGGGGGGATCCGACGGGTTTCGAAAGCGGCTGGAACGGGCGGCGGAGCTGAGATCATACCGGGGAGGGGGTATCAGCGCGGAGGAGGAGGCCGCGCTGGAAGCCGTCGAGGCCCGGGAACGTGAAAAGCGCCGGAAGGTGGGAGACGCTGCCCGCGCCGACTACCTGATCCGTGACGCCATGGCCCAGGGCAAGTTCGACAATCTCAAGTACGCGGGCAAGCCGATTCCCGGGCTGGGGGAGTCGTACGACCCCGACTGGTGGGTCAAGGGACTCCTGGAACGCGAAAACATCAGCGGCATGGGGCCTGCGGCGATCCTGCTCCGCAAGGAGGACTCCGGGCTCGATGCCGCTTTGGACGCGCAGTACACCGAACAGCAGGCGCGGGACCTTCTGGAGGATTTCAACCGCCGGGTCATCGATGCGCGCCGACAGCTCCAGGGCGGTCCGCCGGTGGTTACCAGGACCCGCGACGTGGAAGCCGAGCTTGCCCGGTGGCGTGAACGCCGGGCAGCCCGCGTTGCTGAGGAACCGCCGGTTGCATCAGCGCCGCCCCGGTGGCGGCGGAGCCGGTGGTGGCAGAAGGTGTGGCGCGGCGGGGGCCAGCCCTTGCGGTGAACGGGCTTCCTGTTACCTGCCCGGGGGTGTCGGTGGTTTGCCTCCGCCTTGGCGATCGGTACCGCCATCCGACCCGCCGGTGGACCCGCCCGTGGCACCTCCGGTGGACCCGCCAGTGGCACCGTCAGTCTGGCCGGAGGGGGTCGAACCGGTGCCGCCGGTGGATGTCCCGGGTGTGGGCGACGGAGCCGGCCCCCCGTACATCGAGGCCGGAGGTGGCGGGAATTCCTTCGCAGGGTACAGCGGACCCACCTTCAGCATGTAGTTGGCCCACTGCGGCCCGGCGATCATGTAGCCGTCCAGCCGCTCGTAGAACACGCCGTTGATGGTCACGTTCTGCCCCGGCCGGTCCTGGCCCTCCAAGGCGTCGCCAAAGAACGACGCAGTGGCGAGGCCGCTGGAGTACCCCACAACCCATGTGGAACCGTTGTTGTTGGACGTACCGGTTTTCGCGCCTACCGGGAACTTCGTGTGGACCTTCGGCTCGATCCACACACCCGAGCCCTTCTTCATGACGTCCTGCAGCACCGAGTTGACCCCGCGCGCCACCTGCGGCTTGAGCGCGGTGCGGCATTCCGTGGTCTGCGCCGGCAACTTACCGCCGGTGGCATCACGGATGTCCAGGAGCGCGATCGGGGCGCAGTAACGGCCATCGTTGGCGAAGGTGGCATACGCGTTTGCCAGGTGCAGCGGGGCCACGCCGATGGCTCCCAGCAGGTTCCCCAGCTGGTGCATGTTGATCTGGGCCCCGTCCAGGCCGCTGTGCAGGCCGACGGCGTCCACCACCTTCTGGATGCCGCAGAAGTCCAACTGCGTGGCGGAAGCGAAAGTGGCGGTGTTGATGGAGTTGTAGAGTCCGTAATTGATGGCCATCGGCCGGTAGAACCCTGGTTCAGCGTTCTGCAGGTCGTCCGCAGCCCCCAGCTCCGGGGTGTTCTGTGCCGTGCTGTAGGCCCCCATCACGCGGCCGCAGCTGGATCGCCACGGAAACCCCCAAGGATAGACCCGCCGTGACGCGTCGATCATGGCAGTGAGCGGCTTCCCCTCATTCAGCCATTCCGCAAACGTGAACGGCTTCATGGTCGAGCCCGGCTGGAACCCGCCGGCGCCGTTGAGGTCGTTGCCCTGCGGATCCTTCGCGTCCACATTGAAATTCAGGTGGGTATCGAACTTTCCCTTCACCGGAAGGATTACTGTGTTCTGCGCCATCGCAAGGATCTTCCCGGTGCCGGGCTGCACGGTGACAAGGGCCGCGCCCCACCGGTCCCGGTTGGCGCCGGCGGTCCCGTTGACCTGCGTTTGGGCTGCTCCCTGCAGGCGGCTGTCCAAAGTGGTGACGATGGTGAGCCCGCCGCGGTACAGCTTGCGCTGCCGTTCGATCAGGCTTGCGCCATAGGCCGGATTGTTCAGGATCAGGTGCGAGATGTAGTCGCAGAAGTACGGCGCTATCAGGGCGTAGGCGCAGCCCTGCCGCTGCGGCGCCAGCTTCAACTGGATGGGGGTTGCCACAGCAGCGTCGTGCTCGGCGTCAGTGATCATGCGCTGGCGCAGCATCTCGGACAGCACCTGGTTGCGGCGCACGATCGACTTATCCGGATTGACCGCGGGGTTGTAGAACGTGGGGCTGTTGACCAGGCCGGCCAGGAGCGCGGCCTGCGGGAGCGTCAGTTTCCTGGCCGTGCTGCTGAAAAAGTAGCGCGCCGCGGCTTCGATCCCGTAGGCCTCGCTGTTGAAGAACACAATATTCAGGTATCCCTCAAGAATCTGCTCCTTGGTGAACTTCTTCTCCAGGGCAATAGCCAGCTTCATCTCCCGCAGCTTGTCGCCCATGTCCTTCTGGCCGCTGAGGATCACCTCGTCCGGACGGTCCTGCGAGAGCCGGGACTCATTCACCACATTGGTGACGTACTGCTGCGTGATGGTGGACGCCCCCTGCTGGCCGCCCTTGGTCAGGTTGGACACCACCGCCCGGGCAATGGCCTGCGGATCGATGCCGGCGTGCTCGTAGAACCGGCTGTCCTCGATCGCCACCACCGCATCCTTGATGTACGGGGACATCTGGTCCAGCGGGATCCGCACCCGGTTTTCCGCGAAGAACGTGGCGATCAGCTTGCCGTCGGAGGTGAGCACCTTGGTGGATTGCGACGGCGGCTGCACCGTCAGTTCATCGGGCAGGTTTTCGAAGAATCCAATGGATCTGCTGACGCCCAGCCCGGCTGCGGCCACCGCCGGTACCACCAGGCTGGCCGCCAGGACGCCGCACACCACGCTGGCGGCGATGAATGCAATAAAGCGTGCCAAGACGGCGCCAACGCCGTACCTGGGTTTCTTCGTTTGTGCCATTCAGCAGCCCCTGAGCCTCGGAGGTGGCATCAGACTACGCCGCAGCGGGAGGCCGATCCAGAGACATGCAGGTCAGGATTTGGTCACGTTTACCGGCGCGATCCATGCCGGCGTGCCGGGCCCGTCTAGGCGAAGGAGTCTTCCTTGGCGCGTGCCGCCGTCGGGGATTCCTTGTGCGCAAGCAGGCGTCCCAAGGGGTTGAACCCGGCGCCGGTTTCCCCGAAGGCGTAGGCGGTTTCGGCGTGTTCGGACAGGTCCACCCCGGCGGTCTCCGCCTCATGGCTGACCCGGAAGCCTATGGTCTTGTGGATCGCCTGGCCAATGAGCAGGGTGCCGATACCGGACAGCAGCACGGTGATGACCACGGCCGCGGTCTGGGCGATGAGCTGCTGGAAGCCGCCGCCGTAGAAAAGTCCGCCGCCGGCGCCGTCCACCGGCAGGGCGATGAAGCCGAGGGACAGGGTGCCGATGAGCCCGCCGCCAAGGTGCACGCCCACCACGTCCAGTGAGTCGTCCAGGCCGAAGCGGTACTTGAGGTCCACGAACCAGCAGCATGCCGCTCCCGCCACCAGGCCCAGGCCGACGGCGGCCACTGGGCTGATGTTGGCGCAGGAGGGGGTGATGGCCACCAGACCGGCCACCACGCCGGACGCGGCACCCAGCGAGGTGGGGTGGCCGTGGCGGACCTTCTCGACAACCAGCCAGCTGAGCATGGCTGCCGCGGGGGTGACCAGGGTGTTCACCCAGATGAGGCCGGCCTGCTCCGCGGTGGTGGCGGCACCGCCGTTGAAGCCGAACCAGCCGAACCAGAGAATGGCGGCGCCGAGCATGATGAAGGGGAGGTTGTGCGGGCGGTGGTTGGGGTCCTTGGCGAAGCCGTGCCGCTGGCCCACGATCAGCGCGAGCACCAGCGCCGCGGTGCCGGAGCTGATCTCCACGACCGCGCCGCCGGCGAAATCGATCACCTGGCCGAACACGGCGGTCACCGCACCGTCCGGTCCCATGAGGCCGCCGCCCCAGATCATGAAGGCGAGCGGGCAGTACACCACGGTGATCCATGCGGGCACGAACATCGACCAGGCGCTGAACCTGGCCCGGTCAGCGATGGCGCCGCTGATCAGCGCAACGGTGATGATGGCGAAGGTGGCGCTGTAACCTGCCGTGATGAGGTCCGGGGAGCCCATCAGGTCCTGCAGGCCGAAGTGGGTGAACGGGTTTCCGAAGAGGCCCAGCACGCTGTCTCCGGTGGTCATGGAATAGCCCCAAAGAACCCAGACAACGCCCACGATCCCGGCTGAAATGAAGCTCATCATGATCATGTTGAGCGCGGCCTTGGCACGGGTCATGCCGCCGTAGAAGAGGCCAAGACCGGGGGTCATCAGCAGTACCATCGCGGCTGAAATCATCAGCCAGACGTGTTGGGCAGTGATCTCCACCGGCGGGTCCCTTCGCATATAAACGGCAAGCGGGGGAGCTGGCAGCACGCCCCGTGTTTCCCCCGCCGTCCATTTTTCGGGTTCCGTGTTTCCGGTAATCGAGCTTCAAGTTGCGCTCACGTTACACAAATCGCCGTTGCGTGAAGATCGCGTGTCACCAATGTTTCGGGAATGTAAACGCGACCTACCCAAGGGCCCTGCAGCTAGAACCGGCGCGCGTTGGCCAGTACCGGCAGCTTTCGGCGGACCTGCGCCGCCTCTTCAGGATCGAGGTCGACGACGGCGAGTTCAGGTTCGGCGCCCAGCGTCACCAGGGGAACGCCCAGGGGAGTGATGACCGCACTGTGCCCGATACCGGTCGGAGCCGTCCCAGCCGTCCCAGCCGCACCGGCCCCAACGCTCGCCGGATCGGCCTGGCCGCACGCGATCACGAACGTGGTGCTGTCCAGGGCGCGTGCCCGCACCAGGAGGTCCCACTGATCAGCCTTGCCTTCGCCGGCTCCCCACGACGCGCAGAGGATGTTGACCTGTGCCCCGGCGCTGGCGTTGGCCGTGAAGAGCCCGGGGAACCGGACGTCGTAGCAGGTTGCCAGGCCGAATACCGTTCCCTTGTACTCAAACGTCACCGGGGTTTCACCGGCGTCCACCGTTTCGGACTCGGTAAATCCGAACGCGTCAAAAAGGTGCACTTTGTCGTACGAGGCTTCCACGCCCGGGCCGGTCACCAGGAGCGTATTCCGCACCCGACCGTCCTTCCCCGGGGTGAACATCCCCGCCACCACCGCAAGGCCGTGCTCCCGCGCGATGTCCCGTACCGCCGTCGCCCACGGCCCGTCCAGCGGCTCGGCGACGCCGCGCAGGGAGTTTCCGAATGCCCGCATGGTGGCCTCGGGGAACACCACGAGTTCCGCCCCGGCTTCCTTGGCACGTGCGGTATGGTCCCGGATCAGTTCGAGGTTCGCGGCCGGGTCGGCGCTGCTGATGATCTGGGCGATTGCGATGCGCATGGAAGGGCCCCTGTTGTCGGCGTTTTTCTCTTTACGCTGTAGCCTACGGCCCGGTCCGCAAGACCGGGACCCGCGGCGCCTACTGCCGGTATCCCTCCACCTCGCTGACGGGGCGGGCCTCGGCGTCATTGGGGTCCTCGCCGGAGCGGATCTTGGCCCGGCGCTGCCGGAGAAGGTCCCAGCACTGGTCCAGGCTTTCCTCCACCTGCCGCAGGCGGGCGCGGTCCGGCGCCTGCCCGTCGGCCGGCTCGCGCAGGGAGTGCTCCTCATCCACAAGTGCTTGGATCCGCGTCAAAATGTCCTGGTCGTTCATGGCGTCTCCTTCGTCGCTGTCGGCGGGCGGGTGGCGTCCGCGTCCGGATTTTCCAGCGTACGGAGTCGCGGCTCCGGCCACCACCCCCGGAGGCCAACCCGCGCTGTACGATCTTCATCATGACCACCGTGCTCGATCTGGCAGGTCCAATCCTGGAAATGCTGACTTGGTTGTGCCTGCCCGCCGGGCTCGGACTCCTCTTTTACGCAGGTTTCCTGCGCCGCTTCGTGCACCCGTGGGAGGTTGCGGACGCTGTGGTCTATTCGGACGTGACGGGCGTCGGGTTCCGATGGGCAGACCGCCGGCACCAGGTCCATCACGCCCCCATGTCGCCGCACGACATCAAGGACATGGCCGTCGGCGACACGCTCCCCATCTACTACCACCCCAAGCGGCCCACCCAGTGGCGGATGGCCACGCCGGAGCAGCCGGGCCGGACGGCCGGGATCCTTGGCGCCTGGCTCACGGGCATAGGCGCCGTGGCGCAGGTGGCGGGTTTCCTGCTGCCGATGTTCTAGTTTCCGCCGCCGCGTTTGCTAACCAGCGAGGACGACGCCGATTCCCAGGATCCCCAGCGCCACCCCGGCAAAGGCCGTCCACAGCACCGCGGCAACGTCGGCCGCCACGCTTTCGGACGCTATTCCGTGCGACCGGTGGCTGTACCGCCGGCGCTGGGTGAGGTAGATGGCCAGTGCCGCGAACGCGGATACGGCGAACAAGAGCAGGATGGGCAGTCCGTGGGTGGGGAGCCAGCGGAGGAAGAAAGCGCTGACGGTGGCCAGTGCCATCATGGTGCGGCCCCAGGCAAGGGTAGTCCGTTCCGGCTGGAGCCCGGGGTCACCGTGGGTGTGGGCAGGGCGGTAGCGGGCCATGGGATGTCAGCGCCAGAGGACAAAGACCAGCACGACGGCGGCCGTCAGCGCGCCTGCCGCGGCCAGCAGCGGCACGATGAGCGGCAGGGGAAGGGGCGCCTTGTTGCGCATGCTCTGTTCCACGCGGAGCCAGCGCACTGCGGAGCCGCCGCTGAGGAGCATGCCCAGCAGGAGCAGGAGGATCGCGAGGCCTTTCCGGAGGGGCTCCAGGAACAGGTCGCCCGTGAAAGCCTCGATGGCGATGCCACCGGCCAGCAGGGCCAGGGACGTCCGGATCCACGCGAGGAAGGTCCGTTCGTTGGCCAGGGTGAAGCGGGGGTCCGGTTCCTCGCCCCCCGGCAGCAGCCGCCGGGCGACTTTACCGCGCGACGGCGGAACGGGGGCGTGGGCGGGCGGCTCGCTGTTGGTCACGGTGCCAGTTTATCCACGGCGGTAACCTGCACCCGCCCCTGAACCGCGCTGCTTCTAACCGGCGCTCCGCGGCGCGAACATGATGATGGCAACGCCCAGGAGGCAGACGACGGAGCCGGCAACGTCCCAGCGGTCGGGCCGGAAACCGTCGAACACCATGCCCCAGGCCAACGACCCCGCTACGAAGACGCCGCCGTAGGCCGCGAGGATGCGGCCGAAGTGGGCATCCGGCTGGAGGGTGGCCACGAATCCGTAGGCTCCGAGGGCCAGGACGCCCAGTCCGGCCCACCACCAGTCCTTGCCTTCCCGTACCGACTGCCAGACCAGCCAGGCCCCGCCGATTTCAGCGGCGGCGGCCAGCGCGAACAGCAGGACGGTCTTGGACACGGTGAGAGCCTGGGCAGGGTTATCCACCCGGCCATCATCCCAGCTGGCCGGTCCGGCCCGGCGTCAGGCCCGGGGAATGCCCGCGCCTCCGGTCCCGTTGGGCCAGTTATGAAGAACGTTGGTTTCCTTTCCTTCGGCCACTGGGGTCCCGGCCAGGGCTCGCTCACCCGGACCGCGGGGGACGCGCTGCTGCAGGGAATTGAGCTGGCGGTTGCCGCCGAAGAGCTTGGCCTGGGCGGGGCGTACTTCCGGGTGCACCACTTTGCCCGCCAGCAGGCCGCGCCGTTCCCTCTGCTGGCGGCCATCGCGGCCCGGACCAGCCGGATCGAAATCGGCACGGGGGTGATTGATATGAGGTATGAGAATCCCTTGTATATGGCAGAGGAAGCGGCGGCCACCGACCTGATCAGCGGTGGCAGGCTTCAGCTCGGCATCAGCCGGGGCTCACCCGAACCGGCGCGGGAGGGAGCCTCCGCCTTCGGGTACCGGCCGTTGGCCGGGGAGACGGACGCGGACCTTGCCCGCAGGCATGCGGCCGAATTCCGGAATGCCGTCAGCGGCGCCGGTGTGGCCCGGCCGGACCCGCGGTATGCGGCCGCTTCTGCCGGTCTTTTGCCGGTCCAGCCGCAGTCGCCGGGCCTGGCGGAGCGGATCTGGTGGGGCGCCGGAACCCGGAACACTGCCGTATGGGCGGCGGAACAGGGAATGAACCTGATGAGCTCCACCCTCCTGACCGAGGACACCGGCGTCCCCTTCCACGAACTCCAGGCCGAGCAGATCCGGCTGTTCCGCGAGGCCTGGGCAGCCGCGGGCCACCGGCATGCCCCGCGGGTGTCCGTGAGCCGGAGCGTGCTGCCGATCGTGGACGACCAAGACCGGCGGTACTTCGGCGGGAGCGCCCTGCGCGACACCCGCGACCAGGTAGGGGTTATTGACGGCCTGACCGCCCGGTTCGGCAAAAGTTACGTCGGGGACCCGGAACTCCTGGCCGGACAGCTTGCCGCCGACGCGGCAGTGCAGGCGGCAGACACCCTGCTGGTCACAGTGCCAAACCAGCTGGGAGTGGACCTCAACACGAAGCTTTTAGGGAACATTATGGGTATACTAAGCATGCTTACGGAATACGAGGGGGAACCATCCGCCCGCGCCAGCCGTTATTCTTGAAGTGCGGCTTTGGGGGCTTAGCGCCACCATTTACAGCGTGACTGCGGAACGGTCATATGACGGAGAGAGAGAACCATGGCTCGCGCCGCTCTAGGCTTGATCGCATGATCCGGTTACGGCAACTGGCCCAGGCGGCCACTGTGCTCACCACGCCCCTGGCGCCGGAGGACATCCTTGCGCTGTTCAATCCGGTCTACTCCGCGCGACAGTTGCGCGGCGTCGTCACCCGCGTGGTGCAGGAAACCGCCCAGTCCGCGACCATCTTTTTCCGCCCCGGCCGCGGCTGGAAGGCTCACATGGCGGGGCAGTGGGCGCGCATCGGCGTCGAACTCGACGGCGTCCGCCACTGGCGGTCCTACTCCTTAAGCGCCCCGGCCGGCAAGGATCCGGCCATCACCGTCACGGACGTCGGCGCCGTCTCCGGCACCCTTGTCCGGACCACCAAACCGGGCGACGTGCTGTTCCTCGCCCCGCCGCAGGGCGACTTCGTGCTTCCCGAGCACCCCCGCCCGCTCCTGATGATTACCGCCGGCAGCGGCATCACTCCGGTGATGTCCATGATCCGCACGCTGGTGCCGCGGCGCCCGGATGCCGACGTCGTCCTTGTCCACTCAGCCCGCACCCCCGGTGACAGCCTCTTCCGGGAGGAACTGGCCGAGCTTGCGGACCAGTTCCCCAACTTCCGCCTGGCGCACTGGTTCACCGGCGAGCAGGGCCGGATGGACTTCTCCAACACCGACCAGCTGGACGAGATCTGCCCCGACTGGAAGGAACGTGCCGCGTACGCCTGCGGTCCCGACAGCTTCCTGGATGACGCCGAAGCCCTCTGGAACCGGGCGGCCCTCACCGCCGCGGCCCCCGGAACCGGTCTGGCGGTCCCCGGCGAACCGGGGAACCTCATGATCGAACGCTTCAACACAACTTTCGCCGCGGGCGTCGGGCACGACGGCGGCCTGGTCACCTTCGAGGCGTCTGACCGGGAAGTGGAGGCGGATGGCGACACCCCCCTTTTGGACGTCGGCGAGGACGCCGGGGTGCTGATGCCCAGCGGCTGCCGCATGGGTATCTGCCACAGCTGCCTCACGCCGTTGCTGGCCGGCCAGGTCCGCGACCTCCGTACCGGGGAAGTCCATGGCGACCCCGGCCAACTGATTCAAACGTGTGTCTCGGCAGCCGCCGGGCCCGTCAACCTCGAACTCTGAGGAGCATCAAGGTATGTCTGTAATCTCACCCGCCAAGCCCACCCCCGCCAAGGCCCGCCCCGGCAAGCTCGCCGAATCGGGCAGCCCCACGGTCCGTCCGCCCGCCGCTGCACACCTCACCGACGAGCAGGTAGCGGAGCTGGGCCGCGAGCTCGACGCCATCCGCGACGAGGTCCTGGCCAAGCGCGGAGCGGAGGACGCGGCCTACATCCGCCGCATGATCAAGATCCAGCGCGGCCTGGAGATCTCCGGCCGTGCCGCCCTGCTGGTCAGCAAGAACAAGGCCGCCTGGGTTACGGGAACCACGCTGCTTAGCCTGGCCAAGATCCTTGAAAACATGGAGCTCGGCCACAACATCCTGCACGGCCAGTGGGACTGGATGCGCGATCCGGATATCCACTCCACCACCTGGGAATGGGACTTCGTCACGCCGTCGCGGTCCTGGCAGCACACCCACAACGACCTCCACCACCGCTGGACCAACGTCCTGGGCAAGGACAACGACGTCGGATACAACCTCCTCCGAATGGACGAGGACCAGCCGTGGAAGCCGATCAACCTGGCCAACCCGCTGTTCAATGCCATCCTGGCGCCCGTCTTCGAATGGGGCATTGCCATCTACGACCTTGAACTTACCGAGTTCAAGGAAGGCAAGAAGTCGAAGGAAGCCCTGCTCAAGGACCTCCAGGCCCTCGGCCGCAAGGTGGTCACGCAGTTCACCAAGGACTACGCGGCCACGCCCGCCGTCGCCATGCTCACCGGCTCCGGCAAGCAGGCGCTCTTCGGCACCATCACCGCCAACGCCGTCCGAAACGTCTGGGCGCACGCCGTGATTTTCTGCGGCCACTTCCCGGAGGGCACTGACACCTTCACCGAAGAAATGGTGGAGGGCGAAACCCGCGGCGACTGGTACATCCGGCAGATGATCGGCTCCGCCAACATCTCCGGTTCCAAGTTCATGCACCTGATGACCGGCAACCTGTCGCACCAGATCGAGCACCATCTGTTCCCCGACCTGCCTTCCAACCGCTACGCCGAGGTGGCACCCAGGGTCCGCGAGATCTGCCAGCGGTACGGACTGAAGTACACCACCGGTCCGCTGTTGAAGCAGGTTGGCTCCTCCTGGGCCAAGGTGTTCAAGCTCGCGCTTCCCGGGAAGGCCGCGAAAGCCTGACCCCGGGCGCCGATACCAGTCGAGAAAGGACCGAAGCGATGGCATACATCACCGTAGGAACTGAAAACAGCACTGACATCGAGCTCTATTACGAGGACCACGGCACCGGCCAGCCGGTGGTTCTGATCCATGGCTACCCGTTGGACGGCTCGTCCTGGGAGAAGCAGTCCGCTGCCCTCCTGGCGGCCGGCTACCGGGTAATCACGTACGACCGCCGGGGTTTCGGCAAGTCCAGCAAGCCGGCCGTGGGCTACGACTACGACACCTTTGCCGCGGACCTCAAGGTCCTGCTGGACACCCTGGACCTTAGCGACGCTGTCCTGGTGGGCTTCTCCATGGGAACCGGGGAGGTTGCCCGCTACCTCTCCACCTACGGTTCGGCCCGGGTGGCCCGCGCCGCGTTCCTTGGTTCGCTGGAGCCGTTCCTGCTCCAGGCCGATGACAACCCGCAAGGTGTTCCGCAGGAGGTTTTCGACGGGCTCATGAAGGCCGTCACGGCGGACCGCTACGCGTTCTTCACGGAGTTCTTCAGGAATTTCTACAATTCGGACACGTTCCTTGGTACCCCGCGGCTCAGCCAGGAGGCGGTCAACGCCAGTTGGAACCTGGCTGCTTCGTCCGGCGCCACGGCGTCCGTGGCCGCCCAGCCCACCTGGCTGACGGACTTCCGGCAGGACATCCCCAAGATTGATGTTCCTGCCCTGATCCTGCATGGCACCGCGGACAACATCCTGCCCATCGAGGCGACGGGGCGGCTTTTCGCCGAGGCGTTGCCCTCGGCGGAGTACGTGGAGATCGAGGGAGCGCCGCACGGGCTACTCTGGACGCACGCCGCCGAGGTGAACGAAGCGCTGCTCGCTTTCCTCCGCACGTAGCGTCCGCCGGAACTGAGCTCGGCCGGGCATCCTGCTGGTCTTCCCGGATGCCGGCCCGCACCCGCTACCCGTCGTAGTGGGTGCGGGCCGGACCATGGCCTAACGAGTTGACGACGGCCGCTGCCACGTCATGGAGCTTGGAATTCCGGGTGCTGGACGCCGTCTTCAGGATGCCGAAGGCATCGCGCTGGCTGCAGCGGTTCTGGGCCATGATGATGCCCACCGCCATGTCGATCACCGTGCGGGTCTCCAGGGTGGCCCGGAGGTTGGCAGCCGCCTCACTGTACTGGGCAAACCGGACGGCCAGGCGGAGCGCGTGGGAGGCCTGGGCCACGAAATCCTGGGCAGTAACCAGGACGCGGGCGGCGAAGCGGTGCGGGCGGCGCGCATACAACAACAGGGCGGCTTTGGACTCGCCCTCCGGTTCGAAGGGGATCGCCACCACGGAGTGGACGCCCTGCGCCTGGACAGCCTCGGCGTAATCCGGCCATCCGGCGGCCTGTGCCAGGTCCGGGATATGGATTGTTTCACGGGAGTCGGCAGCCGCCATGCCGGGCGTCTGGCTGAATTGGCATTCAAGCTCACCCACGGCCTTGGCTTCCGGGCTGCTGCTGGCAACCATGGCGGCCTTTCGCTCGCGCAGCAGGGTGATGGCACAGAGCAGCTCGTCACCCTGCGCCGCCAGGTTGCGGGCGGACACCTGCGCGAGTTCGTTAAGGAAGTCCTCAACGTCAGAGCTGTTGAGGACCAGTTCGTTCAGGTTTTCGGTGATGCTGGTTTCGGTTCTTGCTGTTGACTCGCTGGCCACGATTATTAGTGCCATTCGCTCAGGTCAAAACGAGCCAGCAACACACAGTCGTCCCGCCGTACGGCGGGCATGCGGTGGAGGTCGCTGGATTGACGCGCTTTCCAACGGCCTGCTGCTAAACCGATATGCAGAAGTATATACATCCCCGGGAGTACGCCGGTGTCATCATGACGAGTCCTTCCTGGGCCGCGCCGCGCCCCCGGGAGGTAGTCTCGGTGTACGCGGACGGTGCCTGCCGCCGTCGTAATTCCTTGCCGGTTCCGCCTGCGCGGAACCGGCCGCACGCCCGAACGGAAGGAAACCGATGAAGATCGCAGTTACCGGAGGCAGTGGAAAGCTCGGGCGGCACGTGGTGCGTCGGCTGACCGAAGACAGGCACCAGGTCCTCAACCTGGACCGTGCCGGCAGCAGGAGCCCGGGCCTGGTTGTGGTGGACCTCCGCGACTACGGCCAAGTGGTGGACGCGCTGCTGGGCGTGGATGACCGGCATGCCGGGTTCGACGCCGTGGTGCACCTGGGTGCGATTCCGGCACCGGGCCTCCTCCCGGACGCGGCGACGTTCGAGAACAACATGCTGTCCACCTACAACGTGTTTCAGGCGGCGCGCCGGGCAGGGATCAAGAAGGTGGTGTACGCCTCCAGCGAGACGGTTCTGGGACTGCCGTTCGACGTCGATCCTCCCTACATTCCAGTGGACGAGGAATACCCGGCCCGTCCCGAAAGCACCTATTCGCTGGTGAAGCACCTCGAGGAACAGATGGCGGCGGAGATGACGCGCTGGGATCCGGAGCTGAGTATTGTGGCCCTCCGGTTCTCCAACGTCATGGACGTTGAGGATTACAGGGAATTTCCGTCCTTCGACGCGGATCCGATGCTCCGGAAGTGGAACCTCTGGGGCTATATAGACGGCCGGGACGGGGCGCAGGCCGTGGCCCGGGCACTGGAAAACGGAAAGCCCGGGTTTGAGGCTTTTATCATCGCAAACGCGGACACTGTGATGAGCCGCTCCAGCGCCGGACTCGCGGCGGAGGTGTTCCCCGCAGTGAACGTCACCCGCGAACTCGGCGAGCACGAGACCCTGCTGGGCATCGACAAGGCCCGGCGGCTGCTGGGCTTCGAGCCGCAGCACTCGTGGCGGGATCACCGGGGCTAGCGCAGCCGGCGCAGCTGGTGCCAAGGGTTGGCACAGGATCGTGCAAGGACCGGGTCCGGGCGGGCGGGCTGTTCCTATCCTTTTTGTAGCGGGTTAAGCCCCGCCTCTCCAGCCAACGCCAACCCAAGGATCCTCCGATTCGCACTTTCTCCTTCGCCCGCACGGCCCTTGCCGCGGTCCTGCCGGCCCTTGCGCTTGCCACCGTTTCAGTGCCGGCCCAGGCGGCTCCCGCAGCCGATTACGCCGCTGCCGGCCGCTACATTGTCCAGTACGCCGCCGGAGCCAACGTGGCCGCCGAGGCCGCCGGACTCAAGGCGCAGGGGCTTGCGGTGGGGCGGACCTTCACCCACGCATTCCGTGGCGCCGTGGTGACCGCGACGCCGGCGCAGGCGGCTGCCCTGGCGCGCTCAGGCCGGGTGTTGTCCCTGGAGGCGGACGCTCCGGCGAGCATCACCGAAACCCAGCAGCCGGCCCCGTGGGGCCTTGACCGGCTGGACCAGCGGGCGCTTCCACTCTCGGGCGCCTACACCTGGACCGCTTCCGGCTCCGGGGTGAAGGCATACGTCGTGGACACCGGCGTCCTGGCGTCCCACGCGGATTTCGGAGGCCGGGTGGCTGCCGGCTGGAGCGCAGTAACGGACGGGCGCGGGTCCGGTGACTGCAACGGCCACGGCACGCACGTTGCGGGCACGGTGGCGGGCGCAACCTACGGCGTCGCGAAGGCCGCAACGGTGGTTCCCGTCCGCGTGCTGGACTGCAACGGGTCCGGCTACAATTCGGACGTGGTGGCCGGCCTCGACTGGGTGGCGGCCAACCACGCCGCGGGCGAGCCCGCGGTTGCCAACCTCAGCCTGGGCGGCGGAGCCAGTACGGCCGTGGACTCGGCCATCCAGGGGGTTATCAATGACGGGGTGACGGCCGTTGTGGCTGCCGGCAACTCTGCCGTCGATGCCTGCGGCAGTTCCCCCGCACGGGTTCCCGCAGCAGTTACCGTCGCCGCCAGCGACTCCGCCGACAGGCAGGCGTCCTTCTCCAACTACGGTTCCTGCGTTGACCTGTACGCGCCGGGCGTTGCCATCACCTCGGCGTACTACACCTCCGCCACCGCCACGGCCTCCATGTCCGGGACCTCCATGGCCGCACCGCACGCGGCCGGCGCAGCCGCGGTGCTCCTCTCGCAGAACGCTGCGCTTACTCCCGCCCAGGTGGCCGGATCACTGGCTGCCAACGCCACGGCGGGAGTCATCTCGGGCGGCAGCACCGGCACGCCGAACCGACTCCTGTATTCGCCCGCGGCGCAGGCGGCGCCCGACGCTCCTGTTGCATCCGCGCCCACCGTCACGGCCGCTGCGCCAGCCGCCAAGGCCACGGCAGTGGCTGTGGGTACCAACGTCACGGCAACCTTCAGCACGGGGGTGCAGGGCGTCGGCGCCTCGACCTTCGTGCTCAAGAACGCGGCCGGGACCGCGGTGCCGGCCGCGGTTTCCTACAATTCGACGACGCGGACGGCGACCTTGGACCCCACGTCCGGCCTGGCCGCCGACACCACGTACACCGCCACGCTGGTGGGCGGTACGGCGGCCATCCGGGACACTGCGGGCACGCCGCTGGTCACTACCAGCTGGACGTTCCTGACCGGCTCTGCCCCGGTGGTGACGGGCTTTGCGCCCGGCAGCAACGCACTCCTGGTCAAGCGTGGCAGCAACGTCACGGTGACATTCAGCGAAGCAGTCCAGGGCGTTGGGACAAGCACCTTCACCCTGAAAAACGCCTCCACCGGCGCCGTGGTCTATGCCCGCGTATTCCGCAACGGGACCACCAACCAGTGGATCCTGGACCCAAGCCTGGCACTGGCCAGGAAGACGAAGTACACGGTGACGGTCACCGGCGGCACGGCCGGAGTCCGCGACCTGGCAGGAAACCCGCTTGCCTCAAAAACCTGGCAGTTCACCACGGGCTCGTTCTAAGCGGGAAGCGGGCCGTCCTGATGGTGGCTTGACCAGATATGCCCCATCTCCTCGGTGGACTGCTCAACAATCCGGGACATGGCGGCGTGGGCCGCGGCGGCCTCGCCGCGCTGGATGGCACTGGCGACATCGACGTGCAGCTGCAGGGCCTCGTGCTGGGGCAGGTGCGGCATCAGCCCATGCTGGGTGCGCCCGGTCAGGACCTCCGCCACCAGGTTCTGCAGCTGCGAAAACATCGCGTTGCCTGAGGCGTTGAGGACGGCCGCGTGGAATTCCACGTCCAGCCGGAGGAATTCATCCTGGTTGCCGCTCTGGCCCGCCGCCCAGAGCCGTGCGGCGAGCGAGACCAGCTGGCTGCCCCCGTCCCAGGACACGCGACCCGCCGCGAGCCGGGCTGCCTGCGGCTCGATCGCCCCGCGGAGCTCGTTCAGCGCCTGCAATTGTTCAAGCCGCCGGGATGATGCCAGGCGCCAGCGTATGACTTCCGGGTCGTAGAGGTTCCAGGCTTCTTCGGGCTGTACCACGGTGCCAAACCGGCGCCGGGACGCGAGCAGCCCTTTGGAGGAGAGTACCCTGGCAGCCTCGCGGACCACCGAGCGGGAGACCTTATGCTCCGCTTCCAGCTCGTCCAGCCGCACGATGGAATGCGGCGCAAGACGCCCGTCGGCGATAGCAAGCCCCAAGCTGTGCACGAGGGACGCATGCAGGTCCTGAGGTGACTCCGCCCTTGGGGTTTTCATAACTAAATCATACTGGCCAACCCCCAAGGGGTTGTTTAAGTCTGCCTTATTTCCATATGATCTCTCCCAGAGCAGATGTAAAGACGCATTTGTACGCGGCTGGGTTCCCAGCCACTTGGAAAAGGGAGTCGTAATGAAGCGACGTTCGATCGTGAAGTACGCGGCTGTCGCCGCTGCACTGTCACTGGGGGTGACCGCCTGCGGATCAGGAGGCGGGAGCGACGATGCCAAGGAATCAGGCGTAGTCCGGGTAACGCTGGCGAACCACGTCTGGACCGAAGGAATCAAGACGGCAATTCCGGAATTCGAGAAGTCCACCGGCCTTAAGGTGGAGCTGACCCAGTTGGGTGAGGACCAGCTCTCCGACCAGTACAACGTCAAACTCAACGCAGGCAGCGATGAGATCGACGTCATGATGTACCGCCCCTTGCAGGAGGGAAAGCTGTTCGCGAAGAACGGCTACCTCGCAGACCTGACGGACAAAGTATCCGACGACTCGGACTGGGACTGGAAGGATTACCAGGAAGGCCCGGTCAACGCCACGACGGTCGACGGCAAAGTGGTGGGCGTTCCGATCATCACCGAACGGGAAGTCCTCTACTACCGCAAGGACCTCCTGAAGGCGGCGGGAATCGAAGTCCCCAAAACCATGGAAGAGCTCCAGGCCGCGGCGAAGGCCATCAAGGCCGCAAACCCCGGCACCGCCGGCTTCGTGGCCCGCACCGGCAAGTCGGCCGCCGTGACCCAGTTCTCCAGCTTCCTGTACAGCTTCGGCGGCGACTTCACCGACGGTGACGGCAAGGCCGCCGTCAACTCGGACGCTGCGAAGAAGGCCTACGCGTTCTATGGCGGCCTCATCAAGAACTTCGGTCCGGCCAACGTCAGCACGGACATGAGCTGGCCGGAGGCAATGGCCATCTTCACCCAAGGCAAGGCTGCTTTCTACACGGAGGCGGACTCGCTCTACAAGAACGCCACGGATCCTGCCAAGTCCAAGGTGTCCGACAAGGTTGGCTTCGCGCCGTTGCCGGCAGGTCCCGCAGGCTCCAAGCCGTACAACGTCCCGTCCTGGGGCCTGGCAGTCAACGAGGCGTCGGCCAACCAGGACAACGCCTGGAAGTTCATCCAGTGGGCCACCAGCAAGGAGCGTACCCTGGCTGCGCAGAAGGCCGGCGTTCCCGGGCCACGTGCTTCGGTCTGGGCCAACCCCGAGGGAACCGCCACTTACCCGAAGGATCTTGCCGATGCGATCGCCGTGAGCGCCGAGAACGGCGTGGGGCATGACCGTCCCCAGGTGGTTACCGTGGGCAAGGCCCGCGAAATCGTGGGCGGCCCGATCGTTGCCAGCATCACCGGTGCTGACGCTGCGGCAGCCGCAGACTCGGCCCAGGAAGCCTTCCAGAAGTTCCTGGACAGCGAAAAGAAGTAACGCGCCCGGGTCCATCGGCCCATGCGCCCCTGCACGGCGGGACGGCAGCCCTGATGCCGTCCCGCCGTGCCCGCAACCCCCAAACTTTTAGGCGAACCATGTCTGTAACGAACGCTCCGCGGAGCGCTCCCGCCCGTAGTGCCGGCCGGCCGCCCAGCCTCCAAGGAAGCTTTTCCGCCTGGGCCAACCGTCACCGCAAGTGGCTCTTTGCCGCCCCGGCGATGATTTTCGTCGGCGTCCTGATTGTCTTCCCGCTCGCGTGGACGCTGTACCTCAGCCTCACGGATTCACAGGGCTCTGTCCGGGCCGCCACCGATTTTATCGGCCTCCAGAACTACCTCACTGTCCTCTCTGACACCGACCGCTTCTGGCCAGCCGTCGGCCGGACCCTGTCCTTTACAGGGGTGGCGCTGCTGTGCGAAGTGGTTCTCGGCATGGGAATCGCCCTGCTCCTGTGGCGACCCTTCCGCGGCGAGAAGTGGGTCCGCGTCGCCATCCTCCTTCCGCTCGTGGCCACCCCGGTGGCCGTCGGCATGATGTGGCGCCTCATCTTCGACCCGAACATCGGCTTTGCCAATCAGCTCCTGGGCATGTTCGGCATTCCGCCCCAGCCCTGGCTTTCGGGGCAGGACACCGCACTTGGCACCACTATCTTCATGGACGTGTGGCAGTGGACGCCCATGGTCGTCCTGATCCTGCTTGCCGGTCTGACTTCGCTATCGGATGAACCTGACGAAGCCGCCAGGGTGGACGGCGCGAATGCCTTCCAGCGGTTCTTCTACATCACGCTGCCCCTCATGATGCCCACGGTGATCGTTGCGATCCTGCTCCGCGGCATCGACGCCCTCAAGACCTTCGACATCCTCTACGCCACTAAGGGCAAGGGCGGAGGGTCCTTCCACGAGGTTGAGACCTTGAACGTCTACGCCTACGGCCTGAGCTTTGATTACAACCAGTACGGGCTCTCCTCGGCGGTGCTGATCCTGTTCTTCATGATCATCATCGGGTCCATGTGGCTGCTGACCATGCGCAAGAAAGCGGTAACCAAATGACCGTCGTGACCCAGAACCCGGCGCCAGCCGAAGCAACCCGGGCGATCCGCCGCCGTCGGAAGCCCTTGGCCACGCGGGCCTACAAGGTATTCCGCGTCGCCGCGCTGGTGGCCGTGGTGCTGTTCCTGATCGCGCCACTGTTCTGGATGCTCCTGGCGTCCTTCAAAACCAATGTGGACATCTACGACACCGGCAAGGCCCTGTTCTTCTCTCCGACGGGCGAGAACTACGCCAATGTACTTCAGCGGAACAACTACTTCGTCTTCATCTTCAACAGCTTCTGGGTAGCGTTTGTCTCCACGGCACTGTCCATCGTGCTGGGCGTGCCGGCTGCCTACGCCATGAGCCGTTTCACGATGCACCGTTCCGCACTGGTGGTTCTCATGGCACGGGTCATCCCCGGTGTTTCCCTTCTGGTGCCGTGGTATTACGTGTTCTCCAACCTGAGGATGGTGGGACGCTTCGAGGTGCTGATCCTGAGCCACATGTTCGTGGCACTGCCGTTGATCGTCTACATCATGATGAGTTACTTCGACTCGCTGCCGCTGGAATTGGAGGAATCGGCGCAGGTGGACGGGCTCACCCCCATCGGGGCGTTCCGGCGCATCACCCTGCCGCTATCGGTGGCAGGCATAGCCACGGCAGGCATCCTGTCGTTCATCTTTTCCTGGAACAACTTCATGTTCGCCCTGGTGCTCTCCGGATCCAGGACCAAGACGCTGCCGGTGGCCATCTTCGACTTCGTTTCCTACGCCAGCATCGACTGGGGCGGCCTGATGGCCGCGGCCACCGTGGTGACGATTCCGATCATGATCATTGCCCTCTTCACGCAGAAGTACATCGTGTCAGGTCTCACGGCCGGCGCTACCAAGGGCTAGGGCGGATAAACCATGACAAAAATCAGCAGAATCGAAACTTTCCTCGTGCGGCCACGCTGGCTGTTCGTGCGGATTGAGACTGAGTGCGGGATCGTCGGGTGGGGCGAAGCAACGTGCGAGGGCCGCAGCGAGACGGTACGCACCGCTGTCGAACAACTGGCAGAGCTCCTGGTGGGGAACGACGCGCTGCGGATCGAGGACCTGTGGCAGGTGATGACCAAGGGCTCTTTCTACCGCGGCGGCCCCATCCTTGCCAGCGCCGTGTCCGGGCTGGACCAGGCGCTGTGGGACATCTCCGGCAAGCATTTCAACACACCCGTTCACCAACTCCTGGGCGGGCACGTCCGCGACCGGATCCGGATGTACGGCTGGGTAGGCGGCGATGAACCCAACGAGGTGGCCGACCAGATCAGCGCGCAGCTCGACGTCGGACTCACTGCCGTCAAGATGAACGCGAGCGGCCGGATGAGCCCTATTGCCTCGGTGGCAGAGATCGACGGCGTCATCCGCCGGGTTGCCGCGGCCCGGGAAGTCCTTGGTGAGCACCGCGACGTTGCGGTCGACTTCCACGGCCGCTTCACCTTGGCCAACGCCCGCCGGGTGGCTCCCCTGCTGGAGCCCTACCGGCCGTTCTTCCTCGAGGAGCCGACGGTCCCCGAGAATACCCATTTGCTGAGGGAGTTGACCTCCGCCACCACCACGCCGGTGTCCACGGGGGAGCGGCTCTACAGCCGGCAGGAGTTTCTTCCTGCGCTGCAGGCCGGGATCGCCGTTGCACAGCCTGATCTGTCGCATGCGGGGGGCATCACGGAAGTCCGGAAGATTGCCTCGCTCGCTGAAATCTATGAGGTGCAGTTGGCCCCGCACTGCCCGCTTGGCCCGCTTGCCTTGGCTGCCTGCCTGCAGGTGGGCTTTGCCACCCCCAACTTCCTGATCCAGGAACAAAGCATCGGCATCCACTACAACCAGGGCGCTGAAGTCCTGGACTATGTGGTGGACAAGACCCCGCTGAAATTTGTCGACGGACACATCGAGCGGTTGACCGGACCGGGCCTGGGCATTGAAATCGACGAGGCGGCAGTCCGTGCCGCGGACAAGCGCGGGCACGCCTGGCGCGGCCCGGTCTGGCGACATGCGGACGGAGCATTTGCAGAATGGTGAGGGGCATGGGCGACGGGAACGCTTTGACGGAAGCGGCGGTTCTGGCCGGGCTGACCGGGGAGCGGCTGGTGGGCATCGTCCGCGGCACCAATGGCCCGGCCGCTGCCAAAGCGGCGCTGGCCGCCATGGAAGAGGGTTTCAGGTTCGTTGAAATCGCGTTGACAACGCCGGGAGCGCTCGAGGCCATCAGCGAGGTCCGGAGGAAAGCTCCGCCCGGGTGCTGCGTCGGAGCCGGAACTGTGATGAGCGAACAGGATGTGGACGCCGTCGCCGGCGCCGGTGGCCAGTTCATGGTGACGCCGTCCCTCGCCCCCTCCATCCGGGCTTCCGTGCAACGCGGATTCCCTGTCCTCGCGGGGGCGCTGACCCCGAGCGAAGCCTACGAGGCCATGGACCGGGGAGCCACCGCTGTCAAGCTGTTTCCGGCGTCCATTGGGGGTCCCCGCTACCTGAAAGCCATCCGGGAACCGTTCCCCGACATCCCGTTTATCGCCGTGGGTGGAGTGGGCCTTGAGGAAGCAACCGCTTATTGGGACGCGGGTGCCATAGCCATCGGGCTCGGCGGTCCGCTCTTCGGGGACGCAGGCTCCGGGGGAGACATGGCTCCCATGCGCGGACGGGCGCGTTCCTTCGTGAGCCTGGCGGCGGCTTTTTCCCGCGGGACTGCTTCTCCGGGCGCAAAGTGAGCGGCGGCGTCAGCCTCCTGACATTAGGTGAGTCGATGGTCTCACTGAGGTCCGCGGGGCCGCTGTCGGCCGGAGGCAAGCTGGCGATGCACGTTGCCGGCGCCGAATCGAACGTCGCTGTAGGGGTGGCGCGGCTAGGCCACAGCGTGGCCTGGGCCGGTGTGTTGGGTGACGATCCACACGGTGAATACATCCAACGCCAACTGCGCTCGGAAGGAATCGACGTCCAATGCCGCATCGACCCGCAGAGGAGCACCGGCGTCATGTTCCTGGAGCAGCGCACCGCGGACGTCAGCAGGGCGTTCTACTATCGCGCACATTCCGCAGGCTCCGGCCTGGCGCCGGATGACGTGAAGCGGGGACTGGAATGCGGAGCGAAGGTCCTGCATCTCACAGGAATAACAGCCGCCCTGGGCAGTCAGGCACGCGACACGGCGGAGTATGCAGCCCGATTCGCGGCCGACAGCGGGGCAGTGGTCTCCCTGGACGTCAACTTCCGCAGCAAGCTGTGGTCACGCGCGGAAGCGCGCGAAGCGTTGACATCACTGGTCCGGCACGCCGGCATTGTTATCGCGTCTGACGACGAACTCGCGCTCGTGACCTCCGTCCAGCCTTCACAGGAGGACAGCGGGACGGTGGAAGCTGCCATGGCAGCGGAGCTTCTGGACGGCGGCCTCAGCGAAGTGGTGGTCAAGCGGGGCGCTGCCGGCGCCGGCGTATACACCAGGGGCGGCCACTGGGAGGTGCCGGCCGTTGCGGTGACCAGCAGGGACACCGTGGGCGCCGGTGACGCGTTTACGGCAGGCTACCTGTCCGCCCTGCTCGACGGCGAGGACGTCGCAGGGCGGTTGCAGCGGGGGGTGCTTACCGGAGCATTCGCCGTGAGTACCGCAGGCGACTGGGAAGGCCTGCCGCGCCGCGCAGAGCTGGGCCTGCTGACAGATCTGGCACGAGGCGCTACTCAGCGCTAAATCCCCGGGCCGCCGGCCCGACCCAAGCCCTCAGCTTCGGCCCACTGAAAGGATCAGCCGTGAAAATTATTGCCGCAGACGTGTTCGTTACGAGTCCCTCCCGAAACTTTGTCACTCTTCGGATTACCACCGAGGACGGGGTGACCGGTATTGGTGACGCCACGCTCAACGGTCGGGAGCTGGCCGTCGCTGCCTACCTGAAGGAGCATGTTGCGCAGCTGCTGATCGGCAAGGACCCGCACCGGATCGAGGACACCTGGCAGTTCCTGTACCGGTCCTCGTACTGGCGCCGCGGGCCGGTGACCATGGCCGCGATCGCCGCCGTCGACATGGCCCTATGGGACATCAAGGGCAAGATTGCCGGTCTTCCGGTCTACCAGCTGCTAGGTGGTGCGTCCCGGAACGGGTTGCGCGCCTACGGTCACGCTTCGGGCGCGGACATTCCTTCGCTGTTTGATTCAGTCCGCGAGCACCTGGAACTCGGGTACAAGTCCATTCGCATCCAGACGGCAGTCCCGGGCATCAAGGCCCTGTACGGTGTTGCCGCGCAGGCCCAGGCCTCCGGTGAACGGTACGACTACGAACCCGCAGGCCGCGGCGCGTTCCCGGTGGAGGAAGACTGGGACACCCGCGCCTACCTGCGCCACCTGCCTACCGTGTTCGAAGGGGTCCGGAACGAGTTCGGCCCGGAAATCCCGCTGCTGCACGACGGCCACCACCGCATGACCCCCATCCAGGCCGCGAAGCTGGGCAAGGCGCTGGAACCGTATGATCTCTTCTGGCTCGAGGACTGCACCCCGGCCGAGAACCAGGAGGCACTGCGCCTGGTCCGCCAGCACACCACCACCCCGCTGGCCATCGGTGAAATCTTCAACACCGTGTACGACTACCAAACCATCATCAAGGAACAGCTGATCGACTACGTCCGGGCAGCCTCCACCCACTTCGGCGGTATCTCGCCCCTGAAGAAGGTCATGGACTTCGCCGCGCAGTACCAGATCAAGTCCGGCTTCCACGGCCCCACCGACATCTCCCCGATCGGGTTCGCCGCCCAGCTCCACGTCGGCCTGGCCATCCACAACTACGGCATCCAGGAATACATGCAGCACTCGGACAAAACCAATGAGGTCTTCCACCAGTCCATGACCTTCAAGGACGGCTACCTGCACCCCGGCGACGAGCCCGGCATCGGCGTCGAATTCAACGAGGAAGCCGCAGCAGCGTTTCCGTACCAGCAGGCCTACCTGCCCTACAACCGCCTCGTCGACGGCACAGTCCATGACTGGTAAGACGCACGGAAGGCGAATCGTCAATGAGCGCTCAAACGGCAGGAGCCGGCTACCGGAACAAGACCAAAAACGCTGAGCCGGGATAGTCTTCACTAAGCAAACCTTCAGCGCACGGACGGGCACATCACAGTGGGACAGCACCAGACAGCAAGCTCCGGTACGAATGGAAAGGGCGGGCGGTGGCGCGCCTTCCATGACAAATTCGTCGTCGAGGAACGCTACATGGACCCCGACGACCGGAGGAGCCTCTACCGGGCTGCGGTAATCCTGGCGGTCACCGGTGTAGCGCTCTTTATTGCCACCCTTGTCAGTGTGCTCCAGGCGGACGGGCTTTCAGCCGCGGACGTCCCGGTCCGGGACTGGCTCCTGACGCTGCGGTCGGACACGCTTACCGCGGTGATGATTTTCCTGGCCATAGTCTTTGGCCCCATCGCGCTTCCCATCATCGTCCTGGTAGTTAACGTGGCGTGGGGGTTCCTTGCCAAGCACGCCTGGCGTCCCATTCTCCTGGCCGGGGCAATGCTCACGGGCGTCATCATCTCGCAGATCATCCTGCACATCGTCCGGCGCTCCCGGCCGCCGGTGGAACAGATGCTCTTCGGGATCGATCACACCTTCTCATTCCCGTCCGGGCATGTTCTGGGCGCCTGTGACTTCCTGCTGGTAGGAACTTTCCTGATCTTCTCGCGGCGTAAGAACAGCCGTGCCGCCGTGTTTGGCTTCATCGGGGCGGGAATCGGCATTGTGCTGGCCGCCCTGAGCCGGCTGTACCTGGGATACCACTGGCTCAGCGACGCCCTGGCTTCACTCTCGCTGTCGCTGGTGATCCTCGGCGGCGTGATTGCGCTGGACACCTGGCGCACTGCGCGCATCCCGGGCGAGCGGATCACCGGTGAGCTGTCCACTGCGGAAACGCCGAAGGACTGACCACCCGCCGTCGTCCGTTCTATTTCTGATGGCGCGACCTGGCCCGCTTCAATGCGCTGTGGAGCTTCGAGTTAGCCTCCTCAAGCTCCAGCACCCTGGCAACGCCGGCCAGGTTCAGCCCCTGGTCCAGCAGCTCGCCGATCCGCAGCAGCACCGCAACATCGTCGTCGCTGTACTGGCGGGTGCCCCCGGATGTCCGCGACGGCGTCAGCAGGCCCTTCGTCTCGTAGAGCCTGATGTTCTGCTGCCCCGTGCCCGCGAGCTTGGCGGCCACGGAAATGGCATAAACGGCGCGCGCCGGTGAGGGCCGGCCAGCCCGGCCAGGTTCGTCTGTCATGGGGTCTCCAAAAATCGTGCGGCGGTATTGCTTCAGTTTCCCACGGGTGCTATAAAAAATCTATATCCATCACCATAGATTACGGGTGTGGATATGGCATAGATCCAGCACCCTAGAAGCTAAAGGAGTGGGAAATGATGTTGATGCGCACGGACCCGTTCCGTGAGCTGGACCGGCTCACGCAGCAGGTCTTCGGAACGGCCGCCCGGCCAGCTGCCATGCCCATGGATGCCTGGCAGGACAACGGCGAGTTCGTGGTGGCGTTTGACCTTCCGGGCGTCAAGCTGGACACCCTGGACCTCAATGTCGAACGCAACGTCCTGACCGTGCGGGCGGAACGCCAGGATCCAACGCAACCCGGCGTGGAACTGGTGGCATCGGAACGTCCGCGCGGCGTCTTCAGCCGCCAGCTGATCCTGGGCGACACCCTCAACACGGACAACATCAAGGCCAGCTACGACCAGGGCGTGCTCACCCTGCGCATCCCGGTGGCCGAGCAGGCCAAGCCGCGCAAGATCGAAATCGAAACCCGGCAGGGACAGATGCACGAGATCAACAAGTAGCAAATCCGCTCCGGGTGCGGGATGCCCCGCTTGCCCGCGCCCGGAACGGCCGTGCCGGCCCGGGAAGTTTCCATGACCTCCGTTCCTGACCACTACGCCGCACTGGGAGTCCGGCGGGACGCCGACGCCCAGGAAATCTCGCGCGCGTACCGGGCGCTGATGCGCAGCCATCACCCGGACATGGACAACGGACCGGTGCCGGAAGGCGAACTGCTGCGTATCATGCAGGCGTTCGACGTGCTGCGCGACCCGCAGCGCCGCGCCGCATACGACCAGCAGCTGGCCGCCCCGGCGGGCCAGCCCATCCCGGTCCGCAAGATGCGCCGCCGGCCGGATGAGGGGCCTTCAGGTCCCGTTATCAGGGTGACTCCCGTCCGCTGGGAAAGCGGCCCCTGGTCCTAGCAGGCTCCGAAGGAACACACCAATCAACAGCAAGGAGGCAGTGAGCCGAATGAGCGAATGGCGACGCTACGATTCACCCCTGATCCCGGCATTCCACGAGCGCTTCGAACAGCGGTGGGGCGAGGGAACAGCGCCCTTCCTCGACCCGGAAGCGCACGAACAGCCAATGCCCCGGGCCCAGTGGATCAACCCGGCCACCGGCGCTGCCCTGGCAGTGGTCCCGGTGTGGAGCAACGAGGAGCGCCAGCAGCGTTCCTTCGGCGTCTTCTACCTCCCGCCGGCCGGGGATATCTGGGTCCTGCGGCCCGGCTACACCGGCTACCTTGAACCGGCCGACGGCGAGACGGAACACCTTGTGACGTTGCGGAACGACGCCTTCCGCAAGGCAGTGGCGCACGCCAAGGAGTTCCTCTTCGGATCCCAGTAGGGACGGCACGGCGGCGGGCGGCCAAGTGCTCGTCAGCGGCCGCCCGCTGTGCCATTCTGGGACGTACCTATCCAGCCGTCACAAGGGGCCATTCCATGCATATCACCGCCAAGGACCTCGCCGCCATCATCCCGCCGGGATTCACCCTGGGCGTGGCCACGGCGGCCTTCCAGATTGAAGGGGCCCTTGACGAGGACGGCCGCGGACCCGCCGGATGGGATGTGTTCGCCGCCAGGCCGGGCGCCATCGTGGAGGACCACAGCCCCGCCGTTGCTTGCGACCACTACCACCGCATGCCGCAGGATGTGGCACTGATGAAGCAGCTGGGAGTGGACTCCTACCGTTTTTCCTTCGCCTGGCCGCGGATCCAGCCGACAGGTCGCGGTGCGGTCAACCAGCCCGGCCTGGATTTCTATGACCGGCTCCTGGATGAACTGCTGGCCAGCGGCATCTCGCCAATGGCCACCATCTACCACTGGGACACACCCCTTCCCCTGGACGAGGAGGGCGGCTGGCTCAACCGTGACATGGCCTACCGGCTGGCCGAGTACGCCGGCATCCTGGCGGAGGCATTCGGCGACAGGGTGGCTCGGTGGGTGACCATCAACGAACCGGCAACGGTGAGCGCCAACGGCTACTCCCTGGGGCTGCACTCGCCCGGCAAGGAACTGCTGCTGGGCGCGTTCCCCACCGTGCACCACCAGCTGCTGGGCCACGGCCTTGCGGTGCAGGCCCTCCGCGCCGCCGGCGTGCCCGGTGAGATCGGCATGACCAACGTCTATTCGCCCATGGTGCCCAACTCCATCAACCCGCTGGACCGGATCAGCGCCGGCCTCATGGACCTGGCACAGAACCGGCTCTACGCCGACCCGGTGCTCACGGGCAAATACCCGGACGTGATCCGCGCGGCCAAGTTCTTCAGCACCTTTGAACACCCTGACGAGGACATGGAGATCATCTCGCAGCCCCTGGACTTCTACGGTCTGAACTATTACATGCCCACCAAGGTGGCCGTGGGACCGGGCGGCGGAGCCGTGCCCGCCAGCATGGCCGAAGCCATGGGCAGCGACCTCAGCGCGGCCGGCAACGGCGGAACCCCCTTCCATGTGGAGACGTGGCCGGAAGCCGACATCACGGCCTACGGCTGGCCCGTCAAGCCCGAGTACATGGCGGTGGCGCTAAAGGAGATGGGGGAGCGCTACCCCAACCTTCCGCCGGTCATCCTCACGGAGGGCGGCGCGAGCTTCGAGGACATCATCGTCCGGGACAAGTCCACCAACACCCGGTTTATCCCGGACGAGCGCCGGCTCAAGTACCTTTCGGACCACCTGGAAACCGCACTGCGGGCAACTGCCCCCGGCGGCGAGGCCGAATCGGTGGACCTGCGCGGCTACTACGTGTGGTCGCTGATGGACAATTTCGAATGGTCCGCCGGCTACAACCAGCCTTTCGGACTCGTGCACCTGGATCACGAGACGCTCGAGCGGACGCCGAAGGCGTCCTATTTCTGGCTTCAGGAACTCATCGAGGAACGGGACCTTGCCGCCGCAGCGAATGCAGCCGTGGTCCGCGCCGCCGCGGGTGAGGAAGCGGCGGGCGAGATAGCAGCCAGCGCCTAAGGGTTAGAGCAGGCCCAGAGCGGACAGCTGCGTGGCCATGCCTGCACCGTCGGGGGAGTAGATCCACGGCACCTTGGACGTGGTGTGGTCCCCGTCCTCGGAGTGGCCGCCCGCGAAGACGGATTCGCTGATGGACAGCTGGCGGATGGCGATGGCGGCCACCTTGTCCGGGTACTCTGCGGCAAACCCGGAGTAGATGGCTTCGTCGTGCTGGCCGTTGTCACCTATCAGGAGCCAGCGCATCTCGGGGAATTCCCGGGAAAGCCGCTCGAGGTTCTTGTGCTTGTGGTCCTGCCCGCTGCGGAACCAGCGGTCCTGGGTCAGGCCCCAGTCGGTGAGCAGGAGCGCGCCGGCAGGGTACATGTTCCGGTTCAGGAACCGCGCCAGCGTGGGGGCCGCATTCCAGGGCCCGGTGGACAGGTAGATGACGGGCGCGTCCGGGTGCTCGGCGGTGAGCCGGTCCAGCAGAACGGCCATGCCAGGGGTTGCCATGCGGGCACGCTCACTCAGGACGAACGTGTTCCACAGCGCCAGGAAAGGCCGGGGCAGGGCAGTGACCATGACCGTGTCGTCGATGTCCGAGACGATGCCGAACTTCACGTCTGGATCAATCACCCTGACCAGCGCCTCGGCGGGATCGGTTCCCTCGGCCTGGAGCACGGCGGTGTGCAGGCCCGGTTCCAGCCGGACATCCACCTCGGTGTCGATCAGCCCGCCACGGTCCGCCTGCACTCTGGTGACCACGTCCCCGATGGTGATGCTGACGTCCGTGAACTGCACCGGCACGCTGGTGAAGGCGCGCCAGCCGCGGACGTTCTGCGTTCCGTTGCGGGCGGCGTGTTCCGCGCGGCTTCCTGGCAGCGGCTTGCGGGTAAGCAGGACCCGGCCCAGGATGCGCACGCGCGTGGTGGAACCGTAGCCCTGGTAGGCGATGGTCTGTGGTTCGAACTTCCAGCGTTTGGCGAGCCGGATGCGCAGGGAGTTGACGGCGTCGGAAGTCCGGTGCGCGAGCCGGAACACCTGGTTGCCGGAGATCGCACGGGGATCGAAATGCGCGGCCGCGGGGGCCTGGGCTGCGGGAGAAGGCGCCGGCGGCGCATCCTGCGGGTGGTCCTGCGACGATTTCTGGGGAGCCGTGTCCATGGCTCCACTCTGCCACAGCGCGGCGATCGGCGCCGCTGATCCGGCACCGATGGTCCGGCCGCGGCCCTGCGCCGCTGACTCAGCCGGCACCGAGGATGCCGCGCAGGGTCCGGGCATTCCGCACGGCGTTGCCGCCGCCGTCGTTATTGAAATAGGCGTAAACGTCCACGCCCTGGCCGGACCACTCGCGGATCCGCTCAGCCCACCAGTGCAGGTCCGCGTCGGAGTACGACCCGCCGTAGAGGTGCTCGTGGTCCGGCCCATGCAGCCGGACGTAGGCGAAGGGAGCGGTGGTGCGCAGGATGCAGGGCAGGTTGGCGCCGCTCATGACGCAGTAGGCGGCCTCCCGGCGCTCAAGCAGGCGGAAAACTTCCGCGTCCTCCCAACTGGGATGCCGGAATTCCACTGCCACCCGGATCCACGGCGGTACCGCGGCCAGGAAGTAGTCGAGCCGGGCGTCGTCGCGGACCATTTGCGGCGGCAGCTGGACCAGGAGCACGGCGCGTTTGTCGCCGAGTTCGTGCCAGCACCGGCTGATCCGCTCCAGCCAGACCTCCGGCGCGTACAGCTTCTTGGCGTGGGTGAGGCCGCGGGGCGCCTTGACGGACATGGCGAACCCTGGCGGCAGGCGCCGGTTCCAGCTGACGAACGACGCTTCCCGGGGCCAGCGGTAGAAGCTGGCGTTCAGTTCCACGGTGCTGAATTCGGCAACGTAGCGGGCCAGCCGGTCGCGGGCGGGCATGCCCGGAGGGTAGAGGACGTTGTCCCAATGGTCATAGCTCCAGCCGGAGGTACCGATATGGACTCCCACCCCAGCAGGCTGCACCTCCCATTTACCCGCGGCTGTGGCAATGTTGGTCCATGGCGCGCATTGAGGATTATGCGGTAATCGGGGACCTCCAGACAGGTGCGCTGGTCAGCAGGGAAGGCTCCATCGACTGGCTCTGCCTGCCGCGCTTCGACTCGCCTGCCTGCTTCAGCGCACTCGTGGACACGCCCGAGGCCGGCCGTTGGCTCATCGCGCCCGAAGGCGGCGGACCATGCACCCGGCGGCAGTACCGGGGCGGCACCCTCGTGCTGGAAACCGAGTGGGAAACCCCGGACGGGGCCGTCCGGGTCATCGACTTCATGCCGCCCAGGGACCGGGTGGCGGACGTGGTCCGCATCGTGGAGGGCATCACCGGGACCGTGCGGATGCGGTCCGAACTGGTGCTGCGCTTCGACTACGGGCACATCGTCCCCTGGGTGCGGCGGGATGAATTCGGCCTGCACGCCATTGCCGGCCCGGACGCCGTCTACTTTGCCACCCAGGCCCCGCTGCACGGCGAGAACATGCACACCACCAGCGATTTCAGCGTCAGTGCCGGGGAGCGCGTGCCGTTCGTGCTCACGTGGGCGCCCAGCCACGTGGGGCGTCCGCAGACCGTGGACGCGGAGGAGGTCCTCGGAACCACCTACGCCTTCTGGCGCGGCTGGGCCTCCCAATGCACTGTCAAAGGCAAGTACCAGGAGGCCGTGGTCCGTTCGCTGGTCACCCTGAAAGCCCTGACTTACGGGCCTACGGGCGGGATAGTCGCGGCCGTAACCACGTCCCTCCCGGAGCAGCCGGGCGGGCCGCGCAACTGGGATTACCGCTACTGCTGGCTGCGCGACGCCGCGATGACGCTCCAGGCTCTCCTGGCCGCCGGCTATACGGCGGAAGCCGGGGCCTGGCGGGACTGGCTCCTCCGGGCAGTGGCGGGCGACCCCGCCGACCTGCAGATCATGTACGGCATCCATGGGGAGCGCCGGCTGCCTGAGATGGAGCTGCCTTGGCTTCGCGGTTACGAGGGGTCCGTGCCGGTGCGGATCGGCAACGGGGCGGTGGACCAGCTGCAGCTGGACGTCTGGGGTGAGGTCCTGGACTGCCTCGCTCTGACGCGGAATTCGCTCCTGAAGCACACGGACGAGGCGTGGGACCTGCAGGTTGTCCTGATGCAGCACCTGGAGACCATCTGGGACAAACCGGACAACGGGCTATGGGAGATGCGCGGACCGCGGCGGCACTTTACGCATTCGAAGGTGATGGCCTGGGTGGCGGCGGACCGCATGGTCAAGGGCGTCCGCGAGTCCGGACTGCCCGGTCCGGTGGAGCGCTGGGAAGCGCTGCGGGACACGATTCATGCGGACGTGATGGCCAACGGCTTCGACCCGGTGCGCAACACCTTTGTCCAGTCCTACGGCCGGCCCGAGCTCGATGCCAGTTTGCTCCTGGTCCCCCGCGTGGGATTTCTACCGCCGGACGATCCGCGCGTGGTGGGTACCATCGATGCGATCCAGCGGGAGCTGACGGAGGACGGGTTCGTCCTGCGGTACCGTCCGGCAGAGAGCGACGACGGCCTGCCGGGCGACGAGGGCGTTTTCCTCGCGTGCTCCTTCTGGCTGGTGGAGGCGCTGCTGGGCGCCGGCAGGCACCAGGAGGCGCAGGAGCTTTTCGAGCGGCTCCTCGAACTGCGCAACGACGTGGGGCTGCTGAGTGAAGAGTGGGGCGTGCGGGCCGGCCGCCAGTTAGGTAACACGCCGCAGGCTTTCAGCCATTTCGCGCTTGTGACTAGCGCGCTGGAGCTTCATCAGGATACGGTGCGCCGGAGCGACACCCCGATCCCGCCGGAGGGTAGGCCGGAGGAACGGGTTGCCCCGGATTCCCGGGGGATTTGAGAGTGAGCTTTTCCTTCCCGGAATAAGTAAGTACACTTACTAATACTTCCATGGAGCGCCCCTGGTGTCCGTGGCTGACTGAGGAGTGATGGCAATGGCCGGATATTTTGAGCTGGTGGATGCGCCCGATGGCGGGTACCGGGTCCGCATGGTCGACGGTGCCGGGGATCTGATGGCCATCTCGGTCACCTTTCCCACTAAGCGCGCCGCTGTGGCGGGCGTGGCCCTGGCGCGGGAGATTGCCGGGACCGGGCTGATCCGGGACCGCAGCCACGACGGCAATGGGACTGTCATCCGTGAGCGCGTCCGCCCGGTCAGTTCAGCCAAAGAAGAGGCTGCCCGGCACAAGAAGGCGCCGGAGGCACGCCGGGCGGCGATCAGTTGAGCCCGCGCCCCGGAAGGCCTGATGGATCCGTGCCGCCTGGCACCCGCCGCCGCGGGGTGTTGTTCGACGTTGACGGGACGCTGATTGACTCGTCCTACATACACACCATTTCTTGGTGGGGCGCCTTCCGCCAGCATGGCTACGACGTTCCCATGGCCCGGATCCACCGCTGCGTGGGCATGGGCGGGGACCGCCTGGTGGACAGCCTGCTCCCGCCCGGCCGCGACCGCGATGTGGACCAGGAGGTCCTCTCCAGCCACTCAGCCCTCTACGCTTCCCACTGGCCCGGGCTGCGTGCCTTTGCGGGCGCCAAGGACCTCCTGGTCCAGTGCCACGCGTCCGGGCTTGCGGTGGCACTGGCCTCTTCTGCACGCGAACGCGACCTGCAGGCCATGCGGGAGATCCTTGGCGCCGACGCCGCCATTGACGCCGCCACCAGCGCCAATGACGCGAAGGAAAGCAAGCCTGCCCCTGACATCCTGGTGGCCGCCCTTGAGGCGGTCAACGTGGAGGCTGCGGACGCAGTGTACGTGGGGGATGCCGTCTGGGACATGCAGGCCGCTGCCGCCTTGGGCATTCCCGCCATAGGGGTCACGTGCGGCGGCATCAGCGCCGCCGAACTGCGGGACGCCGGGGCTGCGGAAGTCTATGAGGGGCCCCGGGAGCTCTTGGCCAACCTGACCTCAAGCGCCATCGGGCGGCTGTTGGACGTTACCGAAGCGGGCCATCGCTGACCGTTCCGGCCGCCGGATCGCCAGGTTTGAGCCAGGACACCACTACCTTGACCGAGCCGTCGTCGTTGCGGTCAACGTCCGTGTGGATGTCGGTGAGGCTGGCGCCCATCTCGACGATGCGCGCCCTGTAGGTATCAACGAGCTGTTCGAGACTGGTCTCGCTCCACTCTCCCGGCCGCATGCGGGTGGAGATTTCAACCGGTTCCGGCTGGTACAGCGACATGGTGGACCTCTTTCACTCGACTTGGCCGGGCTCTGTCCCTCCCTACGCTAGAAGCCGCGTGCGTCTCCCACAAGACTTTCATCAGCATACTTACTTTTTTCCGGCTTTCCCGCTAGCGTCGAATGAGGGCCGTTGCCGGCCCCCGACAACAGAGGACCCCGGCGGAAGGAACACCGTGAAAGCACTGACATGGCAAGGAAAGCGCTCGGTCACCGTGGCGGAAGTACCGGACCCTGTGATCCAGGAGCCGACCGACGCCATCGTACGGATCACGTCCACGGCCGTCTGCGGATCCGACCTGCACTTGTACGAGGTGTTGGGCGCGTACATGCACAAGGGCGACGTGCTCGGCCATGAACCAATGGGCATCGTGGAAGAGGTGGGAAGCGCCGTCACCAACCTTCGCAAGGGCGACAGGGTGGTTGTTCCCTTCAACATTTCCTGCGGCCACTGTTACATGTGCAGCCAGGGCCTGCAGTCGCAGTGCGAAACCACGCAGGTCAAGAGCAAGGGTTCCGGCGCTGCGCTCTTCGGCTTCTCGGAGTTGTACGGTTCGGTTCCCGGTGCCCAGGCGGAGTACCTGCGCGTACCGCATGCGGATTACGGGCCGGTGAAGGTGGGCACGGAATTGCCGGATGAGCGCTACCTTTTCCTCTCCGACATTCTTCCCACCGCCTGGCAGGGGGTGGAATATGCGGATGTCCAGCCGGGAGGCACCCTGGCAGTGTTCGGACTGGGGCCCGTGGGGCAGTTTGCCAGCCGGATCGGCGTGCAGCGGGGACTGCGGGTCATCGGGGTGGATCCGGTCCCAGAGCGGCGGGAAATGGCTGCCCGCCACGGGGTGGAAACCCTCGATTACGCAAAGGGCGTTGCGGACGAAGTGCGGGAGCTGACGGCCGGAAGGGGTGCGGACGCAGTGGTTGACGCCGTCGGAATGGAAGCCCACGGTTCCCCGGTGGCAGGCTTTGCCCACCAGGCGCTGGGCCTCCTGCCTGACAAGCTGGCACAGAAAGCCATGGAGACCGCGGGTGTGGACAAACTCGCCGCCCTCCACACGTCCATCGACGCCGTCCGGCGCGGCGGAACCTTGTCCCTGAGCGGCGTGTACGGCGGCCAGGCCAGCCCCATGCCCATGCTGACCATGTTCGACAAGCAACTCCAGGTCCGCATGGGGCAGTGCAACGTCCGGCGCTGGACCGACGACATCCTGCCGCTGGTGGAGGATGACGCCGACCCGTTGGGTGTGATGGATCTGGTCACCCACCGTTCGGGGCTGGACGGGGCGCCTGCCCTGTACGAGAAGTTCCAGAAGAAAGAAGACGGCTGCATCAAGGTGGTCCTGAACCCCTAGTCTGCCGGACCCCCCTGGTCCGAGGGGTTCAGGAGCCGGGATGCTTTCCGGCCCAGGGATCGTAGTCGGCGATGAGCTGCTCCTGGGCCGGCCTGTCCGGTTCCGGGACGTGCTGCAGGTTCACCCTGACCCGGTACCAGAGCGAACTCGATCCGCGCATGCCGTCCACCAGGACATCGGCCGGGGTGAGGGAAGGGACCACGTCCCGGTGCCGGGACTTCCACTCCTCGAGGGCGGCGAGGGCTTCCGGCTTCGTTTTGGTCCGGGCAACCTCGATCAGGGGCATGACTGACCGCCGGCGGCCCGAACCGTCCCCCGTGCGCGGGGCTTTCTCCGCCGGGCCCAACTCCGCGGCAAGGGCCAGCAGTCCATCCAGCCGACCGGCGGCGTCGTCGATTCCCCGGTGCGGGTCGCCGGAATCCGCGAACCGGCGCAACACCGTGGACACCGTGAACTGCTCCGGCCGGACGGAACGGACCTCTTCCCAGGTGAGCGGCGTGGACACGCGGGCATCGGGCAGGGCCCGGACGGAGTATGCCGAGGCCACGGTGCGGTCCTTGGCGTTCTGGTTGAAATCGACGAACACGCTTTCGCCGCGTTCCTCCTTCCACCACCGCGCCGTGGCCAGGCCCGGGGCCCGGTTCTCCACCTCGCGGGCCAGGGTTTCGGCAGCGAGCCGGACGTCCCGGTAGGACCACTGCGGCGCGATCCGGACCAGGATGTGCAGGCCGCGGGAGCCGCTGGTCTTGGGCCAGCCCACCAGCCCGGTCTCTGCCAGCACGTCCCGGGCCACGTAAGCGGTGTCGACGATCCGGGCCCATTCCACCCCCGGCATGGGGTCCAGGTCCACCCGCAGTTCGTCGGGATGCTCCAGGTCCTCGGCGCGCACCGGGTGCGGATTCAGGTCCAGGCATCCCAGGTTCACCACCCACGCCAGGCCCGCGGCGTCGCGGATGACGGCCTCCTCGGCGGACGTGCCGGACGCGTACTGCAGCGTTGCCGTGCCGATGAAGTCCGGATGGTTCTCCGGCACCCGTTTCTGGAAGAAGGGCTCCGCACCGATCCCTTTGGGAAACCGTTTGAGCACCATGGGGCGCCCGCCTGCCCCGCGCAGCGCACCCTCCGCCACCGCGAGGTAATAGCGCACCAGGTCCAGCTTGGTCAGGCCGGCCTCGGGAAACACCATCTTGTCCGGACTTGAGATGCGGACCTCATGGCCGTCAACGTCGAGGATCTGCGCCGGTGCCTTGGACGGGTTCATGCGGCCACGTTAGGTGCTAATCTCGATTCTGCCAACGGCGGGCACCCACGTGGGAAGCTATCTACCAGGCGCAACTGAACCTTCAACAGCACAACGCTGAAGCCTGGCTCACCGTCGCACCTGGTTCCACCGGGCTGCGCCCGCCCGGCTTCGGCGCAAGGGAGTCGCATCATGAGCACCACCGCCACCGACGAACAGTTCCTGGCCCGGGCCGTCCGGCTGGCCACGGCCAACGTCCTGAACAACGGCGGGCCGTTCGGCGCCACGGTTGTCACCGCGGACGGGAAAGCGTTCGACGGTGTCAACCGGGTCACCGCGGACAACGACCCCACAGCCCACGCCGAGGTCACCGCGATCCGGACCGCCTGCCGCGAACTGGGAACTTTCGACCTCACGGGCGCCGTCCTCTACAGCAGCTGCGAGCCCTGCCCCATGTGCCTGGCGTCGGCGCTCTGGGCCCGGATCGGCAAAGTGGTCTACGCCGCGGACCGGCACGACGCCGCGTCCGCCGGCTTTGACGACGCCGTGTTCTACGAGTACTTCCAGAACCCGGACCGCGGCACCCTGATGGCGGTGTCCCGGCTGGAACTCGCGGGCCCTCCCTCGCCGGCACCGCTGGAACCCTTTACTGCCTGGAACGCCATGGAGGACCGTACCGATTACTGACGTGCCGCCGTCGTAATTTTCCGGACGCCTGCAGCCCAGCCCCTATAGTCGGAGGATGGAACAGCGGATATTGGGGAAGACCGGCCGGAGCGTTTCCGTGGTTGGATTGGGAACCTGGCAGCTCGGAGCGGACTGGGGATCCGTGGAGCCGGAGCAGGCGCAGGCCGTCCTCGCAGCGTCGGCCGAAGCCGGTGTCAGGTTCTTCGACACAGCGGACGTCTACGGCGACGGGCGCAGCGAGCAGGCCATCGGCACGTTCCTGGCCCAGAACCCGGGGCTGGATATCACCGTGGCCACCAAGATGGGCCGCCGCGCGGAGCAAGTGCCCGAGAACTATTCGCTGGCCAACTTCCGCCAGTGGGTGGACCGCTCGCGGAAAAACCTCGGCACGGACACTCTCGACCTCGTCCAGCTGCACTGCCCGCCCACGCCCGTCTACAGCAGCGCCGAGGTCTACGACGCCCTGGACACCCTCGTCGCGGAGGGGGCCATCCGCAACTACGGCGTCAGCGTCGAGCGCACGGACGAGGCCCTCGAGGCGATCCGCCACAGCGGGACGGCCTCCGTCCAGATCATCCTCAACGCCTTCCGGCTGAAACCGCTGGATGAGGTGCTGCCGGCGGCCAAGGCAGCGGGGGTGGGCATCATCGCCCGCGTGCCGCTCGCCTCCGGCCTGCTGACGGGCAAGTACACCAGGGACACCGACTTCCCCGAGGACGACCACCGCAACTACAACCGCACGGGCAGCGCGTTCGACGTCGGGGAGACCTTCTCCGGCGTCGACTTCGAACTCGGCCTCAAGGCCGTGGCCGAGTTCGAACAGCTCGTCCCTGCCGGCGCGTCGATGGCCCAGGCCGCGATCGCGTGGGCCGCCGCCCGGGACGGCGTCACCACCGTCATCCCGGGTGCCCGCAACGTGAAGCAGGCGCAGGCGAACGCCGCGGCAGCGTCCGTGGCACTTGGTGAAGAGTTCGACGACGGCGTCCGCTGGATCTACGACCACTACTTCCGCGATGCCATCCACCCCCGCTGGTAACGTGCGCGGCACCGATCACCAGGGGCGCACCGCCGTCGTGACCGGTGCCGGCTCCGGCATCGGCCGCGAGGTGGCGCGCCAGCTGCTGGCAGACGGCTACCGCGTGGCGCTCGCCGGACGCCGCGAAGCCCAGCTCGAAGAGACGTCCGCAGGCAACCCCGGTGCGCTGGTGGTGCCGTGCGACGTGACGCTGCCCGCCGACGTCGAACGCCTCTTCCAGACCGTCCGGGAGCGCTGGGGGCGGGTTGACGTGCTGTTCAACAACGCCGGCGTGTTCGGACCGGCGGCCGGGGTGGACGAGATCAGCCTCAAGGACTGGAACGACACCCTCGCGGTCAACCTGACCGGTGCCATGCTCTGCGCCGCCGCGGCCGTCCGCGCCATGAAGTCCCAGGAACCGCAGGGCGGCCGGATCATCAATAACGGCTCCATCGCCGCGCACTCACCACGGCCGCGGACCGTGGCGTACACCGTGACCAAGCACGCCATCACTGGACTGACCAAGAGCATCGAGCTGGACGGCCGCGGGTTCGGGATCACCTGCGGGCAGATAGACATCGGCAATACGGCCACGGAACTGATGGACACCATCGGGGTGGGCGCAGGTGCGCTGCAGGCGGACGGCAGCCGGCGCGTGGAACCTACGTTCCCGGTGGCGGACGCGGCCCGGGCGGTACTGATGATGGCCAACATGCCGGCATCTGCCAGCGTGGGTTCGGTGGTCATCACGGCGGCAGGCATGCCGTTCATCGGCCGCGGCTGACGTCGCCGGAAACTTCCCGCGAACCAGCAACTATCTAGAGCGGGAGAAGTGCGGCGAGGTCCGCGCGGAGGCCGGAGGCGGACACCTGCCCGGCCGCGACTGCGTCCGCCCAGCGCAGCCTGCCGCTGACCATCGCAAGCCAGGTGGCGGCGTCGCACTCGATGACGTTCGGCGGAGTCCCGCGCGTGTGCCGGGGCCCCGCCACGCACTGCGTCACGCCGAACGGCGGCACGCGGACCTCCACGGAGTTCCCGGGCGCCCGGGCCGTGACCTCCTCCAGCGAGTAGCGCACGGCGGTGGCCACCACGGCACGCGGAACGGGAACGGCCGACGCCGGGGCGGTGCCTTCCAGCCACGCCTGCAGCGCCGCCTTCCCTTCTTCAAGGCCTATACGACGGCGGGCCACGGCCATGCGCGCGGACTCCTTTCCGGAGTGGTCAAATACGTCCCAGTCAGTTGAAATGCGTCAGTCCAGCAGCGCGGAAACGGCCGGGCCCAGCCGGATCTTGCCCACCGGCCGCCCGCCGCCCAGTACGGGTTCCACGACTTTTTCCAGGACGCTGGCGACTCCGGGGATCTCCACGGCACCAGCGGCTGCCAGAAGCGTCAGCGCTACCAAGGACGTGGCCCGGACGTTCCCGTCCAGAATCTTCACGGCCACCGAAACGCCCTGCGGGGTGGCCATGGCAAGCACCCCTTCGGCGCCGATCTTGGCGATGATTTCGAGCTCGTCCATGACCAGGGTGTTGGCCTCGCCGTGGCCTTGGACCGCCCAGGGGTAGTCCAGCATGGAGGTGGCGATGGTGGCCGCCCGTGCACTGAAGCTTTGGTCGCCCGGTGCCTTGGCCAGCTGCGAGTATCCGCGGGCAAGGCCCTTGAGCGACACCGCCGCAACGGGTGCACCGCAGCCGTCGATGCCCAGGTGCGCGATCTTCTCGTCTGTGTACTCCTCGATCACGGTGCGGATCCGCTGCTGCAGGGGATGGTTCGGCTCCAGGTAGCTGCCGGTGTCCCACTGGTTTTCGGTGCATGCCCACAGGAAGGCCGCGTGCTTGCCGGAGCAGTTGAAGGCGAGCCGGGACTTGCCCCGTTCCGAACGGACCAGCCAGTTCCGGGCGGCCTCGTCCTGCGGCCACGCCGCCGGGCACTGCAGCTGGTCCTCGCGCACGCCAGCCGCCTTGAGCATGCCGGACACCACGTCCATGTGGTCCAGCGACCCGGTGTGGCTGCCGCACGCGATGGCCACCTGGGCGCCGCGCAGCGGTACGCCGGACTGCATGGCGGCCAGCGCCTGGAAGGGCTTAAGGGTGGACCTGGCGTAGATGGGGGTGTTGATGTCACCCAACTCCGTGACCACCGAGCCGTCGGCGGCGAGCAGTAGGGCCGAGCCGATGTGCCGGGACTCCACGAAGCCGCTGCGCTCTATCACGGCCAGTTCGACGGCGGAGTCCACGGTGAAGGTAGCATGCGGATTGTGCGGCATGCTGCCCAGTCTAGGGCCCGAGGCGCGCGCGGCCAGGCAGCCGCGCAGGGCAGGACGGGGCCCGGGCGGACCGACCGCTACTCCACCGTGACCATCACGGACTGCCAGCCGGAGGCGCCGTCCGGGACGGGATCCGCCCGCTGTTCGGTCTGGACCTCACCCGAGCCGTCCGTGGCCCGGACCTTGATGTAGTGCGCGCCGGGTGCTGCATCCCACTCATAGGACCACTGCCGCCAGGTATCCACGGACGCCTCGGCGGAGAGGGCCGCCTCAACCCAGCCGCCGTCGTCGATCTGCAGCTCCACCTTGGTGATGCCGCGGGTCTGCGCCCAGGCGGTGCCACCCACGGCCACCTTTCCTGCCGGGACCTTGGCAAAGGACCTGGGCACGTCCACGCGCGCCATCGTCTTGATGGGACCCCGCTCGGACCAGCCGCGCTGGGTCCAATAAGCCTTGTTGTCCGCAAAGCGGGTCACCTCCAGGTCCACGACCCACTTAGTGGCCGAGACGAACCCGTACAGCCCCGGCACGACCATGCGCACCGGGTAGCCGTGCTCCAGCGGCAGCGGTTCGCCGTTCATGCCGATGGCGAGCATCGCGTCGCGGCCGTCCTGCAACACGGGCAGGGGAGTGGAGGCGCTGAAGCCGTCTATGGAGGTGGACAGCACCATGTCCGCGCCGTCCTGGGGCCGTGCCAGCTTAAGGACGTCCCGAAGCGGCATGCCCAGCCATTTGGCGTTGCCGGCGAGGTTGCCGCCCACCGGGTTTGAGACGCAGGTGAGGGTCACGTGCGATTCGATCAGGTCGGCGTCAAGCAGGTCCTGGAAGGTGAGCGTGACCTCTTCTTCCACCATGCCGTGCACCCTCAGCTTCCAGTCCGCGAGGTTGATCTGCGGGACGCTGAGGGCGGTGTCGATGCGGTAGAAGTCGTCGTTGGGGGTGAGCCACGGGGGCATGCCGGGCGCCGGGGACTGGACGGCGGCCGGCACGGCGGGTGCTGCTTTGGCAGGGGCGGGCAGCCGGAGCGCCTCACGGGCCTTGGCGATGTTGCTGCGCGCCGAGCTGAGCATTCGTCCTCCGGTCGCGGCAGCGCCGGCGGCGAACGCGGCCACTCCCGCAGCGGCGAAGAACCCGCGCCGGCTGGGCCGGCCGGCGGCAGCGTCCGCGGCAACATTCGCCGGCACTTCGGGCCACGGCGCCAGCTGCCACAACCGCACTGTGAGCCACCGCAGCACAGCAAGCCCCGCCAGGGTCCCCACCACGGACGGGCTGGCATCCACGGGCTCCACACCTGCGCGGGTCACCACGCTGGCCACGATCACGGCGCCCATGAACAGCACGCCCAGTACGCCCAGCGTCCACTTCCGGTAGGCCACAACGCCCAGGACACACGCGAGTACGCCGATAGTCAGGCCCATGCCCGCGAACAAGGCCACCTTGTCATTGGTGCCGAACGTGGCGATGGCGAAGTCCTTCAGCCAGGACGGCGTGAAGTCGATGAACGTCGAACCCAGCGCGATCAGCGGCGCGGCGCGGGCGGTGAAGAAAGCACCCACCAGTTCCGCCACGGAAAGTACGACGGCGGCGCTCACCACGCCTGCCAGCGCGGCCATGGCATAGGGCCTCTTGAGCCACTTCCGAAGCTTGTTCATGCAAGGGATTCGCAGCCGGATGCGCGGCGGATTGCCGGGGCGGCCGGTCAGGTCACAGCTTAGGAGCACGCAGGGTGCACAAAGTACCCTTGGAGACTGTGAAGGTACTCGTCATCGGCCCCGGAGGCCGCGAACACGCCATTGTCCGCTCCCTGCTTGCCGATCCCAACGTGTCCGAGGTCCACGCGGCGCCCGGCAATGCCGGCATCAGCAAGCTGGTCCCCACCCACAGCATCAACGGCAACGATCCGGAGGCCGTGGCCGCGCTGGCCACCAGGCTCGCAATGGACCTGGTGGTGGTGGGCCCGGAGGCTCCGCTGGCCGCCGGTGTCTCCGATGCCGTCCGCGCCGCCGGAATCCCGGTGTTCGGTCCCAGCAGGGCGGCCGCGCAGCTCGAAGCGTCCAAAGCATTCGCCAAGGAAATCATGGCCGAGGCCGGCGTCCCCACCGCAATGGCGTTGGTGGCCACCAACGCCGATGAAGCCGCCTCCGCACTGGACACCTTCGGTGCACCCTACGTGGTTAAGGATGACGGCCTGGCCGCCGGCAAGGGGGTGGTGGTCACCCACGACCGCGATGAAGCGCTGGCCCACGCCCAAGCCTGCTTCAACGCCGGCGGCTCCGTGGTCATCGAGGAATTCCTGGACGGCCCCGAAGTGTCCGTCTTCGTGGTCTGCGACGGCCAGAACACCGTGGCACTGTCCCCGGCGCAGGACTTCAAGCGCATCTTCGACAACGACGAAGGCCCCAACACCGGCGGGATGGGCGCCTACACCCCGCTGGAGTGGGCGCCCGACGGCCTGGTCCAGGAAGTGATCGACCGCGTTGCGCAGCCCACCATCAACGAGATGGCCCGCCGCGGCACCCCATTCGTCGGCGTGCTGTTCGTGGGGCTGGCGCTGACCTCCCGCGGCACCCGCGTCATCGAGTTCAACGTCCGCTTCGGCGACCCCGAAACCCAGGCGGTCCTGGCCCGGCTCAGGACCCCCCTCGGCTCCCTGCTCATGGCAGCCGCCAAGGGCGAACTGGACAAGGCGGAGGAGCTGCGCTGGGCGAAGGAGACCGCCGTCGCCGTCGTCGTCGCCGCCGAAAACTACCCGGACACGCCCCGCACCGGCGACCGCATCCGTGGCCTCAAGAAGGTGGAGGAGCTTGACGGCGTGCACGTGATCCACGCCGGGACCGCCCTGGATGAGGACGGCAAAGTGGTGTCCGCCGGCGGGCGGGTGCTCGCCGTCGTCGCGCTCGGCAGCGACCTGGTGGAGGCACGGGAAAAGGCATACGACGGCGTTGAGCTGATTAAGCTCGACGGCGGCCAGTTCCGCACGGATATCGGCCGCAAGGCCGCGCGCGGCGAAATCAAGGTAACCTCACGCGCCGCCGCCTCGGTGGCCGCACCGGAAGCGAAGGCCTAGCATGACTGAATCTCCCCGCGGCTTCAATGCCACCGCCCCGGACCTCCCCGGCTGGCGCCACGTCTACTCCGGCAAGGTCCGCGACCTGTACGAGCCGGTGGACGAGTCCATCGTGGAACGGGTGGGCCAGGAGTGCGTCCTGGTGGTCGCGAGTGACCGGATCAGCGCCTATGACCACGTGCTCACCAGCGAGATCCCGGACAAGGGGCGCGTTCTCACCCAGCTGAGCCTCTGGTGGTTCAACCAGCTGGGCGTGGAACACCACGTGCTGGCCTCCACCGTGGCGGATGGCGTGCCGGCCGAGGTTGAGGGCCGGGCCATGATCTGCAAGAAGCTGGACATGTTCCCCGTGGAATGCATTGCCCGCGGCTACCTCACCGGGTCCGGCCTTGTGGAGTACAAGGCGTCCGGAACGGTGTGCAACATCCCCCTGCCCGAGGGCCTGGTGGACGGATCCCGGCTGCAGCATGCCATCTTCACCCCGTCCGCCAAGGCCCTGGTTGGCGAGCACGACGAGAACATCACCTATGACGCCGTGGTGGCGATGGTGGGTGACGACATCGCTGCCCGCCTCAGCGAACTGACACTGAAGATTTACACGACGGCGGAAAAGATCGCCCGGGAGCGAGGCATCATCCTGGCCGACACCAAAGTGGAATTCGGCTACGACGCGGTCTCCGGGTCCATCACGCTCGGCGACGAGGTCCTCACGCCGGACTCCTCCCGGTTCTGGGATGCCGCCACGTACCAGCCGGGCCAGGCCCAGCCGTCCTACGACAAGCAGTACGTCCGGGACTGGCTCACCTCGGCCGAATCGGGCTGGGACCGGGCCTCCGACACCCCGCCGCCGGCGCTGCCTGCGGACGTGGTGGAGCGGACCCGCAGCCGCTACATCGAGGCCTACGAGAAGCTGACCGGCACCAGCTTCGCCTAGCTCGCCTTGGCAGCGGCAGCCGCGCGCTGCTGCGCCAGCCTGATCTCAAGGACCGCGTCCAGCGCCTGCTGGACGCGGTCCGCTGCTCCGGCGGCACTGAAGGACTTCTGGGCTTCTTCCAGGTGCACCAGCGCCTCTTCCGGTTCGCCGGCCGCCTTGAGGGACTTCCCCAGCAGCAGGGACACCTCGCCGGCCGTGTGCTTGGCAAGCGCGGAGCGTTCCTTATGGATTTCCCTGAGCTTCTCGACGGCGGCCACGATATCCCCGGTCAGGTAGAGCCAGCGTGCGCGGATGAAGGCGACTTCCAGCTGGTCCGACTTGTTCCCGCCCACGATGGACAGGGCCAGCTCTGCGCGTTCGATGGCGGAAAGGGTTTCGGGTTCCACGATGCCGGAGGACAGCCGGACGGCCGCCGATGCCTTGTTGAACCTGGCCCACAGCTCGATGTCGTTGGCAGGGGAGAGCAGCCGTGCCGCCCGCTCGTGGTGCTTGATCCCCTCCTGGTAATCGTGGCGCATGAAAGCCACGTTGCCGATGACCCAGGCAACTTCGCCGGCCAACTGGGACATGGAGTGCTCGTCCACGTGCTCGATCATGTCCAGGCAGTATTTCCAGGCTTCCTCCAGCCGGCCGCTTTCGGCCAGGGCGCCGATCAGGGCACGGTGTGCGCCGATGATAAGGGTGGAGCCCCTGGGCAGCTGCGAGCAGAGCCGGACTGCCTCCATGGCGTGCTCGACGGCGGCGCTCAGCCTCCCTTGCCCCTGGCAAATGCCGGCCAGCATCTGCCGCGCGCGGACTGCGAGGCCGGCAGATTCCGTGGCCATGGGGTGCTCCAGCAGGTGCTGCATGATGCGTTCGCATTCCTGGAGGTTTCCCTGCTTCATGAGGCATTCCGCCTGCATGTAGGTCATATTCCACCAGGCGCTGGTGTTACGGCCGTCCAGCGCGGTCTGAGCAGCCGTGGCGGCATGGCTGGCAGCCAGGGAATAGTCCCGGAGGTCCCAGGCCTGCCTGGCATACAGTCCGGCCAGGACATACTCGGCGTCGCTGACGGAAATTGGCTGGCTCCAGGCCTCCAGGGCCTTGGGTGCCAGCTCCAGCCGGCGGGCCAGTTCCTCGATCACTTCGGCCGTAGGCTCCCTGCGGCCGGTTTCGAGTAGCGAGATGTAGCTCGGTGAATACAGGTCCCTGCCCAGTTCAGCCTGTGTCATCCCCCGTTCGAGACGCTCCGCCCGGAGCTTCTCCCCGAATCCGTTGCCCACGGGATTTCCTCCTCTGTCCGGACCATCTTTGTACCAAATGCTTGACAGTCCCTGTGGAAAACATTTTACAATGTATGTCAACAAGGACAGTGCTGACTTTGTAACGAATCCGACTCGTATTGAGGACCCTAATAATGTTCAAGAAGATCGCAACCGCTGCCGCCCTTGCCGGTGCGCTGGCGTTTTCTGCCGCGGCCCCGGCCGTCCTGTCTGCCGGTTCCCACGGGGAATCCACGGGGACCTCGGTAGCCGTTGGCAACTGGCCAGATCCGATGACCACTACCTCCAAGGGCAAGAGTGCGGAGGTCGAGAGGGGCAAGAGCGCCGAGCAGATCTCCTATGTCACCTACGTGGGCAACTGGCCGGACCCGATGTAACAGCTTCCTCACCAAGGAGGCATGATGGCCCCGGAGCTGCTGCTCCGGGGCCATTTCCTTTATCAATCTGTTACCGGGCGATATGACAAAAAAGAGGGCCTCCGCGTGGAGACCCTCTTCTTGTTGTGGTCGGGATGACAGGATTTGAACCTGCGACCTCTTCGTCCCGAACGAAGCGCGCTACCAAGCTGCGCTACATCCCGATCCGCTGCAAAAGCAACTTTACAAGGATAGCCGATGCGGGGTCCCGATGCGAAATCCGGGAGCGGGAACCGGCGCAGGCCCACTTGGCTGGCAACTGCCTCATGCCATGAAACGCTTCACGCACTTTCGCGAGGGGTCAGCGTGAGCAGCACGGCCTCGGGCTTGCAGGCAATGCGGACCGGCGCGAAGCGTGAGGTGCCGATCCCGCCCGAGACGTTGACCGGCGTCGTGCGCCCGTTGCTTTCCCAGTCATTCAGGCCCTTGGCGCGCCAGGTGGGGAGGTCGCAGTTGGAGACGAGTGCGCCGTAGCCGGGGATGCAGAGCTGGCCGCCGTGGGTGTGGCCGGCGAGGAGCAGGTGCGCCCCGGCCTGTGTGAAGTGGTCCAGCACCCGCTGGTAGGGAGCGTGGATGACCGCAACGCGGAGGTGGTCCTGCGCGTCCTGGTTAACCGTGCCCCGCGGCCAGCCGGCGTACCGTTCGCGGTTCAGGTGCGGATCGTCCACCCCGGAAAAGTCGAAGCGCATGCCGTTCAGGACCAGAGACTGGTGGCGGTTGGTGAGGTCCACCCAGCCGCCCATGCCGAACCCGGAACGCAGGCGCGGCCAGTCCAGCTCCTGCGGCTTGGGCTTCAGCCTGGAGGGGCCGCGCAGGTACGCGGCGGGGTTCTTCAGGGTGGGCGCGAAGTAGTCATTGGAGCCGGGCACGAAAACTCCGGGGAACTCCAGCAGGGGGCGCAGGGCTGCGAGCAGGGGATCCACGGCCTTCACGTGGCTGAGGTTGTCGCCGGTGTTGACCACCAGGTCCGGCTGCAGCTCCGCCAGGGACTCCAGCCAGGCGGCCTTTTTGTGCTGGCCGGGAACGAAGTGGATGTCGCTCAGATGCAGGATGCGGAACGGCTTCCGTCCCGGCGGGAGGATCGCGAGGGATTCCTCCCGCAGGACGAACTGGTTCTTCTCCCAGAGGCCGTAACCCAAGGCCACCGCGCCTGCCGCGGCCCCGGCCCCGGCAGTAAGTGCCAAGGCCCGGGCCGCGTTACGTGCGCTGTCCGCCAGGCTGCCCATAGCCATGGGTTAGTCGTTGCCCTTGGTCTTGCTGGGCTCGGGGGCGGGCTCGGCGGAGGGTTCCCGGGAGCCCTCGTTCTTCGGGGCGGACGGCTCGGGCCGCGGAACGAACGGCTCCGAGAGCAGGTTGCTCGGAGGTGCCGGGAACGGGTCCGTGCCGTAGGCCGGCGCAATCCGCGCCATGAAGTTCGAGAACATCGGTCCGGCAATCATGTAACCGTCGATGCCCTCGTAGAACTGGCCGTTGACCGTGATGTTCTGTCCGGCGCGGCCCTGGTTACCCAGCGGGTCACCGAACCAGGAGGCGGTGGCCAGGCCGGTTGTGTGGCCCACAACCCAGGTGGAACCGTTGTTGTTGGACGTACCGGTCTTGGCGCCGATGGGGAAGTGGGTGCCGGTGGAAATCCGCGGCTGGATCAGCGAGCCGGAGCCCCTGTTGAGGACCTCCTGCAACGCATAGTTGACACCTCGGGCGACGTCGGGCTTGATGGCGTCCCGGCAACTGCTGGACTGCGCCGGAAGGGCCTTGCCGGTGCCGTCCTTCACCGCAGTGATGGCGATGGGCTCGCAATACTTGCCGTCATTGGCGAACGTCGCAAACGCGCTGGCCATGGTCAGCGGGGCAGTCTGCGTGGAACCCAACAGGTTGGCCAGCGTAAACATATTGATCTTGGGGTTGGGGTCGTCCTTCGAGGGCAGGCCGCCGTGCAGGCCCACGGCGTCAACGATCTTCTGGATCCCACAGAAGTCCAACTGGGCGGCGGACGCGAACGTCACCGTGTTGATGGAGTTGTACAGACCCTCCAGCACTGACAGCGGCCGGTACCACTGGGGTTCGGCGTTCTGAAGGTCTTCCGCGGCGCCCAGGGCGGTCTCGTTGTCGTTGTAGGCGCCGGCCACCTGGCCGCAGGAGTTCCGCCACGGGAAGTCCAGAGGATAACGGCGCTTGGAAGCATCCACGACGGTCTTCATGGACTTGCCTTCATTGAGCCATTGCGCGAAGGTGAACGGCTTCATCGTGGACCCCGGCTGCGCGCCGCCCAGGCCGTTGAGGTCAGCGCCGTTCTTGTCCAGCTTGTCCACGTTGAAGTTCACCTGCGAGTCGAACCCGCCCTTTACGGGAAGGAACGTGGTGTTCTGTGCCATCGAGATGATCTTGCCGGAGTTGGGCTGCACCGAGACCATGGCCGCGCCCCACTTGTCCGGGTTCTTGCCGGCAGAGGCGTTGACCTGCTCCTGCGCCACCGCCTGGGCCTTGGGATCCAGGGTGGTGGTGATGGTGAGGCCGCCGCCGTAGATCAGGCGCTTGCGGTCCTGGGGGTCTGCTCCATACGCCGGATTGTTCTCCAGCAGGTGCAGCACGTAGTCGCAGAAGTAGGGCGCCTTGGACGCGTAGGCGCAGCCCTGGCGTGCCGGGGTGACCTTCGGCGCCACCGGTGTGGCCACTGCGGCGTCGTACTCGGCCTGCGTGATCTTCTTCTGGTCCAGCATGAGGCCGAGCACCAGGTCGCGGCGGGCCTTCGAGTTCTCCGGGTTGGAGATCGGATCGAAGGCTGATGGGCTGTTCACCAGGCCGGCCAGCAGCGCGGCCTGGGGGAGCGTCAGGTCCTTCGCGGAGGTGCTGAAGAAGAAGCGGGAGGCGGCTTCGATGCCGTACGCGTCCCGGTTGAAGAAGACGATGTTCAGGTAGCCCTCAAGGATTTCGTCCTTGCTGAATTCCTTCTCAAGCGCGATGGCCAGCTTCATTTCGCGAAGCTTGTCGCCCACGCCCTTGTTAACGCCGTTGAGCTTGATCTGGTCCTCGTTGCCCTCGGCGGCGAGGTTCGCGTTCAGGACGTTGTTGACGTACTGCTGGGTGATGGTGGAGGCACCCTGCTTGTTGCCGCGTGCGGTGCTGACCAGCGCCCGGAGAATGCCGGTGGTGTCCACGCCGCCGTGCTCATAGAAGCGGCTGTCCTCGACGGCGATGACAGCGTCCTTCATGAACGGCGAGATTTTGTCCAGGGAAACCTTGGTGCGGTTTTCCATGTAGACGCTGGCGATCTCGCTGCCGTCCGCAGCCAGGATCCTGGTGGTCTGGCTGGGCGGGTCAACCTTCAGCTCATCCGGCAGTTGGTCGAAGAACTCTATGGAACCACTTGCAGCGCTGCCGGAGACGGCCGCGGCCGGCACCAGGAGCCCCGCAGCCAGGACACCACAGATTCCACTCACGCCAAGGAAAAGAAGAATCTTACCCAGTGTGGTGGCAGTGTCGAATAGAGGGTTCTTGCGAGTCGCCATGTTTTCCACTTTACCGGCAAGGACTAGTCTTTCTCTCATGACCAAATGGGAGTACGCGACGATTCCGCTCATTATTCACGCCACCAAACAGATCCTGGACCAGTGGGGAGAGGACGGCTGGGAGCTCGTCCAGGTTGTCCCCGGACCTGACGGCAACGGACTGGTTGCCTACCTCAAGAGGGAGAAGCAGTAGCATGTCCACCCCCGCAGAATCCGCCTCCGCCGTGGCAGCGGCGCCCGCGTCCGCCGTCGAGCAGCGCCTTGCCGAACTGGGGCTGAAGCTCCCCGAGGTGGCCGCCCCGGTTGCCGCGTATGTTCCGGCCGTCATTTCCGGTAGCCACGTCTACACCTCCGGCCAGCTGCCGTTTATTAATGGCAAACTCCCAGCTACGGGCAAGGTGTCCACCGGCACCGAAGGCTACGCGGACGAGCCCACGGTCTCCCCTGAAGAGGCACAGCAGCTCGCCGCCGTCTGCGCCGTCAACGCCCTGGCCGCGGTCAAGAGCGTCATCGGAGACCTGGACCGGATCACCCGCATCGTCAAGGTGGTGGGGTTTGTCTCGTCCGATCCTTCCTTCACCGGCCAGCCGGGCGTTGTCAACGGTGCCTCCGAGCTCCTGGGCCGCGTCCTGGGTGACGCCGGGCAGCACGCCCGTTCCGCCGTCGGCGTAGCCGTCCTCCCGCTGGATGCCCCGGTAGAGGTCGAACTGATCGCCGAGTTCAGCTAGGACAGCCTTGCCGCATTTAGCCAGACGCCTGTTTGCACTGCCCCCGCATCTTGAAGGGGCGGCGCAAAGCTGGCTCGAACACGGCGAACGGACCCCCCGCGCTGCGCGGTTCGCCTCGTCCGTGGTCCTCCTGCGGGATTCCCCCAACGGCCTGGAGACCTGGCTGGCCTACCGGCCCGGTTCCTCGCCGCTGGGGGTCCTCGCGTTCCCCGGCGGTTCCGTCGACGCGTCCGACGACGATCCGGTCGGCTGGCTGGGGCCCTCACCCGGCCATTGGGCTGAGCAAATGGGAACGGACGACGTCGGGCTGGCGCGGCGTCACGTAGTGGGTGCCATTCGGGAACTGTTCGAGGAAACAGGCATCCTGCTGGCCGGGACGGACATGGCCAGCGTGGTGGAGGCGACCTCCACGCCGGAGTGGATGCGTGCCCGGCAGGCTGTGGCCGAGCAGGAAAAGACGTTCGGACAGGTCCTTGAGAAGCGCGGACTGTCGCTGCGCACTGACCTGCTGAAGTCGCTGGTGAACTGGCGGAGCCCGGACTTTGCGCACCGCCGCTTCGATACCCGTTACTTCGCCACCACGCTCCCGGTGAACCAGCAGCCGGTCATGCTGGAAGGCAAAGGCGTTTGGGGCCGTTGGGTCAACGCGTCCCAGGTGCTCGCGGACCGCAACACCACGGCGCTCGGCGACGAGGTGGGCCAGGAGAATACCGTGGGCCGCACCCTCAGTGAGCTGCTGGTGCCCGGCTCCGAGATCATGCTGGAGAAGATGGCTGCGGCCAACGGCTGCATTGCCTACCTCAGCTACAAGCGGAAGGCGCACGTGTACCAGCCGGTCCTCGTCGAAGAGGACGGAAAGCTGATGCTGGAAGTCGAAGCCGCGAAGACCACTCCGGACGATCCCCAGCGCGACCGCTGACCCTGCCCTCCGGACGCTCTCTCACAACACCGGTTAACCCAAACGCTCACTCACTTAACACCGGTTAAACCCAAACGCTCGCTCACTTTCAAAGGCAAAGTGAGCGAGCGTTTGACGTTTTAGTGCATCAAGTGAGAGAGCGTCGGGGCCGGCCGCTAGCGCGAACGCTGGCGGAGGCGCTGCATGTCCAGGATGACCACGGCGCGGGCCTCGAGGCGGAGCCAGCCGCGCTGCACGAACTCGGCCAGGGCTTTGTTGACGGTTTCGCGCGATGCACCCACCAGCTGTGCCAGTTCTTCCTGGGTGAGTTCGTGTGCAACCAGCACGCCGTCCGTGGCGGGGCGGCCGAAGCGGTCCGCGAGGTCCAGGAGGGCCTTGGCGACGCGGCCGGGGACGTCGGAGAAGACAAGGTCGGACAGGGAATCGTTGGTGCGGCGCAGGCGGCGGGCCAATGCCTGCAGGAGCTGCGCGGACACCTCGGGGCGGGTGCGCAGCAGGTTGTTCAGGCTCTCGTTCTTGAGCCCGGCCAGGCGCGTTTCGGACACAGCGGTGGCCGTGGCGGTGCGCGGGCTGGGGTCGAACAGGGCCATTTCGCCGAAGAGCTCACCCGGGCCAAGAATGGCCAGGAGGGACTCCCGGCCGTCCGGGGACGTGCGGCCGAGCTTTACCTTGCCTGAGACGATGAAGTAGAGCTGGTCGCCCTGGTCGCCTTCACGGAACACCGATGCTCCGCGGGAAAGGTCCACCTCGGTGAGCTCGTCCGTCAGCAGACGGAATGCGTCGTCGTCGAGCGTGGCGAAAAGGGGTGCTCGGCGCAGTACCTCGATGTCCATGAAATCTCCTGAGTAAAAGTGTCGTCTGTGGCGCTTGTGCCATTGTTTCAGAATTTTCAAGGTTCTGTGACGAACTTGGCACCTGAGCCCCCCGTGCCAGGAGCCGGGCATCACGTTCGCTCCCCGATGGTAGTCAGCCGGCGCCACTAGAATGGGGTTTCACCTGTTGATAAGGAGCCTGCGTGCCCGGCCTGACTGTCCTCGACCTGGTCCTGGTCCTGATTCTGCTGTCCTACCTGATCTACGGGCTCCGCAACGGCTTCCTGGTCACCGCGGGCGGGATCGCCGGCTTCGCGGCCGGCGCCGTGGCCGCCGTCGTCGCCGTTCCGCTTGTCAGCGGCTTTGTCCCCGACCCCGGCTGGAGGCTGACCGCCACCATTGCCGCCGCCGTCGTGCTCGTGGTCATGGGGCATGGCCTGGGCACCATGGCGGGCCGCGCCATCCGGGGAGCAGTGCGGATCAGCCCCCTGCGTGCCGTGGACCGGCTGGTGGGCGGGGGCGTAAACGTGGTGGTCGCCGCGCTGGTGATGTCCATGCTGGCGTTCAGCGTAAGTTCGCTGGGTGTGCCGATTGTTTCGCAGCAGCTGGCGGAGTCCAAGGTGATCCGTTTCATCGACGGGCTGACACCCACGCCTGTGAAAGCCACCCTGGCGCAGCTTCGGTCCGCCGTAATCGGCAACGGAATTCCCACGCTCATCCAGGGCCTGGATAACGGCAAGACCGTTCCGGTGCCCAACGCGAGTACTGACACGCCCGCGCTGAACCGTGCTGCGGCCTCCGTGCTGAAGATCGCCGGTACCGCCTACGAATGCGGGCAGAACCAGACGGGCACCGGCTTTGTGGTTTCCCCGGACCGGGTGGTCACCAACGCGCATGTCGTAGCGGGCGTGTCGCAACCGGTGGTGGAAATGCCCGACGGCGGTGCCTACCCCGGGCGCGTAGTGTACTTTGACACCCGCCACGACCTCGCCGTGGTCGCCGTGGATGGCCTGCCCGCCCAGCCGCTACCGCTCAGCGCCGACCTGCCGGACGGCAGCCCGGCTGCGTTCGCCGGATATCCGCACGGCGGTCCGTTCCAGTCGAAGCCCGCTACCGTGCAGGACATTGCGACCGTGCTGGTTCCGGACATCTATGGGTCGGACCCGGCGCCGGAAGAGATTTACCGGCTGGCCGGAGACGTGCAGCCGGGCAACTCAGGCGGGCCGCTGCTCACCACTGAGGGCCGGGTGGCAGGGGTGATCTTCGCCAAGGCCACCGCGGACACCGCAATGGGTTTTGCCATCACCATGGATGACTTGAGTCCGGTGGCATCCCAGGCGCCAGCCATGTCATCGCCGGTTTCCTCCGGGCAGTGCATCCAGAAGTAACGGAATCCGGAAGCGCGAGCTGGACGCCGTTAGAGGACTTCGGCCAGGTAATCGATGGCCAACCGGTACCCGCTGACGCCGGCGCCTACGATCACCGCGGCGCACACCGGCGACAGGTAGGAGTGGTGCCGGAATTCCTCGCGCTGGTGCACATTGGTGATGTGGACTTCGACGGCGGGAAGCTGCACGGCGGCGAGGGCGTCGCGAAGTGCCACTGAGGTATGGGTGAAGGCACCGGCGTTGATGACGATTCCGGCAGCGTTTCCGCGGGCGGCGTGGATGGTGTCCAGCAGGACGCCCTCATGGTTGGACTGGACGCATTCCACCTCGAAACCATGCCCCTTGCCGGCGGAGGCGGCGAGCTGCTCGACGTCCGCCAGCGTGGACGTGCCGTACTTCTCAGGCTCCCTGGTACCCAGCATGTTCAGGTTGGGTCCATTGATCACCAGGATGGTGCCGCGGCCGGCGGCAGGGGTAGCTTCAGTCATGCGAGCCAATCTATCGCCCGCCGGGGACGGGACGTGCATTCTTACGCCACTGTCCCGCCCGTGCCTGGAGAGCCGTGACCTTCAGCAGCAGCGCCGCTGAACTGGTCCTGGCGCAGCTTCATGGGTTGCCGGGGACGCCCCGCGTCCTGGAGACGACCATCATGTGGCGGGGATCAGCATAACCGCGCTTAAGCGGGCACCACACGCAGCTTCGCCCGTTCGCCAACGACGCGCCGGGCTTCGGCGCTGAGCCCGGCATCGCTGATCACCTCGTCCACGTCGTCCAGGGCCGCGATGGTGCTGATCCCCAGCATGCCCCACTTTGTGTGGTCGGCCAGGACCACGGTCCGCCGGGCAGCGGCCATGAAGGCGCGGTCCGTCTCCGCCTCGAGCAGGTTGGGCGTGGTGAAGCCGGCACCGGCATCCATGCCGTGGACACCCAGGAACAACAGGTCAAGGTGAAGCTGCCTTAGTGCACCCGTCGCGATGGGACCAACCAGGGCGTCCGACGGCGTGCGCTCGCCACCTATCAGGATCACGGCAGACCCGCCGGGGTGGAAGAGATCGGCGATCCTCATCGAGTTGGTGACCACCGTGATGCGCGGCCCGCCCACCAGTTCCCGGGCCAGCGCCCACGTAGTGGTGCCCGCGCTCAGGCCGACGGCCATCCCTTCCTGCACAAGGGCGGCTGCGGCCACCGCAATAGCCCGCTTTTCGGCGGTCAACCGGGTGGATTTCAGCTCAAACCCGGGCTCGTGCGCGCTGGCGTCCCCGGGAAGTTTCGCACCGCCGTGGATGCGCTCAAGCTTCCCGTCCTCTTCCAGCTGCTCAATGTCGCGCCGCACCGTCATCAGCGACACGCCCAGCTGGGCAGCCAGATCCGAAATCCGCACCACCCGCTCCCGCTGGAGTGCGTCCAGTATCACCTCGTGGCGTGCGACGGCGAGCATCCAGGTTGGTCCTTTGGGGCAGGGGAACGGTCTGCTCCCAGCATACGGCGACGGGGACTGGTGGGAGGGGAGGATGACTCCCTCCCCTCCCCCAAGGAGCCCCTACTTCCGCAGGGACGCCGCTATCTGGGACATGATGGTCGGGTCCGAGAGGGTGGTTGCGTCGCCCGGGTCCCGGCCTTCGGCTACGTCCTTGAGGAGCCGGCGCATGATCTTGCCGGAGCGCGTCTTGGGCAGTTCCGGCACCACAAGGATGTTCTTGGGCTTGGCGATGGGGCCGATTTCCTTGCCCACGTGGTTGCGCAGTTCCTGGACAGTGACGTCGCCTTCGTTGACCGCATCGCCGCGGAGGATGACGAACGCGACGACGGCCTGGCCGGTGGTCTCGTCGGCGGCGCCGACGACGGCGGCCTCGGCCACGGACGGGTGTGAGACCAGGGCGGACTCGATCTCCGTAGTGGAGAGCCGGTGGCCGGAGACGTTCATAACGTCGTCCACCCGGCCCAGGAGCCAGATGTCGCCGTCTTCGTCCTTCTTGGCGCCGTCGCCGGCGAAGTACATGGTCTCGAACCGGGACCAGTAGGTGTCCTTGAACCGTTCCGGGTCGCCCCAGATCCCGCGGAGCATGGCTGGCCACGGTTCGCGGATCACCAGGAACCCGCCGTGGCCGTTGGGCACGGACTCGCCGTTCTCGTCCACGACATCGACGGCGATGCCGGGCAGCGGAACCTGCGCGGAGCCCGGCTTGGTGGCGGTGACACCGGGCAGTGGGGCGACCATCTGGGCGCCGGTTTCGGTCTGCCACCAGGTGTCCACGATGGGGGTCCGGTCGGCGCCGATGACCTTGCGGTACCACATCCAGGCTTCGGGGTTGATGGATTCGCCCACGGATCCCAGAACGCGCAGGGAGGAGAGGTCGTACTTGTCCGGGATCTCCCGGCCCCACTTCATGAAGGTGCGGATGGCGGTGGGGGCGGTGTAGAGGATGGAGACCTTGTACTTCTCCACGATCTCCCACCAGCGGCCCTGGTGCGGGGAATCCGGGGTGCCCTCGTACATGACCTGGGTGGCGCCGTTGATGAGCGGCGCGTAGGCGACGTATGAGTGGCCGGTGACCCAGCCGACGTCGGCCGTGCACCAGTACACGTCCGTTTCGGGGTGGAGGTCGAACACTGCCTTGTGGGTGTAGGCGCCCTGGGTGAGGTATCCGCCGGTGGTGTGCAGGATGCCCTTGGGCTTGCCGGTGGTGCCGGACGTATAGAGGATGAACAGCGGGTGCTCGGAATCATGGCCCACGGCGGTGTGCTCGGCGGATGCGGCGTCCACGGTGTCCGCCCACCAGTGGTCGCGGCCCTCGGTCCAGTCCACGTCCTGGCCGTTGCGCTTGACCACCACCACGTTCTGCACGGTGTGCCCGGTGGCGGCGAGTGCCTCGTCCACGGCCGGCTTCAGCGCGCTCGGCTTGCCGCGGCGGTAGGTCCCGTCCGCGGTGACCACGAGCTTGGCTTCGGCGTCATCGATCCGTGAGCGGAGGGCGTCCGCGGAGAAGCCGCCGAACACCACCGAGTGCACGGCGCCGATCCGGGCGCAGGCCAGGAGCGTTATGACTGCTTCGGGGATCATGGGAAGGTAGACCGCCACGCGGTCGCCCTTGGCAACGCCGAGGGACTCGAACGCGTTGGCGGCTTTCTTGACCTCTTCGGTGAGCTGCGCGTACGTGTAGGTGCGGGTGTCGCCGGGCTCGCCCTCGAAGTAGATGGCCACCCGATCCCCGTTGCCAGCCTCCACATGGCGGTCCAGGGCGTTGTATGCGGCGTTGACCTCGCCGCCGACGAACCACTTGGCGAACGGCGGGTTGGACCAGTCCAGGGTCTGGTCGAAGTCCTTGCTCCAGGTCAGCAGCTCGCGGGCTTTCTTTGCCCAGAATGCCGGCCGGTCGGCGGCTGCTTCCCCGTAATCGGCAGCGGTGACCACAGCGTCGGCTGCGAACTCAGGGGTTGGCGCGAAGGCGCGGGTCTCATGCAGCAGGTTTTCGAAGGCGTCACCTTCCTGGCCGGCGGGGGCCGGGACGGGAGCAGTGGCCGTGGAGCTTGTTGTGTCCTGGGACATGTGAACCTCATCATTCATCGATCTTTGCTGCGCGGGCGTTCCGCGTGGACCTGGCTCCGCCGCATGCACGGCGTCGGGCCCGCCTGGCGGATTTTCCGCAAAGAGCTGTTCCGGGTTCAAGAGTAGTGGCTGCGGCTGCCCGCATGTGTGCCGTGTCACAAGAGAGCCCGTGAGCGGCATTTATTAAGCGGTGAATGGTCCGGCGGCTGGCTTGTGACGTCTTTTGGGCCGGACCGCCGGGCGCATGCCCGGCTAGTGATCAGGCAGGCTGTTGGCTAGGGTGAAATGGAATTGTGACTTACTTCGGGCCGGTCGCGCCAGGCATCACGAATTCCTGCGACGGCCGGATCCGCTGTACGACGGCACGGTTTGACGGGGCCACCCGGCCCCGGTGCCGCCACGCTAAGGAGAGCAGAATGGACCAGCAGAGCCATGGCCGGACAACCGGCCAGGACACTAACTCAGCGTCGAACCCCGCGGAGTCCGGTGCAGCATCCCCGGGCGGGAAGGCCGCAGCCGGGAACGGCTCCGCTGCGGACGGTGCGCAGCAGGCGGTCCTCGGCCCCTTCACTGTCCGGGACCTGGCCGTTTTCGCCGCCACCCTCATTCTGTTCACCGCCTCCCTGCTGCCCCTGTTCGGCGGCCGGTACAACCTCTGGAACCTGAACAACCAGTTCTTCCTGGGCCTCGGCGTCGTCCTGCCGCTGGTGGTCTCGGCGCTGTTCGCTGCTCGCAGGCTGGCGCCGCAGACAAAGATCCGGATTGGTTCCCTCTCGATCGACCAGTTCGCTTCCGTGACCGCATCGTTTGCGGTTGCGTTCTTCTTCCTGGCCACCGCTGCCGCGTTTGGCCCCAGCCTGCTGGTGGGCCTGATCGGTGCCGTGATCCTCTTCGCCGCCACCGTCCTGGGGCGGTTCCTGCCCTTCATTTCGGCCGACTTCCAGGGCCGGGCCGAAGTGCCGGCACATGTGGTGGCCCGCGAAGCGGCGGTTCCAGTGCGTAAGCCGCGTGCGCCGAAGCCGCCGAAGCCGTCCGAACCGGTCGGCGACGCCGCCCGGAAGTCTCCCCTGGGCGGCCGGCTGCTGGCCGGCGGCAACGCCGGGTCGTCTGCGGTGCGGCCGGGTTCCGCGGGCACCGCGGTTCCGCATGCACCCGCTCCGCACGCAGCCGCTCCGGCCCAGACTGCCGCGGCCGGAGCGGCCGCAACCGCCGCCGGCACCACCCCCCACGCGGCCGCCGCCCCCGTCTCCACAGCTCCCGAAGTTTCCGAATGGACCGCACAGGGCGAGCAGCTCCCGGCAACCCAGGCAACCGCCGTCGTACGCCCTGCCAGTGCTCCGGTGGGTGAACAGACCCAGCCAGGAGACGTCGTCGCCCCCGCCGCCGCGCCTGAAACAGCGCACGACGGCGGCGCGCGGCAGGGTGCCCCGGCCACCGGGCGCACGGCGGAACCCCCGGCGGCCACTGCGGTCCACCCGCAGGTCAGGGTTGAACAGCAGATCGGCGCCACGGTGGACCCCGCCAGCCGTCCGGAGGATTCCGGCGAGCACCCCGTCCCCGAGGCCTTCTGGTTCGCCGTGGCGCAGCACCGCACCGCCGTGGACCCTGAAACCGGTGCCCCGGCCTTTGTGATCGAGCCCGGCGGCTGGGTCCTTGCCCTCGAGGACCGCGGCCACGAATTCCTGGTCCAGCACACCGACGGGCGGCTGGGGGTCCTGCGGGACCTGAGCAACATCGAACGCGGCTAGCCTGCCATGGTGACGGTGAGCGCGGAGTCGGCCCTCGCGCTGAAGCGGCGGGCGCGCCGGATCAACCGGATCCTGGCGGAGAAATATCCCTACGCGCATGCGGAACTGGATTTCACCAACCCGTACGAGCTGCTGGTTGCCACCGTGCTGTCCGCGCAGACCACGGACGTGACGGTCAACCTGATCTCGCCGCTGCTCTTCCGCACCTACCCTGACCCGCGCGCACTGGCCGAGGCAGACCCGGCGCGGCTCGAGGAAATCATCAAGCCCACCGGCTTCTTCCGCGCCAAGGCCCGGAATCTTATCGCGCTGGCTACGCGCCTGGTGGATGAGTACGACGGCGTGGTCCCCGGACGTCTGGAGGACCTCGTTACGCTCCCGGGAGTGGGGCGGAAGACGGCGAACGTGGTGCTGGGCAATGCTTTCGGCGTGCCTGGCATCACCGTGGACACCCACTTCGGCCGGCTGGCCCGGCGCTTCGGCTGGACCCTGTCCGAGGATCCCGTACAGATTGAGTCCGATGTGGCCGAGCTGTTCGAACCGCGCGACTGGACCATGCTTTCCCACCGGGTGGTGTTCCACGGCCGGCGGGTGTGCCATTCACGGAAGCCGGCCTGCGGGGCGTGCCCGGTGGCCAACCTCTGCCCGAGCTATGGCCTGGGCGAGACGGACCCGGCCAAGGCGGCCAAACTGCTCAAGTACGAGCTCGCGCCCGGCAGCGAGGAACTGCTGGCCCGGCTGCTGGCGGAGACGCACCGGGCCGCCGAAATCCGGATGGAATCCCGGCGGGCTGCCCAGTGAGCGCGCGGGGCGACCTGCAGGAGCTGGTCCGCAGGAATCAGGAGGGGATGGCGGCCGAGCCTGATCCGCTGTGGGCGGCGCTCACCGTGGATGAGGCCACCGCCCGTAAGGCTGCCGTCCTGATGCTTTTCGGTGCGCTGGACAATGTTCCGGCGGCGTCGGACAAGCCCCTCGCGCCGGCCGACCTGGACGTGCTGTTGCTGGAGCGGGCCCATACGCTTGGCTCCCATCCCGGACAGGTGGCGTTCCCCGGCGGGCGGATCGACCCCGGCGAGTCCGCGGTGGAGGCGGCGCTGCGGGAGGCCGAGGAGGAAACCGGCCTGGATGCCGGCGGCGTGGAGGTGCTCGGCACGCTCCAGGAACTCGGGCTCGCCCACAGTAACTTCCTGGTGACGCCGGTGGTGGGCTGGTGGCAGTCGCCCTCGCCCGTCCGGGTGGTGGACTACGGGGAATCCGCACAGGTGTTTCGGGTGCCCGTGCGGGATCTGCTGGATCCGGACAACCGGGTCATGGCCACGGTGCGCCGCGTGGGCCGCACTTTCGACAGCCCCGCGTTCACCGTCAACGGCGTGCTGGTGTGGGGTTTTACCGGGATAGTGCTGAACGGGCTGTTCGAGCAGCTCGGCTGGGCCGTCCCATGGGACCGGAGCCGGAAACACAAAGTAGAGGTGTAGGACGCCAGCAGGTCCGGAGCGCCGGGCCTTGGGCGTTCTAGGCCTGCTGCTGACGCAGGTCCACCACGATCCCGGTGGCGGCGTTTTCGCGCACGGCCTTCACGCCTTCGCGGAGCGAGTGAAGGGACTTGAACCGTGGTGAGACGGCCACCGTATTGCCGTCCGAGTCGGTGAGGCGGAGCCGATAGTCCTCGTCCCCTACCCGGTGAATTTCAAATCTGCCCGCCACACGGACCTCCCTTGATATGCGTCGTTGCATCAGTCAAGTCGTTGCATCAGTCAATATGGACCGGTCTGCCTCAGTCGCAGTTATGACTGTAACGCCCGTCACTGGGGGCGGTCGAGCTACCACCGGGTAGGTTACCTTCCGCGAAGCGGCGGGTCTATTTGGCGTTGTCGTAGGAATCCACGACGGCCACGCTCACGGGAAACTCCACCGGAATCGGGCCGAACAGGAGCTCCTTTGCCGCATTGGCGGCTTCCTCGATGGCGGTGACGCAGGCATCCACGGCATCGGCCGGGGCGTGGACCATCACTTCATCGTGGAGGAAGAAAACCAGCTCCGCCGATGTACCGCCGGCACGCAGGGTGCGGAGCCGCCGTCGTAATTCCGCGAGCCAGCACGCTGCCCAGTCCGCTGCGGAGCCCTGCACCACGAAATTCCGGGTGAAGCGCCCGCGCGCCCGGGCGATGGATTCGGCGCGGCGCTGTTCCTCGGCGGTCGCCGAGCGCTGGCTGTGGTGCCAGCGGTCCGACGGGGGAGGGCTGCTGCGGCCCAGCCGGGTGGTGACCGTACCGCCTTTCTCGCCTGTCCGTGCCGCCTGCTCCACGAAGTCCACCGCACGCGGATAGGTGCGCGCCAGCTGGGGCATCAGCCGCCCCGCCTCTCCGGAGGTGGCCCCATACATCGCACCGAGCAGCGCCATCTTTCCCTTCGAGCGGTCGCCGCCGAACCCCTTGGCCGCGATGCCCGCGTACAGGTCCTGGTCCCGGGCTGCCTCGGCCATGACGGTGTCCTGCGCCAGGGCCACGAGCACCCGCGGTTCCAGCTGCGACGCATCCGCCACAATGAGCTTGTTGCCCGGGACGGCGTGGACCGCGCCCCGGACCTGGCGCGGAATCTGCAGCGCACCGCCGCCGCGCGATGCCCAACGCCCGGACACCACGCCGCCCACCACGTATTCGGGGCGGAACCGGCCGCCGGCCACCCAGGCATCCAGCCAGGCCCAGCCGTTGGCGGTGTGCAGTCGGGAGAGTTTCTTGTACTCCAGCAGGGGTCCTATGGCCGGATGGCTGGACTCCCGCAGCTCCCATTTACGCGTGCTTTTGACCTCGATGCCGTTCCGGTGCAGGGCGCGCATGAGCTCCTGCGGGGAATCCGGGTTCAGCGCCGGGGTGTTCAGGAGGAGGCGAAGCTCAGCGGCCAGCGCCTCCAGTTTCTCGGGGCGGCGGCCTGCCGGAGGGCGGGGGCCGAGGTGTTCGGCGAGGATCCGCTCGTGCAGGTCTTCGCGCCATGGAACACCGGTGTGCTGCATTTCGGCCGCGACCATGGCCGCTGCGGATTCCGCTGCAAGCAGGAGCTGCAGACGGCCGCGCATGTTTCCGGCGTGGTTCACCGCGGCCAGCGCGGCCTGCTGCGCGGCGAACTCGGTGCGGAGCTCCTCAGGAGTAAAGCGCGGCGCCGGTCCGGAGGCGTCGAACAGGGCTCCCTGCTCCGCCGGTGGAGCAGGCGGGAGGAGCGCTTTAGGCGGCAGGAGGGTTTCGTCGCCGGCTGTTGCCACGGCGGTCCTGGCGTATTCCGTGTGGGCCGAAAACTGCGAGTTCGCCAGGATGGCGCCGCAGAGCGAGAGGTCATAGCAGCGTTCAACTTCCACCCCGGCCGCTAGCAGGTCCGGGTACCAGTCCCGGGTTCGGTGCCAGATCCACCGCGGTGCCTGGCCTCCGGGGCGGCCGGCTTCCAGTCCGCGTACGACGGCGGGGAGTTCCGCTGCGCCGGCCAGACGCGGTTCGGGGTTGTCCGGCCACGGGTGGCCCGCCGGGGTTAGTTGCTGCAGCACCGCACCGTCGGGGTGGGCAGCCAGCAGCAGGTACATGGTCCAATTGTGCCTTCTTTTCCACATACGGAAGCTGACCCTTACAGGCGGCGCGGGCGCGCGGGGAGGGTAGGGCTATGAGCAGGCATGAAATGACCCCGTCCCCGCCACCCGGCACAGCACCTGCGTCGCGGGACGGCGGGGCGTGGCTGCCTGACAGGGCGACTCCGGGGATGCCGCAGGGAGGTTCGCTTGGCGATCCGTCCGGCTTGGGCCCCGCCGCCCCTTCCGGTCAGGTGACCGTCAGGCAGCCCGGGGCGCCAGGGGTTGGGCGGGATGGTGACGTGTTGCTGGTGACCGCATCCACGGTGTTGCGCGGGGAGGTGGAACGGATCGTCGCCGCCGCAGGCGCCGGGCTGCGGGTGGCCGGCGATGCGGGAACAGCGGCGGGTTACTGGGACGAAGCCGCCGCGGTGCTCGTGGGGAGTGACGTGCGCGAGTTGCCGCCGCGCCGCCGTGCGCCGGCGGTGGTAGTGGGGCTGGATGGGGAAGGCGACAGCCTTTGGCACCTGGCCGCAGTCCTGGGAGCCGAACGGGTGGCCGTGCTGCCCGATGCGGCCGCGTGGCTGGCCGACCACTTAAGCCGATCCCGGTCGCCCGATCCCGGAGGACTCGTTCTTGGCATCACCGGAGGCTGCGGGGGAGCAGGCGCCACCACCGCTGCTGTCTGGATAGCCCAGGCCGCGGCCGGTCTCGGCGCGAGGGTGTTGCTGGTGGACGGTGACCCATGGGGCGGCGGGCTGGAATTGGCGCTCGCCGCTGAGGAGGACCCCGGACTGCGGTGGCCGGACCTGTCCGGGGCGAGCGGCAGCGTCGACCCGCTGCAGCTGGCTGAGTCCTTGCCGGTGGCCGGAGGATCTTCGTTCCTTTCCTGGCCGGCCAGCCGCGACCAGCCCGTCGCGGTGCCGGCTGCCGCGACCGCGGCGGTGCTGGATGCTGCCCGTCGCGGTTACGAATTGGTGGTGGTGGACATCGGCAGGAGCGCCGGTCAGCTTGCCACTTTCGCCTGGGACTGCGACCGCGTCCTGGTGGTGGTCCCCGCGCAGCTGAAGGCTGCTGTCGCTGCGGCCAGGCTGCTGAAGGAATTTCCGCCCGTGGAGGCCGCGCTCCTGGTCCGTGGACGGCCCGGAGCGGCACTGGATGGTCCGCTCATCTCGGAAGCGGTTGGACTCCCCGTGGAGGGGCGCGTGCCGGAACTGCGCAGCGTAGCGGCGGCAATGGAAGCCGGGCGCCTCCTGGAGTTTGGCAAGCGGCGGGCCGTGCGGCATTTTGCGGCGTCGGTACTGGATTCGCTGGGGGACGTGATGGCCGGTGGAGGGCCGGGATGAGGGGTGCGGACGGATGGCCCGGGCGGTCCGCCGAAGGTGCGGCCGGCGGGACCGGGACGGGTGGCCGCACCGTGAAGCGTCGGGACCTGCGCGCCGTGCAACCCGCCATACAACCGGCCGTGCGGCGGGACGGCGGGCTTGCCGGCGGAATGCCCGGCAGGGTCGACCCTGGGCGAGGTAACGACCGGCCGTCCGGGGCGGCGCTACCGCAGGGACAGCCCCGGCCGCGAGGAATTGCCGGGGGCGACGGCGTGGACGCCGGACTCCTGGAATCGGTCCGGGAGTCGGTGATGGCCGAGGCGGGGCTGGTGACGCCGTCCAGAGTCGCCGCGGCCGTCCAGGCCACAGGCAAGCTGCTGGGGACCGCCGGGTCACTCGCGGCCGTGGAGCGGATCAGCGCCGAACTGAACGGGCTTGGTCCGCTCCAGGAGCTGACCCGCGATCCGGCAGTGACGGACATCTTCGTCAATGCTCCGGACTCGGTGTGGCTCGACCGGGGACAGGGCATTGAGCGGGCCGCCGTGGCGTTCGGCGGCGAGCCGCAGCTCAGGGCCCTCGCCTGCCGGCTGATTGCAGCGGGCGGCCGGCGGCTGGACGACGGTTCACCCTGCGTGGATGTCCGGCTGGCCGGTGGGTACCGGGTTCACGCGGTGCTCCCGCCGGTGTCCACCGCAGGAACGCTGCTGAGCATCCGGATCCGGCGTGAACGGGTGTTCACCATGGCCGAACTGGAAGAGGGCGGGATGTTTGGCATGGAGGTTCGGCACGTCCTGGAGCGGCTGGTGCAGCAGCGGCTGAGTTTCCTGGTCAGCGGCGCCACCGGTTCCGGGAAGACCACCCTGCTGTCCACGCTGCTGGGCCTGTGTGCCGGCCGGGAGCGGCTGGTCCTCATCGAGGATGCTTCAGAACTCAACCCGGTCCATCCGCACATCGTGTCGCTTGAGTCGCGGCACGGGAACCTCGAAGGCGGCGGGGCGGTGGACCTTGGTGAATTGGTCCGGCAGGCCCTCCGCATGCGGCCGGACCGGCTGGTGGTGGGCGAGTGCCGCGGCGCCGAGGTGCGGGAACTGCTGACGGCGCTGAACACCGGGCACAGCGGCGGGGGTGGAACCATCCACGCCAATACAGCTGCGGCGGTTCCTGCGCGTCTTGCGGCCCTGGGTGCCCTCGCGGGAATGAACCAGGACGGGATCCGGTTGCAGGCAGCCAGCGCCCTCGACGCCGTCATCCACGTGGAGCGCACGCCCCATGGCCGCCGGGTTACCTGTATTGGGGTGATGGCCGACCTCGGCCGTGGCCTGGTGGTCCGTCCGGCAATCGAGTCGGGTCCATCCGGCGCCCTCCACCGCGGTCCCGGGTGGGCGGCGCTGGCAGGACGGCTCGGACTGGAAGGACCTGATGGTGGCCTGGTCCGGCCGGACGACCGGGAGGGCGGCCGCTCATGATGGCCGGACTGACTGCTCTGTTGCTGGGCCTGGCCGCGGTCTTGGCTCTCGGTCCGGCCGGTGGTACGGGGGCGAGGCTTCGCAGGGCCGGATTCGGAGGAACCTGGCCGCCCGGGGGCCGGACGAGGTACGGGCTGCTTGCGCGGGTCGTCCGGCGCGGTCCAGTACCTGCCAGCCGGTCGGCACGGAACCGGGGGCTCCGGAACGGGGTGGCCGCCATCTCGCTCACCCTGGTGGTGCAGCAGTTGGCTGCCCTATTAAAGGGTGGCCGTTCACCCGGGCGGCTTTGGGAGGAACTGTGGATCCTGTACGGCCAGCCCAGCGGAAGCCACGAAGCAGGACCTGGACGTGGAAGCCTTCACCCGGCCTCGTTGGACGTTATTGCTGCCGCCCGGGCCGCGGCCGCCAACGGAATTCCGGTGTCCGCCGCCATCCGGAGGGTGCTGGCCGCCGGGGGAGCAGGCCGGCGAGGCATTTCATTGCACTACCGGGACGCCCGGACCTGGGCCGAACTGGCCGCATGCTTCGATATCGCAGAGGCCAGCGGCTGCCCCCTTGCGGGTGTGCTCACACGGTTCGCTGCCCAACTTGAAGCAGAGGACGACGCCGACGCCGCCCGTGGGACAGCCCTCGCCGGCCCCAAAGCCACGGTTGGATTGCTCACCTGGCTACCCGTCCTGGGGCTTGGCCTCGGTGCTGCCCTTGGCGTGGACCCTCTGGCCGTCCTGCTCGGTACGCCGCTGGGCCTCGGCGCGCTCGCCGCGGGAGCGGCGCTTACGGTGGCCGGGCGGGTCTGGTCCGCGAAGCTCGTGGCAACGGCGGCCGCCGCCGGCGTGCCGTGACGGGAGCCTGGGCACTTCCAGGCCTGGCGCCTGCCGGGCTGCTCTTCGCCCTCCTTGCAGCCGCCGCGTTCCTCGCCGTGGCCGGGCCTTCTGCGCCGGGGAAAAGGTTACGGCTCCTGGTCCGGGAACCGGGCCGGAGCGTCCACCAGGCCGTGGGCCCGGAACAGGGCAGCTCAGGGCTGCGGGACACAGCCATGATGCTTGAACTGGTGGCAGCCATGCTGGACGCAGGCGCGGGTGTCGGCCGGTCCCTGGAGCTGGTGGCGGCGGTGTCCTCACCCCGCTACCGGGATGCCCTGCGTCCGGTGGTTTCGGCTCTGGCGATCGGCGCGGACTGGGAAACGGCCTGGCGCAGCTCTGCCGTGCGGCTTCCCGAGGTCCTGGAACTGCGCGACGCCCTGGCTTTCGCGGCCCTGACTGGCGCGCCCTCATCGGCAATCCTCTACGCGCAGGCAGCGCGGCTCCGCAGGGAACGGTTCCGGGCTGCCGAAAAGCGCGCAGCGTCGCTCGGCGTAAAGCTCGTAGTGCCCTTGGGCCTGTGCTCACTTCCGGCCTTCATCTGCCTCGGCGTGTTGCCGGTGCTGCTGGCACTGGTTCCGTCCTGACGTGGCCGGCACCTTCAACTGCACCTGCGCGTCCTGTCCTCCACAGCTGCCCTGCCTGCGGTCTTTGTCCACTTACAGGCAATGCCGCCTTACGGCACCGTTAGCGGACCGGAAGAGTCGAAGCAGCCGGCAGATCCCCGCCGGCATAACGAAAGGAACCTGCACATGTATGCCCGTCATTACAGCCACCGCATGAAAGGCGCCGGGGCACCCAACGCCACGGCATCAGACCGTTCAGCCGAGGCCACCCGCCCTCCGGCACTTCGGCTGGTGCAGCCTATGGAAGAAGCATCAGGAGCGCCGTCCGGCCGCACGGCCCCTGCCCCTGCCCCTGCGACAGCGTCGGTTATCGCTCTTCCGGTCCGGCGCAGGGAAAGGCTCTTCGCGTCGGAAGCCGGGATGGCCACTGCGGAATATGCCATCGCTACCCTCGCCGCCGTCGGGTTTGCCGGGCTGCTGGTGTTCATTCTCCGCAGCGAGGAAGTCCGGGGCTTCCTCCTGACGCTGATCCGCACGGCGCTGGCACTGCCATGAGCAGGGTGCCGGCCGTGCATCCTTCCCGGTCCAGCGGTGCGGTGACTGCGGAATTTGCCGTAACGCTCCCTGCCGTACTCCTGCTCCTGGCCCTGCTGCTCTCGGCTGCGGCTGCCGGGGTCACGCAAGTGCGGCTCGAAGAAGGAGCACGCGCCGGCGCCCGCGCCCTGGCCCGCGGTGAGGATCGTGCCGCCGTCCAGGACATCGTCGCCCGTCTCTCCGGGAACTCGGCCTCGGCCGTCGTCTCGGCCGATGGCGGCTGGTTGACCGTAACGGTGACCGACCGGGTTGGAGGGCCCCTTGGGGCGTCTATCCCCTGGACACTCACCGCCAGGGCTACCACCCGCAGCGAGTTAGCGGGATGAGCCTCTGTAGAACGGCGCTGAACTCACGCAGGGAACGCGCTTGCACAAGGCGCGGCCCCGCGCAACGCTCCTGCGGAGAACGCGGCTCCGGCACGGTCCTGGCCGTGGGGCTGGCGCTGACGGTCCTCCTGGTGATGGCTGTGGTGCTCCTGTTCGCCCAGGCAGCGGCCCTCGCCGGCAGGGCAGCGTCTGCCGCGGACTTGGCGGCGCTTGCAGCTGCGGACGCGCTAAGGGGGCTCACCGAGGGAGAGCCCTGCACAGTGGCGCTGGAGGTGGCTGCCCGGCACGGTGCCACATTGGTCAGCTGTGTCGAAGGCGCCGGCCACACGGTGGAGGTCCGGACGGAGCTCGTGGAACGGACGGTGGCGGGTCCGGCCCGGGGCCACGCCCGCGCCGGTCCGCCGCCGTAGCGCGGCTAACGGCCGGCGGGGCTTGGTGCCGGCACCGCGGCCGGCAGGGGACTGTCGCCTGCATCGCGCAGCAGGACGTCGAGGAGCGTGACGGCTGCTGCTTTGTCCAGGGGATTGTTCTTGTTGCCGCATTTCGGCGACTGCACGCAGGACGGGCAGCCTGAATCGCATTCGCAGGCCTTGATGGCGTCGCGTGTGGCCGCGAGCCAGACCTTTGCCTTATCGAATCCGCGCTCGGCAAAGCCGGCCCCGCCGGGATGCCCGTCGTAGACGAAGATCGTGGGCACGCCGGTATCCGCATGGAGAGCCGTGGACACACCGCCGATGTCCCACCGGTCGCTGGAGGCCACCAGCGGAAGCAGGCCGATGGCGGCATGTTCGGCAGCGTGCAGGGCCCCGGGGAACTGGGCTTCGACGAGGCCGGCTCCCGTCAGGGAGCGGTTGTCCACCACGAACCACACGGCCTTGGTGAACAGGTCCCGAGCACCGAGGTCCAGCGGTTCTTCCCCGAGTACCTCGTTGGAGATCAGGGCCTTCCGTTGAAAGGAGACGACTTGGGTGGTCACCCTGACATCCCCGAAGTGCACGGTGACGTCTCCCCACTGCATGGTGCGCTGCGTTTCGAGCACCTCGATCTGGGTCACGTCCCGGGCCGTCGTGTAGTAGTCGGGGTTCGCCCGGCGCACCATCACGCAGTGGTCGTCCTCGTTCAGGTCCTCCACCACATACGTGTCGCCCTGGTGGACATACACCGCGCCGGTATGCGCCTGATAGTGCGTCTGCGGCGAATCCATGGTGCCCAGCAGCGAGCCAGTCTCGGCGTCCACGATGCTCACCGGCCCGCCGCCGTCGGCCCGCAGGTTGACCATGCCCGCCGCGCTTTGGGAATGCGTCCAGAACCAGCCCGCCGGCCGCCGCCGAAGGTATCCCTGCCCCACAAGCCGGTCCAGCAGGCTTTCGGCCGTGGAACCGAACAGGTCCAGTTCCGCAGGGCCCAGCGGCAGTTCCGCCGCAGCCGCGCACAGGTGCGGACCCAATACATAGGGGTTCGCAGGGTCGAAGACCGTGGCTTCCACCGAGACGTCGAAGATGGCTTCCGGGTGGTTGACCAGATAGGTGTCCAGCGGGTCGTCGCTGGCCACGAAGGCGGCCACGGCGTCCTGCCCGGCCCTGCCGGCGCGGCCGATCTGCTGGAACAAGGAAGCCCTGGTGCCAGGCCAGCCCGCGACCAGTACCGCGTCCAAGCCGGAGATGTCGATTCCCAGCTCCAGGGCCGAGGTGCTGGACACGCCCAGCAGTTCCCCGGCGCGCAGCGACCGTTCCACCTCCCGCCGTTCCTCCGGGAGGTACCCGGAGCGGTAGGCAGCGACGCGCTGGGGCAGGCTGGGGTCCACCTCGTCCAGGAGGCGCTTGGTGATGGAGGAGATGGTCTCTGCGCCGCGGCGGGACTTGATGAACGCGATGGTGCGGACCCGTGCGGAAACCAGGTTCGCGAGCAGGTCCGCGGTTTCCGCCACTGCCGTGCGGCGCTGGGGGGCTCCGTTCTCGCCGCGCGCTTCCGTCAGGGCCGGTTCCCAGAAGGCCACGGTGGTGGATCCGTGCGGGGAGCAGTCCTGCGAAACCGCGGTGACGGGAGCACCGATGAGCCGGGAAAAGGAAACATCCGGCTCGGACGCCGTGGCCGAAGCTGCGATGAACACAGGCTCGGGAAAAGTCCGCCCGGCCCCGTAATAGGCGCAGACCCGGCGCAGTCTGCGCATTAGGTTCGCCACGTGGGACCCAAACACGCCCCGGTAGCTATGCGCCTCATCGACGATGACGTACCGCAGCCTGCGGAAGAACGACGCCCACCAGGCATGGTTGGGGAGGATACCGAAGTGAAGCATGTCCGGGTTGGCAAGAATGAAGTTGGCGTGGTCCCGGATCCAGCGGCGCGCCGCAGGATCGGTATCGCCGTCGTACGTTTCCGCGCGGACGGTGGCGAGCTGCAGCGCGCGGATCGCGTTCAGCTGGTCAGCAGCCAGCGCTTTTGTGGGGGAGAGGTAGAGCGTTACCGCGCCGTCGTCGTGGATCTTCCCCGGCTCCGCGAGCACCCGCAGTTCGGAACGGTGGATGGCGTCCAGGGCAGGCAACTGGTACGCGAGCGATTTCCCGGAGGCCGTGCCGGTGGCCACCACGGTGTGGACCCCGCGGTGGGCGAGGCCCGCGGCTTCAACCTGGTGCCGGAACGGCTCCCGGATTCCGAGGGAGCCGTACGCGGCCACCAGGTCCGGGTGCACCCACTCCGGCCAGGGCCCGTGGACCGCCTGGCGCGCAGGGATGGTATGGACATGACGGAGCTGCTCCGGTTCCGGGCCGCGGCCCAGCAAGGGAATCAGGGAGTCATGGGGGTTCACCCCAACATTGTTTCACCCGGCGCGCACGGAGCACGCCCGGTTCGCCATGGGGATAACCGTCCTCCGCCAGGCAGTCCGGCGCGAGGAAGGACCGGATCAGCTCAGGGAGAGGTCGGCGCCGTCATGGGAGGAAGAGAGCATCAGCACCCGCGAGACGGTGTTCCAGCCCAGGTGGGAGTACAGCTTCTGCCCGTCAGCGGAAGCCAGCAGGAGCCCGCTCTGGACGTCGTGCTCAAAGGCCTGCGCCGCCAGCGCGCGCATGATGAAGCTGCCCAGGCCGCGGCGCTGGAAGGCAGGCTCTGTAATGATCTTGTCGAACACCGCGGTATCGCCCACTACGAACACCCGCCCGCTCGCGGCAAGGGTTTCGCCGGAGCGGACCTCGGCAAAATGGACGCCGTTTGCGCTGGTGGCGGTCAGTGCAAGATCGTCGTCCGAAAGCCAGGGGTCCTCGGCGTCCTGTGTTTCCATGTCCACGATCATCATGGTCTGGGTGTCCGAGGTGACATTCAGGCCGTGGCGGGCGGCGAGGGCCGCATACTTTGCGGGGTCGTTGGTGAGGATGGTGAGGCCGCGGGCGGGCACCTCCGCGGTCTTGGCCGCCAGCGCCGCAAATTCGTCGTCGGTGGGGTCCGAGGCGAAGTATTCCCAATCGCCGGACGTATCCGACCGGAGCGCGGACGGGAACCGGCCTTCCTTGGCCGTCTGGTATCCGCGGCAGCCTGCCCAGCCGGCCACCCAGACCTCGAGCAGGCCGGTGATGTCTTCAACCATGGTTTCCGGACTCATGGATTGAGACTATTCCAGCGCGGGCACCAGCAACAGGGGCGTGAAGAGTGCTTATGCAATTGTGATCAGTCCACACCCGTACCGGTACCCTTAAATACGTGGCTTTGAACCGAATCGTGCTCTTTTACGGCTTTACCCCCATCCCGGATCCTGACGCCGTCCGTCTCTGGCAGCGTGCCCTCTGCGAGAAGCTCGGACTGACCGGCCGCATCCTGATCTCGAAGGACGGCATCAACGCCACCGTAGGCGGGGAAATCGGCGCCGTGAAGCAGTACGTGAAGACCACCCGCGAATACAAGGGCTTCCACGGCATCGACGTCAAATGGTCCGACGGCGGCGCCGGGGACTTCCCGAGGCTCAGCGTCAAAGTGCGGGATGAGATCGTCTCCTTCGGCGCCCCGGGCGAGCTCAAGGTGGACGGCAACGGCGTGGTGGGCGGCGGAACGCACCTCAAGCCGGAGGAGCTCCACCGGCTCGTCGATGCCAAGAAGAAGGACGGCGAGGACGTGGTGTTCTTCGACGGCCGCAACGCGTTCGAAGCCCAAATCGGCAAGTTCAAGGACGCTGTGGTCCCGGACGTCGCCACTACCCATGACTTCATCAAGGAACTGGAATCGGGCAAGTACGACGACCTGAAGGACAAACCCGTGGTGACATACTGCACCGGGGGTATCCGCTGCGAAGTGCTCTCCAGCCTTATGGTGAACCGGGGGTTCAAGGAGGTCTACCAGCTGGACGGCGGCATCGTCCGTTACGGCGAAACGTTCAAGGACCAAGGGCTTTGGGAAGGTTCGCTCTACGTCTTCGACAAGCGCATGCACCTTGAGTTCAGCGACGAAGCCAAGACCATCGGCAAGTGCACCCGCTGCTCAGCGCCCACCAGTAAGTTCGAGAACTGCTCCAACCCCAGCTGCCGGACCCTCACCCTTTACTGTGCCGATTGCGCCGCCAGCCCGGAGACGCTCCGCTGCCCCGATGGCTGCGCTGCCTGACCTTTCCAGTGCCCCGCCTGCGAGCTGACGTACCCGGTACGCGTAGTTTGCTTCCGCCGATGCCTCCACCCGGACTTCCAGCACAGTGCCTGTGGGCAGGTAGATGACGTTCTCGCGCGTGATCCCGCACCGCAGGCCCAGGTCCACCAGTGCCACACTGCCGCTGAGGACCGCGAAATTCACCCTTTGCGTGCTCCGGCAGGCCAGCGACAGCACATAGGACCCGGGCGACAACTCTGGTGTGGTCTCCATGGCAGCCTCCCCGGCCGCCAACAGCCCCGCCTCGACGTGCAGCGCCGGCGGGTCCGTCCCCGGCAGGACCTCCGCTACCCAGGACTCCAGTTCATCGGCCGGGACCGGCTCCGGCTGCGGGTTCCGCGTGAACTGCGGGCCCGGCGCGGGAGTGGCGACGGCGCTGCTCCAGCCGCGCCCGTCGTCGTACGTATACTCACAGCCGGCTACGGCGGCGGCCGCAACGAAAGCACCAAGGACTGCAACGGCGCCCGCTCTGGTTCCCCGGCCGGCCCTGCGGGACCGTCGCCCGGGTGATGGGAGCCCTGGAGTGCGGCGGTCCGGGGCGCCCGGGTAGGCGGCCATACTCAGACTTTAGGCCTGTGCGCCGGCCGGGGCCAGAGCCGGTGACCCGGACGTGCGGTTATTCGGCGGACACCACGTGGTAGGCGTACAGGACGGGCGCGTCGACGCTCGACATGCTGAACTCAAGGGGCCCGTCCGCGGCCAGGGTGACCTTCGCGCGCTCAGGCGTGCCGTAGCAGGCGGCGCCGAGGTCGGCTACATCCTTCCCGCCTGAGCTGACGGCCAGGAACGCCTTGCCGCCGCCTTCGCAAACAAGCGTCACGGTGTATGCGCCGGCCGGAAGCTCCTGGGTGCGGTCGACCGGCCGGGCGGTCAGGAGCTTGCCGGAGCCTTCGGCCACGATTCCGCCGGCGGACGGCATCGCGGTGGCTTTCCAGGCCGGTACGTCAGCCTCTTCCACGGTGAGTCGGGGCGCGCAGCCGGTGCCCGCCACGAGGACGGCGGCTGCGGCAGTGGCCGCCAGGGCGCGCGGGAAGGAAGGGAGGGGGAGGGCCATGCCTCCAATTTACCGGGACCGCGGGGACGTCCGCGCCCGCCCCTAGACTTGAGCCGTGCCCACCTCATACGAATTTACCGCCGGCAACACCCCCGATGCCCCGCGCAGCGACCTCCCGCAGCAGCTTGCAACGCTCGCCGCGGACCTGCGCGCCGTGGACTACACGCTGGACGGCGTGGCCGGCCTCCTCGGTGAGTCCGCCTACAACGCGCTGAACCGCGACCAGACCATCCCCGCCCTGCTGGCTACCGAAAGCGCCGCGCGCGGCGGCGGGGCCGCTGCGGCGCTGGCCGCCGTCGTACGGCTCTGGCTGCTGGCGGAACCGCAGGAAGGCAAAACGCTCGACGCCGCCCTCCCGGGCATCCGCGCGGAAGGGCTCGTGGAGCTGGGGCTGCTGCAGCCGGTGCCCGGCACCGGGAAGTTCACGGCACGGGCGGACCTGCGGCCCTACGGCTGGGATAAGAACGAAGACGGCAGCGGCGGGGCCGAGCTGTGGGTGGCGAGCGACCTGGCCGCGCACCAGCAGGAGGGCGTCCTGCGGCACGATCATGTGCTGGGCATCGGCCAGGCGTCCACCACGCTGGTGCAGGCGACCATCCGTCGGCATACGGAACGGGCGCTGGACCTGGGTGCCGGCTGCGGCATCCAGACCTTCCACCTGCTGCACCACTGCCAGCACGTCACGGCCACGGATATTTCCGAGCGGGCCCTGGCCTTCACGCGGTTCAACATCCTGCTTAATGCGGAGGCCCTGTCCGTGGACCCGGAGCGGCTGTCGGACCGCGTGAGCCTCCGGTGTGGGTCCATGCTGGAGCCCGTAGCCGGCGAGGAGTTTGGGCTGGTGGTATCCAACCCGCCCTTCGTGATCACCCCGCGGACCGCCGGGGAGGACGCGGCCGGGCAGTTCACCTACCGCGATGGCGGGCTCCCGGGCGACCAGATTGTGTCTTCGCTGATCCAGGGCCTGCCCTCAGTGCTGGCGCCGGCCGGAACAGCCCAGCTATTGGGCAACTGGGAGGTGGCCGCAGGGACCGAATGGCAGGAAGGGCCGCAAAAGTGGGCCGGTCCGGACGTTGACGCCTGGTTCATCCAGCGCGAGCAGGTCAGCCCGGAGCAATACGCGGAAACGTGGCTGCGGGACGCCTCCGAAGGCCGCGACCGGGAACACTACCGGGACGCCTACGCCGCCTACCTGGCCGACTTCGCATCGCGCAACGTTGAGGGCGTCGGCTTCGGGATGGTGTGGCTGCGTCGGCCCGCGGAAGCGGGCGGGGAACGCATCCGGCGCTTCGAGGAAATCACCTACCCCATCGAACAGCCCGTCGGCCCGCACCTGGGCGCGGCGGTGGAACGATCCGACTGGCTCTTCACGCACAGCATCGAGGATGCGTACCTGCTCGTGGCCGAGGACGTCACCGAGGAACGGCACCAGCGGCCGGGCGCGGAGCACCCCGGCGTGATCCTGCTGCGGCAGGGCGCGGGGCTGCGCCGGACCAACGTGCTCAGTACGGAGCTGGCCGGTTTTGTGTCCGCGTGCGACGGCGACCTGACCGCCGGACAGATCGCCGGGGCCCTGGAAGCATTGCTCGGCGGAGGAGAGGACTTCGACGCGGCAATGTTCCGGACAGCGCTGCTGACCGGGGCCGAAAACCTGGTACGTGACGGGTTTCTCATCCCCGCCGCCTGAGCGCCGAAGGGCCTTTCCACAACCCCGCGCTTTTCCACAGGAATGCGCACAATCGGCCAAAATATGGTGAACTAGGCAAATATGGGCTCATCTGCCCGAGCAACCCTTTTCTGTAGGAGCACCGTGCCAAGCAAGGCCAAAACCGGCAAGAAACTCGTGATCGTGGAGTCTCCGGCCAAGAGCAAGACCATCGCCAAGTACCTCGGCGAGGGTTTCATCGTGGAGGCCTCCATCGGTCACATCCGTGACCTGCCCCAGCCGTCCGAGCTGCCTGCGGAACTGAAGAAAACCCCGGTGGGCAAGTTCGCCGTCGACATCGAAAACGGCTTCAAGCCTTACTACGTGGTCTCTCCGGACAAGAAGAAAAAGGTCACCGAACTCAAGGCGGCGCTCAAAGACGCCGACGAACTCTACCTCGCAACCGATGGGGACCGCGAAGGCGAGGCCATCGCGTGGCACCTGCTGGAAGTGCTCAAGCCCAAGGTCCCGGTGTACCGGATGACGTTCGGCGAAATCACCAAGGAAGCCATCCAGCGCGCCATGGGCAACCTGCGCGACGTAGATTCGGCCCTGGTGGATGCCCAGGAAACCCGCCGCGTGCTGGACCGCCTTTACGGCTACGAAATTTCCCCGGTCCTGTGGCGCAAGGTAGCCCGCGGTCTCTCCGCCGGCCGCGTCCAGTCCGTTGTCACCCGCATGGTGGTGGACCGCGAACGCGAGCGCATGGCGTTCAAGGCGGCGTCCTACTGGGACCTGACCGGGCAGTTCGGCGCCGACGCCGGCTCCTTTAAGGCGAAGCTCGCCGCCGTGGACGGCGCCAAGGTGGCAAGCGGCCGGGACTTTAACGACGACGGCGAACTCACCTCGCGCAACGTGGCGCACCTCAACGAGGAACTGGCAACGTCCTTGGCCGCAGGGCTGCAGAACGCCGAGTTCCGCGTCCGCGCCGTCGACACCAAGCCCTACACCCGGCGTCCGGCCGCGCCGTTCACCACCTCCACGCTGCAGCAGGAGGCCGGACGCAAACTGCGGTTCTCCTCCAAGAGCACCATGCAGATCGCCCAGCGGCTGTATGAAAACGGCTACATCACCTATATGCGTACGGACTCCTCGGCGCTGAGCGACGAGGCCGTCACGGCCGCCCGGCGGCAGGCGTCGGAGCTGTACGGTTCCGAGTACATTCCCGGCTCGCCGCGGGTCTACTCCAACAAGGCCGCCAACGCGCAGGAAGCCCACGAGGCTATTCGTCCCGCCGGTGACTCCTTCCGTACCCCGGCCCAGGTGGCTTCGCAGCTGTCCGGCGACGAGTTCCGCCTCTACGAACTGATCTGGAAGCGCACCGTCGCCTCCCAGATGGCCGATGCCAAGGGTTCGACCGCCACTATCCGGCTGGGTGCCGTTGCCGCCGACGGCCGGGACGCCGAATTCTCCGCCTCCGGCACCGTGATCACCTTCCCCGGCTTCCTGGCCGCCTACGAGGAAGGCAAGGACGAGACCCGCGGCGATGACGACCCGGACGAGGCACGCCGCCTGCCGAACGTAGCCAAGGGTGACTCCCTCGCTGCCTCCGACATCGTGGCCGTGGGCCACGAGACCTCCCCGCCGCCGCGGTATACGGAGGCCTCGCTGACGGCGGAGTTGGAAAAGAAGGGCATCGGCCGCCCGTCCACGTACGCGTCCACCATTTCCACGATCCAGGACCGCGGCTATGTCCGGAAACAAGGCTCCGCGCTGGTTCCGAGCTGGATCGCGTTCTCGGTGATCCGGCTGCTGGAACAGCACTTCCACGACTACGTGGATTACGAGTTCACGGCGGACATGGAGGGCGACCTGGACAGGATCGCCAACGGACAGGAGGCGGGCGCCGCCTGGCTGAAGCACTTCTACTACGGTGAAGATTCGGACCCCGGCCTGCTGAGCATCGTGAACAACCTCGGCGAGATCGACGCGCGGGAGATCAACTCGGTGCCCATCACAGACGGCATCACGCTGCGCGTGGGCAAGTTCGGCCCGTACCTGGAAAGCACCGTGCCCACCGTCGACGCGAAGACCGGCGAGGTGGTGGAAAACGCCCGTGCCAATGTGCCGGAGGACCTGGCTCCGGACGAACTGACCGCTGAGAAGGCCGTTGAGCTGATGACGACGGCGGCACCCGAGGAACGCGTCCTTGGCACCGACCCGCACACAGGCCACACCATCGTGGCCAAGAACGGCCGCTACGGCGCCTACGTCACCGAGGTCATCCCCGAGATGACAGAGGAACAGATCGCGGCGCAGCCCGTGGAATACTACAAGAACGGCAAGCCGAAGCCGCCCAAGAAGCCCGTCAAGGCCAAACCGCGCACCGGTTCGCTGTTCAAGTCCATGACCGTGGAGTCGGTCACCCTGGACGAAGCCCTGCAGCTGATGAGCCTGCCACGGGCCCTTGGCGAGGACGCTGAAGGCAACCTCATCACCGTGCAGAACGGCCGGTTCGGCCCATACCTGAAGAAGGGCATGGATTCCCGGTCCATCGGGTCGGAAGAGGAGATTTTCACCATCACGCTGGAACAGGCGCTGGAGATCTACTCGCAGCCCAAGCAGCGCGGTGCCCGCGCTGCGGTGCCGCCGCTGGCCGAGTTCGGCCCGGATCCGGTGTCGGAGAAAAACATTGTGGTGAAGGAAGGCCGGTTCGGTCCCTACATCACCGACGGGATCACCAACATCACCGTGCCGCGGTCCACGTCCCTGGAGGAACTGACCCGCGAACAGGCTGTAGAGCTGCTCGCGGAGAAGCGCGCCAAGGGCCCGGTCAAGCGCACCGCTGCCCGTAAGGCGCCGGCCAGGAAGAAGGCAGCCGCGAAGAAGTAGGCGTTTGCGGTGTCGGGCGGTGCATGATCAGGTAGATATATGACTGAACAGCCCGGAATTGCCGACACCACTCCGCTGAACGACCTCGAGGAGAAGCTCGCCAAGGGCGGACAGCCCGACGCAAGCCCCGTGGATGTGATCCTTTCGTTCCTGAACAACGAGGTCTACATCGTCAGCCCGGACGGGATCGAGGGCGAGGACTCCCAGGTGGAGCCCCTGGTCCTCGCCAACGCTGACGGTGATCCCGTGCTGGCTGTGTTCTCGCACCCGAGCCGGGTGGACGCCCGGTACCTCGATGCGGCCCCGAACGTCCTGGGCACCCAGGGCGCCGCCATCATCGCCAACATCGGCGAGGAGCTGGGCATGGTGATCAACCCGGGTGCTGCCTACGGCTTCGAGATCAACCCCGAGGGCGTGGCCAACATCAAGCGCGACTTCAAGCGGGCCGACGAGGAATAATGTCACCATGCGGCTAGGCGTCCTTGATATCGGGTCAAATACTGTCCATCTCCTGCTTGTTGATGCCCACCCGGGCGCCCGGCCGGTTCCGTTCGCCTCGCACAAGCGCCCACTGTCCCTGGTCCAGTACCTGGAACCGGACGGCAGCATCAGCGACGCCGGCCAGCACGAACTCACGGAGTTCGTGCTGGAGGCCTGGGAATTCGCGGCCAGGCACAAGGCCGAGGACCTGTTGGCGTTCTGCACGTCCGCCATTCGTGAGGCCACCAACGGTCCGGAGGTCCTGGCCCGCGTAAAACACGAAACCACGGTAACTCTCCAGGAGCTGACCGGCAGCGAAGAAGCGTCCATGACGTTCTTCGCGGTCCGGCGCTGGCACGGCTGGGGTGCAGGGCCGATCCTTAACCTGGACATCGGGGGCGGGTCCTTCGAAATGGCCTTCGGCCAGGACGAACTGCCGGAGATGGCCACGTCCGTGCCTTTGGGCGCCAGCCGCCTCACGCGGGACTGGCTGCCCGAAGACCCGCCCACGGCGAAGAGCGTGAAGGACCTGCGGCGCTACATCCGCGACACCCTCAAGCCCGCCGTCCGCGAATTTGACGGGCTGGGCAAGGCGAACGTGGTGGCGGGCACCTCGAAGACCTTCCGCTCCCTGGCGCGGATTACCGGGGCCGCGCCCAGCGCGGCCGGGCCGTACGTCAAGCGGGAACTCAAGGCCTCGGATCTGGGAGTATGGGCGCAGCGCATTTCCGCCATGAAGTCTGAGGACCGCCTGCACCTGCCCGGCGTGTCCGAGGCCCGCGCCCGTCAGCTGCTGGCCGGGGCCCTGGTGGCGGAAGCTGCACTGGAACTGTTCGAATTCAAGAAACTGAGGATCTGCCCCTGGGCACTGCGGGAGGGCCTGATCCTGCGCCGCCTGGACCAGCTGGTGTTTTCCGGACCGCTGGAGCCGGCGCCGCACGTGGCCGCGCGCGTATAGCGGCTGACACGCCCCGGAAGCCCGCTTAAATGCGGGAGCACCGGAGTCCGAAGCCGGGAAAATGGGGGAAAACCCGGCAAGGACCTCCGGTGCCCCGGCAGGCATCCCCATGCCTGCCGCATCACTCGCACCCTCAATGAGGTACCTATTACGCTAGGACCCCAACTTGTGAGCAGCCTGCGTCCAACATGGGAACAGGCTGGGAATCCCTCCCAGCATGGGAGACCTGCACCATTAACGCCGAACTGCAATGATGGAGCCATGAGCAACCGAATCGCATTCCTTGGCTGTGGGTCCATGAACGAGGCCATCCTGGCCGGTCTGGTCGAGGCGGGCACGGATCCGGCGGACATCGTGGCAACCGTCCGTCGCGCCGAGCGCGCCGCGGAGCTGGCCGAGCGCCACCACGGAATCACCGCGATCGCCGGTGAGGAGGAACCCGACAACAACAGGCAGGCAACCAAGGGGTCCGCCGTCGTCGTCCTTGGCGTCAAACCCGTGGGGATCGCGGACCTGGCCCGGGAGATCAGCGGCTCGCTCTCCCCGGACACCGTGGTGGTCAGCGTTGCGGCAGCGGTGTCCATCGCACAGCTCGAGGCGGCGCTGCCGGCCGGGCAGCCCGTGATCCGCTCGATGCCCAACACGCCCGCCAAGTTGGGACGTGGAGTGGTTTCGGTCTCGCCGGGCACCAATTGCAGCGCCGGGCAGCTGCAGGCGGTCAAGGAGGTCCTTCGGGGCGCCGGCACCGTGGTGGAGGTTCCGGAAGAGCAGGTGGACGCCCTTTCGGCCATCAGCGGCTCAGGACCGGCCTACGCGTTCTACCTGGCGGAGGCCATGGCCGCCGCGGGCGTCGAACTGGGGCTGGACGCGGAACTGTCCCTGCTGCTGGCCCGCGAGACCGTGGCCGGCGCGGGATTCATGCTGGCAGAGCCGGGCGCTGACCCGGCGGCGCTCCGCAAGGCCGTCACCAGCCCCAACGGCACCACGGAACGGGCTATCGCCACCTTCGATGAGCAGGGCATCCCCGCCATCGTCGCCGCCGGCGCGCGGGCTGCGGCGGAGCGGGCGGCGGAGATCACCCGCCAACTCGGCTGACCTCTTACGGCCGGGCGGCGAAACGCTCCAGCAGGTCCACGTGGCCGGACACGATCAGCATGTCGCGTGAGGACACCTTGGTCTCCGGCCGGGCGTAGGTGAAGTCCTCGCCCGGGGATTTCACGCCCACAATCGTTACCCCGTACTTGGACCGCACCTTGGATTCGTCCAGCGTGAAGCCCACTGTCTCACGCGGCGGGTACATCTTGACGATCGCGAAGTCGTCGTCGAATTCGATGAAGTCCAGCATGCGGCCGGACACCAGGTGGGCGGCCCGCACCCCGGCGTCCGCCTCCGGGTAGATGACGTGATTGGCGCCGATGCGGGTGAGGATCTTGCCGTGCGAGGGCGTAATTGCCTTCACCCACAGGTGCTCGATGCCCAGGTCCACCAGGTTGACGGTGATCAGCACCGAGGACTCGATGGACGTTCCAACGCCCACGACGGCGGAGCTGAACTCCTGCGCCCCGAGCTGGCGGAGAGCGTCAATGTTGGTGGCATCGGCTTCCACCACGTGCGTCAGCAGCGGCGACCACTTCTGGACCAGGGACCGGTCACGCTCGATGGCGAGGACCTCGCGGCCCTGCTTGACCAGCTGCTCCGCAGTGGAGGAACCGAACCTGCCCAGCCCAATGACCAGCACCGGTGCGTTGTGGGCGGGGCGCCGGGGGGCGTCTGAGGAACTAGCCAATGATGGGCCTCTCTTCGGGGTAGTGGTACAGCTGGCTGCGCTGGCGCAGGGCCAGCGCAGCGGCGAGTGTAACGGTTCCTACGCGGCCGGCGAACATCAGGGCCGTCAGGACGTACTTGCCTGCGGGCGCCACTTCGGCGCTCAGGTTGGTACTGAGGCCGCAGGTTGCGAAGGCGGAAATCGTTTCAAAGAGTACCCGGTCCAGCGACTGCCCGCTGATGTGGAGCAGGAGGAAAGCCCCCAGGGAGACCAGCGTCGCGCCGGCCACGATCACGGAGATGGCAACGCGCATGGCGCCTTCCGGGATGGTGCGGCCGTAGACCTTCACATCGGTGTCTCCGCGGGCCTCGGCCATGATGGCCAGGAACATGATGGCAATGGTGGTCACCTTGATGCCGCCGGCCGTGGACGCCGAGCCGCCGCCGGCGAACATCAGCGCGTCCGTCAGCAGCATGGTGGTGGACTCCAGCTGGTTCTGGTCCACCAGGTTGAAGCCGCCCGACCGCATCTGGACGGACGCAAACAGGGAATGCATGACTTTGTCGCCGGTACCCATGCCGCCGATGGTGGCGGCGTTCTCCCACTCCATGACCGCCCAGGCCAGCGCGCCGGCCAGGAAAAGGATCAGCGAAACCTGGATGGTCAGCTTGGTGTGCAGGTTCCACCGCTTCCAGTTCAGCCCGTTCTGCTGCAGGACCATGACGACGGGGAAGCCCAGGCTGCCCACGAACACGCCAGCCATGATGGGGAGCAGGATCCACAGGTCGTTCTCGAACGGGATGATGCCCTCGGCGTGGGCCGTGAAGCCGGCGTTGTTGAACGAGGAGATGGCGTAGAAAATCCCATGCCACAGTGCCGTCGCCGGGCTTTCGCCGAGCATGAGGAAACGGGGCACCAGGATCACGGCAAGAGTGGCTTCGATGACAACCGAGGTGGTGATGACGATCCGCAGGAGCGTACCCACCTCGCCCAGGCGGCCGGCGTTGTTCATGGACTGCGCGGCGATCAGCTTGCCGCGCACGCCCAGCCGTTTGCTGACCATCAGTGCCAGCAGTGAAGCAAGGGTCAGGGTTCCCAGGCCGCCCACAAAGATGCCCACCAGGATGACAAGCTGCCCGAAGAAGGACCAGTGCGTCGCGGTGGTGACCACGGTCAGTCCGGTCACGCACACGGCCGATACCGCGGTGAACATTGCGTCATGCAGCGGCGTGGACTGGCCGTTGGCCGCAGCTGCCGGCAGTGACAGCAGTCCCGTGAACAGCAGGACCACCATGCCGAAGGCTGTCAGCGCCAGCCGTGCGGGGGACGTATTGGCCACTGTGTCAATGAAGTCACGCAGCCGCGTGAGGAACCACAGCCCCTGGTGCTCGGCGGAGCCCGGCTGCCACTCTGCCCGGGCGATGGGCCCCGACTCGCGCTGCGTCATGTGGCTTTCCTTGGTTGAAACGGTTTCCTTCAGTAGTAAACCACTAATGCCGCGTAATGGCCCGGGGGTTGGACGGCTGTGCTCGGGTAGCCTGTGATTGATGACATACCTCCCCGGCCTCGCCCTGCCCGCGCCGCCAACAGTGGTGGTGTGGAGTCCGGACATGACCGCCTACAACTTCGGGGCGGGCCACCCGATGGCACCGGAACGGATGGACCTGACCGCCCGGCTGGCCCGGAGCCTGGGGCTCTTCGACCTGGCCCACGTTGACGTCGCGGCGCCCGGCGTCGCTTCGGACCCGGAGTTGGAAACGGTCCACTCCCCGGAGTTCGTGGCCGCCGTCCGCCGCGTCAGCGCCCACCCCGACAGGCACGACCATGAGCGGGGTCTGGGTACCGAGGACGACCCCGCCTTCGCCGGCATGCACGAGGCCGCAGCCCGGCTGGCCGGCGGTTCGCTCCTGGCCGCCTCCCGCATCCTGGACGGTTCAGCTCTGCATGCGGTCAATTTCGGCGGCGGCATGCACCACGCCTCCCGCAGCCGCGCCAGCGGGTTCTGCATCTACAACGACGCGGCCCTCGCCATCCAGCGGCTGCTCGACGGCGGTATCCAGCGCGTGGCATATATCGACGTCGATGCGCATCACGGCGACGGAACGGAGAGCATCTTCTGGGATGACCCCCGCGTGCTGACCATTTCGCTGCACGAGAGCGGCCTGACGCTCTTCCCCGGCACCGGGTTCGCCAATGAAACCGGCGGAGCGCCGGCGGAGGGAACGGCGGTTAACGTCGCCCTTCCCGCGGGTACGGGGGACGCCGGCTGGCTCCGGGCGTTTTACGCTGTCGTGCCGCAGCTGGTCGCCGCTTTTGACCCGGACGCGATCGTCAGCCAGCACGGCTGCGACTCGCACCGGGACGACCCGCTCACGCACCTCAACCTCAGTGTGGATGGCCAGCGGGAGGCGGCCACCGCCGTCGGGAACCTCGCGGAGCGCCACTGCGGCGGCCGGTGGATCGCCACGGGAGGAGGCGGGTACAGCGTGCTGGACGTGGTGCCCAGGTCCTGGAGCCACCTGGTGGCGATTGCCGCGGCGCGGCCGGTGCCCGTGCGCACCCCCGTCCCGCAGGACTGGCGCCGGTACGTCGAGGAGAAATTCGGGACCGCCGCGCCCCGCCTGATGGGTGACGACGTGGAGCTGTGGTGGCGGTCCTGGGAGGTGGGCTTCGACCCGAACGACGCCGTGGACCGCACCATCATGGCCACCCGGAAGGCCGTCTTCCCGCTGCACGGCCTGGACCCATGGTTCGACTGACCGGCCCAGCCTGTACCGCACGAAATAGTTGATGCCTTTCGGCGTATATGTCGCTAGGGTGGAGGCATGGTGACAGACGACGTATTTGCCGTCATTGCGGAATCTACCCGGCGCGACATCCTGGTGGCCCTTCGTGCGGGTGACAAGGCTGTAGGCGAGCTGGTGCAGGAGCTTGAGGCGAGCCAGCCCACGATTTCGAAGCACCTGAAAGTACTCCGCGAGGCCCAGCTGGTGAGCATGCGCGCCCAGGGCCAGAAGCGGTACTACGCGCTGAACCGGGAACCGCTGGAGGGCATTTCGCACTGGCTGGAGACGTTCGACGTCGGCAATGCGGCCGCCGCCCCCTCCGCGCCGGCCGCCCGAGGAGCCCAGGGGAAGGCCGCCGCAGCAGGCCGCCCGTCAGCCGGAACGGCCGCCGCGGCGCGTTTAGCCGGTGAAGCCAGTCGAACTGCCGCGGGCGCGCCGGAAGAGGTTGCCGCCGAAGCTGTCTCTGCCGGTGTCCTTGCGAGGGACGGCGCGGAACTGAGCCCCGCCGTCGTGATTCCCGGCGGAACTGCCGCCGCGCTGAGCGACGACACCGTGCCCCAGCAGATTGGCCGCAGCGTGGGCCGTGCCGCAACGAAGGCCGCGGACCTCCTGGCGAACCTCCCCAAGTTCGGCCGGAAGAAATAGGACCTGCCGGGACCGATGCCTACCTGCGCAGCAGGCGCACGTGGTCCGGGTTAAGTTCGGAGATCCGGCTGGCGCCCAGCAGCGCCATGGTGCGGGCCATGTCCTTTTCGAGGATCTGCAGGGTGCGGTCCACTCCGGCGCGGCCGCCCGCCATCAGCCCATACAGGTAGGCGCGGCCAATCAGCGTGAAATCGGAACCCAGTGCCAGGGCGGCCACAATGTCCGCGCCGCTCATGATGCCGGTGTCCAGCATGATCGCTGCGTCCGTGTTGTCCTTGGTGAACGCTTCCTTGACCTCCGGAAGGAGGTGGAACGGGATCGGCGCGCGGTCCAGCTGGCGGCCGCCGTGGTTGGACAGGATAACGCCGTCGGCGCCGTGGTCCACCACCCGCCGGGCGTCCTCCACCGTCTGGATGCCCTTGACCACCAGGTTGCCCTTCCAGGTGTCCCGGAGCCAGTCCAGGTCCTCGAAGGTGAGCGTGGGGTCGAACATGGAGTTGATCAGGTCCGCCACGGTGCCCGTGTAGCGGGACAGGGACGCGAAGGTCAGCGGCTCGTGGGTGAGGAAGTTGAACCACCATGCGGGCCGGTAGGAGGCGTCCAGGACGGTCTTGAGCGTCAGGGCCGGCGGGATGGTCATCCCGTTGCGGACGTCGCGGAGCCGGGCGCCGGCCACGGCGGTGTCCACGGTGACCATGAGGGTGTCGTTGCCTGCCTTGGCCGCGCGTTCGATGAGTTCCAGCGAGCGGTCCCGGTCCGTCCAGAGGTACAGCTGGAACCAGTTGCGGCCGTTCGGAGCGGCCGCGGCGACGTCCTCGATTGAGGCGGTACCCATCGTGGAGAGGGTGTACGGGATGCCTGCGGCTTCTGCTGCCTGCGACCCGGCGTATTCGCCCTCGGACTGCATCATCCGGGTGAAGCCGGTGGGGGCGATGCCCACGGGCAGGCGGGAGGTCCGGCCAAGGATGTCCGTGCTCAGATCGATCTGGGATACGTTCCGGAGGATGCCCGGGCGGAATTCGATGTCCAGGAAGGCTTCGCGGGCGCGGCGAAGCGTGATCTCCTCTTCGGCGGCGCCATCCGTGTAGTCGAACGGTGCCCGCGGTGTGCGGCGCTTGGCGATGTCACGAAGCTCCCAGATGGTGCTGGCGCGCTTGAGGCGGGCTTCCTTGCTGAACTCCGGCGTCTTGAACTGCATGAGCGGCGCGAGGTCCGAGTACTTGGGAATCCGGCGCTTCAGCGCGGCGGGCACCTTGGATGCGGGGGCGGCGGACGACGCCGGCGCGGCAACAGGTGCCCGCGTTGCCGGGATGTCCGTGGTTTCCGGAGCGGGGGTCGCCTCGGGATTGCCGGGTTGGAGCGTGTGCGTCATGGCGTCCTTCGTTGGGCGTGCCGGTGGTGGTCTGCCTCACACTGTACGACATGTGGTCGGACCACATCAACCCTTTGAGTTTCCCTCCACTCACACGGCTTAACCGGGGTGTTAAGGGCTGTAACTGGACACAAAACGGGATGTTGCGGAGACGATTTGGCGGGTGGTGCGGTGCGCGGCTATGGTCTTTCCCATGACAAACCGTTGGTATGCGTATTTTTCGTTGGCTCTGGAGGGGCCCGCGTCTGACTGACACGCATCCAACTACCTTCAGAGCCAACAGGGCAGAGATCATTCTCTGCCCTTCGCCGTTTCTCCGGCGGGTTCTGAAATTCCGGGCCCGCTTCCCATTCTGGAACAGGACCCACCACATGAACACCGCAACAGCCCAGAACTCCACCTCGAACCTGCGCGTCAGCGAATTCACCGCCCTCCCCACACCCCAGGACCTCATCGCGGAGCTGCCCCTGGACGAAAAGGCGGCAGGCGTCGTCGAACGCGGCCGTGACGAAGTCCGCGCAATCATGGACGGGGTGGACGACCGCCTCCTGGTCATCGTTGGCCCCTGCTCCATCCATGACCCCAGGGCCGGCCTGGAATACGCCCGCCGGCTGGTCAGCCAGGCCGGGAAGCACAAGGAGGACCTGCTGATCGTCATGCGCACGTACTTCGAAAAGCCACGCACCACGGTGGGCTGGAAGGGCCTGATCAACGATCCGCGCCTTGACGGCAGCCACGACATGGTCACCGGCCTGCGCACCGCACGCCGGTTCCTGCAGCAGGTCACCGCACTGGGCCTGCCCACCGCCACCGAGTTCCTGGAGCCCATCAGCCCGCAGTACATGGCAGACCTGATCGCGTGGGGCGCCATCGGGGCACGGACCACCGAGAGCCAGATCCACCGCCAGCTGGCCTCCGGGCTGTCCATGCCGGTCGGCTTCAAGAACGGGACCGACGGCGACCTCCAGGTGGCAATCGACGCCTGCGGTGCCGCCACGGCAGCCCAGTCCTTCCTGGGGATCGACGGCGACGGCCGCGCCGCCCTGGTGGCGACCTCCGGAAACCCGGACACCCACATGATCCTCCGCGGCGGCCGGAAGGGGCCGAACTACTCGGCGGCCGACGTCGGGAGTGCTTCCGAAAAACTTGCTGCCAAGCACCTGAACCCCCGCCTGATCGTGGACGCCAGCCACGCAAACAGCGGCAAGAGCCACCACCGGCAGGCCGAGGTGGCGCTGGAAATCGGGGCGCAGTTGGAGGACGGCGGCACCGCTGCCCAGGCCGTCGCCGGAGTCATGCTCGAGAGCTTCCTGGTGGGCGGCGCACAGAGCCTGGATGTCGCTGAGAACGCGGCCGGGCGGGCTGACCTGGTGTACGGCCAGAGCGTCACGGATGCCTGCATGGAGTGGGACGTCACGGTGTCCGTCCTGGACCAGCTGGCGGCGTCGGCCCGGAAGCGCCGGACGGCCTGCTAAAAGTGCCGTCAGGCACTTTCACTTCTGCCACATGAACAACTAGAGTGTGCAAATAGGTGGTTGGTGGATGGCTCAGCATCAGAACACCGCATTGGCATTACATGGGGTCACTGTGTCCATCCGTCAGCAAAGGAATTCAGGGAAATGTCGGCAGAGCAGAACTTCTCCAACGCGAAGTTCCTGACCGTGGCAGAAGTCGCCCAGGTCATGCGGGTCTCCAAAATGACGGTGTACCGTCTTGTCCACGCCGGCGAGCTGCCGGCCGTCCGCTTCGGCCGCTCCTACCGGGTGCCGGAAAACGCCGTGGAGCAGTACCTCCAGGGCGCCATCGTGGACGGGCACACCGAGACTGCCTGATCCGCGCTGTCAGGAGCCGCTCCGGATAAGCGGTACCCTGTTAAGGAACGTTTTACGTCATTGTAAGAATCTGTCAGTTGTCAGTTCGTTGCTCAGTCCGCGAACCATTTCCATCAGACAGGTACTGCATCTAGTTTGGTAAGGAACTTTCGTGGGTTCAGTTATTAAGAAGCGTCGCAAGCGTATGGCCAAGAAGAAGCACCGCAAGCTGCTTCGCAAGACCCGTCACCAGCGCCGCAACAAGAAGTAAATACTTCGCACAGCGTGGAACTGCCCGTCGCCTTTCTGGCGGCGGGCTTTTCTGTTGCCACGGAGGCTTAGAGCCGCGGGCCGCGCATCCGGGCGAAGCCCTTCCAGAGCCCGTACACGGCGCCGCAAACGGTGGCGGCCTTGAGCCCGAAGGTGGCGGCCCGCCGGCCGGCCCGGAAGTCATACACGGGCCAGTTGTTATCGCGGGCGTGCCGGCGCAGCCGTGAGTCCGGATTGATGGCCACCGGGTGGCCCACCAGGGTGAGCAGCGGGATGTCATTAAAGGAGTCGCTGTAGGCCCAGCATCGCTTGAGGTCCAGGCCCTCGGTGTCGGCTATTGCCTGGACGGCCACGGCCTTGGCGGATCCGTGCAGGATGTCGCCCACCAGCCGGCCGGTATACAGCCCGTCGGAAATCTCGCCCACCGTGCCCAGGGCTCCGGTGAGGCCCAGCCGGGTGGCGATGACCGTAGCCACCTCGATGGGGGTGGCGGTTACCAGCCAGACGCGCCGGCCCACGCGCAGATGTTGATCTGCCAGGGCCTTGGCGCCGGGCCAGATCCGGGAGGCAATCATCTCGTCGTAGACTTCCTCGCCCAGGATCCTGACGTCATCGACGCTGATGCCCACCGCGAGGCTGAGGGCGGAATCGCGGACCGCATGGACGTCATCCATGTTTTCTCCGCGGGCCATGAACATGAACTGCTTCCACGCCATGCCGGCTGCCTGCCGCAGGGTGAATGCACCGCGCTGGTGCATCTTACGGGCCACGTGGAACAGGCTGGCCCCGCGCATCAGGGTGTTGTCCACGTCGAAGAAAGCCGCCTCGCCGGGCTGCGGCGACGCAACCGGCCTGGTGACTACGGCGACGTATTTCTCCTCGGGCATGGTCTCGAGTCTAGTTGTATCGCCCTCGGAGGCCAGGAACGCCCGGCGGGGACGGGCGGCAAAAAGAAGCAGCTAGCGGCCCGGAATCACCGACCGTAAACTGGGTGGGAGCAAAGGAGCGGCCGCGATGGGCGCTGAAGTTCGTCATCCAGAGGTTCAATCCTGCGCGCGGGGATCCCGGAGGCGGGCCCTGACGGCGGTGCTCGCGTTCCTTGCACTTCTCCTGGGTTTCGTCCCCGGAGCGCCTTCCGCCCACGCCGTGTCCCTGTACGGCCACGACATCTCGTGGCCGCAATGCCCGACGGCGGCGGGCGGCTTTGGTTTGCCCATGCCGCCCGCGTCGTCCCAGTTCGTCATCATCGGCCTGACGAAGGGGCTGCCCTTCACCGAGAACCCGTGCCTGGCGAGCCAGGTGGGCTGGGCCAGGACCAACAGCAAGCCCGCGCAGGCGTATACCATGGCGGCTTTCCCCACGCCTGGACAGCTCGCCACGTACGGGACGCAAGGACCCTGGTCCGCCACCACCCTCGCCGGCCAGCTGTCCAACGTGGGATATGCCGAAGCGCGCTTCGCCATCGCCAGCCTGGCACGGGTGGGCTTTGCGCCGCCGGTGGTGTGGATCGACGTCGAGCCCCGTCCGGCCCAGCCCTGGCCCACGGCCACCGCAGCCCAGCAGCGCGAAAACCGATACATCATCGAGGGCATCATGCGCGCCCTGCGGGACGCGAAATTCTCGTACGGCCTCTACTCGTTTGCATCAGGATGGGCCGGCATCACCGGCTCGTGGCGGCTGCCAGGCGTCCCGGTGTGGGCAACAGCCGGCAAGCTGGACTACCCCGGGGAGGCGCTGGACCGCTGCCATCAGCCGAGCTTCTCGGGGGGACGCGTCTACATTTCGCAGTGGTACGACGACACCCGGGACTACGACCTGACCTGCGATCCCTATGCATTCACTCCTTTGCCCATCCCGGCATCGAGCCTCTCCGGATCGACCGCGGACTTCAACGGTGACTGGAACACGGACATCCTCGCCCGCGTGCCAGCCACCGGCGAGCTGCGGATGTACCCCGGAAACGGGCGCGGAGGCCGGCTCCCCGGCGTGCCCATCGGCAAGGGGTGGAACATCTTCAACTCCCTCGAGACACCCGGAGACTTCGACGGGGACGGTGCGCTGGATGTCCTGGCCCGGGAAACTGCCACCGGCTACCTGTGGCTCTACCGCGGCAACGGCACCGGCGGCTTCCTGCCCCGGCTCCGCATCGGCAACGGCTGGAACATCTTCACCGCCATCATCGGCCCCGGCGATTTCAACGGGGACCAGCGGGCCGACATCCTTGCGAGGGAAACCCGCACCGGCTACCTGTGGCTGTACCGTGGCAACGGCACCGGCGGCTTCCTGCCCCGGGTGCTCGTCGGCAGCGGCTGGAACATCTTCAGCGCCATCGTCGGCCCGGGGGACATGAACGGCGACGGGGCAGCCGACGTCCTGGCGCGGGAGAGCGCGACGGGATTCCTATGGCTGTACCGCGGTAACGGTGCCGGCGGCTGGCTGCCCCGGATCAGGGTGGGCAGCGGATGGAATGCGATGACCGCCGTCGTAAGCCCTGGCGACTTCAACGGCGACCGCCGTCCCGATCTGCTGGCCCGCGACGGTGCCGGCATGCTGTGGCTCTACCCCGGCAGCGGTGCCGGCGGCCTGGTTTCGCGGATCCAGGTGGGTCCGGGCTGGAACGGGCTCTCACCGCTCTTCTGACAGCGCCCTGTTTGATGCGGCTGGGTCGCCTATGGGATGGATGTGATTCAGTCGCGCGAGAAGGCGCGCATCCCGGTCCGTCACCGCGTCCCCGCGAACGGGGCTACCGTTAACGCATGGCTACACCGCGCGTCGTCCTGATCACCAAATCTGAGTGCCACCTTTGCGAAGAGGCGCGCAACGCCGTCGGACGCGTTACTGCCGCGCTGGGGCTGGCCTGGACGGAAGAGTCCATGGACCAGAGCCCGGAACTGCGTGAACGCTACGCCGAGGAGATCCCGGTGGTGCTGGTGGACGGCGTCCAGCGCGATTTCTGGAAGATCGACGAAAACCGCCTGCACCGTGTCCTCCAGCGCGCCATGGCGCAGTAGGGGAGTGGCTTCACGTGAATACGGCTGCTTTGTTGGCACCGGCAGCGTGGCCCTAGAGTGGAGGCACGACGCAGCGCAAAGGATGGGATGGTGACGGCAATGGACCACACCCCGCATCCTGTTGCGGACCTTCCGGGGGCGCCGGGGAAGGAAATTCCCCCGGCTGCCGTGGCGCGGCTGACCATCTACCTGCGCGCCCTGAACGCGCTAATGGCCGACGGCGTGGAGCGGGTTTCATCCGAATCCCTTGCCGAAGTCTCCGGCGTGAGTTCGTCCACCCTGCGTAAGGATCTATCGCACGTTGGGTCCTACGGGACAAGGGGCGTCGGCTACGAGGTGCAGTACCTCAGCCGCCACATCGCCGCGGCCCTGGGTCTGACCCATGACTGGAAAGTCGCGATTGTTGGTGCCGGCAACCTGGGCAAGGCGCTGGCCCGGTATGGCGGTTTCGAATCCCGGGGCTTCGATGTGGTGGCCATCTTTGACGCCGACCAGATGGTAGTGGGCAACGAAGTCGGCTGGCTCCGGGTGAGCGACGTTGCCGACCTTGAGCCCGTCCTGCACCGGACCGGCGCCAACATGGTGGTGCTGGCGCTGCCGGCGGCCGTGGCGCAGGACGTGTGCGACAGGGTGGTCGCGGCAGGAGTGCACAGCATCCTCAGCTTCGCCCCCGTCATCCTCCAGGTGCCCGACGGGGTCAACCTGCGCAAGGTGGATATGGCCACCGAACTGCAGATCCTGGCGTACCACGCGCAACGGGCGCAGGCTCCGGGGCAGACCGCCTAATCCCGGCGGTGTCCGGCGCCTGCGCCTGTTGAAGCGTGCAGGTTTGGCTACAGGGTGCTGGTGTTTGCGGGCGGGCTTTACCGCCCGTACGGGTTGCCCATGCCGCCGCCGTAGGGGTTGGCGAACGGCTGCTGGCGGAAGTACGGAGCAGTTGCCGGCAGGTAGAGCAGGACGATCGCGACGATGCCCAGGACCGTGCCCAGGGTGGCGATGGTGGGCGGTCCGAAGAGTCCGAACACGGAGAGCGCGGCGAAGACGGTTCCCAGGATGCGGGCCCAGTTCTTGCCCTTGCGGACGAAGACGGCGACCAGCAGGTAGAGGACCACGCCGATGATGCCGAACACCACCATGGTGCCGGCGATAAGGCCCTTGATGTCGTCGTAGCTGACCGCGTTGCCGCTGCCTTCGAGCTGCCGCTCGAATTCCTCGCGGAACATGGGGTTGTCCAGGTCTCCCAGGCCCGTCAGCAGCGAAATGAGGAAGATGGCCCCGGACGCGATGAGCAGCCAGAACGAAACATTGACCAGCTGCGGCGCCTGGCCCTTGCCGCCGCCGTTGGGCTGCTCGGAGGGGTACTGGGCGTAGGGGGACTGGCCATACGGCTGCTGCCCGTAAGGGGACTGGCCGTAGGGTGCCTGGCCGTACTGCGGGGAATTCTGGCCGTACGGCGCCTGGCCTCCGGGCTGCTGCCCATAACCGGGAGCCGGCGGCGGATTCTGTCCGTACTGCGGGGCATTCTGGCCGTACTGGGGAGCGTTTTGCCCGTACTGGGGGGCGTTTTGCCCGTACTGCGGGGCATTTTCGCCATAGCGCGGCGGCTGGTTCGCTGAGCTGTCCCCATGCCGGGGATCGTTCGGGCCGGGCGGCGGGGGGACGGGCGGAGTGCTCATGGGCGGTCCTTTTCCAGAAATGCTTCCAAAACGGTACTGCCGGGATCGATCCTGCCCTACCCCCGGCATGGCTTAGCTCAACCGTACCCCTGCACGGTCGCGTTGTGGGGATAACCCGCTTAAACACAGCACCCCGGGCGCCCTGCTGCTGAAGCCGGGTGCCCGGGGTGCTGATGCAATTGGGAGAAAGCTGCTTATGCTGCGGGGGCGATGAAGGCCAGTTCCAGGTTGATGGCAACCTTGTCGCTGACCAGCACGCCGCCGGTCTCGAGGACAGCATTCCAGGTGAGGCCGAAGTCCTTGCGGCTGATGGTCGTCTCAGCGGAGAGGCCGGCGCGGGTGTTGCCGAACGGGTCGACAGCAACGCCGTTGAACTCCGTTTCCAGGACGACCGGGCGGGTGACACCCTTGATGGTCAGGTCGCCGGAGAGCTCGTAGCTGTTGCCCTTGGCCACGAGGCCGTTGGAGACGAAGGTCATCTCGGGGAACTTCTCCACGTCGAAGAAGTCCTCGCCCTTGACGTGGCCGTCGCGGTTGGTGTCGCCGGAGTCGAAGCTGCCGGTCTGGATGGTGGCGTTGACCTTGGAGTCGACGACGTCCTCGGCAACCTCGAGGGTCGCTGCCGCTTCGGTGAACTGGCCGCGGACCTTGCTGATGCCTGCGTGACGGACGGTGAATCCGATCTCGCTGTGGGAGTTGTCCAGGATCCAGGTGCCGGTGGTGACGTCTGCGGGAAGTGCCATGGTGATGCTCCTTGAGGTGGAAGTGCTGTGCTGTCTGCGTTGAGGCCATTGACGCTTCATCTGTTGAAGCCTCAACTAACCGCTGCATTCAGTATAAACATGCATTTGCATCTTTTGTTCCCCCGGGCGGGAACTTTTTTGCAAAATCCTGAGTTCTACCGGGTGTAGAAGATTTCGGATCGCACGCCATCTTTGAGAAACTGGTAAACATGCCCCAATCCACTGTCCACTTGCTCCGCCATGGCGAGGTCCATAATCCTGACGGCGTGCTGTACGGCAGGCTGCCCGCATTCCACCTCTCGGAGCTGGGCCGCCGGATGGCTGAAATGCTCGCGGAGCACTTCGCCCGGCGGGCCGCCGCAGGGGCACGGATCACCTACCTGGCAGCGTCCCCGCTGGACCGTGCCCAGGAGACAGCCCGCCCCACGGCAGAGGCACTGGGACTGGAGATCCACACTGACGGACGGATCATCGAGGCGGAAAACTACTTCGAGGGCCTGAAGGTCACCAAGGCCGAACTCCGCAAGCCCAAGCACTGGCCACACCTGGTCAACCCCCTCCGCCCGTCCTGGGGCGAGCCCTACAAGCAGCAGGCGTCCCGTGTCATGGATGCGGTCCAGGAAGCGCGCCTGCGTGCAATAGAACTTGCCGGCAGCGATTACGGCACGGCCGGTCCTGAAGCGATCATGGTCAGCCACCAGCTCCCGATCTGGGCCACCCGGCTCAGCGCCGAGGGCAAACCGCTGTGGCACGACCCGCGCAAGCGCGAGTGCACGCTGACCTCCATCACCTCCCTGGTGTTCGACGACGCCGGCGTGCTTCTGCGCGTCGAGTACACCGAGCCGGCGGCCTCCCTTCTTCCGGGTGCGGCCAGCACCCCTGGAGCCTGATAGTGACTGACAGCAACAGCAGCAAGCCCCGCAGCGCCGGGCCCCTCGCCTCCCGGCGCAGCGTACTGGCCGCCGGCGGCTTCACCCTGGCGGCACTGACCCTTGGGTTGTCCGCGTGTGCCCAGGAAGACGCCCTGGCCAAGCAGGCCCGCGCCGGGGACAACAAGAACTACGTGGCCGGAGACGGCTCCGTGACCGAGTTCGCCGCAACGGACCGCAAGGCCCCGGTCCAGGTCACCGGAACGCTCTTCAACGGCACGGCCATCACCCCTGCGGACTTCCAGGGCAAGGTCACGGTGCTGAACTTCTGGTTCGCCGCATGCGCACCCTGCCGGGTGGAGGCCCCCATCCTCGAGGAGCTGCACCAGGAATTCAAGGACCAGGGGGTCCAGTTCTTCGGCGTGAACCTGCGCGACGAGAAAGCCACCGCGGAAGCGTTCGACAAGACCTTCGGCCTCACGTATCCCAGCTTCGACGACAAGGACGGCGGAGTGCTGCTGGCCGTCTCCGGACTCGTCCCGCCCGGAGCGGTTCCCACCACACTGGTCCTGGACAAGCAGGGCCGGGTGTCCGCCCGCGTGCTCGGCGAGATCGAGCGCGGCACCCTGAAGGCCCTCATCGCCGCGGCCGTGGCAGAGTAGCCGGCCGTGAACAGCCCCTTCGCCGAAGCCATCCTCAACGGTTCGCTGCTGCTGGCCATCCCGGTGGCCCTGCTGGCCGGACTGGTCTCCTTCCTGTCCCCGTGCGTGCTGCCCCTGGTCCCCGGATACCTGGGGTATGTCACAGGCCTGAGCGGCGTGGACCTGCAGAAGCAGAAGCGCGGCCGGATGCTCGCCGGGATCGGGCTGTTCGTCCTGGGTTTCTCCGCCATCTTCGTCCTGCTGGGCGGCGCCTTCGGACAGCTTGGTACCCTCGTCACGGGCAGCCAGAACGCGTGGATCACCCAGCTCCTGGGCATCGTGGTGATCATGATGGGCGTGGTGTTCATGGGTGGCCTGGGCTGGTTCCAGCGTGACGCCAAGATTCACGCCAAACCGCCGGCCGGCCTGTGGGGAGCTCCGCTGCTGGGCCTGACCTTCGGGCTCGGCTGGGCGCCGTGCATCGGCCCCACCTATTCCGCGGTCCAACTGCTGAGCCTCTCCGGCGGTTCATCCGCGGCCAAGGGCGCCTTCCTGGCCTTCGTGTACAGCCTGGGCCTGGGCATCCCCTTCCTGCTGATTGCGCTGGGCCTGCGCCGCGGCATGGGCGTGATGGCGTTCTTCCGCGAGCACCGCGTGGCCATCCAGCGCACCGGAGGAGGCATCCTGGTGCTGCTGGGACTGCTGATGGCCAGCGGCGTGTGGGGTACCTGGGTCACCGGGCTGCAGTACTGGTTCCAAACCGACGTGAAGTTGCCAATCTGATGAGCGAGCGAGTGAACGAAGAAGCTAAGTCTGCCGTGACCGGTCCGAAGCCTGACGCCGAAGACGCAAGGGCCGGCGCAAAGCCGGACGCGGCGGTGCCGGTCCTCGGCCCCCGGGAAATGCTCCGCTGGGCGTGGACCCAGCTGACCAGCATGCGCACGGCGCTGTTCCTGTTGCTCCTGCTGGCCGTGGCCGCCGTGCCGGGATCCCTGTTCCCGCAGCGGCCCGCCAACCCTTCCGTGGTCACCCAATACATCAAGGACAACCCCGACTACGGCAGGATCCTGGACTCGCTGCAGCTCTACGACGTCTACTCTTCCGTCTGGTTCTCCGCCATCTACCTGCTGCTCTTCACCTCCCTGATAGGCTGCGTGGTTCCCCGCGCCATCGCCCATTACAAGGCGATGCGCTCCCAGCCGCCGCGTACCCCCAAACGCCTGTCCCGCCTGCCGGAGTACGGCACCCTGGCCATTCCCGCCCGCGCCGGGATCCCGGCGTCGGACGCCATCCACCGTGCCGCGGCGCTGCTGAAGAAGCGCGGCTACCGCGTTGAGGTGAGGGACGACGACGGCGCGCGGCCATCCTTGGGGGCCGAGCGCGGCTTCCTGAAGGAAGTGGGCAACCTGGTGTTCCACACGTCGCTGATCGGCGTGCTGGTGTCCGTGGCCGCCGGCGGCCTGTTCGGCTACAGCGGCCAGCGCATCCTGGTGGAGGGCGACACATTCGTGAACACCCTGGTGGGCTACGACCAGTTCACGCCCGGCACCAACTTCCAGTCCAGCCAGCTGGAGCCCTACTCGGTCCAGCTGGACAAGTTCGACATCACGTTCGACCGTGAATCGCAGGGCAAGTTCGGCCAGCCCATCGATTTCTCCGCCGCGGTGACCACCAGGGAAAGCCCGGACGCGCCGGCCAAGCAGGAAATCCTGAAGGTCAACGACCCGGTCAGCCTGGGCGGCACCAGCATCTACCTGACCGGCAACGGCTATGCGCCCGTGGTGACCATCCGCGACGGCGAAGGCAACGTGGCCATGCAGGGCCCCGTGGTGGCCAAGCTGCAAGGCGACAACTACTACTCCTCCGTGGTCATCAAGGTCCCGGACGCCAAGCCGGACCAGCTGGGCTTCGTAGGCTTCTTCCTGCCCACCGCGTTCGTCACGGATGAGGGCGTGTCCTTCAGCGGCGACCCGGATCTCTTCAACCCGCAGCTGACCCTGAACTCGTTCTACGGCGATCTGGGCCTGGACGCCGGCGCACCGCAAAACGTCTTCGAACTGGACGTGGCGGAGCTGACGCCGCTGAACGCCCGGAACCTGGATGCCGGCGGCATCACCCTGGCTCCGGGCACCAGCTACACCCTGCCGGACGGCAAGGGCAGTATCAGCTTCGACGGCGTGAAGCGCTACATCGGCGTGGACATCCACCACAACCCCGGCCAGATGTACGCGCTGATCTTCGCGCTGCTGGCAGTGGCGGGCCTGGTCGCCTCCCTCTACGTCAACCGCCGCCGCGTCTGGGTGCGCGCCGGCACCTCCGAGGACGGCCGCACTATGGTGGAATACGGACTCCTGGCCCGGGGCGAAGACCACAGGCTGGCCGGAGAAGCCGACACCATCCGGAAGCTGCTGGCCGCCGAATGGCAGCTGGATCCGGACGCCGCTGCCACAGAACCTTCCTCCACCTCCACCCCAGCCGGCCCCGCAGGGCCCGAAAAGGACCAGTAATGCCGTACGGAATCAACGAAACCATGGGCCAGTACAGCGAGCTCTTCATGCTGCTCGCGGCCGGCACCTACACCGTTGCCTTCATCGCCTTCGCCTGGGACCTGGCCAAGAGCAGCAAGGCACTGCGCGCCATCGACCTGAAGGCCGCACAGGCGGGAGAACAGGCTGCTGTTCCGGCCGTCGTGGGGGCCGGCGCCGCAGCGGCGGGCGGCGAGGCGGACTCCGGTGCGTCCCGCCTGGACGGGCCCGCGGGACGTGCGGAGCGGCCGTCGTCGTCCGTTGCCAAGGCGGCCGGCGCCACCGGCGTGGCCATGGCTGACGCCGACATGAAGTACGCAGCCGAACGCCGCGCCCCCGCACGGGTCGCCGTCGCCCTGACCGTCCTGGGCGCCGTTATCCACGGCGCCGGCGTGGTTACCCGCGCCATCGGCGCCGGACGCGTGCCGTGGGGCAACATGTACGAATTCCTCACCACCGGCGCGTTCGTGGCCATCGCCGTGTTCCTGCTGGCGCTGATCCGCCGCGACCTGCGCTTCCTGGGCACTTTCGTGGTGGGGCTGGGCATCATCATGCTGGTGGCCGCCTCCGTGGCGTACTGGACCCCGGTGGGCCACCTGGTCCCGGCGCTGCAGAGCTACTGGCTGATCATCCACGTGTCCATCGCCGTGCTTTCGTCCGCCCTGTTTACGCTGACGTTCGCGATGTCAGCGCTGCAGCTGGTCCAGGCACACCGGCAGAAGACCGTGGCCGCCGGCGGAGCCGACAAGCTCGGCTTCATGCGCCTGGTGCCGTCCGCACTGAGCCTGGAAAACCTCTCCTACCGCATCAACGCCATCGCCTTCATCGGCTGGACGTTCACGCTGATGTTCGGCGCCATCTGGGCAGAGAAGGCCTGGGGCCGGTTCTGGGGCTGGGACACCAAGGAAGTCTGGACGTTCGTCATCTGGGTGGTCTATGCCGGCTACCTGCACGCCCGCGCCACGCGCGGCTGGACCGGAACCCGGGCGGCCTGGCTGTCGATTGTGGGCTACCTGTGCGTAATCTTCAATTTCACCATCGTGAACCAGTTCTTCAACGGGCTCCACTCGTACTCAGGGCTGTAGGGCTCCTGCGGGGCGAGCCTGCATAACGGGGCGCTACGGCGTCCCGTCCGGGCCTTGGGCGCCGGCATCCCGGTCGCCGGTATCGCGGGGATCCTTGCCGCCGCCCTGCTCCCGTGACTTCGCGTCAAGTTCATCCTTGAGCTTCTGCAGGCGGGCCGCCTCCGCCTGGTTGCGGCGGCGTGCCTCAAGGTTGCGAAGGAAGTCGGGGTCGTCGTCCGGCGCGGTGGGATGACGGTACTCCTGCGGCCTGGCCGAACCGCCGCGGGGCCGGCCCATCAGCAGCCACAGGATGGCGCCCAGGACCGGCAGCACGATCATGACTACGATCCAGGCGGGCTTGGAGATGCCCCGGGTGAGGCGGGCGTCAGTGCGGATCACGTCCACCAGGCCATACACGAAGATGACGAGGACAGCGACGGCCAGAGCCACACGGATGAGCATGCCATCAAGTCTATCGCCCGCGGGAGCAAGGGCTTCCGGCGGGGGCGACTAAACTTGAATAGTGGCCTTTTTGAAATATTCCCTGATCCGCCTGGCGCTCTTTGTGCCCATGTTCGTGCTTTTCCTGTTCCTGCAGCTGGGCGCACTGATGTCCGTGGTGGCAGCTGCGCTCATCGCTTTCGCGGTGAGCTACCTGTTCTTCCAGAAGCAGCGCGACGAAGCTGCGGCCGCACTGCACCAGCGCTTTTCCGGCAAGGCCAAGCCCATCCGTTCCGCCGGCGAGGTCCAGGACGCGGACGCTGAGGACACGCTGCTGGACTCCAACCCGGGCGTCACCATCCGGAACGACGCCACGGAGCGCAAGAACCCGTAACGCCTCCCGCCGTACTGATCGATCCCGAGCCGCTAGAACCCGTGGCTGAGCACCAGTCCGGCTGAGAAGAGCAGGCTGTATCCGAGGTTGATCAGCCCGGTCTGCTTCAGGACGGGGATCAGGCTCTTGCGCTTGCGGCCGTTGATCATGAGCCAGGCCGGCATCAGGCAGGCCGGGATGAGCAGCAGGACGATCAGCATCCACGGCCGGCCCGGAGCCAGCACCACCACCAGCAGGATGGCCACGGCGAGCATGAGCACGTAACTTTCGCGCGCATGCTTGTCGCCCAGCCGGACAGCGAGGGTCTTCTTGCCGGCCTGGATATCGGTGGGGATGTCCCGGACGTTGTTGGCCATCAGCAGCGCCGTGGCAATCAGGCCGGTGCCCACCGCGCCGATGATGGCGGGCAGGTTGACCTGGCCGGCCTGCGTGTAGGTGGTGCCCAAGGTGGCCACGAGGCCGAAGAAGACGAACACGAACACGTCGCCCAGACCGAGGTAGCCGTAGGGGTTCTTTCCTCCGGTGTAGCCCCAGGCAGCCATCACGCAGCCCAGCCCCACCAGGAGCAGCCACCAGCTCTGGGTGATCACCACCAGGATGAGTCCAAAGACCATCGCCGCGGCGAATGCGCCGAAGGCTGCATATTTGACGTGGTCCGGTTCCGCGGCGCCGGAACCTACAAGCCGCAGGGGGCCCACCCGGTCGTCATCGGTGCCGCGTATTCCGTCCGAGTAATCATTCGCGTAGTTCACGCCTACCTGCAGGAGAAGCGCCACCAGGGCCGCCAGGATCGCATTCAGCAGAAGGAACGAATCCATCTCGTAGGCGGCGGCGGAACCGATCAGCACCGGCGCGATCGCAGCCGGAAGCGTGCGAAGGCGGGCGCCTTTGATCCATTGTGCGGCTGTGGCCACGGTCAGTACCTCGTGTTGGCTCGGAAATACGGCAGGACAGGGATGGTGCTCCCGCCGCGATGGTGCAGGTCCACTTTACTTTCCCCGGTGCCGCGCGCTGAGTTCAGCGGTCATGGCCAGCCGGTCGGGCTTCCCATTGGGCAGCATGAGCAGCGCCGGTGCGGCCAGGACGGTTTTGGGGGCCAGCAGGCCCAGGGTGTTGTGCCACTGCCCTTCCAGCGCGGTGCCCTGCTCTTCCGGGTCCGCGTTCGGCGCCACCGCCACATAGGCGGCCACGGCCTGTCCCCATTCAGCGGACGGCACGCCGGCCACGAAAGCCGCGCCCACGCCGTCGGACTTTTCCAGCTCTTCCTGGACCCGTGCCGCGGACACCTTGATGCCTCCGGTGATGATGACGTCGTCCGCGCGTCCCAGCACGGTGAGCCGGCCGTCGTCGTCCAGGCGGCCCAGGTCGCTGGTACGGTACCAGCGCACGCCGTCCTCTTCGAAGAAGGTGCCCGTTTCAAGGTCCGGCGCCTCCAGGTACCCGGCGGCGATGGTGTCGCCGCCCAGGAGGATCCGGCCGTCCGGGTCCACGCGCACGGAGACGCCCTCCAGAGGGTAACCGTCGTAGACGCAGCCGCCGCAGGTCTCCGCGGAGCCGTAGGTGCTGATAACCCGGACGCCTGCGTCGCGGGCGGCGGCCATCAGCGATGACGGTGCCGGCGCTCCGCCCAACAGCACGGCGTTGAAGCGGCGCAGTACGGCGAGCGTGTCGGCTGAAGGGTCCTGCAGGAGCCGCTGGAGCTGGGTGGGGACCAGCGAGGTGAACCGGACGGTGTCCGTCAGTTCCAGCGCCGCCGCGGTGAACGCCCGGGGGGTGAACCCGCCGGACATGTCCATCACCCATGGCCGGGTGCCGGCGAAAAGCGACCTGACCAGTACCTGGACGCCGGCCACATACTGGATGGGCAGCGCCAGCAGCCACTGGCCTTCGCCCTTGAGTGCGATCGCGGTAGCCATCGAGGACGCAGCAAGGGACTCGACAGTAAGCACGGCGGCCTTGGGCGCGCCCGTGGACCCGGAGGTGCGGACCACCACCACGGCGTCGTCGCAGCCGGGCGTGTCCACGTGTCCCACCACCAGCCCGCCCGCGGCGTCCACGGAAAGTTCGACGGCGGGACCCTCGCCGTGGAGGGCGGCCGAGAGGGCCCTCAGTGCCGGTTCGACATTGAGGGGGACTCCGGCGGACGGTTCGCTGTTCATAGCCGTTCCTGCCTTAGAAGTAGTGCGGGAAACTGGACCAGTCGGGGTCGCGCTTCTGCAGGAAGGCCTCCTTGCCCTCCACGGCCTCATCCGTCATGTAGGCCAGGCGGGTGGCTTCACCGGCAAAGACCTGCTGGCCGGCCAGTCCGTCGTCGGCGAGGTTGAAGGCGAACTTGAGCATCCGGATGGCCTGCGGCGACTGGCGCGCGATGTCCGCCGCATACTCCAGGGCGACCTCTTCAAGGCGGTCGTGGTCAACGGCCTCGTTCACGGCGCCCATCCTGACCATATCCTCGGCGGAATACTCGCGGGCCAGGAAGAAAATCTCGCGGGCGGCCTTCTGGCCGATCTGCCGGGCCAGCAGGGCGGAGCCGTAGCCGGCGTCGAAGCTGCCCACCGTGGCGTCTGTCTGCTTGAACTTGCCGTGCTCGCGGGACGCGATGGTCAGGTCGCTGACCACGTGCAGGGAGTGCCCGCCGCCGGCTGCCCATCCGTTGACGACGGCGATGACGACCTTGGGCATGGTGCGCATCAGCCGCTGGACTTCCAGGATGTGCAGGCGCCCGGCGCGGGCGGGATCGATGGTCTCCTGGGTTTCGCCGTCTGCATAGCGGTAGCCGTCCCGGCCGCGGATCCTCTGGTCACCGCCGGAACAGAACGAGTGGCCCCCGTCCTTGGGGGAGGGCCCGTTGCCGGTGAGGAGCACTGTGGCGACATCCGGCGTCATCCGGGCGTGGTCCATGGCGCGGTATAGCTCGTCCACGGTTCCCGGCCGGAAGGCGTTGCGGACCTCGGGCCGGTTGAAAGCGATCCGGACCGTGGGCAGGTCGCGCACCCGGCCACCGTCGGAATCACGTTCCACCTGGCGGTGGTACGTCATGTCCTGGAAGTCCTCAAAGCCGGACACCACGCGCCAGCGGGTGGGATCGAAAACGTCAGACACTTTGGCCGGGATTTGATTGCTCACCGTTCAAGTCTAGTAATCGGCCTCAGCTGATGCAGAACTCGTTGCCTTCGGGGTCCGCCATGGTGTGCCAGGAATGCGGCCCCTGGCTGGCAGACCACAGGTACGTGGCGCCCCGCGCCTCAAGCTCGTGCCGGGCCTGGTCCTTGTCCTTACCGGCCAGGTTAACGTCCCAGTGCACCCGGTTCTTGACGGACTTCACCTCCGTGCCGGTCTGGAAAAGGATGCGCCGGGCAGGAGCCTTTGCGTCGACTTCCTCGGGCGGGCGGATGGCCGAGCCGTCCTTCCACACGAGGTTTCCGCGGTGGATCATGGTCTGGTCTTCGCTGGCGTACCCCTGCGTGACCATGGAGCGGATGAAGGTGGCATCCTGCGCCTCCACGGACCACTGCAGTGTTTCGGCCCACCAATCCGCGAGCTGGTGCGGGTGCCGGCAGTCCACGACGATCTGGATATTGAGTCCCATGCGCCCACGCTACGGCTGCAGTCGCCGGTGCGAAACCCCCGAAATGTGCTTCCACCCCGCGCCGCACTCGGAGGAGCGGGTCAGGGCTGGACCTGCTGCAGCTGATCGAAGACCTCGGGCGGGATTGCATAGATGAATACAACGGCCAGGAGGTTCTTCGCGGCGTGCACGAAGTAGGAGAACATCAGGTTCTTTCCGGTCCAGACATACACAAATACCAGGGTTGCCCCCATGGCCAGGTAGGGCAGCAGTGCGGTCAGGGTGATGGCCTCCTGGCCGGCGATATGGATGCCGGCGAACAGGATGACGGACAGGGTGCAGCAGATCCAGACGTTCAGGCGCCGGCCCAGCTTGCCGATCAGCAGGTGCCGGAAGATGTATTCCTCGACGAACGGCCCCACCACCACCAGCAGCGGCACCATGAGCCAGCCCGGGACCTGCTGCATGAGTTCCTGCAGGCCTTCCTGGTTGGCGGATGTCTCCGTTTCGCCGCCCCATGAGACCAGGAGGGCGGTCAGGATGAGCATTCCGACGACGGCGGCCGGCACCATCAGCAGGGTGAACCACGGGCGCGTGGCAAGGACCTCGAGGTCGCGGCGCACCACCTTGCGGGCCGCAAGCAGCGCCAGTATGCCTACGGAGGCATAAAACAACAGGTTTACCGCGTAGGAGACTGCGGCGGGGGACGGAGCCAGGCTGCTGAGGAACGGGGCCAGCAGTTCTCCCGCTATCCCGAACACCACTCCGATGGCGACGTACGCGCCCAGGGCCCAGTAATCCAGGGACGAGAAACGGTACATACGGGGATGTGGTGCCGGCGGGAGACGGCGGGCAGTAGGCATGGGCCCAGCCTATCGCCGTTGCATGGACGCCGGCTGGACGCCGCCGCGTTGCCCGCCGTACCCGCGTCAACTAGAATATTCGGTATGCCTAAAAATATGTTTCGGTGCGCCAAAGTAGCCGTCCCGAACCGGCGGTCCCAGGTCCGTGCGCTCCAGCACGTGCGCCTGCGCGCCGCGGCCGTTGCCGCAGTGGTACTTTCACTGGTCCTCACCGCCTGCGGAGGTGGCGCCGAGGGGAACGGCGGGGACAGCAAGCCGGTGGTCCTCACTACCTTCACGGTGCTGGCCGACGTCGCCCGAAACGTTGCGGGGGACAAGCTGACGGTGGAGTCCATCACCAAGGCGGGCGCGGAAATCCATGGCTACGAACCCACCCCCGGGGATATCCGCAAGGCGTCCAAGGCTGACCTGATCCTGGACAACGGCCTGAACCTGGAAGCCTGGTTCTCCCAGTTCGTGGAGGGACTGGACGTGCCCCATGCCGTGGTCAGCGACGGAGTTGAAGTGATGGACATCGGCGAGGACTCCTACCGGGGCAAGCCGAATCCGCATGCGTGGATGTCTCCGCTGAACGTGCAGATCTACGTAGACAACATGGTCATGGCCTTCTCCGACCTGGACCCGGAGAACGCTGCCGCCTTCAAGGCCAACGGGGAGGCTTACAAAGCGGAGCTGCAGGCGGTGCAGGACCAGCTGACCAAGAGCCTGTCCGCCCTGCCCAAATCGCAGCGGGCGCTGGTCACCTGCGAAGGCGCCTTCTCCTACCTGGCGCGCGACGCAGGGCTTAAAGAGGTGTATATCTGGGCTGTGAACGCCGAGCAGCAAGCGACCCCGCAGCAGATCACCCGCGCCATCGAATACGTCAAGGAGCACCGGGTTCCCGCCGTTTTCTGCGAGTCCACCGTGTCCGACGCGCCCATGCAGCAGGTGGTTGAGGCCACCGGCGCGGAATTCGGCGGGACGCTCTACGTCGACTCGCTGTCCGAAGCGGATGGGCCCGTTCCCACCTACCTTGACCTCATCCGCCACGACGCGGACGTGATTATCAAGGCTCTCGCCGGAGCCGAATCATGACGCACCCTGCCATCCTGGTGGACCACGTCACCGTCCATTATGGCGAAGTGCTGGCGCTGGATTCAGCATCCCTCGCCTTGGAGCCGGCGCGGGTCTGCGGGCTGGTGGGGATGAATGGCTCCGGCAAATCCACCCTCTTCAAGGTCATCATGGGAATGGTGAAGCCCGACGCCGGGACGGTCCGGATCCACGGACAGCCGCCGTCCCGGGCGCGCAGGGAAGGGGGGATCGGCTACGTGCCCCAAAGCGAGGACGTGGACTGGCAGTTCCCCTTGTCCGTCCGCGACGTGGTGATGATGGGCCGCTATGGTCACCAGGGCTTCACCCGCCGGGCATCGAAGGCGGACCGGGCTGCGGTGGATGAAGCGCTGGAGCGTGTGGAACTGCAGGATTTCGCCGGCCGGCAGATCGGGCAGCTCTCCGGGGGGCAAAAGAAGCGCGCCTTCGTAGCCCGCGGCATCGCGCAGGGTGCCACCACCATGTTGCTGGACGAACCGTTCGCCGGTGTGGACAAGCGCTCCGAGGCCACCATCACTCGGCTGCTGCGCGAGCTTGCAGCGGACGGTTGCACCATCCTGGTGTCCACCCATGACCTCCACGCCCTGCCTCGGCTGTGTGATGAGGCGGTGCTGCTGATGCACAGGGTGCTCATGCACGGGCCGCCGGAACAAGTGCTGCAGCCCGAAAACCTGGCCATGGCGTTCGGGCTTGATGTCCTGGACCGGGATGCCCGCCGTGCGGAAGGGCGGACGGCCTGATGGAACTGCTCCTGGAACCCCTGGGCTACGACTTCATGGTCCGCGCCCTGCTCACCACGGTGCTGGCCGCCGTCGTCTCAGCCGTGCTGAGCTGCTGGCTGGTGCTGATCGGCTGGTCGCTTATGGGCGACGCGGTGTCCCATGCGGTCCTGCCAGGCGTGGTCCTGGCCTATATCGTGGGTGCGCCGTTCGCGCTGGGAGCCCTGGTCTTCGCGCTTGTGGCCGTGACGCTGATCGGGGTGGTCCGCAATACGTCCCGGGTCAAGGAGGACGCGGCGATCGGCATCGTCTTTTCCTCCTTGTTCGCGCTGGGCCTTGTCCTGATCTCCGTTACGCCCAGCCAGACGGATTTGAACCACATCATCTTCGGCAACCTGTTGGGGGTTAGTGTCCCGGACCTCATCCAGGTGCTGGTGCTGGGCGTGGTGGCCCTGGTGGTCCTCATCCTGAAGCGCCGCGACCTGACGCTGTACGCCTTTGATCCCACCCACGCGCACGCCATCGGGCTCTCGCCCCGGCGGCTTGGGGCGCTCCTGCTAGGCCTGCTGGCCCTGACCTCGGTGGTTGCGCTGCAGACCGTGGGCGTGGTGCTGGTGGTGGCCATGCTGATCATCCCGGGCGCCACGGCGTACCTGCTGACTGACCGGTTCTCGCGGATGCTCCTGATCGCACCGTCGATTTCCGCAGTATGTTCGGTGGCCGGCATCTATCTCAGCTACTACCTGGACACCGCCTCCGGCGCAATGGTGGTGCTGGCGCAGGGCACGGTGTTCGCCCTGGTGTACCTTTTCAGCCCCCGCCAAGGGCTCATCGGTACCCGTCTGGCCAAAGCGAGGCGCCGCCGGCAGGCGGTTCCCGCAGGCCCCGCGTGAGCCCAGCCACCGCGGGCTGTAGCCCGGGTCACGGTGGTATACGAAATTTCTTGTAGGATGGATAGGCCGCTTGAGCTTCGGCGGTGTGCCCAATTGCGCTCATAAACGGATGCCTGACGAGCAAAAGACCGAATATGTGAGCCAGGTCATACTATCACCGGATGCGGCGAAAACCCCAACCCACAAGGAATAGTTGTGTCCCAAACCCCAACAGAACTTAAGAACGCCGCGGCGCCATCCACAGCCGCCGACTCTTCCCTCAGCGCTGAGGGCTACGCGAAGGCGCTGAGTGGCCGCCAGGTCACCATGATCGCCATGGGCGGTGCCATCGGCGTCGGACTCTTCATGGGTGCCGGCGGCCGGCTGGCCTCCACCGGCCCCGCCCTGATCTTCTCCTACGCCATTGCCGGCGTCATCGCCTACCTCCTGATGCGCGCCCTCGGCGAACTCATCATGTACCGCCAGACCTCCGGTTCCTTCGTCAGCTACGCCGGCGAAATGTTCGGCAAGAAGGGCGCGTACCTGTCGGGCTGGATGTACTTCATCAACTGGGCCATGACCGGCATCGCCGAACTCATCGCCATCGGCCTGTACTTCCAGTTCTTCTTCCCCAACGTTCCGGTCGAGATGTCTGCGATCGCGGCGCTGCTCCTCCTGGTGGGCGTGAACCTCCTGAGCGTCAAGGCGTTTGGCGAGTTCGAATTCTGGGCTTCCTGCCTCAAGGTGGGTGCCATCGTCATCTTCCTGGCCGTGGGTACCTTCATGGTCATCACCAACGCCCAGGTGGGTGACGGCAACGCCTCGGTGGCCAACCTCTTCGCTGCCGAAGGCGGCATGTTCCCCAAGGGCGCGCTGGTCATGATTCTGGTGCTCAACGCCGTGATCTTTGCCTACAACGGCATTGAACTCGTTGGCATCACCGCCGGCGAAATGCAGGATCCGGCGAAGGAAGTGCCCAAGGCGATCCGCGCCGTCGTGCTCCGCATTGTGGTGTTCTACGTTGGTTCCGTCACCCTGCTGGCGATGCTGCTGCCTTCGGACCAGTACGTGGCCGGCACCTCGCCGTTCGTTACCGTGTTCGGCCAGATGGGCCTGGCATGGATGGGTGACGTCATGAACATGATCGTCATCACCGCTGCGCTGTCTTCCTGCAACTCCGGCCTCTACTCAATCGGCCGGATCTTCCGCACCATGGCCAACAACGGGCACGCCCCGGAATGGCTTACCCGAATGTCCAAGAACCACGTGCCGTATGCCGCCATCCTGGCCATCGGCGCCGTGTACCTGGTGGGCATCATGCTGAACATCTGGCTTGGCGGCTCCCACGCGTTCGATCTCGCCCTCAACTCCGCCTCGATCGGCGTGATCTTCACGTGGGGTGCCATCTTCGCCAGCCAGATCGCGCTGCGCACAAAGAAGGGCAAGGTTTCTGCCCTGCCCGCACCGGGCGGCGTGTGGAGCAGCTGGGTGGGCCTGGCCTCCCTGCTGGTGATCACCATCCTGATCGGGTTCGACACGATGACCAGCAAGTCCGGCGAGGTTTTCCACCTCGGCCTCTGGACCCTGGCCACCATTCCGCTGTTCTCGCTGCTGCTGTGGCTGGGCTGGCGGAAGGTCAGGAACAACGAACCGAAGTCGGCGCTGTTCAGCTAACGCTTTCCGCAATGACGACGACGGCGGGCCGCCCTTCCCGGGCGGTCCGCCGTTGGCGTTTTCCGGAATCGATTGCTCCGCAACTGCCGTCTTGGGGTGTCAAAAGGACCGCTACGGAGCAATCGATGGGGGCGGTGGTGTGGAGCACGCCGCAGGGGCAGACTGGGCCTTGTGGGCGAACCCTGGGTGCTGCATGTGGACCTTGACCAGTTCATTGCAGCTGTGGAAGTACTCCGCCGGCCCGAGCTCGCGGGCAAGGCGGTGATTGTTGGCGGCCGCGGTGATCCCACCGAGCGGGCAGTGGTGTCGACGGCATCCTACGAAGCCCGTGCCTATGGCGTCGGCTCGGGAATGCCCCTGCGGATCGCTGCGCGGAAAGTGCACGACGCCGTCATCCTGCCCGTCGACCAGGAGGCCTACCTCGCGGCGTCCGAACAGGTCATGGCGATCCTCCGCTCGCAGCCCGGTGCCACCGTCCAGGTGCTCGGCTGGGATGAAGCCTTCGTCGGCGTGCAGGCAGAGGATCCGGAGGCCTACGCCCGGCAGTTGCAGCACGCTGTACTTGGGGCGACCCGTCTGCACTGCAGTGTGGGCATCGGTGACACCCTGGTCCGTGCCAAGGTGGCCACAACGTTCGGCAATCCCGCTAGTTACAAATGCACCGCCTAGCCGTTGCGTACCTAGCTGACGTAGCTGCCCGCAATACTTCGGGACTATGCATGGACAAATGCCCTGTTCCCGGGGCCTCTGCGCCCATGGGTTGATCGCGCTGTGAAGACTAAGACCCAGGCCGACAACGGGAGCCAACCCGCACACGAATAGGCAGCGGGGTGGGCATGGTGGTTCAATCCTCCTTGAGCGAAGGATCCTCATCTCTTCCGGCTACGTGCTCGGTTACCGTTGATCGAAGAGGCTCCAATATAGGCCAAGTGGCCAGTTCGAAAGCTGAGAGATCTCCTGCTTTGACGGCTCTTCGCAGTTGAGGGTGTAGTCGAGGGTCGGCGGCTGGTTCGTGGATAGACGTCGAGGTCTTCCAGGATGGAAGTTCTCACACTGCCCAT